>NZ_JBHSGW010000026.1:0-126129 GCF_042652765.1 Flavobacterium ponti
CTGCCTGTTCCGTGTTTAGCGGACGGCAAAGGTAAATCAAACTTTTATTTCTGGCAAACTTTTTTTTGAAAAATTTTAATACCTTTCAACTAAAATTTCTGCCTCAATATTGATATGAACTACTGCTTTATTGCGGGTGCAAAAGTAATAGCTTTTTTCTATAACACAAACCTTTTTGCATTTATTTTTTATCCTTTTTTTTATTTTATATTTACTCAGTTGGTTTTGTGTATTTTACAATCAAAAATAATTTTAACCAGTTTTCATTATTAGCGCTCCAATCACAAACCAAACCTACACAACACCCCTTTTTCAATCAAATAAATCCACTTTATATTTATAAAAAATATTCTAAAACCATGAATCTTGTTAATAACTGAACTTTTATCTGAACTTATTTACTCCACTTTTTAGCTTTTCTTACCAAAACTTAAAATCAAAACAGCAAAACTTAATCTTTTAGTCACATCCTTTTCTTATTTACCATAAAAATAATGCAGAGCCAGAACAAAAAACTCTTTTAATTAAACTGAAGTATAAGATACTAATCGAAATCACACCTATATATAAAGGTGCATTTTTTTTATTTATAAATGAAACCTATATATATTGTATGTGTTTAGTCTTTGTTTTATATTTGCATCTTATTAAAAATACACAATGATACAAATTACTTTACCTGACGGGTCAATTAAGGAGATAACAAAAGGTTCTACTCCTATGGATGTTGCAATGAGCATTAGTGAAGGATTAGCTAGAAATGTTATTTCTGCTTCCTTTAATGATACAACAGTTGAAACAACAACCGAATTAACCACCGATGGTTCATTAATATTATATACTTGGAATAATGATGAAGGAAAGAAAGCTTTTTGGCATTCTACTTCTCACGTTATGGCACAAGCTATTGAAGAAAAGTTTCCAAATGCTAAATTAACATTAGGTCCTGCTATTGATAATGGTTTTTATTATGACGTTGATTTTGGTGATGATAAATTTACTGATGCAGACTTTAAAGCAATTGAAGATAGAGTTTTAGAAATATCTAGAGAGAAGCATGAATTTAAAATGCGTTCGGTTTCTAAAGCAGAAGCATTGTCTATATATAAGGATAATGAATACAAGACTGAACTGATTTCAAATCTTGAAGACGGAACGATTACGTTTTGTGATCATTCAAACTTTTTTGATTTGTGTCGTGGTGGGCATATTCCACATACAGGAATTATAAAAGCTTTTAAAATTCTTTCTATAGCTGGTGCATATTGGAGAGGAAATGAAAACAACAAACAGTTGACTAGAGTTTATGGAATATCTTTCCCAAAACAAAAAGATTTAACTGATTACTTACATTTACTTGAAGAAGCTAAAAAACGTGATCATAGGAAATTGGGAAAAGAATTAGATTTATTTCATTTTTCTCAGCGAGTTGGACAAGGCTTACCTTTATGGTTACCAAAAGGTGCTGCTTTACGTGATAGATTAGAACAATTTTTAAAGAAAGCACAAAAGAAGGCTGGTTACGAACAAGTAGTAACTCCACATATTGGTCAAAAAGAATTATATGTTACTTCTGGACATTATGCAAAATATGGAGCTGATAGTTTTCAACCTATAAACACTCCTGCAGAAGGTGAAGAGTTTTTGTTGAAACCGATGAACTGTCCTCACCACTGTGAAATATATAATGCTAGACCTTGGTCATACAAAGATTTACCTAAACGTTATGCAGAATTCGGAACAGTATATAGATACGAGCAAAGTGGAGAATTACATGGTTTAACTCGTGTAAGAGGATTTACTCAAGATGATGCACATATTTTCTGTACACCAGATCAATTAGATGAAGAATTTAAAAAAGTAATTGACCTAGTATTATATGTTTTTGGATCATTAGGATTTGAAAATTTTACAGCACAAATTTCTTTACGTGATCAAGAAAACAGAGAAAAATATATAGGTAGCGATGAAAATTGGGAAAAAGCTGAAAATGCTATTATCAATGCTGCAAAAGACAAAAACCTAAATACGGTTGTTGAATATGGTGAAGCTGCTTTCTATGGTCCAAAATTGGATTTTATGGTAAAAGATGCTTTAGGAAGAAGTTGGCAACTAGGAACAATCCAAGTTGATTATAATTTACCTGAACGTTTTGACCTTACATATAAAGGTAGCGATAATGAATTACATAGACCTGTTATGATTCACAGAGCACCATTTGGTTCAATGGAAAGATTCATTGCCATTTTATTGGAACATACAGCAGGAAATTTCCCACTTTGGTTAATGCCAGAACAAGCTATTATCTTGTCTTTGAGTGAGAAATATGAAAATTATGCTAAAAAAGTTTTAGAATTGCTAGAAAATCACGAAATTCGCACCCTCGTAGACAACAGAAACGAAACAATTGGTAAAAAAATTAGAGATGCTGAAGGACAAAAATATCCGTTCATGCTAATCATAGGTGAGGAAGAAGAGAAAAACGGTACAGTTTCTGTAAGAAGACATGGTCAAGATGGGAAAGGTAATATTACCGTTTCAATTGACGAATTTGCTTCACTTGTCAACGAAGAAGTGAAGAAAACATTAAAAACATTTGAAGTTTAACTAAATAATTAAAGCCATAGCAATAAGAAACAACAGAGGTTACCAACCTCGAGTAGAAAAGAAAGACGCGCACAGAATTAATAACTTTATTCGTGTACCTGAAGTACGTCTTGTAGGAGATAATATTGAACCTAAAATTTACAAAACCTCAGAAGCCATGAGAATGGCTGAAGAGCAGGAATTAGATTTGGTTGAAATTTCACCAAATGCTGAACCACCAGTTTGTAAAATAATGGATTACAAAAAATTTCTTTACATGCAAAAAAAGCGTGAAAAAGAAATGAAAGCAAAATCATCTCAAGTTGTTGTTAAGGAAATCCGTTTTGGACCTCAAACAGATGAGCATGATTATGAATTCAAACGTAAAAATGCAGAAAAATTCTTAAAAGAAGGTGCTAAATTAAAAGCATTCGTTTTCTTTAAAGGACGTTCAATTATCTATAAAGAGCAAGGACAAATTTTATTATTGCGTTTAGCTCAAGATTTAGAAGAGTTTGGTAAAGTGGAACAAATGCCAGTTCTTGAAGGAAAGCGAATGATTATGTTCATTGCTTCTAAAAAGAAAAAATAATCGAAAAGATTATATCGAAAAGAAAAGATGTTGAATAAATTCAGCATAAAAGATAATAAGTAAGATAAATATTAAATTAAGGAAGAAATGCCTAAAATGAAAACAAAGTCTAGCGCTAAGAAACGATTCAAAGTTACTGGTTCTGGAAAGATCAAAAGAAAGCACGCTTTTAAAAGTCACATTTTGACTAAAAAATCTAAAAAGCGTAAATTAGCTTTAACTCACTCTGCTTTAGTACATAAAACAGATGAGAAAAGCATTAAAGAACAATTAAGAATTATCTAATTTATTAGAAAACCTTAAAATTCTTTAGGTTAAAACAATTCAATAACCCTGTATTAGAGCAACTAAGTACTTTGAAAAAATAAGACGCCTACTACAAAACACATTTAAAATTATGCCAAGATCAGTAAATTCAGTTGCTAAAAGAGCACGTAGAAAAAGAGTATTAAAGCAAGCCAAAGGTTACTTTGGAAGACGTAAAAACGTTTGGACAGTAGCTAAAAATGCAGTAGAAAAAGCATTAACTTATGCTTACCGCGATAGAAAAGCAAACAAAAGAAACTTCCGTTCATTATGGATCGTGCGTATTAACGCAGGAGCTCGTTTACACGGAATGAGTTATTCTCAGTTTATGGGAAAAATTAAAGCTAACAACATCGAATTGAACCGTAAAGTTCTTGCAGATTTAGCTATGAATCACCCAGAAGCTTTTGGAGCTATTGTAAACAAAATTAAATAAAACGTCTAACCGTTTATCTTACTTATAAAAGAATCCCAATCGAAAGGTTGGGATTTTTTTATTTAATAGTTTTATCTTTACCAAAAACAAAAAACATTTTGAAAAAAATTCCAGAAAAAAAAGGTTTTCATCCTAGAAATAAATTTAAGTTTGGCTATGACTTTGAACAACTGATTAGCACTACTCCAACTTTAAAAGAATTTGTTTCCATTAATAAATTTGGAAATGAAAGTATTGATTTTTCAAACCCAAAAGCTGTAAAGTCTTTAAATGCTGCTTTATTAAAAACCTATTATGATATTGACTATTGGGATATTCCAAAAGGATTTCTTTGTCCACCAATTCCTGGTAGAGCTGAATATATCCATCATATTGCTGATGTTTTGAGTGAAGTTTATGGTGAAATTCCAACTGGAAAAAAAATAAAAATTTTAGATATAGGAACTGGTTCCAATTTAATCTATCCCATAATTGGTGTTAGTGAGTATGGCTGGCAATTTCTTGGTTCAGAAATTGACAGTCAATCTATAAAATGGGCTGATAAGATTGTAAAATCAAATATAAGTTTAAAAGATTTAATTGAACTTCGAATACAATCTTCCAAAAGAAATATTTTCAAAAACATCATTAAAGAAGGAGAATATTTTGATATGACTATGTGTAATCCTCCTTTTCACAGTTCTAAAGCAGAAGCTACAAAAGGAACGATTCGTAAAGTCAAAAATCTAAAAAATGAAATTACTTCTAAACCCACTTTAAATTTTGGTGGTGTCAATAATGAATTGTGGTGTGAAGGTGGAGAATTAGCTTTTATTACTAATATGATTTATGAAAGTGTACATTTCAAAACTCAATCTTTATGGTTTTCGACTTTAGTTTCCAAAAAAGAAAACTTGAAACCGATTTACAACTTACTTAAAAAAGTAGGAGCTGTAGAAGTAAAAACTATTAATCAAGAACAAGGAAACAAAATAAGTAGGTTGGTTTTTTGGAGTTTTAAAGATTTAAAAACACCTGTTATAAAACAATAAAGCATTCCAAATTGAAAATTATGCAAAAATCTGTAAAAAAAGAGAATGATAAAATCGGACTTAAAGATGCTATTTCCATTGGAATTGGTGGAATGGTTGGTGGTGGAATTTTTGCCGTTTTAGGTTTAGCTGTATCTTTATCAAAAGGAGGAACACCAATTGCATTTTTGATAGCTGGAATTTTGGCATTAGTTACTTCTTACAGCTATTCAAAACTTTCTATTACATATCCTGATAGAGGTGGGACAGTGAAATTCGTGAACCAAGGTTTTGGAGAAACTGTATTTAGTGGTGGAATTAATAATTTGCTTTGGGTAAGTTACATTATAATGTTATCCCTTTATGCATCAGCTTTTGGTTCCTATGCTCCTAACCTTTTCAAAATTACTGGAACTTCTGCAGATTTTCATATTTATGTAAGTGCTATCATTATTTTTGCTACTGCAGTCAACTATTACAGCATTAAAATAGTTGGAAAAATAGAATCAATTGCTGTTATTATAAAACTGGTTATTTTATTAGGTTTCATTGTAGTTGGAATTTATGGTTTAGTTGGAAATACAAATTTGACACAACTCTCATTATCAAATTGGGAAACTCCATTAAATCTTATAACTGGTGGAATGGTTATTTTTGTAGCTTACGAAGGTTTTGAGCTAATTGCAAATGCTGCTCCAGATATTGAAAATCCAAAAAAGAACATTTCAAAAGCATATTTCTATTCGGTTATTTTTGTCATTTTACTTTATATAATTATTGCTTTTGTAACTGTGGGTTCGTTGCCTTTTAAAGAAATTGCATCAGCTGAAGATTATGTTTTAGCTGAAGCTGCAAAACCCATGTTAGGGAAAGCGGGGTTCACTATTATAACAATTGCAGCATTAATTTCAACGTTTTCTGCCATAAATGCTTCTTTATATGGAGGAAGTCGTGTGAGTTATGAAATTGCAGAAGAAGACGAATTGCCTCACCAACTTACTGGAAAATTTTGGAATCAACCGATTGGATTAATGATAACTGCAATTGCCACATTAATAGTTGCTAATTTATTAAAGTTAGAAAGTATTTCCACAGCAGGAAGTGTTGGATTTCTATTGATTTTTGCTGTTGTAAATTATGTTGGATTTAAATTAGCTAAACAAATTAATGGAAATAAAATTATTTCAATAGTTGGTTTTTTACTTTGTACAATTGCTTTTTTTGTTTTATTAGCACAACAATATGAATCCAATAAAACTGGAGTGATTGCTGCAACTTCTATAATTGTAATTTGTTTTTTGATGGAATGGATTTATAAGAAAATGGGTAAATAGTTTTATAATTTCACTAAATTAGTTTTCAAATAAAATTATATGAAAGTTTATAAATATAGAGGCAGTGATGATAGAAAAATATTTGAACGAGATTTATTTTCTTTAGAAAAAAATTATTTTTGGGCTCCCGATTTTAATAGTTTAAATGATCCTTGTGAAACAACAATTAACAAAGATAATTATTTAAAACAATCCAATTTTATTCTTTCTTTTTTTGCTAGAAAAAATAAATCTACAAAATTTCAACCTGTAATTGAAGCTGTAAAAGACTTATTAGAATTTACTAAAAAAATAGGGATTTTTTCTTTATCAAAAACATTTAAAGACGAACTGCTCTGGGCTCATTATGCTAATTCCCATAAAGGTTTTTGCATAGAGTATGATCTTGATATCTTATTAAATACTTATCAATCTATCAATCTTTATAGTTTTCCAGTAATATACAAAAAAGAACCTCCTAGTATCGATTTAAAAGACATCATTAATCCAAAAAACATAATCCAAAAAATGTCTGGATATAAATCTTTAAGATGGAAATATGAAGAGGAAATTAGAGTAATAACTGAAAATTATGGAGAACATTCATATGACTTTATAGCAGTCAAGTCTATTTATTTTGGTTTAAGAATGTTGGAAAAAGATAAACTTGAAATTAAAAATCGCTTGAAAGGAAGAGGGATTAATTTTTATCAAATGGAAAGAATTCCTAAAACATATAAATTTGAGAGTGTTTTGATTCCAAATATGAAAGAAAATAATATTACTTATCTATGTCAAATCCAAAAAGCTAACAAAGAGAAAGTAAACTATAAAATAGTCGAAAAGAATTATTTTAAATATAAAGAAAAAGCAACTATTACTATTCTTTTAAGTGATAAAATAAATATTACAGAATTAAATTCAATTGCGGAAATAATAAAAAATGACATTTTTAGGCAAGCTAATAAAATATTTATTTCTTATATTTTAGAAGGTTCTTTAAAAGGAGAAGGTTATTGGGCTACTTCAAGATATTTAGATAATAAATTAAACACTACCATTCAAGGCTTAAGTCTAGAACAAGAAAAAACGTTAATAAAAGGATTAAAAAATGAAACTCGAGATGCTATTGGAATGTGGATTGATGAAACTCCACATGTTAGCTGTAGTATGAAATTATTGCAACTAAATGATGAAATTATTTTAGAAACTATTTATTTTGACGGTAGTAAATCTTCAGAAAAAATGAAATCCAAATTATTAAACAATAAAAAAAGATATGATTATTTAGAAACGAAAAAACATAATGAATATTTTGTAATTGATGAAAATGGTTTTTTAAACTTTTATTCAGAAAAAGATTTATTTAGAACACTTAAACCATTTAATAAATAGAAATCACCCAAAAACCTCCTCATTCTCCCCATCAAAACTAGCAAAAACCATACTTGGATGCGAATCTTGGTGAAACATATTTCCGCTTTTATCTATGGCAATTGCACCTGCAAAACCATCGTAAGGTTTTAATTCGTTGAACGTTTTTTCAAAGGCTTGTTCTAAAGTAAATCCATCCGTTACACGAGTTACTATTTTTGTAGCTACTGCTCCACTTACAATATCTTCACCAACACCAGTCAGACTTACACCACATTCAGCATTGGCATAATTTCCAGCAACGGTTGCAGAATCTGATATTCTTCCTGGAATTTCAAACCCTTTTCCACCAGTTGAAGTCGCTACTGCAATTTTCCCGTTTTTATCCAAAGCTACACAACCTACAGTTCCAGTTCCTGTTGCATTTAGTTTGGCTTCATATTCAGCTCTTCTTTGCGGAATTTCCGTTGAAAAAACTTCAAAACCATTTGCTCTCGCAAAATTTGTAGCACCACTTCCACCTAAAACTCTATCGTCAAAAGGCATTAATTTTTCAGCAACTCGAATCGGATTTTTAACGTCTTCAATATTAATAACACCACTGAATTTCTCTGTAGTTCCATCCATCAAAGCTGCACTCATTCTAATTTTTCCATCACTCTGAATTTGAGAACCAATTCCAGCATTGAATAATTCATCGTCTTCCAACAAAGAAACAGCATAAACTACAGTTTCTAAAGCCGAATGATTTTCCATATATGCATAAGATTCTTTCACAATTCGCAATAAAGCTTTTTGTTTAGCAACTTTCGTCTCATTAGAAGTAGATGATTCCGAAAAAAAACCACCGTGGATTATTAGTTTCATATTTTTTGGGCAATTGGTAATGGGCAATTGATAATGGGTAAACCTATCACCCAAAACCTATTACCTATAACCTTTATTAAACGTATTGCGAAGAATGAATTTTCATTTTATAGGTACTCAAATCAAAAGTATCGTGCATACTCATTACATGTGTAACCAAATGATTGATTGAAATCGGTTGACCTAGAGCAACTTCAGTTAAATTAGTGTCTTTTACTTCTCTTCCATCCACCAAAATAACTAAACCAGAACCAATCGCTTCCATATCATTATTATTGGTGATTAAAAGTCCAGTGTCTTCACCAAGTCCAATTCCAAGTAATTTTGGATTACTCACAACAGCTTGAAACAATCGTCCAATTCTTCCACGTTTTACAAAATGAGTATCAATAATTACGTTGTCAATAAACGAAAGTCCACTTGTGATTTTTACTTCACCTTTTAATAAAGCTTCACTACTACTTCCTTGATAAATCATATTATTAGAGGCTGCAGCAGCTCCAGCTGAAGTTCCTGCATATACAAAATCTTCATTTTTATACTTATCCATTAACATATCATGAAATTTTGTTCCTCCCAAAATAGAAGTCAAACGGAGTTGATCTCCACCAGTAAACATTACAACATCAGCTGCATTTAAACGAGCCAAAAACTCATCATCATTTGCTTGTTCACGTCTTTCAATATAAAGAACATCGGTGTTTTCAGCTCCTAAATATTGCAACGCTTTAACATATTCTGCACCAACTTCTTTTGGTATGCTTGAAGCAGTTGGTATAATTTCAATTCTCGATTTCTCTTTGTGTTTTGATTCGTCAATAATTCGTTTCAAAATACCTTTCTCAAAGAAATTGAGATTTTTAGCTACATCTTTATCAAAATTGATTTCTGTAAAACTGCCTTTGTCAACAGCTCCACCAATGATAATTAATTTTCCTCTACAATTCATGTATAGATACTATTTCCCCCAATTAATACTAAATTACTTTGTAACAGTAATTTCTTGAAGCAAAAATAACAAATTCATAATATCTAATCCTCTTTTTTATTTTAATTTATGAGCTAAACTTTTGGATTATTAACAATCCTTTTTCCTGCTGTCCGTTCTACAAGGTGCCACTCCCATCAGGGCTAGAAGAGAATGGTCTTTTTATTTTGAAAAGTTTACTAATTATTTGAATATCAACGCTATTTATGAATATCAAAAATAATTTTAACTTTCTGTCAAAATAATTCAAATATTAAAACAAAAAATTCTTATTTTTAACAATTACATAGATACATTTCACAAAAAACAGCATTAAACAATGAAAATATTAAAAATTCAAGCCTTGAGAGGGCCAAACATTTGGAGTGTAAAAAGAAAAAAATTAATCCAAATGCGATTGGATTTAGAAGAAATGGAGCAATCTCCTACTGATAAAATTCCTGGTTTTCGTGAACGTATCGAAAAAATGTTTCCTACTATGATTGAACATCGTTGTTCTGAAGGTTGTCGTGGTGGATTTTTTATGCGCGTTGAAAGAGGAACTTGGATGGGACATGTCATTGAACATATTGCATTAGAAATCCAAACTCTTGCTGGAATGGATACTGGTTTTGGTCGTACAAGAGAAACCAAAACTCCTGGCACATATAATGTTGTTTTTAGTTACACTGAGGAAAATGTAGGAATGTTTGCTGCCGAATCATCGGTTAGAATTGCAGAAGCTTTAATTTCGGGAGCTGAATATGATTTGGAAGCTGATATTCAAAAAATGCGAGAAATTCGTGAGCGAGTTCGACTTGGACCAAGTACAGGAAGCATTGTAGATGAAGCTGTTTCTAGAGATATTCCTTGGATTCGTTTAGGAACAAATTCTTTAGTACAATTGGGATATGGTGTTAATCAAATGCGTTTTCAGGCTACCATTACATGTAATACGAGCAACATTGCAGTTGATATTGCTTGCGATAAAGAAGAAACCAAACGCATGTTGAACATGGCTTCAATTCCAGTGGCTGATGGTGATATTTGTGTGGACGAAGAAGATTTAGAAGCTACAATTAAAAAAATTGGTTATCCAATTGTAATAAAACCTTTAGATGGAAATCATGGAAAAGGTGCTTCTATCAACGTAAAAACTTGGGAAGATGCTGTGGAAGGTTTGGCTTATGCAAAAAAATATAGTAGAAGAGTAATTGTAGAAAAATTCGTTACAGGTTTTGATTTTAGGGTTTTAATCATTGACAATAAATTAGTAGCTGCCGCCAAAAGAGTTCCTGCAAATGTGGTTGGTGATGGGAAAAACACAATCCAACAATTAATTGATATTACCAATCAAGATCCAAGACGTGGTTATGGTCATGAAAATGTATTAACCGAAATTGAAATTGACAGAGATTCTGAAGATTTATTAGACAAATATGGATACACTGTTGATACAATTCCAGCAAATGGTGAAGTTGTTTATTTAAAATCAACCGCTAATTTGAGTACAGGTGGAACCTCAGTTGATGTAACAGATATGATGCATCCTGAAAATATATTTTTGTGTGAACGAATTTCAAGAGTTATTGGTTTAGATATTTGTGGGGTTGATATTATGGCAGAAAATCTAACCCAACCTTTAAAAGAAAATGGTGGCTGTATTTTAGAAGTCAATGCTGCTCCAGGATTTAGAATGCATTTAGCTCCATCTGAAGGATTACCAAGAAACGTAGCTGCTCCAGTTATTGATATGCTATATCCACCCGGAAAAGAAAGTCGTATTCCAATTATTGCAGTAACAGGAACTAATGGTAAAACAACAACAACTCGATTATTAGCACATATTGTTAAAAATAATGGTTTTAAAGTTGGATTTACAACATCTGATGGAATTTATATTCAAAATCACATGATGGAAAAAGGTGACACAACTGGACCAATTTCTGCTGAATATATTTTAAAAGATCCAACGGTTGAATTTGCAGTTTTGGAAACAGCTCGTGGAGGAATTTTAAGATCAGGTTTAGGATTTAGTCGTTGCGATATTGCAGTTTTGACAAATGTAGCTGAAGATCATTTAGGTTTAGCTGACATTCATACTTTAGATGATTTGGCACGAGTGAAAAGTGTTGTTGTTCGAAGTGTTAAAAAAGATGGCTGGGCAGTTTTAAATGCTGAAGACGAACATTGTATAAAAATTGGAGAAAGTTTAGATTGCAACGTTGCTTATTTTAGTTTGGATGAAGAAAACCCATTTATAAAAAATTTGAGCAAAGAAGGAAAAACTGTTGCTGTTTACGAAAACGGCTACATCACTATTAAAAAAGGAGAATGGAAAATAAGAGTGGAAAGAGCTACTCATGTACCATTAACCCTAGGTGGGAAAGCTCGTTTTATGATTGCCAATGTTTTAGCTGCAACTTTAGCGAGTTATTTATGGGGTTTTAAAACCGAAGATATTAGTTTATCGTTAAAAACATTTATTCCAAGTGTAGCTCAAACTCCAGGAAGAATGAATATTTTTGAGTTCAGAAAATTCAAAGTATTGATTGATTTTGCTCATAATCCTGCTGGTTATCGAGGTATTGAAGAGTATTTACAAAATGTAGAAGCCAACAAAAAAATTGGAATTATTGCTGGTGTTGGTGATAGACGTGATGAAGATATTAAAGAATGTGGTTTAATTGCAGGAAGAATGTTTGATCATATTATCATTAGACAAGAAAAATATTTACGCGGCAGAACCGAACAAGAAATCATTGATTTAATTTTAGATGGAATTAAAGAAGCAGATAGCAATACAACATATGAAATCATCCCATTAGAAACTGAAGCTATCAAACATGCTATTGATACTGCTGAAGAAGGAGCGTTTATTACCGCTCTTAGTGATGTGGTTGCGAATGCTATTGATATAGTTCAAAATTATTTGGATAAAGAAAATGAAGAGCAGAATGTATAATTTTTAAATTAAATTAATATATAACAAAAAACCCAAATTCAGTAGTTAGAATTTGGGCTTTTTTACAAAACAAACAATTAATTTATTTTTTATCTAGAACTGTTACGTCATTTTTCTCTTTAATAGCAGCATCTAGATTAGCTTGTAATTCTCTTTCTTGTAATCTTCCTTTGCTCTTTTTGTTTGCAGCAAGTACTTCTCTGTGATTGTACTTTGGAGTATTTAACAAGTTAAGATTATTGTTTTTTGTTGGTGTAGTTGCATTTGCATATGTTCCATTTCCAAATGAACCAAAAGTATTCCATCCCATGTAATAAACACTTCCGTCTTTTTTAGTCAACATAGTTGCTTGAAATCCTTTTGCTTGAACTGTTTTCCAATCATTAGCTGTTCCTATTTGAACTGGTACATAACGATTTTCTGTTGTTCCATCACCTAGTTGTCCGAAGTTATTTCGTCCCCAAGCCCATAGTGTTCCATCACTTTTAACAGCATAAGAAACAGCAAAACCAGCAGAGAAATCAATCCATTTATCAGCAGAAACTAATTGTGGTCTATTTGTGTAACTTACTAATTCACCACTTCCTAATTGTCCCATACTTGAATCTCCCCAAGCCCAGATTGTTCCATCCGTTTTTTGAGCAATTACATGATTTTTTCCAGCTTCGATTCTAACCCAGTCTCTATCGTTGTTAACTTGTGTAGGTAAATACGTATTTCCAACTCTTGAATCTGGTACTATCATGTTCGAATCATTTAAACCCCAACCCCAAATTGTTCCATCTTCTTTGATAGCGAAAGCTGTTTTATTTGTAGTTACTGCAATATCAACCCAATTAGAAGCATCTCCAATTTGGATAGGTGATAATTCTTTATCACTTTTTGTTTTATTACCCATTTGGTTTGAGTCGTTTTGTCCCCAAGCCCAAATTGTTCCGTCACCTTTTATAGCAACCGTAAATAAATAAGAAGGAGCTACTTTAATCCAATCTGAATCGGTACCAACTTGATGGAAGTATTCTACCACTTGCTCTTCAGAATTAATTCCTAAAGCTCCATATTCGTTACTTCCACAAGCCCAAAGTGTTCCATCTTGTTTGATTGCAAATGTATTTTTTATTCCTGTTTGAACTGTTTTCCAATCATTTTCTTCGCTTAATTTAATTGGTTTAGGTTCGTTTTCACTTAAAGTTGCTAATTGTCCAGAAGAGGCATGACCCCAACCCCAAAGAGTTCCGTCAGCTTTTTTTGCTGTAGTGTGTCCACCACTGAATGAGTAACTTTCAAAATTTTGAGCACTTAAGGATAATGTTAATGCAAGAAACGATATTGTAAGTAGATTTTTCATAATATATAGTATTTTTTTGAGACTAAAAAGTCTAATTGTTAAGTTTGTTTTGGGTACTAGAATCCTGTGCTGAATTTCTTCAACAAAAAATTAATTTAAAAAAATAAAATAAGATACCTTTAACCGCTTGACCTCGAGGATTTACTTTGCTTCATCTGATTTAGGGACACAAATGAATTAAAAGTTTTTTCAAGCAGAAATTGATAGTAGATTTGGGAATAATTCTGATCTATAAAAAATAGAATTTATCGTTTGTTTTTGACTCGATAAATTTTATAAAGATAATTTACAAATTCGCTTTTTTCTAACTGAAAAAAAGCACTTTGTTGTTGAGATTTTGTTTGCTTTTTCATGACTAAATAATTGTTTGTTTGTTTTTGATATGTTAAATCTACAACTAAAAATCAATACGTTACAACTACAAAAATCACGAATGAGGTATTTGTGTAAAACAAAAAAGGTATAACCGTAATAAATATTGTTTTTTAACACAAAACTTGCATTAATTTTACACTATTTATCAATTTAATAAATATATTATCAATAAAAACAAATAACAACTTCTAATTATTCAATGCCAAAAAGCACATTTTCTATGTTTTTTGCTTTTTCTTTCTAGCTGCAGGAAACAATACATTATTTAAGATTAATCTATAGCCAGGAGAATTTGGATGCAAATCTAAAACTGTAGGAGCATCACCTACTCTATGTTGATAATCTTCAGGATCATGACCACCATAAAAAGTAAACATTCCCTTTCCTTTTGTTCCATGAATGTATCTTGCTTCACCATTGATTTTACATTCACCCATCACCAAAACATTTGATTTTACTTTGGAAGCATCAAAAGCCGTAGTTTGCCCCATAAATCCTTTTACTAATGTAGTATGATTTTGGCATAACATCGTAGGAATTGGATCCCATTTAGCAGAATATTCCATCAAAGAGAAATAATCATTTTCCATTGCCATTGCTCCTTTTCCATGTTCTAAAGTAGTGTCAATATCTGAAAACTCATACATCATTGGATTTCTTTCCAACATGAAGTCTTTAAAAGCAAATGTATTTGTAAAATCAATTTTTGATTGGTAATTGGCATCACTTTCATCACCATCAAACATAGGTTCACAAATATCAACTCCTTCAGCAGATAAAGCAATATCAAAACTGTCTGTAGCTGAACACATGGCAAACATAAATCCACCACCAATGACGTAATCTCTAATCTTTATAGCAACAGCTCTTTTTTCTTCAGAAACTTTACTATATCCTAATTTTGTAGCCAAAGCTTCTGCTTCTTTTTTTTGCTCTATGTACCAAGGTGCATTGCGATAAGCAGCAAAAAATTTTCCATATTGACCTGTAAAGTCTTCATGATGCAAATGCAACCAATCATACAATATTAATTGATCACTTAAAACTTCTTCATCATAAATTTCTGTATATGGAATTTCAGCATATGTCAAAACCATTGTTACAGCATCATCCCAAGGTTTTTTCCCTTTTGGTGTATACACTGCAATTTTTGGTGCTTTTTCTAGAATAACAGTTTCTTGATTTTGAGAAGGACTACTTATTTCTTCTAAAATAGTTGAAGTTTGTCCATCAGATAAAATTTCAAAAGTTACCCCTCTAATTTGGCATTCCTTACGAATTTCATCAGCATCAGGAAATAAGAATGATCCTCCACGATAATTTAGTAACCAATTTACTTTGTAGTTTTTTTCCAAAGCCCAATAAGTAATTCCATAAGCTTTTAGGTGATTTTGTTGCCCTTCAGCTTCCATTGGAATTAAAACAAAAGATGCTTTGGCAGTAAATGAAAATAAAATTATAAAGAGTATTGTAATTTTTCTAAGTAACTGCATTCCTTTTTTTATCAAAGATAAGAGAAAATATCTAAAAGAAAACATAAAAAAATCCACCTTTTGAGTGGATTTGTTTCTTAAAACGGAACATCTGAATCATCGTCATCATTGTTGAAATTACTTCCAAAAGCTTCATTAGGAGAAGGTAATTTTGGAGTAGCAAATGGATTTTGTTGATCATCCAAATTCATTTTTGAAGGTAAATCAGCAAAAGGAGAACTAAAATCATCTAAGTTATCAAACTTACCAAGATTTCCAACGAATTTTAATCTTACGTTATCTAAACCACCATTTCTATGTTTTGCAACAATAAATTCGGCTTGACCTTGAGTTGGAGAACGCTCTTCATCATCCCATTCATCAATTTTATAATATTCAGGACGATATATGAATGATACAATATCGGCATCTTGCTCAATTGCTCCAGATTCACGAAGGTCTGAAAGCAAAGGTCTTTTACTAGAACCACGTGTTTCAACCGCACGAGAAAGTTGAGAAAGAGCAATTACAGGAATTGATAATTCTTTGGCTAAAGCTTTCAAATTTCGTGAAATAGTTGAAATTTCTTGCTCACGGTTTCCACCACCTTTTCCATTTCCACCAGCAGTCATTAATTGCAAATAATCCACTACAATTAATTTAATTCCATATTGTGAAGCTAAACGTCTTGCTTTTGCTCGTAAATCGAAAATAGATAATGAAGGAGTATCATCAATATATAAAGGAGCTTTTTCTAAATTTTTTACTTTTATAGAAAGTTGTTCCCATTCGTGTTTCTCTAATTTTCCTGTTCTCAATTTTTCAGAAGACAATCCGGTTTCAGAAGAAATTAAACGAGTAATTAACTGAACTGAAGACATCTCTAACGAGAAAAAGGCAACTGGTGCTCCATAATCAATTGCCATATTTCGAGCCATTGAAAGTGTAAAAGCTGTTTTACCCATACCAGGACGAGCAGCTACGATAATTAAATCAGAAGGTTGCCATCCTGAAGTTAGCTTATCTAAAGCATGAAAACCTGTTGGAATTCCACTCAAACCTTCTTTACCAGCAATTTCTTCAATACGTTTTTTAGCTTGAATTACTAAACTTTGTGCTGTTTCAGAACTTCGTTTGATATTTCCTTGTGTAACTTCATATAATTTTGATTCAGCTCTATCCAATAAATCAAATACATCTGTAGTTTCATCATACGATTCTTCAATAATTTCGCTTGAAATTTTTATCAAACTACGTTGGATAAACTTTTGTAAAATAATACGTGAGTGAAATTCGATATGAGCAGAAGAAGAAACTTTTTGTGTCAACTGAATTAAATAAAAATCACCACCAGCTAAATCAAGTTTTGCGTTTTTACGTAATTGAGCAGAAACCGTTAATAAATCTATAGGTTGTGTATCGTTAAAAAGCTCAACAATAGCTTCAAAAATATGTTTATGTGCTTCTTTGTAAAAAGCATCTGCTTGCAAAATATCGATAACCTCATCAACACCTTTTTTATCAATCATCATTGCTCCAAGAACCGCTTCCTCCAAGTCTAAAACTTGAGGTGGCAACTTTCCTTTTTCAAGATTGATAATTGTTGTTTTATCTACTTTGATTGGGTTTATATTTCTGACATTTTCCATATTGCGAATGTATACCTTTTATAATAAAAAGTAAAGTTGAATTGTTAAAAATTCAATGTTAAATTAGTGTTAGTAAATTTATTTTAATGTTAACAACCCACAAAAAAAATCCGTCAGTAAATGTAAAAGACGGATTTTTTAAAATTGTAAGAATTTGGGTTATTAATCTTTAAATTCACCCATATTGCTATATTTATCCATTCTTTGTGCTACTAAATCTTTTGTTGATAACTCTTTTAGTTCATCAAAAGCCTTAAGTACATATTTTTTTACTGTTGCAAAAGTTGTTTCTCTATCATAATGAGCACCACCTAGTGGTTCAGGTATAATATCATCAATTAACTTTTGTTTCTTCATATCGTATGAAGTCAATTTTAAAGCTTCAGCTGCAACTTCTTTGTATTCCCAACTTCTCCATAAAATAGAAGAACAAGATTCCGGTGAAATAACAGAGTACCAAGTGTTTTCTAACATGAATACTTTATTTCCAACACCTATTCCTAATGCACCTCCAGAAGCACCTTCACCAACAATTACAGTAATGATTGGCACTTGAAGACGACACATTTCAAAAATATTACGAGCAATTGCTTCACCTTGACCTCTTTCTTCAGCTTCTAAACCTGGATAAGCACCAGGAGTATCAACTAAAGTTAAAACTGGAATTCCAAATTTTTCAGCCATTTTCATCAATCGCAATGCTTTTCTATATCCTTCAGGATTAGCCATTCCGAAATTTCTGTATTGACGTGTTTTAGTGTTATATCCTTTTTGTTGACCTATGATCATAAAAGATTGACCTCCAATTTTTCCTAAACCACCAACCATTGCTTTATCATCTTTAACTCCTCTATCTCCAAAAAGTTCTAAGAAAGTTCCTTCTGTTAAAGCATTAATATGATCCATAGTGTATGGACGATCTGGATGACGAGAAAGCTGAACACGTTGCCAAGCTGTAAGGTTTTTGTATATATCTTTCTTCGTTTCGTCTAGTTTTTTCTGAATTTGTTTGCAGGTTGTTGTCACATCTACATTTGACTCTTCACCAATTACCATACATTTATCTAACTGATCTTCAAGTTCTTTTATTGGTAATTCAAAATCTAAATATTCCATATATTGGTTTACGTTTAGTTTGTATTTTCTATTACAAATATAAAATTTTTATAACTTTTATCTAACTTAAATTTAATTAGTTTTTAACTTTTTTCTGTTCTTAACTATTCCATTTGCTATAACAGTAAGTAGAATTATTGCAGCACCAAGATAAAAAAGTGAATTCATGTGTTCTGAATCCTTAAAAATTAATAAAGCCAAAATAATACCATAAACGGGTTCAAGATTGACAGTCAACATTACCGTAAAAGGACTTAAAAACTTCATCACTTTTATGGAAGCTGAAAAAGCATAAGCTGTACATATTGAGGCTAAAACAATTAGCCAAGCAAAGTCTTCAAAAGTTAATTCAAAAAATGAAGTTGAAAATTTTTCTGTAGCTAACAAATATAAACTCAAAAAAAGAACTCCACTTGATAATTCATAAAATGAAATCACATTTGGATTATATATTTTAGCATACTTACTATTAATTACTGAAAAAAGTGCTGATAAAAAAGCAGAAACAATAGCTAGAATAATTCCTAATTTATGATTTGTCTCTACATTAAATATTATTGAAATTCCAATTACAGCAAAGAGTCCAAATAATACTTCATACCAAATTACTTTTCTTCTATAAAAAACAGGTTCAATCAAGGAAGCAAAAAAAGCTCCTGTAGACAAACAAGCCAATGTAATAGAAATAGTAGAAACCTTTATAGCTTGATAAAAAGTATACCAATGAGCTGCAATAATTATTCCTGAAATTATAAATCCAATTAAAGCATTTAAAGGTACTTTAATACTCTCTTTTTTGTATACCAAAAAAACAACTATAAAAAGAGCTGCCAAAAACATTCTGAACCAAACTAAATCTAAAGCTTCCAAAGAAATTAGTTTGCCAAGAATTGCAGTAAATCCCCAAATAAATACAATTACGTGAAGATGTAAATAGTTTTTGAGTTTATCGTTTAGCATTTCGAAGTAAATAAACCGCTAAAATTCCGAATACGATATTTGGAATCCAAACAGCAAGTAAAGGAGAAAAACTTGACTTTTCAGCTATTGTGCCAAAAACTTTATCGAAGAAAATAAAAGTAAATGCAATAATGATTCCTATTGCAAGGTTAACTCCCATTCCACCTCTTCTTTTCATGGCAGAAACAGCAACCGCAATAATTGTTAAAATGAAAGCAGAAACTGGTAAACTATATTTTTTATAAAGTACGACTAAATAAGTATTGATATTTGAATTTCCACGATCACGTTCTTTGTCAATAAAATCATTGATTTCAGTTATTGACATAGTTTCGGCTGCATAAATTACCGGAGTTAAATCATCAGGTTCAAAATTATATTTCTGAATCTTCTTTTCATAAGATTCCAAAATATCATTTAATTTACCAATCGTTCTTTTCTTATAATTATAAAGTGTGTAGCTTTTCGTTTTTTCGTCATATTTAATTCTACTTGCTGATACTTTGTATTGCAATTTGTTTCCAATACTTTTTTCAAATGTAAAATTAAAACCTGTTTTTGATAAATAGTTATAATTACTTACATAAATGTATTCACTAACATTATTTTCGTTCTTAATCTGACGATAAATATCATTGGTTTCTCTAGTTTGACTATTTCCTTTTAAGTTAGAATATCTAAAATCATTAAACCCTTTACTTGCACTTGGAACTAAAAAGAATCCCATAATAAGAGCAAAAACAGAAACTACAGTTGCACCAATAATATAAGGTTTTAAAAACCGATTAAAAGAAATTCCAGAACTTAGAATTGCAATAATTTCAGTATTGTTGGCTAATTTTGAAGTAAACCAAATAACCGATAAAAAAAGAAAAATAGGGAATAATAAATTTGCAAAATAGATAGTAAAATCACCATAATAGATTAAAATATCTTTTAATGGAATTTTATTTTCTATCATTTTATTTACTTTTTCAGAAACATCAATGACAATTCCAATAGGAATAAACATCAACAACATTACTGAAAATGTGCCTAAATAACGTTTTAATATATATTTATCGATTATTTTCATTTTCCAAATTTAAAATTTAGAATTTATAAACGTTGACTCATTTGTACAAGCATTTTATCTTTCCATTCTCTAAATGTTCCTGCCAAAATTTGTCTTCTAGCTTCTCGAACTAGCCACATATAAAATCCTAAATTATGAATTGTGGCAATCTGTTTACCTAAATATTCATTAGCTGCAAACAAGTGACGAAGATAAGCTTTTGTATATTCTGTATCGACAAAAGTGTGACCCATTTCATCAATTGGAGAAAAATCAGCTTCCCATTTTTTATTCTTAATGTTGATTGAGCCATTTGCTGTAAACAACATCCCGTTTCTGGCATTTCTTGTTGGCATTACACAATCAAACATATCAATTCCTAAAGCAATATTTTCTAAAATATTAATTGGAGTTCCTACACCCATTAAATATCTTGGCTTATCTTCTGGAAGAATAGCTGTTACCACTTCAGTCATAGCATACATTTCTTCAGCTGGTTCTCCTACTGACAATCCGCCAATTGCGTTTCCTTGTGCTCCAGCATTTGCTATATATTCAGCAGATTGTTGTCTTAAATCTTTATAAGTACTTCCTTGAACAATTGGGAAAAAAGTTTGCTCATAACCATATTTGAAAGGTAAGTTTTCCAAATGCGTAATACATCTATCCAACCAACGGTGAGTCATATGCATTGAACGTTTTGCGTAACGATAATCACATGGATATGGTGTACATTCATCAAAAGCCATGATGATATCTGCTCCAATAGTTCGCTGAATTTCCATTACATTTTCAGGTGAAAAGAAATGATATGAACCATCAATATGCGATTTAAACTTTACACCTTCTTCTTTAATTTTTCTATTGGAAGAAAGCGAATACACTTGATAACCACCAGAATCAGTTAAAATATTTCTATCCCAATTCATAAATTTATGTAATCCACCTGCTTTTTCAAGAATTTCAGTTTGTGGACGAAGGTATAAATGGTAAGTATTTCCTAATATAATATCTGGATTAATATCATTTTTTAATTCGCGTTGGTGTACTCCTTTTACTGAAGCAACTGTTCCAACAGGCATAAAAATTGGTGTTTCTATCACTCCATGATCAGTTGTTATTGTTCCTGCTCTGGCTTTTGATTGTGTATCTTTTTTAAGTAAATCGAATTTCATAGTGGCATTTTACAAGTGGCAAATATAATTTATTTGAAATTTAAGAAGAGCTGTTTTATGATTTAATTATAATGATTTTTATTCTTTAATGTAAATCATGCAATTAATTTAGAAAATAGTGTAAGGCAAAATTGGATAGTAATCATGAAATTTGTAAACACAATATAAATTTGCACATCATGAAAAATAAATTAACACTTCCATTAGTTGTTCTGTCGACTTCATTCTTATTTACAAGTTGTTCAGTAATTGAAGGCATATTTAAAGCAGGTTTTGGTATAGGAATTTTTGTTTCTATAGTAGTAGTTGCTTTAATTATTTATGTAATTAGTAGATTTTTAAAAAAATAAAATATAGAAATTATGAAAGATAAAAAGCAAAATTCAGAAAAAGAAATTGAGGATAATTTAGAAAAAATGAATTACCCTGCAAATGAAGATATTTATAACAAGGAAAAAGAAGAAATAGAATTAAACCCTGAAGATATTACTAAACTCAAAACAACAGACACTTTACCAGGAAAAATGAATGAAAAATCTTTTGATGATGTTAAAACAGGAGTTGACTTAGATGTACCTGGTTCAGAATTAGATGATGTACAAGAAAACATTGGTAGCGAAGATGAAGAAAATAATTATTACAGCGAAGCTGATACAAAATAAAAAATTATGTCAATACAATCAATAAATCCATACACTTTAGAAAAGCTAAAGTCTTTTGAAGAAATGAATGAATCAGAAATTGAAAAAGCTATTGCGAAGGCTGATGAAACATATCAAAAATGGAAATTTACTTCTTTTGAAGAAAGAGCTAAAGTTTTAAATAAAGTAGCTTCAATCATAAAAGAAAAGAAATCAGAACTGTCCAAATTAATTACTTTAGAAATGGGTAAATTAATTAGTCAAGCTGAATATGAAATTGATTATGCAGTTTCTATTTTTGAATATTATGCTAAAAATGCAAAAGATTTTCTAGCTGATGAATCTTTAAAAGTTGAGATAGGTGAAGCATTCATTAGAAAAAGTCCCATTGGAGTTCTATTAGGAGTTGAACCTTGGAACTTTCCATTTTACCAAGTTGCTCGTTTTGCGGCTCCAAATATCATGATTGGAAATACCATTTTATTAAAACATGCTTCAAATGTACCTCAATGTGCCCAAGCAATAGAAGATATTTTTAAAGAAACCAATGCTCCAGAAGGATTATATACCAATTTATTTTTATCAGGATCAAAAGTTTCAAAATTAATTGATGATAAAAGAATTCAAGGTGCTTCGTTAACAGGAAGTGAAAAAGCTGGTGCATCATTAGCAGAAGCTGCTGGAAAAAATATTAAAAAATCCGTTTTAGAACTTGGAGGAAGTGATCCTTTCATTGTTTTAGAAGATGCTGATATTGATAGAGCAACCGATTTAGCCATTTATGGTCGAACAGTGAATAACGGACAAAGTTGTGTAGCTTCTAAACGCTTTATAGTTGTAGAAAAAGTTGCTGACGAATTTTTATCGAAATTTAAAGCTAAAATGAGTGCTTTAAAACTAGGTGATCCGATGGATAAAGAAACCCAACTTGGCCCACTTTCTAGTGAAGATGCTTTGGAAACTATTTTAAAACAAGTTGAAAAAGCAGTTTCTCAAGGTGCAAAAATTGAAGTTGGAGGAAAAAAAGCTGATTTAAAAGGAAATTTTATGGAAGCAACCATTATCTCAAATATTACTCCAGAAATGGATTTATACAAAGAAGAGTTATTTGGACCTGTAGCTAGTTTTTATAAAGTAAAAAATGAAGAAGAAGCTATTAAATTAGCTAATGCAACAGATTTTGGTTTAGGAGGTTCAGTATTTTCAAAAAATATAGAGAGAGCAAAAAACGTAGCCAATCAAATTGATTCTGGAATGGTTTTTATCAATCATCCAACCAAATCTTCAACCGATATGCCTTTTGGAGGAACAAAAAGGTCTGGTTATGGAAGAGAATTATCTGCATTAGGTATAGACGAATTTGTCAATAAAAAATTAATTCGGGTCATATCAGAAACTGAAAAATTATAAGTTTAAAATCAAATAAAATATTGCCTTGCATCTGCGAGGCTTTTTTTTGTAGATAACTTTTAAAAAGTCAACATACTAAAGTAGAAATTAATAATTTTAAACTACTTATATTTGCACTTTTAAATTTTATCATTAAAAATGAAACCAAACACACAACAACTACAAGATTTAACTACACAAGTTAGAAGAGACATTCTTAGAATGGTACATGCTGTAAATTCTGGTCATCCAGGAGGTTCATTAGGTTGTACAGAATTCTTAGTAGCTCTTTACCAAAATCTAATGGAAAGAAAAGAAGGCTTTGACATGGACGGAATTGATGAAGATATTTTCTTTCTTTCAAACGGTCACATTTCTCCTGTTTTTTATAGCGTTTTAGCTCATAGTGGTTATTTCCCTGTAAAAGAATTAGCAACATTCAGATTGTTAAACTCAAGATTGCAAGGTCACCCAACTACTCACGAAGGTTTACCAGGGATTAGAATGGCTTCTGGTTCATTAGGACAAGGTTTGTCAGTTGCTCTTGGAGCTGCACAAGCTAAAAAATTGAACAACGATTCAAAATTAGTGTACACTTTACATGGTGATGGTGAAATGCAAGAAGGACAAAACTGGGAAGCGATTATGTATGCTTCTGCTAAAAAAGTAGACAATCTTATTGCAACTATTGACCTTAACGGAAAGCAAATTGATGGAACGACAGATGAAGTTCTTAACATGGGAAGTTTAAAAGCCAAATTTGAAGCTTTTGATTGGGATGTTTTAGAAATCAAAGAAGGTAACAACTTAGAAGCAATCATTGCTGGAATGACTGATGCAAAAAACAGAACAGGAAAAGAGAAACCAGTTTGTGTTCTTTTATATACTGAAATGGGTAACGGTGTTGATTTTATGATGCATACTCATGCTTGGCATGGAAAGGCTCCAAATGATGATCAGTTGGCAAATGCTTTAGCTCAAAACCCTGAAACTTTAGGTGACTATTAGAATGAATAAATTTTTCTTTATATTTTTTTTCTTTTTAAATCTAATGTCTTTTGGGCAAAGTGAAGGAATTAGCCTTGATTTTGACAATATGTCTTTTGCAAAGTTCGATAATAGTTATACAAATTTTCATGGAGAAAGGATTGAAATAAGAAATTCAAAAGATTCTACATATAAAATTACTATTATTCAAAGTGAAAAATATAAAAAGGCTGAACTATTTGACTTTAAAAACAACATTCAAGTAAATTTTGATTTAAATTTTACTTTCAAAAAAGTAGAGGATTTAGACAGATTAAAAGTAAAAGATTCATACTACATTTCCAATACTGAATCTGCAAATAAAGATGTCTTTACTGAAGTTACATATAAGAAAGACTCGATCAAAAATGAGATCATAGTTCGTTCTGTATTATATGCTTATACGAATAAAAAAAAGAATAAGAAAAAAATTTTAAAGGATTTTTATTACATTTTTAATACAATTCCAAATCAAAAGAATTACTATAATTATTATAAAAGTAATTTTATTAATGAATTTAAAATACCTCTAACTGAAAATGATGTTTTAGTAAGATTCATGAATGTTAGTGGTAATAAAATAAATACAGAATTAAATTATACAGAAACAAAAGAAGTTGAATTCAATTTTAAATTTTACTTTTAATTCAAATCAAAATGAAAAAATATACAAACACAGGAAATAAAGATACTCGTTCAGGTTTTGGAGCTGGTTTAACAGAGCTAGGTCAAAAAAATGAAAATGTAGTAGCACTTTGTGCAGACTTAATCGGTTCATTAAAAATGGACGATTTTAAAGCAAATCACCCAGAACGTTTTTTCCAAATCGGAATTGCAGAAGCAAACATGATTGGAATTGCAGCTGGTTTAACTATTGGTGGAAAAATTCCTTTTACAGGAACATTTGCTAATTTTTCTACAGGAAGAGTTTATGATCAAATTCGTCAATCAGTTGCTTATTCTGATAAAAATGTAAAAATTTGTGCTTCTCACGCTGGTTTAACACTTGGAGAAGATGGAGCAACTCACCAAATACTAGAAGATATTGGTTTAATGAAAATGCTTCCAGGAATGACTGTAATCAATACTTGTGATTACAATCAAACTAAAGCAGCAACAATTGCAATTGCTGATCATCATGGACCAGTTTATTTGCGTTTTGGCCGTCCAAGTGTAGCCAACTTTACTCCAGAAAACGGAGAATTCATAATAGGAAAAGCTGTTATGCTTAACGAAGGAACAGACGTTACAATAGTTGCAACTGGACATTTAGTTTGGGAAGCTTTAATTGCAGCTGAAAAATTAGAAGAAAGAGGTATTTCTGCTGAAGTAATCAATATCCATACAATTAAACCTTTAGATGAAGAAGCGATTATGAATTCTGTTGCAAAAACTGGGTGCATAGTTACAGCTGAAGAGCATAACTTCTTAGGAGGTTTAGGTGAAAGTGTTGCTAGAACATTGGTAACAAACAATCCTGTTCCGCAAGAATTTGTAGCAGTTCATGATAGTTTTGGAGAAAGCGGAACTCCAGCACAATTGATGGAAAAATATAAATTAAATAATGAAGCTATTGTTCATGCAGCTATAAAAGCTATTTCAAGAAAATAATTTAATTTGTTTATTAACACAAAAAAACCAATTCTTTCGAATTGGTTTTTTTGTGCTTTAAATAATAAATAGAAGTTTCTATTGACAACTTGGGTCTAAATGTTTCTTCAAAGATCCACCACTACATGTTGGAATATTGGCAAAATCATAATATTGTTTATCTCCATTGGTATCAAAATACTTAACCTCTTCTTTAGTTATAACTCCATCATTATCGTCATCCACATCAAGGTAATCAGGCACTCCATCCCCATCAGTGTCTAACAAACTCCCATCAGTCTTTGAAGGATCATAGTACTCATAAACTGACAAAACTCTATCACTATCATGATCAATATGTTTTTGACCAATTAATTTAAAATTAAAAATTAATGGAGCATAAGATGGTATAGCCCCAATAGAAGAACCATAGTAAGCAAAAGAAGAAGGCAAAAACATAACACCAGCTCCATAATTTTCATAAGTAACTGTTCCATCTGGATTTTCAATTGAATTACCTATCTTAAATTTAGGTACAATTTCTCCCCATCCTGGAATAACATCTTGTAAATTAAACCAAACAGGGCTTTCTGCTGTATCAAAAACAGTTCCATCAAATAAAGTTCCTTTATAAGAAACAAATGCTGAATCTACTTTTATAGGTTGTTCTCCAATTCCTTCATTTAATTCTAAATAATATAAAGTATAAGTCAAATCATTTCTATCTACTTCAATAGATTTTAAAATATCAGTCCTATCCTTAATAGGTATTTCTGTTCCTCCAGCCTCAATTAGAGTAAATGTTGTGTTATATTCAGCATCAACAGTAACATAATGTGTCGCAAGAAAATCGTCAATTGCCGCTTTATCAATTGGGTATTGCTCTGAATAAGGTTTTGGTGGTTGTGCTGTTATAGTATCATCTTTTGGACAACCAGCAAATAGAGTGGCTAAAACAACAAAACTTAATGCCTTAAAAATATTTTTCATTTTATTATTCAATTTTTATAGGGTGCAAGATACAATTTTGATTTATTTTTGTGTAATAATTAACATTGATTTTTGTTAAAATATGAGAATAGATAAATACTTATGGTGTGTTAGATATTACAAAACTAGAAATATGGCTTCAGAAGCTATAAAAAAAGGTCATGTTACAGTTAATAACCAAACGGCTAAGCCATCTAGAGAAGTTTATCCAACAGATAAAATTGTATTGAGAAAGGACCAAATTAACTATAAAATTACAGTTTTAGATGTTCCACAAAATCGAGTTGGAGCCAAATTAGTAGATATGTATCGCAAAGATGAAACTCCTGTAGAAGCTTTTGAGCATTTGGAATTATTAAAGTTATCTAAAGAGCATTATAGAGCAAAAGGTGACGGAAGACCCACAAAAAAAGACAGAAGAGACATTGATGATTATATTTGGGATGATGATAACATAGTGCAAAAAGAAGATGAATAAAGCATACTGGGAAGAAAGATATCAAAATAATGACACTGGTTGGGATACTGGTGAAATAACAACTCCATTAAAAGAATATATTGATCAAATTAAAAACAAGGATTTAAAAATTTTAATTCCAGGAGCAGGAAATGGCTATGAATTTGACTATTTAATTGAAAATGATTTTTCTAACGTAACCGTTATTGACATCGCTAAACAACCAATAGAAGCACTTAAAAAGAAAAATCCTAAACATATAGCTAACTTTATTCAAGGAGATTTTTTTGAATTAAACAAAACATTTGATTTAATCATTGAACAGACTTTTTTTTGTGCTTTAAATCCTGAAATGAGAAGTAGATATGCCACAAAAATGTATTCTTTACTTAAAGAAAAAGGAAAAATTGCAGGCTTACTATTTGACTTTCCTTTAACTGAAGTTGGTCCACCATTTGGAGGCTCTAAAGAAGAGTACTTAATTTTATTTTCTCAAAAATTCAATATAAAAAAACTCGAAAGAGCATATAATTCAATTAAACCACGAAAAGATAAAGAACTCTTTTTTATCTTTGAAAAAAAATAAACTACTATGCAAAATATCATTTTAAATAAAGAAGAGATTCAACACAAAACAAAAAGAATTGCTTATCAAATTTATGAAACTTTTGTAGATGAAAAAGAAGTTGTTTTAGCTGGAATTAGCTCAAGTGGTTATGTTTTTGCAAATAAAATTGCTGAAGAATTACAAAAAATATCTCCTATTAAAATTACAATGTGTGAAGTTTATATCAATAAAACAAATCCGCAAGATGAAATAAAAACATCTATTACCAAAGCAGAATATAGTAATAAAGGTTTAGTTTTAATAGACGATGTATTAAATTCAGGAACAACTCTTATTTATGGTGTTAAACATTTTTTAGAAGTCCCTTTAAACAAATTTAAAACAGCCGTATTAGTTGATAGAAATCACAAAAAATACCCTGTAAAAGCAGATTTTAAAGGAATTTCTCTCTCAACTTCACTACAAGAGCACATACAAGTTGTATTTGAAAAAGACAATATGTTTGTCTACTTAAATTAATTGAAGAATTTCATCAACTATTTCTTTTTTCTTTTTACCATCAACATTAATAATAAATTTTGAATTTTGATAGTAGTAATTCCTATCGAAAAGATGTTTTGCTATATATTCTTGTAACTCATCTTCTGATAAATTTTTAATTAAAGGTCTTTTGGCTCTCTTATTTTTTAATTTTTCAACTAAAGCACTTACACTTGCTTTCAAATAAACTGAAGTAACATCATCTCTTTGCAATAAAAGGTGATTATTAGCATAACAAGGTGTTCCTCCACCAAGACTTAAAATAAAATCTTCATCTCGCTCTATGAAAGTTTTAAATAATTCATGCTCAACTTTTCTAAAATAGACTTCTCCTTTATCTTTAAAAATGGTTTCAATAGTAGAATTCTCGCTTTTTTCAATCAATTCATCAAGGTCATAACAAGAAAATCCTACTTTTTTTTCCAATTTCTTTCCCAAAGACGTCTTTCCGACTCCCATATACCCAACTAATACTATTTTCATAAAAACATTAACATATTATAAAACAAGCAATTAAATAAAATCTTTAAAAAAAATACAAATTTATAATAAATTCCCATTGAATTCTAAATAATAGGTTTTATATTTGCACCCGCATTCAGGAAATAAAATGACTTGGTAGCTCAGTTGGTAGAGCACATCACTTTTAATGATGGGGTCCTGGGTTCGAGCCCCAGCCAGGTCACAAATTTACAACATATTGAATGCTTCGACTTGGTAGCTCAGTTGGTAGAGCACATCACTTTTAATGATGGGGTCCTGGGTTCGAGCCCCAGCCAGGTCACTTTAAAAAAGTTAAGCATCACGCTTAACTTTTTTTGTTTTTTGGCCATGTGGAGAAACGGTAGACTCGCCATCTTGAGGGGGTGGTGCTCGCAAGAGCGTGAGGGTTCAAATCCCTCCATGGTCACAGTAAATTTAAAGCTAAACAAAATTTTGTTTGGCTTTTTTTTGTTTACAACACCTATGTTCAATTATTTTTCATTACTTTTGTTTAACAAATTATAGAAAAAGATGAACAATGTTAAAAATGTATTCAGTATAAAAGACTTTGAAAACCTTTCTGGAATCAAAGCTCATACTATTAGAATATGGGAAAAGAGATATAATATTCTTGAACCTATGCGAACTGATACAAACATTAGGTGCTATGACATTAAAAATCTTCAAAAATTATTAAATATAGTATTACTACATAACTATGGTTATAAAATTTCTAAAATTGCACAATTAAAACCTGAAGAAATTCCTTTAAAAGTTAAAGAAATAATTTCTGAAAAAAGTGCAAACATTCATGCTATTAAATCTTTTAAAATGGCAATGATGGATTTTGATCATACTTTGTTTTTTAAAACATATAATGAGCTTCTAACACATAAATCTTTTAGAGAAGTGTTCTATGAGGTTTTTATACCGTTAATGGAAGAAATTGGCTTTTTATGGCAAACGGAGACTATTACTCCAGCTCATGAACACTTCATTTCCTACTTAATTAAACAAAAGTTATTAAGTGAGACTGAAAAAATTCAGAGTAAGCAGCCCACAAAGCATGATAAAGTTTTCATTTTGTTTCTACCATTAAATGAAATCCATGAATTAGGATTAATGTATGTGAATTATGAAATTTTAAATAAGGGTTATAAAACTATTTTCTTAGGAGAAAACCTTCCTATTGATAACTTAGTGGATATAAAAAAATATTTTGAAAAAATAACTTTTGTTAGCTATTTGACGGTAGAACCTTCAGCTAATGAAATTGATGAATATATTCAAAAAATTAATACAGAAGTACTAACAGAAAACGAACACAATTTAGTTCTGTTAGGTAGAATGATTGCTGATATTGACGAAAAAAAAATATCTGAAAAAATAAAAACCTACAAAAACATATCTGATTTTGTTCTTAGTCTCTAAATATGAATAAAAAAATAACAATTATTGGTTCTGGTTTTTCGGCTTTGGCAGCTTCTTGCTATTTAGCTCAAAGTGGTTATGATGTAACTATATATGAAAAAAACAGTACAATTGGAGGAAGAGCACGTCAACTAAAAAAAGAGGGTTTTACTTTTGATATTGGTCCAACATGGTATTGGATGCCTGATGTCTTTGAACGATTTTTTGCTGATTTCAATAAAAAACCTTCTGACTTTTATGAATTAATAAAATTAAGTCCAGCTTATCAAGTTTATTTTGATAAACTAGATTTTGTAACTATTGCAGATAATTTAGATGATATTATAGTCACTTTTGAATCAATTGAAAAAGGAAGTGGAAAAGTTCTTAAACAATTTATGAATGAAGCTCAAAGCAATTATAACATTGCTATAAAAGAGTTAGTTTATCGTCCAGGTGAATCTCCATTGGAGCTAATTACTTTAGAAACAGCCAAAAAAGTAAATCAGTTTTTTAGTACTATTTCAAAAGATGTGAGAAAACGTTTTAAAAATAAGAAGTTAATTCAAATTTTAGAATTTCCGGTTTTGTTTTTAGGTGCTAAACCAAGCGATACTCCTTCGTTTTATAGTTTTATGAATTTTGCTGATTTTGGCCTAGGAACTTGGCATCCAAAAAATGGAATGTATTCTGTGATTTTAGCTATGGAGTCTTTAGCCAAAGCGTTAGGAGTTAAAATCGAAACTAATTCAAATGTTGAGAAAATAATAGTTGAAAGTGGACATGCTGTTGGAATTGAAGTAAACGGAAAAAAAATTAAAAGTGATATAGTTTTAAGTGGTGCGGATTACCATCATACAGAAACTCTTTTAGAAGAAAAAGATAGACAATATTCTGAAAAATATTGGGATAATAAAACATTTGCTCCTTCTTCACTCCTATTTTATGTGGGTTTTGATAAGAAAATTGAAAATGTAGAACATCATTCTCTGTTTTTTGATGTTGACTTTGATATTCATGCTTCTGATATTTATGATGATCCAAAATGGCCTAATGAGCCTTTATTCTATGCAAGTTTTCCATCAAAAACAGATGAAAATTCAGCACCTGAAGGAAAAGAAGCAGGAATTTTTTTAGTTCCAATTGCTCCAGGATTAAATGACACTTTAACATTTAGAGAATTATATTTTGATAAAATAATCACTAGATTTGAGAAATTGACGAATCAAAAAGTGAAAGAAAATATAATCTTTAAAGAAAGTTTTTGCGTAAATGATTTTATAAAAGATTACAATTCTTATAAAGGAAATGCTTATGGAATGGCTAACACGTTACTTCAAACAGCATTTTTGAGACCAAAATTAAAGAGTAAAAAAGTTAAAAATTTATATTTTACTGGACAATTAACTGTTCCTGGACCAGGTGTTCCTCCTTCTTTAATTTCAGGAAAATTAGTTTCAGATTTAATAGAAAAATATCAAAAATAATGAAAGCACTATTTGACAAAGTTTCTAATGATTGCAGTGTAAAAGTTACTAAAACTTATAGTACTTCATTTTCAAGTGCTGTAAAAATGCTTGCTCCTTGCATTAGACAAGATATTTATAATATTTATGGTTTTGTTCGTTTTGCCGATGAAATTGTAGATTCGTTTCATGATTATGACAAAGAATTTCTTTTTAATAAATTTGAACAAGATTTAGCAGATGCTCTTGAACATAAAATAAGTTTAAATCCAATTTTAAATTCATTTCAACATACATTAAACAAATACAATATTCCACAAGAAATGATTGATGCTTTTATGAAAAGTATGCGTTTAGATTTAAGTAAGAGTGAATACAATACAACAGAAGAATATCAAGAATATATTTATGGTTCTGCTGATGTTGTTGGGTTGATGTGTTTGAAAGTTTTTGTCAAAGGAAATGATGAAAAATATAATGAACTGAAAGATTCTGCTATGCGATTAGGTTCTGCTTTTCAAAAAGTAAATTTTTTGAGAGATTTAAAAGCCGATTTTGAAGATTTAAGTCGAACTTATTTTCCCAATACAGATTTAAATCAATTGGATGAAAAATCAAAACAAGAAATAATTGCTGATATTGAAAGTGATTTTGAAGCGGCTTATGAAGGCATAAAAAAATTACCTTTGGAAGCTAAATTTGGAGTTTATACAGCTTATCGTTATTATAAAAAACTTTTGATTAAGCTACAAAAAACACCTTCGCTAGAAATTAAAAACACTCGCATTAGAGTTTCAGATTATCAAAAAATGCAGCTTTTAGCAAGATGCTACGTTAAATATAGATTGAATATTATCTAAAAATAAATTAAAAAAATGTTGTTACAAATTGTTGTTTTTATACTTACTTTTTGCATTATGGAATTTATGGCTTGGTTTACACATAAATACGTAATGCATGGTTTTTTATGGAATTTACACGCTGATCATCATAAAAAAGACCATGATTCTTGGTTTGAACGAAATGATGCTTTCTTTATTTTTTATGCTATTGTAAGTATTACTTGTTTTTACACTTGGAGCATTGGTTCATTTGACTTAGGTTTAGCAATTGGTTTAGGTATTTTAGCTTATGGAATTGCTTATTTCTTGGTTCATGATATTTTTATTCACCAACGCTTTAAACTATTTAGAAATGCCAATAATAGATATGCAAAAGCAGTTAGAAGAGCTCATAAAATGCATCATAAACATCTAGGAAAAGACAAAGGAGAATGTTTTGGAATGCTTGTTGTTCCGTGGAAATATTTTAAAAATTAAAAAAGCTCCAATTAAGGAGCTTTTTTTTTATTATTTCATCATTTCTTGTAAGGGTTTCAATTGATCCAAATTAATATCTGATTTTTGTATTAAATTCATTATTTTCATAATGTTCATTGGATTCATATCTTTTCCTAAAATTCGCACCACTGCAAAACCGTTTTCTTTTTTGTTGGCAAATAAAACAAATTCGTTAATATGATCATCATCACCAACAAAATAAATGGAAGCACCATCACTACCTGAACCAAATTTCATTAATTCATTGTAAGAAGTTGTGTCTTTCAAAATTGTTCTAACTTTTTCTACCTCAACATCATAATTTTGTTTATTGGTTTCTTCTTTTTTAAAAGCCAAAACATTCATTTTATCGAATGATTCCAAAGCTTCTTTATCTGAATCAGTCAAACTCATTTTTTCGGTATTGATAATATCTGAACCTAAATCAATACTTATAAAATCTTTTGATTCTGTATTTTCTACAAAGTACTTTTGTAAGGTTGGTTTAGTATTACAACTTATTAAAGTTACTATTGAAAATAAAAATATAGTTAGTTTTTTCATCTTATTTTTTTGAAGCTTTTTTCAATTCATCTTTTCCTGGCAAGTTTAATCGTTCGGTCAAAGAAGATATTTCATCTAAATCAAATTCACCAGTAAGTGATAATAAAACAGAAGGTGTGTCTTTTGAACTACTTTCCATAAACATCAATAATTCTTTAACTATTGAGCTACTTCCTGCTGATTTAATGTAAATTTTCACGTCTTTTCCATCGCTATTTGCACGCATCAATTCTTCCAAAGGATTTGATTTTAGATAAGAAGTAACAGACGATTTCATATCACTTGCTATCTTTGCATTACTTGTTGTTAAGACTTTTAAGTTATCTAACTTTTTAAGTAAATTAAGGTATTGTTGCATTTCTTTATCTTTTGCATCCACCTTCACTTTACTCATCATTTCGAACATTTTTTTACTCACATTTACTGAGCTCACTCCTTCTTTTCCTTCAAATTTATCGAAAGAAGATTGAGCAAACAAAAATGCTGGTAAAAGGACTAATACTAAAATTGCTATTTTTTTCATGATTTCTATTTAAAAATTATTTCTTTTGTTTTTTCGTATTCTTCTAAATAAGCTACATTTTCTAAACCTGAATTCATATTGTTGGCCACCAATTGTAAAGCTTTGTGTGTTTCAACAAAAGCTTCTTCAGGAGTTTTAAATGTATCTAAGTTTTCTTGGTTTGTTGTGTTTTCTTGCAAATACATAAATGTAATTATAGAAACAAATACAAGACTTGCGGCAACACCAAACCATTTTATATAATTATTTTTGTTTTTTGGGATTATGAATTCTTTACTCATTTCTTGTTTACTAATTTTATAGTATTCAAAAAGCGATTGATAGCTCTCTAAATGAGAAGGCACATTATCATTTGCAAAGAAGTTTTTTATAATTTTTTCTTCTTCTAATGAAGTAGTTCCTTCTAGATATTTTTCTAGTAATTTTTCAATTTTTTGCAGTTCCATAATCTATAATTGACTAAATTTTTCTCTAATTGTTTTTCTTGCTCTTGATAAAGCTACTCTAATTGCTGTTTCATTCATATCTACTATTTTGGCAATTTCAGCAAATTCATATTCTTCAATTTCTCTTAACTGAACAATTATTCGTTGTTGTTCAGGTAAAGTGTTTATAATTTTTTCAACAATATTTAAATCATCTTTAGCTATAACTTGCTTTTCTAAAGAAGAATTATCACTATAATTACTATGAACTAGAGATATATTATCACTCCTTTTTGCTTTCAATTGGTCTAAACAATAGTTTTTAGTCATTGTCATAGCCATTGCTTCAATACTCTTAAATTTAGTTGTATCAGCTTTCCATAATTTCAATAAAACTTCTTGAGTAGCGTCTTCTGCTTCTTCATTACTAACCAACATTCTCTTTGCTAAACGAAAAAGTTTATCCTTAAAAGGTTTAATCAGAGTAATGAACTCTTGTTGCTTCATTTTGTTAGTTTGTTTATAAAGTTAAGACGAATGTAAATTAAAATTGTTACAATAGCATAAAAAATATAAATTTACATACCAAAATTACTTCATTGAAGTTATATTAATAAACCTGCTAAAAAATTCTTTTATGAATAAAGTTTTAAAATCATTAGTACTAACATTTTGTTTCTTATTTATATTTCAAAGTTGTAGTGATGACTATGATGATGTTTTACACTATAAAAACACCAATGAATTTATCTGGACTGGGTTAAATCAATATTACTATTGGCAAAAAAAATCTCCTGATTTAGTTGATGGAAGATTTGCTAATGATGCTGATTTTCAAAATTTTTTAAGCAATTATACACCTGAAAGTTTATTTCAACACTTGAGATATGAACCAGGAAATGTAGATAAATATAGCGTTCTTTTTAGCGATTATAACATTTTAGAAGCTGCTTTGCAAGGAACTTCAAAAAATACTGGTGCTGATTTAGGTTTTAAAAGAAAAACACCTGGTTCTACAGAAGTTTTTGGTTTTGTGCGTTATATTCTTCCAAATTCGGATGCTTCTTCAAAAAACATCCATCGTGGAGATATTTTTTATGCTGTAAATGGTGTTCCGTTGACCGTAAATAGTGAAGGTTATTTAAATTCTTCTGGTTTATCAGATGATACTTTTACTTTAAACATGGCTGATTATGATAATGGAAACATTACTCCAAATGGAAACACAATTGAACTAACAAAAACGGCTTATTCAGAAAATCCTGTTTTAATTAAAAATGTACATACTGTTGGAACTAAAAAAGTAGGTTATTTAATGTACAATGGTTTTTATACAAATTATGAAAATGAACTAAATAATGCATTTGCTTATTTTCAAAGTGAAGGAGTTACACATTTAATATTAGATTTAAGATACAATTCTGGTGGTTCAGTTAATGTAGCTACAGAATTAGCAAGTATGATTACAGGACAGTTTAACGGTCAAGTTTTTGCAAGACAAGAATGGAATGAAAAAAGAATGAGTTATTACAACTCAGTCAATCCAGATGCTTTGATAAACAAATTCACGAACTCATTGAGTAATGGAAATGGAATAAACAGCTTGAATCTAAACAAAGTTTATGTTTTAACTACAAATTCAACAGCTTCTGCAAGTGAATTAGTCATAAATGGTTTAAGACCTTATATAAATGTTACTACAATTGGAAGTGTTACAACTGGTAAAAATGTAGGTTCAATTACTTTGTATGATTCTCCAACTTTTCGCAAAGAGAACCTTAATCCAAATCACAAATATGCCATGCAACCTATTGTTCTAAAAATAATCAATAAAGATGGATTTGGAGAATACTCAAACGGTTTTGTCCCAAATGTTCCACTTAATGAAGATTATGCAAATTTAGGAGTTTTGGGAGAGAACACTGAACCAATGCTTTATGCAGCTTTAAATTACATAAATACAAATGGAAGAATGAGTGATAATTCAAATATAAAAGTTTTTGAACATGTTACAGATTCCAAAAATCTAGACGGCATTGAAAAAGGAATGTATTTGGAGAATCTTCCAAATTTAAAATAGAAAATAATAAAAAGGCTTCCAAACGGAAGCCTTTTTTCTAACAAACAAAAAAATAAAAACAGTTAATTAAAATAAAAACCTGTTGGAGTTACACCAACAGTTAATTCTTTTTCTAAGTTTCCTGTTTTAGAATAAATATACACTTTACCATTGGCACTGTAATCTAAAGCATCACCAACAAAAATTTTGTCGTTGGCAACAGCAAAACTATAAACACCATAAACTCCTTGACTATTTGTTGAAAACAATTCTGTAGAAGGTAAGCTAGTTGCTGTTAAATTCATTTTATAGATTCCCAAATCAACTGTGTAATAAACTTCGTTACCATCAATAACTAAATTTGAAGGATGATTTCCTGCTGTAAAATCAATAGATGATGTAACTGTTTCGCTTGACAAATTAATTTTTATAAATTTTCCTAAAGTTTCATCCGCTGTCCAATCTGGTTTTCCACCACAGATAACGTATAAACTTCCATTTTCTATTTGCAATGAATTTGGAACATCAGCTCCAAGAGCGATAGAATTTGTAACTGAATTAGAAGTAGAACTTATCACAGAAACCGTATTACCATAACCATATCCACCTTTGTGAGCAACATATAATTTTCCGTTGTTTTCAATAATACGTTCCGGTCCTTCTACTACAGGAATAGTTCCAGAAACAGTATAGTTTGAAACATTTAATATTGCCACATAATCGTCTGTAGTAACAGAAGCATCGCCCCAATTCGTTACATAACCTTTACCGTTTGCAAAAGCAATATATCTTGGATTATCTAAACCTGTATCAACTGTCGCAACATATTCTAATGTATAACGGTTTACAATTTCAATTTTATTAGAAGCATTTACAACTACAAAAGCATAATCATCATAAAAACCAATATCTTGAGCTGTATTACCTAATATTTTTGTTGGATTTACCGTAGAAAAAGCACTAACTTGAAAATCGGCTAAATCATTTGATAAAAAAGAAATTGTACTATTATCTTGTCCAAAATTCCCTTCATTTAAAATTAAAACACCATTATCATAAGCTCCAAGAGGTAAATCATTATTAATTTGTTGGTTATCATCATCAGAACATGAAGCAAAAAACACAGCAATTGCTGCAATCATAAATACTCTTTTAAAAATCATTTTATTAAAAATTAAAGGTTAAATTCATCATATAATTACGACCAGGCATTGGTCTAGATAAAACATTTTGATAGGGTTTATTTTCCAAATTCAGCACTTGAAATCCTAAACGTAAAGGTTTTTTATTTCCTATTTTATAAGAAATTGAAGCATTTGATACTAAATATTCTTTCAATTCATAAGCATTATCACTTGAAGTATAAACAACACCGTTAAATAAATTTTGATAGGTAAATGTTGTTCTCCTGTACCGAAAAGCTACACTTGAAGTCGCTTTATGAAACGGAACATAAATCAATTGTTTTTTTGTATCCTCATTTTCTGAAACTGTATAAGCATAAGTTCCATTTAATTGAATACTTGAATTGGTAAAATCTTTTTTCCAATGAAACAAAGCTTCTAATCCATAAATAGAAACTTTATCTGTATTAGTAGGTTGCCATTGTCCTGAGCTATTTGGCAACCAACGCAACATATCTGTAATTTTTGAATAAAAAACAGTTGTAGTTAAAGAAGCATTTTTATAACTAAACACCTGACCTATTTCTGCTTGTAAAGAACTTTCTGGCTTTAAATTTAAATTTCCACTTCCTTGCCAATACAAATCATTGAAGGTTGGAATTCTAAAGTTTTTTGAACCTGAAAACTTCAGAGCATACCATTTAAACACTTGCAAATTTCCACCTAAAGAATATAACAATGGACTTTTGTAATTAGAAGTGATTTCTTTTCGAATACTTGCTTCATAAGAAAATTTCTTAGTGATTTGATGTTTGAACAACAAACTAAAAGAACCTATTTCTCTTTTATTTTCAGACAAACTTGAACCATTTCCAGCATTTTGAGTATAATCTACAATTGAGTTTATCTTAATTTTTGATGACCAATTGTACAACAAATCATATTTTGCAATAAACGTATTGGCATTTCCAGTTGTAAAATTTTCTAAAGCTTTATTTTCAAAATATTTATACTCTTCAGTTAAATAAGCCACTTTAGTTTTGGAAGTAAACAAACCTGAGAAATTAGTCCATTCCAATAAATTTCTAGTATTAAAATCTAAATAGTTACTCTTTGAAGGAGAAGCAATTGTTCCAGAAAAATTTCGACTACCATCAAATAAATAGCTAAAAAACTTGATTTCATTATTTTGATTTATACGATAACCAATATTCGAATTGAAACTTGTATTTTCATATTGACCGTTTGCGTTTATTTTGTCATATCCAATATATTTATAATCGTTTTCAGATTGATTATGAGATATAATTACATTAGCAAAAATTTTGTCTGTTGCAATATCTAAAGTATAATTGGCTCCAAAAGTTTCAAAACTACCATAATTTAAACGCAACTGATTTTCAAATTTCTCTTTAAAAGCAATTTCATTATTCAAGTGAATTGTTCCACCAACAGCTCCACTTCCATAAATAACACTTCCACCACCAGCTCTTACTGTAATTGAATTAAAACCGCTTGTAGTTAATGTGTTAAAATCCGTTTGACCATTTAATTGAGAGTTTATATTTATTCCATTCCAAATCACTGCAGTTTGTTGGGCAGTTGTTCCTCTAAATGATGGTGAAGAAACCATTCCATTGCCGTTTTCTTTGAAATAAATAACCGAATTATAACGTAACAAAGAAGTTAAAGAAGCTTGATTATTTTTAATCACACTATCATTAAGTTGGATTGTATTTTGAGTATCAGAAAAATTTTTCAATTGCGAATCGACAAGCACTACTTCTCGCAAATGAAAAATAGAATCTTGCTGTGCCCAAATAAGAGAACAAGCTGTTAAAGCAAAAAACAGAGCTAATTTTTTAAACATATCTTATAAACTTTTCTTCCCGAAAGTTTCTATTAGTTAACAAATTAGGCAGGTCTCCTGGCTTGCGTCTTGTTATTGACCTTCCCATTTTGAAGTTTGAAAGTAGAAGTTTGAAGTTAGAAATTTTCTAAATTCTGAATTCTAAATTCTAAATTACTAAACAGTGGTAATGTAGATAATAACAAGCTTAATAGCTTACAGTTGCGGGTACAGCTTAGGTTTTTAACCTAATTCCCTTTTAATGCTGTTCAATATTGAACAAGCAACCTTAATTCTGGTGCGAAGATATGGTTATTTTTTTAGAATAGAATAAAAAATATTTTAATCATTTGTATTACTTCCATTATTTTAATCAAAACAAAATTCTAATTTTGCGTAAAATTATTTTTATGCACAAGATTCTTAAAGCGTTTTTATTTTCCATTCTTTTTTTTGGTTTAATCCAATGTAAAAAGACTAAAAACATAGCAAAAGCAACAGTTAATGAAAATGAAATCATTCATGCTGAAGGTTTTTCATTGGTTGAATATGATGATTTTTCAATTTTAAAAGTTAAAAATACTTATCCTGAATCAGATGAAACTTTTACTTATGTTTTGCACAGAGAAAATGTAATTGTTCCTGATAGTTTACAAAAATTTACTGCCATACAAATTCCAATTCAGAAGATAATTGTTACTTCAACAACTCATATTCCATCACTTGAAATGTTAGGTGTTGAAAACACTTTGGTTGCATTTCCTTCCTTAAAATATATTTCTTCCGAAACAACCAGAGAAAGAATTGATCAAGGAAAAGTGAGAGAAATTGGTAAAAATCAAAGTTTAAATACCGAAATTATTTTAGATTTAAACCCAGATGTCATTATCGGTTTTAGTGTTGATGGCGATATGAAAACCTACAAAAATTTAGAAAAGAGCGGTCAAAAAGTAATCTTTAATTCAGATTGGACCGAAAAAACTCCATTAGGAAAAGCAGAATGGATTAAATTTTTTGGGGCTTTATATGATAAAAATGAAAAAGCAAATGCAGAATTTGAATCCATTGAAGAAAGTTATAACAAAGCTTTAAAATTAGCTCAAAAAGCTGAAATTAAGCCTACCGTTTTTGCTGGAGCAATTTATGAAGATCAATGGTTCTTACCTCAAGGTGATAGTTGGGCTGCTTTATTTTTAAAAGAAGCTAATGGAAATTATCTTTGGTCTGACACAGAAGGTACTGGAAGTTTAGCATTATCTTTTGAAACTGTTTTAGATAAAGCTAAAGATGCAGATTTTTGGATTGGACCTGGACAGTTTACTTCAATTGACGAAATTATTAAAGACAATAAAAATTATAAGTTCTTTAAAGCTGTAGAAACTAAAAATGTTTATTCATTCAGTACAAAAAAAGGAAAAACTGGTGGCATAATATATTATGAATTAGCACCAAACCGACCAGACTTAGTGTTAAAAGACATGATTAAAATTTTACATCCTGAACTTTTGCCTAATTATGAACTGTTCTTTTTTGAGCAATTGCAATAATTTTTGATTAAAATACTTTGTATTATCTTTGAGCATTGCTTTATAACTAATTCGAATAATGCCAAACTCCAAAAAACATTTTATATTATTCTTAGCACTACTTGCTGTCTTAGTGATTTTGTTTTTTGTAAACATCAGTTTAGGTTCAATTTCAATTCCAAATGAAGAAATTGTAAAAGGAATTTTCAATCAAAAAATGAGTAAAGAAAGTTGGGAAATCATTCTCTATAACTTTCGTTTACCAAAAGCACTAACAGCAATTTTAGTAGGAATGGCACTTTCAATAAGTGGACTATTAATGCAAACTTTATTTAGAAATCCTTTAGCTGGACCATATGTTTTAGGCTTGAGTTCAGGAGCAAGTTTAGGAGTTGCATTTATTATATTAGGAACTTCATTTTTACCATCATTTCTTTCTGAACTGTTTCTTTCTTCTTATGGAATAGTAGTAGCTTCAGGTTTAGGAAGTGCATTAGTTTTAATGGCTGTTTTAGTAGTTTCCCAAAAATTAAAAGATACTATGGCAATTTTAATTGTCGGATTAATGTTTGGAAGTTTTACCAGTGCAATTGTTTCAGTCCTAACCTATTTTTCAACAGCTGAACAATTACAAAAATTCACTTTTTGGTCAATGGGAAGTTTAGCCAATTTGAGTTGGAACGAAGTTAGTTTATTAGGTGTATTAACAGCCATCGGATTAAGTATTAGTTTTTTAGTCATCAAACCTTTGGATGCTTTACTTTTAGGAGAACGTTATGCTAATAGTTTAGGAATAAATTTCAAAAAAACACGAATTCTAATCATCATAGCAACCAGTATTTTAGCAGGAAGCATTACCGCTTTTGTGGGTCCAATTGCTTTTATTGGATTAGCAGTTCCTCATATGGCAAAATTATTATTTCAAACGAGTAATCATTTGACTTTGTTTTGGAGTACAATTTTATTAGGAGCCATCATTTTATTATTTTGTGATATCATAGCTCAATTACCAGGAAGTGATTTAACCTTACCTATAAATGCAGTAACTTCAATGATTGGTGCTCCAATTGTTATTTGGTTATTAGTTCGAAAACGAAATTTTAGTTGATTTGAATAAAAAAGTCCTACATACAAAAAATCTAACTATTGGATACAAAAACAAATCCAACACAACAGTTATTGCCAAAAATCTAGATATTCATTTGCCTTCTGGAAAATTATTTGGATTAATTGGGGCAAACGGAATTGGAAAATCAACTTTATTAAAAACCATAACAGGAATCATTAAACCTTTAGAAGGAAATGTTTTTATAAACGACAAATCCATTGAAACTTTCAAATCAGAAGATTTATCAAAAGAACTAAGTATTGTTTTAACCGAACATCTTCCACCAAGTAATTTATCGGTTTATGAAATCGTAGCTTTAGGAAGACAACCTTATACCAATTGGCTAGGAACACTTTCCAATGAAGATAAGATCAAAATTGAAGAAGCTTTAACATTAACTGAAATCCATACATTCCAACATAAAAAACATTTTGAAATTAGTGACGGTCAATTGCAAAAAACACTTATTGCTAGAGCGTTAGCACAAGATACAGATTTGATTATTTTAGATGAACCCACAACTCATTTGGATTTGGTTCATAAAGTCACATTGTTAAAATTACTGCAAAAACTAACACATGAAACTGGTAAAACAATTCTTTATTCTACTCATGATATTGATTTAGCCATTCAATTATGTGATGAAATAATTGTAATTACTGATGATAAAGTTTACCAAAACGAACCATGTAAATTAATAGAAGAAGGTGTTTTTGAAGTTATTTTTAAAAATGAAAACATCCAATTTGATGCTTCACACGGAAAATTTAATATTAAATAAAACTTATAAATTGTTTAATACTTTATAAATAAAGAATTTGTAATTTAGTAAAAAAAATAAATTATGAATTTAAAACAAATAAGCGCAATAGTTATTTTATTTTCATCTATTTACGCACAAGCTCAATTAAAATCAGTTCCATACACTGATGGAAATCAAAAATTAGAAGGTTTTTTAGCTACTCCTACAAAACCAAATGCTAAAAAAGCTGGTGTAGTTGTTCTCCATGCTTGGATGGGAATTAGCGAACACGAAAAAGAAAGTGCTCAAAAATTAGCTGATTTAGGATATTATTCTTTTGTAGCAGATGTGTATGGTGTTGGAAATAAACCTTCCAATACAAATGAAGCTGGAAAATTAGCTGGTTTCTATAAAACAGATTTTGCTTCTTATCAAAAAAGAATTCAGTTAGCCATTGATCAATTGGTAAAAGCTGGTGCAAATCCAGATGAAATTGCTGTAATTGGATATTGTTTTGGAGGAACAGGTGCTATTGAAGCTGCTCGTGGTGGTTTAAAAGTAAAAGGTGTTGTCTCTTTTCACGGTGGTTTAGGGAAAGATGGCAATAGAATTGCAACTCCAATTTCAGCAAAAGTTTTAGCACTTCATGGAGCTGATGACCCTTATGTTCCAGCTAAAGAAGTTAGTGCTTTTGAAGACGAAATGAGAACTGCTAAAGCAGATTGGCAATTAAACATTTACGCAAATGCTGTTCATGCATTTACACACAAAGATGCAGGAAGTGATAATAGTAAAGGTGCAGCTTACAATGAAAAAGCAGATAAAAGAAGTTGGGAAGCGATGAAAATTTTCTTTGACGAACTATTTAAATAATTACACAGACAATCTTGTCATTCTGAATTTATTTCAGAATCTTTTCAAATCTCAAAGTGAAAAAGATTTTAGAAACTGAAACAAGTTCAGAATGACAAAAATTGGATACTATTTTAAATCAATCTGCCTTTTGGCTTCACCAATTAAAAAAGTTACAGAATTAGCTAAATTATAACTTCGAACATATTTTGAAATCGGAATTTTTAGATGGTTTTCAAATTGAGCTAAGACTTCTTCACTCAATCCAACACTTTCTTTTCCAAAAACCAACCAATCACCATCTTGAAATTCTTGTTCCAAATACGATTTTTCAGCATGAGAACTCATTAAAAAAACACGTGATAAATCAGGAATTTGTGCTTTCCATTCTGCAACGGATTGGTATTCTTTCCAATCTAAATGCACCCAATAATCCAAACCCGAACGTTTTAAATTCTTATCCGTAATTTCAAAACCAAAGGGATGAATTAAATGCAAACGACTTTCAGTTCCAACACATAATCGACCTATGTTTCCTGTGTTGTTTGGTATTTCGGGTTCTATTAAAACTATGTTTAGCATTATTTAAGTTTGTGGTTAATTGTTTATAGTCTGTTGTTTAAATATCAAATGCTTGTACTTCTAAAACTTCACCTGCTTGTAATCCTTTTAAAGTTGTATTTCCAATTCGAATTCTAACTAATCTTAAAGTTGGAAACCCAACAGCAGCTGTCATTTTTCGCACTTGACGAAATTTTCCTTCTGTTAAAGTTACCGAAACCCAACTCGTTGGTCCATGTCGTTCATCTCTAATTCTTCTTCCTGGTCCAATATAATTTGGCAATTCATGTAGTAAATGAGCTTTACAATTTCGAGTTAAATATTTCGAACCGTTGATACCAATTTCAACACCTTTAGTCATCAAATCAACCGTTTCTTGGGTAATAATTCCATCGACTTGTGCATAATATTCTTTCTCTACTTTTTTGCTTCTAACTTGCTCACTAACTTTTCCATCAGTAGTTAAAAACAATAAACCTTCAGAATCTTCATCTAATCTTCCAACAGCCATTGTTCCTTCAGGAAAATCAAACAATTCACCTAATAAACGCTTTTTTCGCTTTTGTTCATAAATGAATTGGCTTAGATAACTATGAGGTTTATGTAACAAGAAATGACGGTGCATTATGAAATAAATTTTGGCAAAAATACATTATTAATCTTACTTTTAAATTCAAGTATTAAATCTATAATCTGAATATTTTATTAACTTTACATAAAATTATTTCTATGAATGAATCGTTTCTTATTCTAATCACATTTCTAGTAGCATTAGCTATTGGTTTTTTTGTTGGAAAACTACTTTCTAAAGCCCAATCACAATCCGAAAAATCAGGTTTAGAAGAAAAAGTGAATGGCTTAATGAGTCAGATTGAACAACTTAAAAATCAATTGGCTTCAGAAAAAATGCAATTTGAAAAAGTTTTACAACAAGTAAATAGTGAAAAAGAAACCATTCGTACAGAAAAAGAAGCTTTAGCCATTCAATTGTCTAAAAAAGAAGTTGATTTTGAAAATCTTTGGGAACGAAATAAAGAGCAAAAACAAGAAGTTGAGCAACTACAAGAAAAGTTTACCAAAGAATTTGAGAATTTAGCCAATAAGATTCTGGACGAAAAATCTAATAAGTTCACAGAACAAAACAAAGAGAATATGAAAAATATTCTTTCTCCTTTGCAAGATAAAATTCAATTATTTGAGAAAAAAGTAGAAGATACTCATAAAGAAAGCATCGATTATCATGCAGCTTTGCGTCAACAAATTCTTGGCTTACGCGAAATGAACGAACAAATGAGTAAGGAAACAATCAACTTAACCAAAGCTCTAAAAGGTGATAGCAAATTGCAAGGAAATTGGGGTGAATTAGTTTTAGAACGTGTTTTAGAAAAATCAGGTTTAGAGAAAGGTCGTGAATATGAAGTACAACAAAGTTTTACTAATGAAGAAGGAACACGAATTCTTCCTGATGTTATCATCAATCTACCTGATGGAAAGAAAATGGTGGTCGATTCAAAAGTATCTTTAACAGGTTATGAGCGATATGTAAATGAAGAAGATGAAATTTTAAAAGTAACTTATTTAAAAGAACATGTCAATTCAATTAAACGACATGTGGAACAATTAAGTGCCAAAAATTACCACGACATTTATCAAATGGAAAGTCCTGATTTTGTTTTACTTTTCATTCCTATAGAACCAGCCTTTGCTTTAGCTTTGAATGATGATAGTAGTTTATACAGCAAAGCATTTGAAAAAAATATTGTGATTGTTACACCTACTACTCTATTAGCTACTTTGCGAACTATTGATAGCATGTGGACGAATCAAAAGCAACAAGAAAATGCCATTGAAATTGCCCGTCAAGCTGGAGCTTTGTATGATAAATTTGAAGGATTTGTTTCTGATTTAATCAAAATAGGAAAGAAAATGGATGAAGCCAAATCAGAGTATGGAAATGCCATGAATAAGCTTGTTGAAGGAAAAGGAAATTTGGTTACAAGTGTAGAAAAATTGAAAAAAATGGGTGCAAAAGCTAAAAAAGCATTACCTGAACCTATATTAAAAAGAGCAAACGAATTAGAAGAAAATTTAACAGATAACGAATAAAGCTATGAGTAAATTTATGAAAGTATTGTTGTATGGAGCATTAGGATTCCTTTTGTTTCTAATTGGTTACTTTGTTTTTGTGTATTATGTTCCTTACAGCGAAGGAGTAAGATCTGGTGAATTAATAAAAATTAGTCACAAAGGATATGTGGTAAAAACTTGGGAAGGAGAAATTAGTCAAGGAATTTCTGGTGCTCAAATTTTTGAATTTTCTGTGATGGACAATCAACCAGAAGCTATTGAAAAATTAAAAGAACTTCAAGGTAAATTTGTAAAAGTAAACTATGTTGAAAGATATAAAACATTCTTTTGGTGGGGAGATACTCGCTATTTTATTACAGATGTAACTGAAGATCAATCCCCTTTTGCAAGATAAATATGAACGAAAAAACAAATACAGTTAACGCTTCCAAAATCACATTTACCGAATTAATGTTGCCATCACATTCCAATTTTAGTGGAAAAATCCATGGTGGATATTTGTTACAATTGATGGATCAAATTGCATTTGCAAGTGCTTCAAAATATTCAGGTTTATATTGTGTAACAGCTTCTGTTGATACAGTTGATTTTTTAAATCCTGTAGAAATTGGAGAACTTTTAACCTTAAAAGCTTCTGTAAATTATGTAGGAAATAGTTCAATGGTTGTAGGAATACGTGTAATTTCTGAAAACATTAAAACTGGAAAAGTAAAACATTGTAATTCTAGTTATTTTACTATGGTTGCTAAAGATGAAGAAGGAAACAATGCTAAAGTTCCAACACTAATTTTATACAATCTAGAAGAAGTCAGACGTTTTTATGATTGTGTAATTCGAATTAATCAAAAGAAAAAGAACAAAATTTTAGAAGATAAATTTGATCATACTTCTGAGAAATCTATTGAAAACCTATCAAATTTTAATGTGCAATTAGATATTAAATAAAAAATCCCAATCTTAGTTGATTGGGATTTTTTATTTCTTTTTAAAATACTCTGACTAGATTAAATCCAAAAGCAATTTCACTTTTACTCCATTTTCCACTAGTGTTTCCGAGAAAACCACTTTCGTGCATTGCTTGAGAATTAGTAAAATGCATTTGAAAAACGTGTCCACCAGTTTCTAAATCAACACCAATTGACAATGGGTTTGTAAAAGGTGAATTAGAAGCTCTGTTTAAATGAGCTGCATAATCCATATTAATAGACCAACGAGTTGTTAATTTATATCTTCCTCCAAAACCTAGTGCAAATTGACTATTATCTTGATTATTATCAACAACATAGTTCTCATGAAAATAAGTTGGAGCCAATTCCAAAGATAAATTATCACTAAATTTTCTAGAAATTAATAATTGGTTCACATAACTTAATCTGTCTTCAAATTCCAATAAAGGCAATAGATCTTTTTCTAAAGCTGTGTTTATAGCAATACTATTGAACCCAACAATTTCAAAAGGAAAACCTCCTTCTTCTTGATGCATTAAACTATATTTTCCAGCAGCTTCATAGGTTTTATTAAAACCACTACGAGAAGCATGAACACTTAACCAAGGAGTAACTCCATACACAAACTGCAATCTTGTATTGGCATTATCTAATCCAAAAAAATCATCAAAACCATTTTTAAAATAATCAAATCGATGCGAAACAACAAAATATAAATCTCCTTTAGAAGCAAGCTTTGTAGATTCTAAATTGACTATTTTTAAGGATTTGAAGGATGAATTGACTCTTTTATCAACTGCTACTGTATCAATTTCGTTTAGTAAATCATCTTGAGCAAAAAGATAGGTTGAAACTAATAAAAACAAAACAGATATTTTCCAATTTCTCATGGTTATAAAAAAAGAAATAGTAGCCTAAACTACTATTTACTATTAAAGGTTACTAATTTTATTCGCTAATGATAATTTTTTTCCAAGAACTATCAGTCTCATTTTTAATTTCTAAAAGATAAATACCAGTTTGCAAACCTTCAACATTAACTTCAATTGACTCTGAATTTTTAGCATCAATTGTTTTAACAAAAGAACCTGTGTGAGAATAAATATTTATTGTTTGCACTGTTGTTTTTGATTCAATAGTAAAATTACCATTTGAAGGATTTGGATAAATTTGAGCACTATTTAAAGAAAAATCTTCAACACCTAAAGTTGATAAAGGAGTATTTAACAACACAGCTCTATTATTCCCATGATAAGACAATGCAAATGTTGCACTACTCATTTTTGCCCAAGCTAAATCAATATTGTTATCAGCAAAATTAAATACATAATCAGTAGCATCACCAGTATTAAAAGCTCTTGTATAAACCAAAGTCCTTAATCCTGTAGATGGAGTATTATTAGTATTTGAAACTAAAACCCAATTATTTGTAGTATCATTTGTAGGTGTTGAACCAATTCCATTGTGATCTGCTTCCACTAGTGTTACATTATTCCAATAAACTAAATCAGCACCTGATTCCATTCCACCGTTAAAAGAACCATATTGTAATGCAAACCATCTGTCATTTGGACCTGTTAAAGTCAAAGTAACCGTCTGAGAAGGACTATCCAATAACATTGTCGCAGTAGTATTGGAAGAAAGATTCAATAGACCTGTAGTTTTTTGCTGGGAAAAACCAACAAGTGTAAATAAGGATAATAAAATTAAAGTAGTTTTTTTCATAGTTTTTATTTTAGTAAATTAATAATTTCTTTATTTTCTGAAAACACAGCATATTCAAAAGCTGTTTTGCCATTTTTATCAAGTACAGTTTTGTCTGCATTATGTTTTAACAAAGCCTTTACTAAATCTTCATTTTTAAACTGCACTGCATACATTAATGCTGTAACACCATTACTATCAGTAAGGTTTGGGTTGGCCTTTTTTTCTAACAAATAGGTTCCTATTTCAACATTACCTTTAACAACAGTTGCCATCAAAGCTGTTCCCATTTCGGTTGTAACATCTAAATCTTCAACAGAATCAATTAAAAATTTAGCCACATCATTATTGTTTTTATAACAGGCCAAAATTAATGGTGTAAAACCTCTATCGTTTAATTCATTAATTACAGATGGATTTGATTTCATAATCTCTTTCACCTCTTCTACTGTTCCACTTCTAGCTATAGTAAAAATGTCTTTTTGAGCAATCCCTTGAAAAGACATGAAAATTGTAAAAAAGTAAAGTATTTTTTTTATCATTTTATTATTGTTATTTGATCCATTTTTACTTCTTCTAATAATTCATCATAACCTATAAATCTCCCTTTAAGAGTTACCGAATCATTAATAGTAATATTATCTAAACCGTTTTCTACCAACCCAAATAACTGATTGTCTATAGTTATTGACTTATCTGAGTTATTAGTTGAAGTAACAACACCTCTAACAGTAATTGTTTTATCTAAATACCTTTGGTCAGCTTCTTCTTCTCCATTTGAATATGCTTCAATTAACTCACTAACAGTAACACTGTAAGATGATACTTCTTCTGAAATACTTCTGTGCGATTTATAAACATACTTATAAATTCCAAATGATACTAAGCAAATTAAAAGAAAAAATAAAATTACTTTCTTTTTCATTTTTAACAATTTATTTCAAATTTAATAAAAATTATTAACTTTATACAAAAAAATAACATGCTGAAAATTAAATATTTATTTATTCCCTTAATTTTATTAAGTCTTTCGTGTACAAATCATTCAGAAGATGATTTAATTATTAAAAGTGAGAACCCTATTTTAGTAACATACGAGCAAAATGTTAAATCAATAATTAACAATAATTGCGTTAGTTGTCACGGTTCAACTCCTTCCAACGGAGCACCAATGTCATTAACAACTTACAACCAAGTAAAAGATGCTGTCTTAAATAGAGGTTTATTAGACCGAATTTCCCGAACCACTGGAGAACCAGGATTGATGCCAAATGGTGGGCCAAGGTTACCACAGCAAACCATAGACATTGTTGTAAAATGGAATTCAGATGGACTATTGGAATAATTCTTGTAATTAATTTATAAAAACAAAAACATGAAAAATATTTTAGGCTTTTTAACTTTATGTCTACTCAGTTTTTCTCCAATTGTTGAGAAAAAAATAACGAAAACTGGCACTATTACTTTTGAAGCTTCTGTTCCTTCTTTTGAAGAAGTCAAAGCCAAAAACGATGCTGTTACTGCTATATTAAATACAGAAAATGGTGAAATTGCAGCTCTAGCACTTATGAAAGGATTTCGATTCAAAGTTGCTTTAATGGAAGAACACTTTAATGAAAACTATATAGAAAGTAACAAATATCCAAAAGCAACTTTTAAAGGTAAAATTGAAAATTTTGATGCTTCAAAATTGTCTTCAACTGCACAAGAATACACTATAAAAGGAAAGCTTGAGCTACATGGAAAATCTAAAGATTTAAACATTAAAGCAAAACTTAAAAAAAATGGAGAAATCATTAATTTAATCTCTGATTTTAAGGTTAATGTAGACGATTTTGATATTGAAATACCAAGTGTAGTTAGTAAAAAACTTTCAAAACAAGTTAACGTTTCCTTAGATTTTAATTTGAAATAACTTGTAATTCTACTTTTTTTAATACTTTTATAAAAAAATTTATACTTAATAAAATGAAAAAAATTAAACAAATCTCAATTTGCCTTTTGCTATTAGCTTCTATTAGTTCAATCGGTCAAACAATGACTAGTGGTGTTGTAAAATACAAGATGACTAGCGACAACGAACAAATGGCAATGATGGGTGACATCATAATGACCAATTATTTTGACAAAGATAATGTTGCCGTAGAAGTAGATATGATGGGTGGAATGGTTTTGACAAAAGTGTACAAAAAAATCAATGAGCCAAACTCTACAAAAATGACTATGGATGCAATGGGTAATAAATATGAAATTACTGAAATTGATGAAAATGCTTCAAAAGGTGTAGATATGGCTGATTTAGACAATATTGTTTCTGTTACTTTAGACAAAAAAGACACTAAGGAAATAGCAGGATACAAATGCTACAAAGCAAGTGTAACTTATAAAGAAGACAAAACAGGTGAATTTTATGTTACTGACAACATTCAAATGATGAATTCTACTAAAGAAAATAAATTAAAAGGTTTTCCTTTAGAAATGACAATCGTTACTCCTCAAGCAACATTAAACTTAATAGCTACTGAAGTTTCTAAAGATTTACCAAAAGAAGCATTCATCGTTCCAGAAGGATTTGAAAAAGTAACTATGGAAGAATTTCAAGAAAAAATGGGTGGATAATCCAAAATAAATTAAAAACAAAAAGCACAATCTCATCACGAAATTGTGCTTTTTTTTTTATGCTTTCAAAGAAACCTTCTGATATGAATTTAATTTTTCTAAATGCAAAATAGTCTTCGTATCATCTTCATTTCTATTGTACATCATATCAAATTTTGCACCATAAACAACTTCGTTTAAAACATAAGATGTACGCTTAACAACTTGGTCGCTATACATATCATCAAAGGTTTTTACATACACAATAATTTCACCATCAATTGTTTGATAATCTTCTTCTGTAAAACCGTATAAAGGACTTTCTTTTGTAATTGGGTGAACCAAAGTCCAACTCAACATTAAGGAATTTATTTTTTCCAATTCTAAATCCAATTGATAAAACTTATTGACTGGTTTTCCATTTTCTTCCACACTTAAACCTAAAGTTACTCTAGCTTCTACTTCAAAAAGATTTGTATTTTTATAAGGAGCCATTCGCAACATCAAAGCCGTTTCTTCTCCATAAGGAGCTATTAAAGCATTATCAGAAAAACGAATAAAAGCTTCCGATTTACTAAAACGACCAAAAAACAAACCCGTAGCAATCGCAAAAGTTAGCAAACCAATCAAAGCTTCTATAGACGAAACAAAACTTGCCCAAAAACCTGTTGGATTAATATGTCCATAACCTACAGTTGTATAGGTTTGAATACTAAAAAAGAAAGCTTGTGCAAATTTTTCAAGATTATTATCAGCGGTGATACCACTTAAATGTTCTACTCCAATTAAATAATACAATGTGGCAAAAAGCGTATTCACCACAAAATAAAAAAGAAGAATTACCAACAAAAATTTCCATCTTGGAATGTTGATCATGGTATGATACCAACTCACACTTTCTAAAAAACTAATTCCTACTTTTTTAACGTTAGCATCTCCATTTTTAGAAATAAACCGACCACCATAATTAGAAGCATTAGCACCAAAACCAGTATCGTTATCTAGTTTAGCCTTTTTATTTATTTTTTTCAGAAAATCCATAATAGTAATTTGAAGTAGTAAAAATATAAAAACTCTTTCATTAAAAACAGTTGATGCAAATACATTATTATTTTATAAATAAATTATTTACAACAATTAATTTTATATATTTGATAGAACAACAAAAACATGCGACTATCCTGCCAATTTGGTATAAAAACAGTAGGAAAGTAGCGACTATAAACTAGTTGGTAGATATAGTATTTCAGATTTCCAAAACAAAATTTTCTTAAAAAAACAACAAATAAATTTCTATTCAAAATATATTTGTATCTTTGTATGGAAACAAATTAAGCTGAATGAATAAATTTAATGTTATATTTTTGACTGAAGCAAGGGAATTTTTGCTAGAAATTGATGAAAAAAGTCGGGACAAGATAATTTTCAACATTGACAAATCAAAAATAAAAAATGATAATGAACTGTTCAAAAAACTAAAAGGAGAAATCTGGGAATTTAGAACTTTATATAACAAAACATATTACAGAATTTTTGCTTTTTGGGACAAAACAGAAAAAATTGAAACATTGGTTTTGGCAACACATGGAATAGTGAAAAAAACAGGAAAAACTCCTGAAAAAGAAATTGAAAAAGCAGAAAATATAAGATTGAGATATTTTGAACTTAAAAATAAGAGAAATGAAAAATAAAGGAAAAGAATTAGAAATGTTCTCTTTTGACAAAATTAAAGATGAATTCATCGGAGAAGTTGGAACCGTAAAAAGAACACTATACGAACAAGAACTTCAAATGGAAATTCTTGGCGATCTAATAAAAAAAGTTCGTATTGAAAGAAATATGACGCAAGAAGAACTTGGAAAATTAATAGGCGTTCAAAGAGCACAAATTTCAAAGCTTGAAAACAATACAACTAATGTCACAGTTGAAACAATTTTGAGAGTTTTCAGTGCCTTAAAAGCCAAAGTGAATTTTAATGTAGAAATCTTAAATAGTAACGTAAAAATTGCTGGATAAAACTACATCTACCAACACACGTTTGTGCTAATGGCTAGGTAATTTTTCATCAGAAATCAATCCGTCGAATCAATTATTTGTGTATTTTTGGTTTGGCTAGTAATCAAACTACGCCACTAGCACAAGCGCGAGAACGTTAACAATAATTTAAAAAAAGTTGTTTATGTGCTACTCGCACATTTTTTAGAGTATAAACAAAAAAAGTCCTCAATTACGAGGACTTTTTTGTCTTACTACTTAATACTATTTACTCAAATACATTTTTCTTCTTGAGTACAACTCATAAAATTGATCATCTTTCAAATCGTCAATAAACAATATGCTTTCTCCAGTTGATTTCATTTCTGGTCCTAAAGCTTTGTTTACATTTTTAAACTTACTAAAAGAGAAAACTGGCTGCTTGATGGCAAATCCTTTTAATTGTGGATTAAATTTAAAGTCTGTTACTTTATTGTGACCTAACATCACTTTTGTAGCATAATTTACATAAGGTTCACCATACGCTTTTGCAATAAATGGAACCGTTCTAGAAGCTCTTGGATTGGCTTCAATAATATAAACCGTATCATCTTTAATCGCAAATTGAATGTTGATTAATCCAACCGTTTTTAAAGCACGAGCAATTTTGTGGGTATGTTCTTTGATTTGTTGCATTACAAATTCACCCAAGTTAAAAGGAGGTAAAGTTGCATTACTATCTCCTGAATGAACTCCACAAGGTTCAATGTGTTCCATGATTCCGATGATGTACACATTTCCATCAGCATCACAAATTGCATCAGCTTCAGCTTCGATGGCACCATCTAAATAATGGTCTAACAACAATTTATTTCCTGGAATTGACTTTAATAAATCAATTACATGTTCTTCTAATTCTTGTTTGTTAATTACGATTTTCATTCCTTGTCCACCCAAAACATAAGAAGGACGAACTAACAATGGAAAATCTAAAGTATCAGCTAATTGAGAAGCTTGATCAGCATTTTCAGCAATTCCGAATTTAGGGAAAGGAATATTTAATTCTGTTAATAAATCTGAGAATCTTCCTCTGTCTTCTGCTAAATCTAAGGCATCGAAAGAAGTTCCTAATATCTTAATTCCATATTTAGAAAGTTTCTCAGCTAATTTCAAAGCGGTTTGTCCACCTAATTGAACAATAACTCCTTCTGGCTTTTCATGACGAATGATATCGTAGATATGTTCCCAAAAAACAGGTTCGAAATATAATTTATCAGCTGTATCAAAATCTGTAGAAACCGTTTCAGGGTTACAGTTAATCATGATAGTTTCATAACCACATTCTTTTGCTGCTAAAACTCCATGCACACAAGAGTAATCAAATTCAATTCCTTGTCCAATTCTATTTGGTCCAGAACCTAAAACAATTACTTTCTTTTTATCGGTAACAATACTTTCGTTATCTACATAAGTTGTTCCATCAGCTTTTTGAATTTCAGCTTCAAAAGTGGAGTAATAATAAGGTGTTTTTGCAGTAAATTCAGCAGCACAAGTATCCACTAATTTATAAACTCTGTTAATGTTTTGTTCATCTCTCAATTTATAAACTTGACTTTCCAAACAACCCATCATATGAGCAATTTGTCTGTCTCCATATCCTTTTTGCTTAGCTTCAAGCAATAATTCTCTAGGTAAAGTTTCTACTTTATATTTTGAAATTTCTCTTTCTAAGTGGAATAATTCTTCATATTGTTTTAAGAACCACATGTCTATTTTAGTAATTTCATGAATTCTACTCAATGGAATTCCCATTGCAATAGCATCATAAATTACGAAAACTCTGTCCCAACTCGCATGAGTTAGTTTCTCAATAATTTGGTCGTAGTTTTTGTAACCTTTTCCATCAGCTCCTAAACCATTTCTTTTAATTTCTAACGACTGAGTTGCTTTGTGAAGCGCTTCTTGGAACGAACGTCCAATTCCCATAACTTCACCAACCGATTTCATTTGAAGTCCTAAAGTTCTGTCAGCACCTTCAAATTTATCGAAGTTCCAACGTGGTATTTTTACAATTACATAATCAAGAGTTGGTTCAAAAAGAGCCGAAGTTGATTTTGTAATTTGATTTTGTAATTCGTCTAAGTTATACCCTAAAGCTAATTTTGTTGCGATTTTTGCAATTGGATATCCGGTAGCTTTTGAAGCTAAAGCCGAAGAACGAGAAACCCTTGGGTTAATTTCAATAGCAACAATGTCTTCTTTTTCATCTGGTGAAACAGCAAATTGAACGTTACAACCTCCAGCAAAATTTCCGATAGAACGCATCATTAAGATGGCCATATCTCTCATTTTTTGGAATGTTGTATCTGATAAAGTCATAGCTGGTGCAACCGTGATACTATCTCCAGTATGAATACCCATTGGATCCATATTTTCGATAGAACAGATGATTACTACGTTATCATTTTTATCTCTAAGTAATTCTAATTCATACTCTTTCCAACCAATTAAGGCTTTATCAATCAACACTTCATGAATAGGAGACATTTCTAATCCATAAGTCAATTTTTCATCAAAATCATCTTTGTTGAAAACGAAAGCTGCTCCAGTTCCACCAAGTGTAAACGAAGGACGAATAACTACTGGAAAACCAAATTCTTGAGCAATTTCTTGACCTTGTAAAAAAGAAGTTGCAATTTTTGCTGGTGCTGCTCCTACTGCAAGTTTAACTAAAAGTTGTTTGAATTGCTCTCTATCTTCTGTAATATTAATGGCATTTACATCAACACCAATCATTTTTACATTAAAATCATCCCAAATACCTTTATCATTAGCTTCCAAACAAAGGTTTAAAGCTGTTTGACCACCCATTGTTGGCAAAACAGCATCAATTTGAGGATGTTCTTTTAAGATTTGGATTAAAGATTTTGTAGTAAGTGGCAATAAATATACATGATCAGCCATGGAAGGATCTGTCATGATGGTTGCAGGATTAGAGTTGATCAAAATTACTTCAATTCCTTCTTCACGAAGCGAACGTGCTGATTGTGAACCTGCATAATCAAATTCACATGCTTGTCCGATTACGATTGGACCTGAACCTATAATTAAAACCGATTTGATTGAATTGTCTTTTGGCATTGTATTTATTGTGTTGTGATTGTAGTTTAGTTGTATCTTCAAATTTAATCTCTTTGGCTTACATTATAAACTTTGAGATTTGAAACTTATTAAAAATTATAAACAAGTTTAAAAAAAAGCCGCTACTAATAAAAGTAACGGCTTGATATTGATTAGTAGCTAATCATTATTTTTTATGTCTTGGTTCGCAAGAAACAGTTAATTTGTGTCTTCCTTTTGCTCTTCTACGTGCAAGGACTTTTCTACCATTAGGAGTAGACATTCTATCCATAAACCCGTGTTTATTTCTTCTTTTTCTTTTCGATGGTTGAAACGTTCTCTTGCTCATTGCTTTATATCTTTAAAAATCTATTTTACTTTTTGTTATAGCTTCCTATAAATCGAGTGCAAATATACAAAGGTTTTTTTCATTTACAAGTAGTTTTTAAAATATTTTTTAGTTAGAATTTATTACCTTTGCTCCAAATTAAAAAATACAGTATGTTTAACAAGAATATCAAACTAATTTTAGCAGGTTTAATCATTGCTTTTGCTATATATCAATTTACAGAAGGCAATATAGGTAACGGGATTTTCTTACTTCTTTTTTCAATCATTTTTATTTTCTTATACTTTAAAAATGAAATGATTTTGTTAGCTTTTTTAAAATTGAGAAAACAAGATATGGATGGAGCCAAGTCTTGGTTAGATAAAATAAAAAATCCAGAAGCAGCTTTAGTAAGAAAACAACAAGGTTATTACAACTACTTAAACGGAATTATGGTTTCGCAAACTAACTTAACTTTAGCTGAAAAGTTTTTTAAGAAAGCTATTGAATTAGGATTAAGTATGGATCAAGATTTAGCTTTAGCGAAATTACAATTAGCTGGAATTTCTTTAACAAAAAGAAGAAAGATGGAAGCTACTAAATATTTAAATGAAGCAAAGAAATTAGACAAACACAATATGTTGAAGGAACAAATAGATATGTTAAAACAGCAATTGAAAAGGATTTAAGATTTTTAGATACTAGATTTTAAGATAAAAAAAATCACAAATTAGATAAACTAGTTTGTGATTTTTTTTGTGCTGTAATTTCTAAATATTATTTTTTAGGGATTTCAATTTCATAAGTCTTTCCTGAAGAAACTGTAAGTTTTTTGTCGCGTAACCAAGGATTTAAAACTTTAAGTGTTTTATAATTTGTTTCATGTTCTTTAGCAAACAAAGCTAAATCTTCAATTGTATTTTCAATTATTAATTTTTCTGTTGGAACATTAATATATAGTTCGTTTATTGGAATATCAAATCCGTATTTAGGTGAATTTTTCATAATTTCTTTCAAAGCTAAAATTCTGAAAACATAACGACCAGTTTCTTCATAAAACAAAGCATCATAATAACTTGAAACTTGCTGAGCTTCTAAAACTCTATTAATTCCAGCCATTCCACCATTGTATGAAGCAGCAACTAACGTCCAGTTTCCAAATCTCTTGAAAGCATCATTTAAATATTTACAAGCAGCTTCAGTTGATTTTTCCAAATGATAACGCTCATCCACTTCACTAGAAACTTCCATTCCATATTCTTTGGCAGTTGTAGGCATAAATTGCCAAATACCTCTAGCTCCAGCTGGAGAGACTGCATTTACCAAACTACTTTCAATTACTGCCAAATATTTAAAATCATCAGGAATTCCATTTCTTTTTAAAATAGGCTCAATGATTGGAAATACTTTATTAGCTCTTTTGATTACTAAAGTTGTATTTGAGTGGTAATTGATATTGGTAACCATTTCTCTATCCAAACGCTCACTAACATCGTTATCACTAGTTGGAACCATTTCACCTGCAAAATTCATTTCTGAAGGATAAGGAACTGTTGGACTAATTCTTGTAATTGTATTGGAAGCAGCATAAATAAACAAACTACTAATAGCTATAATTCCTGTTATTTGTAACGTTTTTCTAAGTTTCTGATTCATCTTCTTCATTGTTTAAAATTAATTTAGGTAAATTTTCATTCAACCATTTGTACTTCGTTATCACTAAAATATGTGTTGCACCTTTCACAACAATACTATTTTTAATATGTCTTATTGGAAAAACTGCATCTGCATCACCATGAATATGAATTATATTCTTAGCTGGATTTGTTCTTTGCCATAAAATTACGTTTTCTATTGCCCAATCCAAATATTTTTTGTCTCGCATTTGCAAATATTTTTCATAAAGTTTTAAACGTCTTGTAACTAAATTCTCGCCAAAAGCATATTTTGCTAATGCTTCAACACTTGAAAGCAACTGTGTTGGAATAATCTTATAAGCCTTGGTTGACTTAGCTATTTTCATTCGCAACGGCAATTCAAGATTTGATTTGACACTTGAAATAATAATTACTTTTCTAGTTTCAATATGCAAAGCCATTTCTTGCACTAAAATTCCTCCGAAAGAAACTCCGACTAATACTGGATTCTTATGCTTTATTTTTTTTGTCATTCGCAAAGCATAGTCTTCGATTGTCTCTTTATCATTTGGCAAAAACCATTCCAAATAAAAAATTTCAAAAGTTTCTTCTGGTAATTTTATAAATTCAAAAATTGTTGAACTTGCAGCTAAACCAGGCATTAAATAGACAGGAATCTTACTCATGGGATTTGTAGAAAAAGTTTCGTAACTTTGTGAAACAATTAAATTTAAAAATGGAAATCAAAGATAACGAACTTTTAAGACAATTTGAAATAACAACAGACACTGGTTTAGTTGCCATTGAATATTCTTTACAAGAGCGAAAGATTTTTTTAACAAAATTCTGCGAGAATGAAAATGAAGATATTGATTTACAGGATGAATTTATCAAAAAAGTGTTAGCTATTGCAGAAGATAGAAACTTAAAGGTAGTACCAACTCACTTGAGATTGATTAAATTTTTTAGAAAACATAGACGTTACCAAGAAATGCTTCCTCCAGGCTTAAAAATATAAAAAACAAAAAATGCTCTTTTAAACAAAGAGCATTTTTTTATAAGTTAATTTGATGTTTTCTTAAACTTTAACATTTAAAAACTCTAATCTTACACTTCCATCATCATCTATTTTTGATAATTTGATTTCGTGTGATGTATTAGCTAATTCAGGGTTCCAAGGAGTTTTTACTTTTACGTAATTTTCTGTAAAACCGTGAATGTATCCTTCTTTATTTTCACTTTCAAATAAAACTGTTCGGTTAGTTCCAATTTGACTTTCGTAAAATGCTCTACGTTTTTTAACTGACAAACCTCTTAACATTTTACTTCTTTTGGCACGAACATTCTTTGGCACTACTCCATCCATTTCGGCTGCTTCTGTATTATCTCTTTCTGAATAGGTAAAAACATGTAAATAAGAAATGTCTAAATCATTCAAAAAATGATAGGTTTCTAAAAAATGTTCATCTGTTTCACCTGGAAAACCAACTATTACATCCACACCAATACAAGCATGAGGCATTACTTCACGAATTTTATTTACTCTATCCACATACAATTCACGTAAATAACGACGTTTCATTTTTTTTAAAATGTCATTACTACCAGATTGTAATGGAATATGAAAATGTGGAACAAAAGCTCTGGATTTTGAAACCAATTCAATAGTTTCATTTTTCAATAAATTAGGTTCGATTGATGAAATTCGCAAACGTTCAATTCCTTCAACTTTATCTAATTGGGTAACCAAATCTAAAAAAGTATGTTCGTGTTTTTTATTTCCAAATTCCCCTTTTCCGTAATCTCCAATATTTACACCTGTTAAGACTATTTCTTTAATTCCTTTAGCAGAAATTTCAGCAGCATTTTTCAAAACACCTTCCATAGTATCACTACGAGAAATCCCTCTTGCTAATGGAATGGTACAATACGTACATTTATAATCACAACCATCTTGAACTTTTAAGAAAGCACGTGTTCTATCTCCAAAAGAATAACTTCCTACATAAAAATCAGCCTCTTCAATTTCACATGAATGCACTTCACCCATGTCATTTTTAGACAAATCGTTAATATAATCAGTTATTTTAAATTTCTCGGTTGCTCCTAAAACTAAGTCAACACCATCAACTGCAGCTAACTCTTCTGGTTTTAATTGGGCATAACAACCAACAGCAGCAACAAATGCATTTTCATTAGTTTTTAATGCTTTTTTGACTATTTGTTTAAATTGTTTATCAGCATTTTCGGTAACTGAACAAGTATTGATAACATACATATCAGCAAATTCTTCAAAATCTACTCGTTCAAATCCTTCGTCTTGAAAATTTCTCGCAATAGTTGAAGTTTCGGAGAAATTTAATTTGCATCCTAAAGTGTAGAATGCTACTTTTTTTTTGTTTTCCATAAGTTTGCTCAATTGATGAAATCGTTGTCAAAAAATTGAGTTTGCAAATTTAGGTAAAAATTATACAACCGCAAATTCGCAAATTAAATTTGTAACTTTTTGGTAATTTGGTTCGTATAATTATTAAACTAAAGATTATGGCTGGTGAAGGTTCTATGATGCATGCAATTCATACCATGCGAAATAACAAAGCACTTTTAAAAGATAAAAGAAGAAATAGTTGGAAAAATTACACAGGAAATAAAATTATTCTAACAGAAGACCATATTAAAGCTTCACCAGAATTGTTGGCTAAAATTAGAGAAAAATTTAAAGCAGAAAGAAGACAAAAAGTTAAAGAAAATATCTTTTATTTTATAATTACAATCATCATTCTGATTATACTTTTTTATACTATTTATTGGTTATACTTTTTTGACAATAGTATAAATGTTTACGAACAATAACATATTCTGAGAACTGGAAACTAATTACTCTTTTCTGAATTTTTTAGTTTCTTCAAAAATATGTTCCATTATTTTGGCATCTTCATCTGTGAATTCTACTTTTCTTCTACTCATAACTATTTTTGCCGTTTCAAAAGCTTTTTTAGTGACATAAGTTGTAAAACCAGAAGCTCCACCCCAAGAAAAACTCGGAACAAAATTACGCGGAAAACCTGAACCAAAAATATTGGTTGAAACTCCAACAACTGTTCCTGTGTTAAACATCGTGTTAATTCCACATTTAGAATGATCACCCATCATTAAACCACAAAATTGCAATCCTGTTCGAGCAAAACCTTCCGTTTCATAACTCCATAGACGAACCTCATCATAATTATTTTTAAGATTGGAATTATTGGAATCAGCTCCAATATTACACCATTCTCCTAAAACAGAATTTCCTAAAAATCCATCATGACCTTTGTTTGAATATCCAAAAAGTACCGAATTATTTACTTCTCCACCAACTCTACAATGAGGTCCAACAGTGGTAGCACCATAAATTTTTGTTGCTAATTTAACTTGTGCTTCTTCACAAAGTGCAAAAGGTCCACGAATCACAGAACATTCCATTATTTCTGCATTTTTTCCAATATAAATTGGTCCAGTTGAAGCATTAAGTGTTACGAATTCCAACTTTGCTCCTTCTTCAATAAAAATATTTTCGGGTGCAATTACATTAACGCTTTTTGGAATAGGTTGTGACTTTCTATCTTGTGTTAAATAATCAAAATCTTCTCTAATAGCAATATCATTTTTCTCAAAAATATCCCAAGTATTTACAATTTGTAAAACATCACCTTCATAATCAATCAAATCATATTTATCAAAATCAATTTCTTCTTGGGTATCATTGGTAAAAAAAGCAATAATTTCTTCTCCATAAATAATCGCTTGATTGCTTTCTAAATTCATAATCATTTCAACCAAAATTTCATTAGGCAAAAAAGAAGCATTAATCATGACATTTTCTTCCATTTCGACCATTGGAAATTTTTCCATTAAATATTCTTCAGTTAATGAGGTTGTAGTATATCCTAAATACATTTCCCATTTTTCTCTAATAGTCAAAATTCCAACACGAATATCAGCTACAGGTCTAGTAAACGTAAATGGCAAAAGTGAGTTACGAACAGTTCCGTCAAAAAGTATATAGTTCATGATTTTTTTTAATTTGAAAGCTCAAAGTTACAAAGTTTATTCCATAAAAAAACCTCCCAAATTGGAAGGTTTTCTATGTTTTGAAAAATTTCGATTATTTTTTATCGAATTTAGCATATTTAGTTTTGAATTTATCAATACGTCCTGCAGTATCGATAAGTTTAGATTTACCTGTGTAAAAAGGGTGAGAAGTTCTAGAAATCTCCATTTTAAAAACTGGATATTCAACACCTTCGTGCTCAATTGTTTCTTTAGTTTCTACTGTTGATTTTGTAATAAATACATCATCGTTACTCATGTCTTTGAAAGCTACTAATCTGTAATTTTCTGGGTGGATTCCTTTTTTCATCTTTGTAAATCTTTTTATTTGTTGGCTATAAACCGTTCTGATGCTTTCTCTTTTTACTGAAAAAGGTATAAACGTCTATAACTTTTTGTTTATAATCTTTTATATTTTGAGAGTGCAAATTTACACTTAATTTTTAATTTACAAGCACTTCTGTAACTTTTTTTATTTTTTTATCACTTATATAGGTAAACTTTATTATTTCTATATTTGTAAATTAATTAAAAACAAACTAACCATGAACGAAATTATTAAAAAGAACGGAATTACTTTTGGAATAATCACGGGTGTGATTTCTATCCTAATAACAGGATTTATCTATTTGGTAGATATTAAACTTTTTACTGCTTGGTGGCTAGGATTAGTTAGCATAGCTATATATTTAGGAATTGGAATTTATTTATTAATAAAAACTAGAAAAGAATTAGGTGGAGTTTTCTCATTTAAAGATGCTTTTACTACTTATTTTATTTCAGCAGTTATTGGGATTGCAATTTCTGTAATTTTTAATATTTTGCTTTTTAATGTTATTGATCCTTCATTAAAAGACACTGTTCAAGAATTATCCATTGAATCTGCTGTTAGCATGATGAAAAAATTTGGAACGCCAACTTCTGAAATCAAAAAAGCTGTAGAAGGTATGTCTGAAACAAATCAATTTGAAACTATGAGTTTGTTAAAAGGTTCTGCATTTAGCATTATTTTTAGCTCAATTTTTGGATTAATTTTAGCAGCTATTTTCAAAAGCAAACCAAAAGACCAATACTAAATGAATTTATCCATAGTTATTCCTTTATTAAACGAACAGGAATCTTTACCCGAGTTGCACCAATGGATTGCAAAGGTTATGCATGAAAATAATTTTTCGTATGAAATTCTCTTTATAGATGATGGAAGTACGGATAATTCTTGGCAAACCATTGAACAATTATCTCAAAAAGATGAAAACGTAAAAGGAATTCGTTTTTTGAGAAACTATGGAAAAAGTCAAGCTTTACATGCAGGTTTTGCACAAGCAAAAGGTGATGTGATTATTACTATGGATGCAGATTTACAAGATAGTCCAGATGAAATTCCAGAATTATTTGACTTAATTAGTAAAGAAAACTATGATTTAATTTCGGGTTGGAAGAAGAAAAGATATGACTCTGTTGTATTTAAAAATATTCCATCCAAATTATTCAACTGGGCAGCAAGAAAAACTTCTGGTGTAAAATTGCACGATTTTAATTGTGGTTTAAAAGCTTATAGAAAGAATGTTGTAAAAAACATTGAAGTTTCTGGAGAAATGCATCGTTATATTCCTGTTTTAGCTAAAAATGCAGGATTTGGAAAAATTGGTGAAAAAGTAGTGATTCATCAAGCTAGAAAATATGGAAGTTCTAAATTTGGAGTAAGTCGTTTTATAAATGGGTTTCTTGATTTAATAACGATTTGGTTTATTTCAAAATTTGGAAAAAGACCCATGCATTTATTTGGATTATTAGGAACATTAATGTTCATATTTGGTTTTTTAGCAGCTGGATATATTGGTTTTATGAAAATATGGAAGTTATATCATAATTTACCAACCATTTTAGTGACAAGAGATCCTTGGTTTTATATTGCATTAACCACAATGATAATAGGAACACAATTATTTTTGGCTGGCTTTCTTGGTGAAATAATTTTAAGAACAAAAAATAACGAAGAACGATACAAAATTTCTGAAAAAATAGAGTAAAGTTCATTAATGATAATAAATATGCATATCGATCAAAAGATATTAGACAAAGTAAATATTTGGTTAACTCCAACATTTGACAATCAAACTCAAGAAGAAATTAAAGAAATGATGACTTCTTCACCTTCAGAATTAGAAGATAGTTTCTACAAAAATCTTGAATTTGGAACTGGTGGAATGCGAGGAATAATGGGTGTTGGAACCAACAGAATTAACAAATACACCCTTGGAAAAAACACTCAAGGTTTATCTGACTATTTAAAAAAATCTTTTCCAAACGAAAATCTAAAAGTAGTTATTGCTTATGATTGTCGTCACAATAGTAATACTTTGGCTAAAGTTGTCGCTGATGTATTTTCAGCCAATGGAATTCACGTTTATTTGTTTTCAGATTTACGTCCAACTCCAGAACTATCTTTTGCTTTAAAACATTTGAATTGTCATGCAGGAATTGTTCTAACTGCTTCACACAATCCACCAGAATATAATGGATACAAAGTCTATTGGCAAGATGGTGGACAATTAGTTCCACCGCAAGATGGAGAAATTATTCAATTAATTGAAAGTCTCCAATATAGCGATATTAAGTTTGAGGCAAACGAAAGTTTGATTAAATATATCGATAAAGAAATTGACGAAGCTTTTGTAAATTCTACTATTGAAAATGCTAGTTTTAACACACCTCAAAGTGCTAAAGACAATTTAAAAATTGTTTATACCTCTTTGCACGGAACATCAATTAAATCAGTTCCAGATGTTTTGGCAAAAGCGGGTTATAAAAATGTAAATATAGTTGCCGAACAAGAAGCTCCAGATGGAAATTTCCCAACCGTAAAATCACCAAACCCAGAAGAACCTGAAGCTTTAGCTATGGCAACAACTTTGGCTGAAAAAACAAATGCTGATATTGTTGTAGGAACTGACCCTGATAGTGATCGAGTTGGTGTTGCCGTTCGAAACTTGGAAGGTGAAATGGTTTTATTAAACGGAAACCAAACAATGGTTGTAATGACTGCCTTTTTGCTAGAAAAATGGAAACAAGCTGACAAGATTACAGGTAAACAGTTCATTGGCTCAACTATTGTATCCACTCCAATGATGCTTGAATTAGCTTCTGCTTATGATGTAGAATGTAAAGTTGGACTAACTGGTTTTAAATGGATTGCAAAATTTATAAAAGACTTTCCTAATCAGCAATTTATTGGTGGTGGAGAAGAAAGTTTCGGTTATATGGTTGGAGATGCAGTAAGAGATAAAGATGCTGTTTCTGCTATTTTATTAGTTTGTGAAATTGCAGCAATTGCTAAAGCTAATGGAAGTAGTATTTACCAAGAACTTTTAAATTTATATGTTGATTATGGTTTTTACAAAGAACATTTAATTTCTTTAACAAAGAAAGGAATTGCTGGATTGGAAGAAATAAACCAAATGATGATTGATTTACGCGAAAACCCAATGAAAGAAATCAATGGTGAAAGAGTTGTAATGATTGAAGATTATCAAAATAGTACTGCTAAAAACATGTTCACTGGTGAAATTGAAACTCTACATCTACCAAAATCAAATGTGTTAATTTACTATTTAGAAGATGGAAGTAAAATTTGTGCAAGACCAAGTGGAACAGAACCAAAAATTAAATTTTACTTTAGTGTAAACGAGACTTTAGATAGTATAGACAACTTCAAGAAAGTAGAACAAGAAATAGATACCAAAATAAAAAATATTATTGCTTCAATGCAATTGAATTAATTGAATGAAAAAAATAATTCACAAATTAAGCCCCTATTTAAAACCATTTAAAGGTCATATTATCTGGAATGTATTTTATAACATTCTATATGCTCTTTTCAGCACGCTTTCATACGTTACTTTGTTACCCATGATGAACGTTTTGTTTGACAAAACAAAAAGAGTAACTACAGAACCAGTTTATGAAGATGTTTTTCATTTAAAAGATTATTTAGAAAACCTAATGTATTATAAAGTTACTATGTTTTCTGATAGTGGAACACCTCAAAAATCACTTCTATTAGTAGTTTCTGTTGTGATTTTAACATTTTTATTGAAAAATATTGCAGGTTATTTAGCATCCTTTCACATGATGCATTTACGTAATGGTGTTACCGCAAAGTTACGAAATGTAATGTACAACAAAGTAATTAGCTTACCAGTTTCATTTTATTCTGAAAAAAGAAAAGGAGATGTTATGGCAAGAATGCTGGGTGATGTTGGAGAAGTTCAAAATTCATTTTTCATGCTTTTAGAATTAATTGTAAAAGAACCCTTTACAATCATTTTTTCAATAGCAATGATGTTTGCTTATAGTTGGAAATTGACTCTTTTTGTTTTCATATTCATTCCTGTTTCTGGTTTAATAATCTCAAGAATTGGAAAAAGTTTGAAATCACAATCACTTCGTGCACAAAATGAAGGTGGTTACATGATTTCATTAGTGGAAGAAACTCTAACTGGTTTAAAAGTTGTGAAGAGTTACAATGCTGAACCTACGTTTAAAAACAAATTTGGAGACTCAATCAATCGTTTATTAAATCTATCAAATAAAATTGGTAAGAAAAACAATTTAGCTGGACCTTTGAGTGAAGTAATGGGAATTATAACAATTGCCATATTATTGTTTTATGGAGGAAGTTTAGTTTTGGTAGACAAATCATTAGACGGAGCTATTTTCTTGGTTTTTATGGGATTAGCATACAACATCTTGACTCCAGCAAAAGCTATTTCCAAAGCATCTTATGCGGTTAAAAACGGAATTGCAGCTGCTGATCGTGTATTTGAAATTTTAGAACAAGAAAATACTATTGATACTAAAATTGATGCTGTTGAAAAAACAGATTTCACAGATAAAGTTACCATTGAAAACATCAACTTTAGATATGGTGATGAAAATGTCTTGAAGAATTTTTCTATTGAAGTTCCTAAAGGAAAAACTGTCGCTCTTGTTGGGCAATCTGGTTCTGGAAAAAGTACGATTGCCAATTTATTAACTCGTTTTTATGATGTACAAGAAGGTGCTGTTAAAATTGATGGTGTTGATATCAAATACATGAATATTCATTCTTTAAGAGGTTTGATGGGATTGGTTACTCAAGATTCTATTTTGTTTAATGATACAATCAAGAACAACATTCTCATTGGAAAACCTGATGCAACCGATGAAGAAATTTTTGATGCCTTAAAAATTGCTAATGCTTATGAATTTGTAGTTGATTTACCCATGGGAATCGAAACAAATATTGGAGATGCTGGTGGAAAATTATCTGGGGGACAAAAACAGCGATTATCCATTGCGAGAGCTGTTTTAAAAAATCCTCCAATTATGATTTTGGATGAAGCAACTTCTGCTTTAGATACAGAAAGCGAAAAATTTGTACAAGTTGCGTTAGAAAATATGATGCAAAACAGAACATCAATTGTAATTGCACACCGTTTATCTACTATTCAAAAAGCAGATAATATCATTGTGATGCAAAAAGGTGAAATTGTGGAACAAGGAAATCACGCTGAATTAATGGCAAAAGAAGGTATGTATTCAAAATTAGTCATGATGCAATCTTTTGAATAACTAAAATAAATGTACATCAACAATCCGAATATTAAGCTAACAGACGATGAAGATATTATCGTTTGGAAATATTTAGATTTATCTAAGTTTTTAGACATGCTTATGTCCAAAAGATTGTTTATGTCACGTTCGGATAAATTTGAAGACCAATATGAAGGTACATTTTCTGAACCAACTTATGAGGAAATCAAAAAAATTGCAGCCAACAACCCTAAGTTTTTAGATTATTACAAATCACATCGTGAAAAAGTGGTGATTAGTAGTTGGCACATCAATGAATATGAATCATTTGCTATGTGGCAAATTTTCACTAAAAACAATGAAGGTTTAGCCATTCAATCTACAATCGGAAGACTTAAAAAAGCTCTTGAACCAGAACGAAAAACCGAACAACACATTGGAGAAGTCAACTACATTGATTACAAAAAAGAATACATTCCGTTTGATGATACTTTTTTTCCATTTTTGTTTAAACGAAAAAGTTTTCAATATGAACGTGAAGTCCGCATTATTTCTGATGTAACTACCGATAACTTAAAAATCAATGATGGTTTAAAAATTGATGTTGATATCAATCAGCTAATTGAACGTATTTATATTCATCCAAAAAGTGAAAATTGGTATAAAAATTTGGTAATCGAATTAGTAGAAAAACTAGGTTTCGGATTTACAATTGAAAAATCTGATTTGGAAAGTGATATTTTGATTTAATCTGAAATTAAAAAAATCTTTATTATAAATGAACTATTCTTCCTTATATCATTGAATTAAATGAATTTGAAGATATTATTATAATATAGGAATACTATTTCAATTCAATTTTTGATTCTCTTTTTTCCACTTCACTTTTTAAATTATAAATTACATTAACCATTATTAATGCAATAATATTTATACTTAATTCCTTGTATTCAATATGGTCATTTATTACTATTGCAGAGGAACTAATTCCAGACATAAAAGTTAAGATAGCATCATTTATTAAGTTTAATTTTATACCAGCATATATACCAGAAATATGTTCAAAATAAAAACCTAAAACTCCAAAACTCAATATTTGAATAAATTGATTAAAAATCGATAAATTTAAACCTTTTATTAATTTATTTTTTAAAAGTAAATATCCACAAAATATTGAATATAAATGTAGACTTATTATTATTAAGATAAGAAATAAAATTCCTCCATTAATTGAACCAAAGCTTGGTAAAAAACGAACTGTCACTAAACATCCTAGTATTCCTCCAATAATCTGATAAAAACCTAAAGTTTTTATTTTATTTTCTAACTTCATTGCTTAAAAAAATAACTAAATAGGCATATACTCCTCAACTTTCCACTCATTATCTAAAAGATTTACATAATGATAATGTACTTTGTCATCTTTGTCAAAAGCACCGTTTTTATTGATGTCTTCAATACATCTAAAGTACAAACGATTTTGAGCTTCAATAATATTCCAATCCATAATTTCGCTAAAATCTTCTGATAATTTGGTGAAATTTGAACCATCAATATTACTTAATGCTAACGATTTAATATCATTTTGGTTGACATTTCCATCTTTGTTGGTGTCGTTATCTACGAAACTATAAACCAAAATCTGTTTTTTAGTTTTTTCGGCAAACGTATTTAAAAAAGTTACGGTTTGAATTTGAATTCTATCAGTTGTTAAGGTTCTAAAACTTGTTGAATCAATATTTTGAAATTTTAAATTGGTAAAATAACCTGTTAATTCAAAACGATTGTAATTAGAAATCGCATAACTAACTTGATTTGTTTTACTTGAACCATAAACACTTTTATAATCATCATACACTCGAACATCACCAATAGGGTGAATCAAATATCTTGTTCCTTCCATTAAGATAGGTAAATCGGCAATTTTTATAGAAGACGAATCTACTTTAACTGGAGTTTCAACTTTAGTTTTTGAATCTTCGTATTTTACTTTTGGTGTTGTTTCTTCTTTTTTACAGCTTACTAAAGAAAGTATCGCTAAACCTAAAATGTATTTTGAAAGTGTTTGCATAGTCAAAAAAGTTATGTTCAAATATACTAATTTTCTAGTATTTAAATACGAGCTGTTAGTTTAATATTAAAAACTCTTGTGGTCATATAATTTGGAATTCCATATTGACTTTTGGTATATACATCTCTTACCCAAGTATTAGTAATGGCATTTTGGTTGTTGAACATATTAAAGATTTCAAAACCAAGGGCAAATTCTTGAAATGGTTTTAACCATCTTCTTTGCGATTGAATTTTTTCGTCTTTAAACACATATGAAAATCCTGCATCTGCTCTTCTGTAATCATTTAAACGCAATTGATAATTGTATGGATCAGCATAAGATGGAGAACCACCTGGTAAACCTGTGTTGTAAACCAAATTCAAGTAAATTTTTAAACTTGGAATGTTTGGCATATAATCTTGAAATAAAACCGCAAATTTTAAACGTTGGTCTGTTGGACGAGCAATATTACCTCTTCCATCTTGATTTTCTTCTGTTTTTAGATATCCAAAAGTAAACCACGACTCTGTTCCAGGTACAAATTCACCATTTAGTCTAGCATCAAATCCGTAAGCATAAGCTGTTGCATCATTATTAGCTCTGTATCGAATTCGAACATTATCAATCGTATATGTATTTACATTTTTAAAATCTTTGTAATAAACTTCAGACAGTAACTTGAAACCTCTTCCCCACATTTTAAAACTATAATCATTACTCAGTACAAAATGAATGGATTGTTGGGCTTTTACATCTTTTTGCACTACTCCATTATAATCTCTTAACTCTCTGTAAAATGGTGGTTGATTATAAACTCCAACAGCAGCTCTAAACAACATATCTTTTTCCCAATAAGGTTTAAAGGCAAATTGAGCTCTTGGTGCAAAAACAATTTGAGATTTTCCGCTTCCAATTTGATCATTGACTTGCCATTGGTGAAAACGAACACCAGTGTTTAACCAATATTCACCTTTTTCCCATTTTCCAGCATAATTCCATTGACCATAACCTGAAAATCTATTGATTGTTGTATAATTTGTAGCTCTTACATATTGATAAGGAGCTAAAGGATATTGATTGGGTTCATAAGGTTGATTGTCTGTGTAACCTAAAAGTGGATTTGGTAATGAAAATCCAGCAGAGTCAATAACTTCCCATTCTACTACTCTATCTCTAATATCTTCTCTAGTATATTTGAAACCCCATTCGATTTCGCTTTTGGTTTCTAATTTATGAAAACCTTTCACTTCAGCATTTACAATCAAAGCATCTAAGTTATTTCGAGCATGATTTAATTGCGAACCAATTCCTCGTGTAAATTGCACATCACCAAAAGTTTCAGAACCAATATTTGTGTCCACTTCACCTAATCTATATTGCGATAAAATATCAAAATGTTCTTGTTCTTGTGTGTGATAAGTAGAAGCAATAAACTTTAATTTGTTATTATCATTGTATTCATAAACTGATTTAACTGCTCCAAAAACCGTTAAATATTCATCTTTTTCTTGACCATCATAAATTACCTGAACACCAATTGGTTGGTCAACTGTTCCAAAATTAGTTTGCCTAAATAGAGGTTCGTAATTGTATTTATTTTGAGCTACATTTCCTAAAAAACTCCATTGCCATTTGGTTGAAGCATTGTAATTTAAAAATGTTTGAATGTCAGTAAAAGATGGCTTATAATTAGTTTCTGTATCTTGACTGTTTACCAAAAGACTGTTGTTTCTATAACGAACACCTGTTACATTACTCCATTTTTGATTTTTAGAAACACCTTCAACAGCTGCATTTACTCCTAAAAAACTAGCTTCTATGTTGGCTCCAAATTGCTTTGGGTTTTTATAAGTAATATCTAAAACAGAAGCCATTTTATCACCATATTTAGCTTGAAAACCACCTGCAGAAAAATCTACATTTTCAACCATATCTGTATTGGTAAAACTCAAACCTTCTTGTTGACCCGAACGAATTAAAAACGGACGATACACTTCAATTTCATTTACATAAACTAGATTTTCATCATAATTTCCACCACGAACAGCATAAGAAGTACTTAATTCATTATTTGAATAAACTCCTGGTAACGTTTTAATAATATTTTCAATTCCTGGATTTGCACCTGGAATTTTTCTAATTACTGTTGGTTCGATATTGGTTAAACCTTCTATTCTCTTTTTATTAGTTGCAGTTACGGTAACGACACTAATTTCTTCTACATTAACATTCATCACAGGATTGAATTCAAAATCCTCATTAGCATTTAATTGCAAATCCTTTAAAGTTGATGTTTTATAAGTGATGTGAGAAAATGTTACTGTTATTTTTTTATTGGCAGGAACTTGAAGAATGTAGAAACCTGTAGCATCAGTTGTTGTGCCAATTTCGTCAACTCTAATGGTTACATTTTCAACAGGTTCATTAAATTCATTTAAGATTACCCCTTTTATTTGGGCAGTTTGAGCAAAAGTTGCAGTGCAAAGTAAAAGGAAAAAGAATATATGCTTCAAAGGTGTAAATTTAATTGTTCTTATAAAAATAGCTCTCAAAGGTAGTAGAATTATTCATTTCATCAGTAACTACCAATTTAAAATCGTTCTTTCCTTTAACGTAAATATTGTCAGATAAAGTATGGACTAACTTTTTAGTCTTATAATCGTATTCCATCAAAATCCAATTTCCGTTTAAATAGGCTTTGTAAGAATCAATTCCAGATAAATTATCCGATATTTTTGCTGTGATAGTTGTGTAAGTATCAATTGTTTTTCCTTCTGAAAAATCCACAGCGTAAATTCTTGGAGCAATTGTATCTTGAACTACTTTATAATTTCCTAATTTCTTAACTTTTGCTGTAATTTTATCACCCTTCACATATGACTTTACATAATCAATATCTTTGCCATCTAGATAAGCAATGAAACTTTTCTTTTTCAATTCATCTGATAGTTTAGATATATCAAAAGAAAGTGAAAAACTATTTTTAACTGGAATTTCATCTTCATGCAAATACAACACTTCATCTTTAACACTCATTTTCATTTTAAAATCTTCATAAAATGTATTAGCCGGAAAAGTTATTGTGCAAATATCTTCTTCAAAAATATATTCGTTTTTGGCTTTTATTTTTTTTAATGAATTAGTGATTTCTGTAGGAGAAGATTCTGATTTTTTATAAACTACAGGAATTTCAATTACTGAAGTATTTTGCGAAAAATCTTCCACAACAATTTTATAAGTGTAAGAAGCTGCTGGTTGGACTTTTAAAATCCCATCCCTTTTATTTTTATTTACAACTGACAAAGGATAATCATTATCTATAAACATTTTCTGAAACCGTTGACCCATATTTTTAAATCGGTAATAATCTATAAAATAATTAATATGTTTCGATTCATCAAAAGAAAAAGTATCAAACTTGTATGAAAAATATGGAACTCCATTCACAAAAGTGGAAACTTTATAAATTCCGTTCTTATTGTATGGATTTGTCATATTATCAAAGACATTCATACTAAAACCAATAGCACCATTAGATGTGATTTTTGGAGTTACATAATTGCCTTCATTGTTAACAGACAAAGGAATGGTTTGTGCCAAAAAATCATTGTTAATAGCAATTGTATCGTTTAAAGGATAAACCATGATGCTATTTACTTTTGGCCTGTATTTATCAACAACTAATTTATCAAAACCAAAAAGTAACGGATTTATAATCATTTCTGTTTTGGTATCTCGAATTTCAAAATGCAAATGTGGTCCACCACTTCCACCACTATTTCCTGAAAAAGCAATTACTTCACCTTGTTTTACTGGCAATTCAGATGGTTTTAAAAACAGCTCAATTTCAAAAGATTTCTCATCATAATGTCTTTTTCTGATAGTTTCTTCAATTTTTCCATTAGCACTTTGAAGATGTCCATAAACTGAAGTGTAACCATTAGGATGTGTTATGTAAATTGCTTTTCCATAACCCCAAGTTGAAATTTTAATTCTTGAAACATATCCATCTGCAACAGCATAAACTGGTAAACCTTCAACACCTTTAGTTTTTAAATCTAATCCAGCGTGAAAATGATTACTTCTCAATTCTCCAAAAGCTCCAGAAACATCTAACGGAATATCTAGAGGAGAAATGAAATAATCTTTAGGGTATTCTTGTCCAAAACTATAAAAAGTGATAAAGAAGAGTAGAATTAGGTATTTCATTTAGGTCTATTTGCAATTAAAAAACTAAAAATAAATAATTAAGTACTTATAAAACAAGTAAAACAAAAAAAATAAACATTTAGTATGTAAAAAAAAATAAAAAGTGTTGTTATTTAAAATTCTAATCTTAACTTTGTAAATATTGTATTGAAATAAATGTTTTATGAGTGGATTAACTGAATTGATTGATTCTCTTGAAGTTAAATTTTCTAAGATGTATCACAAGATGGATACTTTGGAGAAAAAAAATCAAGAATTATCTGATGAATTATTACAATTCAAGGAAAACAACAAAAAGCAGTTAAAAACTATTGGTGAATTAGAAAGCCAGTTAGAAAGTCTAAAAACAGTCAATGCAATATTAGGTAGTGATGATAATAAAAGAGAAACAAAACTCAAAATAAATTCTTTAATAAGAGAAATTGATTATTGCATAGCACAACTTTCAGATTAAAATAAATGGAAGATAAACTAAAAATTAAAATATCAATTGCAGACAGAGTTTATCCATTAACAGTGGAACACTCTCAAGAAGAAGGACTCAGAAGTGCTTCCAAAAAAATTGATATAACAATAAAACAGTTTGAACAAAACTATGCAGTAAGAGATAAGCAAGATGTATTAGCCATGTGTGCTTTACAATTTGCCTCACAAGTAGAACAAAAGCAATTGAACACGTCTTATGACAATGATGATGCTTTGGAAAGGCTACAAAAATTAGATGATAAATTGAGCCGAATTCTTTCGAAATAATACGTTCTTACATAACAATACTACCTACATTAGTATCAATTTGGTAAACTCAACAGACACAAATTAAAATGAGTGAATTATTGCAACTAAAGCAAGCCATGCCATAGAGCAAGGATCCTTGAAAGGCAAACTAGCTCAAAACTTGTATAAATGGAGTTTATACAATTCTCTAATGTAGGTTTTTTTTATATAAATTTTTTAAATAAACCATGGATATAATAAGTATCATAATAGGAATCGTTGTTGGATTAGCATTAGGCTTTGGAATTGCAAAGTTCTTAGAAAAGAGCAATGTTTCTAATCTAATTAAAAACGCAAAAAAAGAAGCCAGCTCAATTTTGAAAGATGCTAAAGCTGAAGGAGAATCTATTAAAAAAGACAAACTTCTTCAAGCTAAAGAAAAGTTCTTAGAACTAAAATCTGAACATGAAAAGGAGATTTTAGCCAAAGACAAAAAAATGTCTGAAGCTGAAAAAAGAACCAGAGATAAAGAATCTCAAATTTCTAGTGAATTAGCTAAATCCAAAAAACTTAATGATGAGCTAGAAGCCAAAGTAAATGATTACAACACACGACTTGATTTCTTAGACAAGAAACAAATTGATGTGGAAAAAATGCACAAATCTCAAATAGAACAACTTGAAGTAATTTCTGGTCTTTCTGCAGATGAAGCAAAAAGTCAATTGGTTGAAAGTTTAAAAGCTGAAGCCAAAACAAATGCAATGGCTCACATTCAGGAAACTATTGAAGAAGCTAAATTAACAGCTCAACAAGAAGCTAAGAAAGTAATCATTAGTACCATTCAAAGAGTTGGAACTGAAGAAGCTGTTGAAAATTGTGTGTCTGTTTTCAATATTGAATCAGATGATGTTAAAGGTAGAATTATTGGTCGAGAAGGAAGAAATATTAGAGCTATTGAAGCTGCAACTGGTGTAGAAATTATTGTGGATGATACTCCTGAGGCAATCATTCTTTCATGCTTTGACCCTGTAAGAAGAGAAATTGCTCGTTTAGCATTGCACAAATTAGTAACAGACGGAAGAATTCACCCAGCGAGAATTGAAGAAGTAGTTGCTAAAACACAAAAACAAATTGAAGAAGAAATTATCGATATAGGAAAACGTACAGTAATCGACTTAGGAATTCACGGTTTACATCCTGAATTAATTAAGATTGTTGGTCGTATGAAATACCGTTCTTCTTATGGTCAAAACTTATTACAACACTCAAGAGAAGTTTCTAAACTTTGTGGAATTATGGCTGCTGAACTTGGCTTAAATGTTAAGTTAGCTAAAAGAGCAGGTTTATTACATGATATTGGAAAAGTTCCTGATACAGAAAGTGAACTACCTCACGCAATTTTAGGAATGCAATGGGCTGAAAAATACGGTGAAAAAGAAGAAGTTTGCAACGCAATTGGAGCTCACCATGATGAAATTGAAATGAAGTCATTGATTTCACCAATTATTCAAGTTTGTGATGCTATTTCTGGAGCAAGACCAGGAGCAAGAAGACAAGTTTTAGATTCTTACATCCAACGTTTAAAAGACTTAGAAGATATCGCTTATGGTTTTAATGGTGTAAAAAGTGCCTATGCCATTCAAGCTGGTAGAGAATTACGTGTAATTGTTGAAAGTGAAAAAGTTTCTGATGAATTAGCAGCTACACTATCTTTTGAAATTTCACATAAAATTCAAACAGAAATGACTTATCCAGGTCAAGTAAAAATTACTGTAATTAGAGAAACTAGAGCTGTTAATATAGCTAAATAAAAGTTGGCAGTGTTCAAGTAATTAGTGAACAGTTATATAAATTTAAAATCGCATTAATTCATTTTGATGCGATTTTTTTATGCTAAATTTTCTGCAGACTGATCACTGAATACTGAACACTTAATACTATTTCCTTGGGTGAAATTTCGTCAAAACTTGAGCTAAATGCTTTCTATCTAAATGCATATAAACTTCAGTTGTAGTAATAGATTCATGACCTAACATTAATTGAATCGATCGCAAATCAGCACCATTTTCTAATAAATGTGTAGCAAAGGAATGTCTAAATGTATGTGGACTGATTGTTTTGCTTAGGTTAATTTTTACAGCCAAATCTTTAATTATAGTAAAAATCATAGCTCTTGTTAATTGTCTTCCTCTTCTATTTAGAAATAATGTGTCTTCAAATCCTTTTTGAATATTCAAGTGATTACGTATTTGTTCTTTATAAATTAGAATATATTTTTCAGTAGATTTTCCAATGGGCACAAATCGTTGTTTATTTCCTTTACCAGTAACTTTTATAAAACCTTCCTCAAAAAATAAATCTGATATTTTTAAATTCGTTAATTCTGAAACACGCAAACCACAACTATATAAAGTTTCTAAAATAGCTCTGTTTCTTTCTCCTTCTGGAGTTGCTAAATCTATTGCAGCAATTAATTTATCAATTTCTGTGGTAGAAAGTGTATCTGGTAATTTTCTTCCTGTTTTTGGAACTTCAATTAATTCTAAAGGATTATCTTTTCTATAATCTTCGAATAAAATATAAGTAAAAAAACTTTTTAAACCTGAAATTACCCTAGCTTGACTTCTAGCATTTACGAGAGAAGAAATATGATAAATAAATTGTTGAATGGTTTCTTCAGTAATATTTATTGGTGTTTGAGTAATCGAATTAGTTTCTAAAAAAAGAACTAATTTTTCAATATCAAACGTATAATTTTGAATAGTATTATCAGACAAACCTCTTTCGAGTTTTAAATAATTTTGATATTCTTTGATATAAGATTTCCAGTTACTCATTGACCAAAATTACAAAAAATTAAGCATAAAAAAATCCCGAAATTAATCGGGATTTTAAAATAATGGTGTTATTTAATTAGAATCTATATCCTAAAGAAATTTGTAAATTATTAATTTTAGCTTCAGGCTCAAAAGTATAAGAACCAAAATCAGTATCTACTGTTTGAGATTCTAAAACATTAGAAATACCTACATTATATCTAACTTCTGCAAAAATATTTTCTGTAAAGTAGTAACCAGCACCAACTGCAGCAGAAAAATTAATTGATTTATATTGATCTTTTACATCCTCATTGCTAGTTGACTCGCTTTCAGTTTCTCCACCTTCAAAAGCAAAAGTATAATCACTATCTTCTTTAGCACTCATCAAGAAACCAATTTGAGGTCCAGCATTAATAAAAAGTTTTTCAGTAGCATAGAACTTAGCTAATAAAGGTACATTAATGTAATTTAATTTAATTTTTGATTCTGAAGTTTCAGAATAAGTAATACCACCAAAATCCTCAACAGAACTTGATTCAAATTTAGAACCTTCCATAGAGAATAATAATTCTGGTTGAAAAGCAAACTTTTCAGAAATACCAATTTCTGCAAATCCACCTACATGAAGACCAACTAACATTTTATTATCAGGAATTGTAAAACTAGCTCCTTCAACACTAGGCATAGATATACTAGCACTAGAAAGATTAGCTCCAATCTTAGCTCCAAATTTAATTTCTTGTGCATTTGCAGCACCAAATGCAAAAACTGCTACTGCAGCAAATAATACTTTTTTCATTTTTGTTTAATTTTAAGTTATTTTCAAATATATATATTATTTATTTTAGGAATAAAAACATTCTGAATAGTTATCAACATTTTCTTATTAATAAAATATTAACTTTTTACACATTATTAATACATAAAAAACATTCAATTAAAGTATATTTTATTTGTCAAAACTATTGAAAAAAAAATCCCGACTAAATCGGGATTTTTAAACTTTTATGTTGTACAAATTAGAATTTGTAAGTTAAACCAAAGTTAATTGCACTTAAGTCAACATTTAAACCAAATGTATTTGTTTTATCAGCTCCATCACCACCATTGTCATCAGTGTTATATCCTAACCCTGCCCAACCAGCTTCAATAGCAAATTGATTAGAAATAAAATAATTTACACCAACTCCAGCATTAACTCCAAAAGTTTGACTTTTCTCTTCTGGACCAACCTCTGGTTCATATTTAGTAGAACCAATACCAGCTGCTAATTCAGCAAATAATGAAAACTGTGAAGCTGGTGTCCAAAAGTATCTACCAAAAACTTCAGCCCCAAATGAGCTTGCTTTGTTTTCAGCAATTCCATTGTCTTCTTTACCAGAAGCAATTCCTAATCTTGCACCAATCGCAATATTATCTGAAACAAAGTAACCTACAGCAGGTGAAAATTCAACCCCTGATGTTTTAAAATCTCCTGTTTTTGAAGAATTAAAACCTAAACCTCCTGAAACAAATATATTTCCTTTAGAAAAACCACCTGTTCCACCTTCTTGTGCGTTAGCAGCACCAAAAGCAAAAACTGCAATTGCAGCAATTAATAATTTTTTCATTTTGTTTATTTTTAAGTTATATAACAAATTTAAAAGTTTCTTTTTTTGATAAATTAGTTAATTTTAATACTTATTAACATTTTAAATTGAGATATAAACATATATTTGTTATTCTTAAAATCATAATTAAATCAATAAAACATGAAGAAGTTAGCCTTTTTAGTTATTAGTTTATTAACAATTTCACAAATTACAAATGCACAATCTAATATTCGATTTGGTGCAAAAGCAGGTTTAAATTATGCAAATTTTACAAATACTGAGATTAAAACAGATGCAATCACAAGTTATCATGCAGGTCTTTTAATGGAAGTTAGTCTATTTGATAACTTAGCCATTCAACCTGAATTATTGTATTCTACTGTTGGTGCAAGTTATGATACTGCTGTAGCAGATTTTAAAAATGAATTGGGTTATATATCAATACCCGTTTTAGCAAAAATCAAATTATCTGAAACTTTATTTTTAGAAGCTGGTCCACAAGGTTCATTTTTATTAAGTAAAAAAGATGAAGCTTTTGATGATTACAACACATTCGATTTTTCTCTAAATGCAGGTTTAGGACTAGATATATCTAAAAACTTATTTGTTTCCGCTAGATATAATTTAGGTGTAACAGAAATTGCAAGAGATGCTGATGCAAAAAACTCAGTGCTTCAAGTTTCAGCTGGAATCATATTTTAATTAAAAAATTCATAAATTTATTAAAAACCATCTTTATCAAAGGATGGTTTTTATATTTTTACATCAAAGCAAATCACAATGAATATAATTATTATCAATGGTCCAAACCTGAATTTATTAGGAAAGCGAGAACCAGAAGTTTATGGAAATGAAACTTTTGAAGAGTATTTAAATAAACTTAAAACTAAATATCCTCAAATTAACTTTACTTATTTTCAAAGTAACATTGAAGGAGAGTTAATTGATAAAATTCAAGAATATGGTTTTTCTTCTGATGGAATAATTATCAATGCTGGTGCTTACACACATACTTCTATTGGAATTGGTGATGCCATCAAAGCCATTTCCACACCAGCTATAGAAGTTCATATTTCTAATACTTTTTCAAGAGAGACTTTTCGTCATCAATCTTATATTTCACCAAATGCAAAAGGTGTTATCATAGGTTTTGGTTTAAAAAGTTATGATTTAGCTGTTGAATCATTTTTATAATAGCATTCTTACAACCATTTTATTTTTATTCTCGTCTATAGTAACAAATCCTCTTATATGAAAAAAATTTACACTTTTGTTTTTGCTCTTTTCTCTTTTATAACTTTTGGTCAAATTAAAGGAACTGTTACGGACAGCAACAATGAACCATTAGCTTTTGTTAGTATTTATATTGAAAACACCTACATTGGAACAACGACTAATGAAAATGGAAAATATGAATTAAACTATTCTGGAGAAAAAAATGTGAATATTATTTATCAATATTTAGGTTATAAAACTCAAAAAAACAGTTTAAACATAGATAAATATCCGTTTACAAATGATGTAAAATTAATTGAGGAAAATTACAATTTAACAGAAGTTATTTTAACAGAAGGAGAAAATCCTGCAAATGAAGTAATTAGAAATGCTATCAAATCCAAAAAAATAAATAGTGCTAAAACAGATAAGTTTGAAGCTGATTTTTATTCAAGAGGGATTTTTAGAGTTAAAGATATTCCAAAAAAAATCATGGGAATGAAAGTTCGAGAAGAAATGATTGATTCTGGAGCAGATTTAGATTCAACAGGAAGCGGAATTATTTATTTATCAGAAACGGTTTCTAAAATTAAAGTCGAAAAACCCAACAAACTTAAAGAAGAAATTATTGCTAGTAAAGTTGCTGGAGAAGATAATGGGTTTAGTTATAACACTGCTTTAAATACCAATTATGATTTTTATGAAAATTACATTGATTTTGATGTAAATATGGTTTCTCCGATTGCAGACAACGCATTTAATTATTACAAGTTTACATTGGAAAGTACTTTCTATGATGACAATAATAATTTAATCAATAAAATACAAGTTACTCCAAAACGTGATAAAGAACCTGTTTTTGAAGGTTACATTTATATTGTTGAAGATTCTTGGGCAATATATGGAGTTGATTTAGATATTAAAGGATATAGAATGCAACAACCTATTCTAGAAACTATGAAGTTGACTCAAAACTTTAGCTTCAATAAAACGAATAAACTATGGGTTAAAAATGTGCAAGCTTTAGACTTTTTAGCAGGAATTTTTGGTGTCAAATTCTCAGGTAAATTTACACATGTCTTCAGTAATTATAATTTTAAAGATGCTTTTGAAGCTAAAACTTTTGGAAGAGAAATTGTTTCATTTGCTGAAAACGCTAACAAAAAAGAAGATTCATATTGGAACACTAAAAGGTTAGTTCCTTTATCTGAAGAAGAGGAAAACAATTACATTAGAAAAGATAGTATTTCAACTTTAAGAAACTCTCAAAAATACTTAGATTCAGTAGATGCAAAAACCAATAAATTTAAAATTTTAGATATATTAACAGGTTATACTTATAAAAACAGCTTCAAAAAAAGTCGTTTTAATTATGATGGTCTTGCTAACATTGGCTCTATAAGTTTTAATACTGTTCAAGGTTATAATTTAGATAGTGGATTTTCATATACCAAGTACAATGAAGAAAACGGAAAATACACCTCTATTAATTCAACTTTCAATTATGGATTTGCTGAAGACAGATTAAGAGTAAATGGAAGATTTTATCATAGATTTAATGCACAAAATTATGCAAATATTTCTGTAGCTGGTGGAAGTAGTATCAATCAATTCAATGCTTCAGAACCTATTAGCAAACTTTTAAATTCTGTCAGTACACTTTTCTTTACCAATAATTTCATGAAGCTTTATAACAAAGAATTCGTTGAAGCAATGTATGGACAAGAAACAATAAATGGTTTATATATTTCTGGAAAAATTGGCTATGAAAACAGAAAACCTCTATTCAACAATACAGATTATACATTAATAAAATCAGATGATATGTATAGCTCAAACGACCCTTTGCAACCAAACAACTTCACTTCTACTCCATTTGTAGAACATCATTTATACAAAGCAAGTGTTGGAGCTCGAATTCGTTTTGGTCAAAAATATATTACCAGACCCGATAGAAAAATAACAGTTTCAAACGATGATTATCCAGTAATTTATTTGGGTTACCAAAAAGCATTTGCAGGAAGTGATAAAAATTACAATTTTGATTTAGTAACCGCAACGGTTGATTTTGACAAAAAACTAGGCAACAAAGGTGATTTCGGTATTCGATTAAAAGCAGGTAAATTTTTCAATGCAGAAAACATTTCATTTGTTGACTACAAACATTTCAATGGAAATCAAACACATGTAGTTTTAGACGGAAGCTACCTGAATTCATTTGGACTATTACCTTATTATAGTAACTCTACAAATGATGCTTATTTTGAAACACATATTGATCACAATTTTAAAGGATATATTATGAATAAAATTCCTTTGTTGAACAAACTACAATGGAATTTAGTAGGTGGATTTCACCAAATTAATGTTCCAAAACTAAAACCATACCAAGAGTTTTCTGTTGGATTTGATAATATCGGAATTGGAAAATTAAGAATTTTTAGAGTTGGTTATGTAAGAGCCTATCAAAATGGATTTCAAGGTGATGGATTTGTATTTGGTATAAAAATGTAATTATTAATGAATTCCAATATTTTAAAATTCCAAATTCTAATTTAAAGTGAATTTGGAATTTTTTTATACATTTACTATAACTAACCAATAAAAAATAAAAAAATGACAACAACAAACCAACCAAGTAAAAGCTTTTGGATTATTAGCATTCTTGCATTAATTTGGAATTTAATGGGTGTAAATCAATACATATTAATGGCTTATAAATCAGAAGGTGTTAGAGAGCATTTAACACCTGAGCGATTAGCTTTAATAGATGCAACCCCAACATGGGCAACAGCAGCATTTGCAATTGCAGTATTTGCAGGAGCTTTTGGATGTATAGCACTTTTAATGCGTAAAAAAATTGCTAATCCTTTATTCATACTTTCATTTTTAGCAATTGTAGTCCAACAAATTGATGCTTTTATGCGTTTTGAAATTTCTGACTTTAATACAATGGAACTTTCAATGACAATTATGATTCCTCTATTTGGATTATTTTTAATTTGGTATTCAAAAAGTGCAATTATAAAAGGATGGTTAAAGTAAACTCCTATTTCTAAAACTTAAAGTTCCAAATTCCAATATAATATGAATTTGGAATTTTTATTTTATGAAGATATCGTATCCAAAACGAAGTAAGGCAATTCCAACGATAATCAGAAAGAAAACACGTATAAAACTATTTCCTTTTGAAATGGCTAATCTTGCTCCAAGCCAAGCACCAGTTGCATTGCAAATTGCCATTGGAATTGCAACAGACCAAATGATTTTTCCTTTTATGACAAATAGAGTTATAGAACCAATATTGGTTGCCAAGTTCACAAGTTTTGCATAAATGTTGGCTTGTAAAAAATCAAATCCTAAAATAGCTATGAAAGCCATAATTAATAAACTTCCTGTTCCTGGACCAATAAACCCATCATAAAAACCTAGAAAAACACAAATAACAATAGCATAAATATAAATCTGCTTTTGAGTTAATTTATCCACTTGAAATTGCCCAAAATCTTTTTTAAAGTAAGTATAAACTAATAACAAAACCAAAATCACAAAAAGTAATGGTTTCATAAAATCATTTTGCATCACGTTTAATAAACTTGAACCTATGTAAGCAAATACAAAGGAAAAAATGGCCATTAATCCAAATAATTTCCAATTGACAGTTGCTTTTTTTAGGTATTGATAAGTTGCAATGCTTGTTCCGCTAAATCCTGGAATTTTTAAAGTTCCTATAATGGAAGCCACACTTTGATTAGGAAGTAAAATCAAAGCAGCTGGTGTTTGAATCAATCCACCACCACCAACGATAGCATCAATAAATCCGGCAAAAAATGAAGCAATGCAAAGTAAAATGATGATGTATGTTTCCATTTTTATAAATTCCAAATTAAAAAATCCAAATTCCAATAAATATATTAGAATTCGGATTTGTTTTTTACTACTAACTAAAAACTGACCACTGCCAACTTTTTAGCTGACTCTAACAATCTTAGCACCAATAGCTTTTAATCTTCCATCAATATTTTCGTAACCTCTATCAATTTGTTCAATGTTTTGAATAGTTGAAGTTCCTTTTGCAGAAAGTGCAGCAATTAATAGTGAAATTCCAGCTCTAATATCTGGTGAAGACATAGTCGTAGCTTTTAATTGCGATTGGAAATTATGACCAATAACTGTTGCTCTGTGTGGATCACAAAGTATAATTTTGGCACCCATATCAATCAATTTATCTACAAAGAACAAACGGCTTTCAAACATTTTTTGATGAATTAAAACATCACCTTTACATTGTGTTGCAACGACTAAAACAATACTCAATAAATCTGGTGTAAATCCTGGCCAAGGAGCATCAGAAACTGTTAAAATTGAACCATCAATATCCGTTTTTACTTTGTAACCATCTTTGTGTTCTGGAATATAAATATCATCTCCTCTTCTTTCAAGTGTAATTCCTAGTTTTCTAAATACATTTGGAATCTGACCTAAATTATCCCAACTCACATTTTTAATGGTGATTTCACTTCTTGTCATAGCTGCAAGTCCAATCCAAGAACCAATTTCAATCATATCAGGTAAAATTCTGTGTTCGCAACCTCCTAGAGATTCAACTCCTTCAATTACTAATAAATTAGAACCAACACCTTTGATGTTTGCTCCCATTGAATTTAACATTTTACACAATTGTTGTAAATAAGGTTCACAAGCTGCGTTGTAAATTGTAGTTGTTCCTTCAGCTAAAACAGCAGCCATAACAATATTTGCTGTTCCAGTAACAGAAGCTTCGTCTAAAAGCATATAAGCTCCTTTTAATCTTCCTTCATTTTCAACACCATAAAAATGGTCTTCTCTTTCATATCTAAATTTGGCTCCAAGATTAATGAAACCTTCAAAGTGTGTATCTAATCTTCTACGTCCAATTTTATCACCACCTGGTTTTGGAATGTAACCACAACCAAAACGAGCTAATAAAGGACCAACAATCATAATTGAACCTCTTAAACTTCCACCTTCTTTTTTAAAAGCTTCAGTTTTTAAGTAATCTATATTAACCTCATCAGCCTGAAAAGTAAAATCTCCAGGTCCATTTTTTTGAATTTTTACTCCTAAATTTCCTAAAAGAGTAATTAATTTATTGACATCGATAATATCAGGAACATTTGTAATTCTAACTTTTTCTGATGTTAACAAAGCTGGACACAATACTTGTAGAGCTTCATTCTTTGCACCTTGAGGAGTTATTTCTCCTTTTAATTTTATGCCACCTTCAATTTGAAATGTTCCCATAGAATACTATTTTCTCGTATTTTGTTTATTATTATTTTTTGTGCTTTTTCCTTTTTTAACAATCGTTTTTCCGTTTGAACCAAATTGAGTTTTATTAGATTGTTTCTTGTTTACTTTAATCAAATCATATGATGTAGAAAGCTCTTCTTCAGATTTTGTTAAATCAATTTTTCCTCCTGAAAGCTCATACAAATGATTAAATATTATTGCATCTTCAACGGTATCTTTGTTCCAACTTAAATAACATTTTTTCATATGATTAGCAATCACAATAATTAATGCATTTTTCAACTCTCCTTCTTCCCATTTATTTGCCACATCAATCATATACTTGATGTTATTTCCATAAAAACGATATTTTGGAAAATTTTGAGGATAAGCTAATCTTTCAGGTTTTTGGTTTAAAACTTCTCTAGAAGGAATAGGATAAGGTGAATCAACATCTAGTTGAAAATCTGACATAATAAACAACTGATCCCATAATTTATGTTGAAAATCAGGCACGTCTCGTAGATGAGGATTTAAAGTTCCCATTACATCAATAATGTATTTTGCTGCCTTATTTCGCTCTTCTCTATCTTCAATTGCAGTAGCTAAATCAATAAGTTTTTGCAAATGTCTTCCATATTCAGGAATAATTAAATGTGAACGCTCTGCATTGTATTCCAAATTAAAAACAGCGTCTTGTGTATTAAATTTCATAGGTATTTTTATAAAGAAATAATGCCTTCAATAGTAGAAAGTTCTTGATATTTATCAATTACTGATTGAGCACTTTTCATTGTTGTATTAACAGAAATACTTGTATATTTCCCGTTTTTAGAAGCATTAGTTTTTATTACAGCTCCCATATTGTCAAAAGAATTTTCAACAAGAGCAATTTTTTTATTATCCGTTGGAACTATAAATTTAAATAAATATTCCGAAGGCCAAACCGTTGAGTTTGATAACTCTTCTTTTAATCTTTTGTAAAAATCTTCTGTTTTCTTGTCCATTTATTGAAATCCATTAGAATAGCAAATATACTTTTTTATGTTCAGACTTAAAAGCATGTAACTTATAATTTTAAAAGGAGTAAAGATTTTTAAAAAAAACTTATTTTTGTCCCCATAAAATCATCTAATGAATAAAGAAATAGTAGTTTTAATTGGTGGACCAAGTTCAGGAAAAACAACTTTGATTAATAAATTAAAAGAACATGGACATGTTTGTTATCCAGAAGTTTCTAGAGAAGTCATCAAAGAAGCTCAAGAAAAAGGGATAGAACAATTATTTTTAGAACAACCCTTACTTTTTAGTGAGTTATTACTTGAAGGAAGAAAAAAACAGTTTTTTTCCGCTAAGAATGAAGAAGCAAACATTGTTTTTTTAGATAGAGGAATTCCAGATGTTTTGGCTTATATGCATTACATTGGAGATAGTTATCCTGCCTTTTTTGATGAAGCTTGTAAAGAACATAAATATTCTAAAATATTCATTTTACCAACTTGGAAAGAAATTTATGTAAGTGATGATGAACGATATGAAAGTTATGAACAAGCTTTGCTGATTCAAGAACATTTAGTAGAAACTTATAAAAAATATGGTTACGAATTAATCGAAGTTCCAAAAGATACCGTAGAAAACAGAATGCAGTTTTTACTTCAAAATTTAAATCTTTAAATAAAATTAGTATTTTTATATTGATTTATACCAAACCTTAAATGTCTGAAGCTCTACAAATTCTTAAAAAACACTGGAAACACGATAGCTTTAGAGAACCTCAAGAGCAAATTATTGATGCTATTTTAGAAGGTAATGATGTTTTTGCATTATTACCAACTGGTGGTGGAAAATCTGTTTGTTATCAAGTTCCTGGAATACTTTTACAAGGAATTTGTTTAGTAATTTCTCCTTTGATTGCTTTGATGAAAGATCAAGTTGAAAACCTTCAAAAAAGAGATATAAAAGCCATTGCTTTAGTTGGTGGAACTTCACAAAATGATATTATTGATATTTTAGACAATTGTCAATTTGGCAATTATAAATTCTTATATCTTTCTCCTGAAAGACTGCAACATGATTGGATTGTTGACCGATTAAAGCAACTAAAAATTTCTTTAATTGCAATTGACGAAGCACATTGTGTCAGTCAATGGGGACATGATTTTCGTCCAGCTTATTTAAAAATTGCTAAGTTGAAAGAAGTGTTTCCAAACACATCTTTTTTAGCATTAACAGCTTCAGCAACAGCAAAAGTTCAAGTTGATATTATTGAAAATTTAGCTTTCGAAAACCCAAAAATATTTACTAAATCATTTGAGCGAAAAAACTTAGCTTATCATGTTATAAAAACAGAAGACAAACTGTCTAAAATCAAGCAAATTCTAACAAAGAACATACAATCTTCAATTATTTATGTAAGCAACCGAAAAGCATGTTTGGAAATTTCAAGTCAATTGAATCATCTGGGATTTTCAGCAACTTTTTATCATGGAGGTTTATCTTATAAAGAAAAAGAAAAGAATCGTTTGATTTGGATGGAAAATAAAGTCCAAATTATTGTTGCAACAAACGCTTTTGGAATGGGAATTGACAAGCCTGATGTAAAAACAGTAATTCACATTCATTTGCCTCAAAACTTAGAAAATTATTACCAAGAAGTTGGACGTGCTGGTAGAAATGGAGAAAAAGCTTTCGGAATTTTGCTAACAAATTCAAGTGATGTAAAATCAGCCAAATCTCAATTTCTTTCCGTTTTACCTGATAAAGAATTCTTAAAAAACGTTTACATCAAACTAAATAATTATTTTCAAATTGCCTATGGTGAAGGTTATAATGAAAATTTCTCATTCAACTTAAATCACTTTTGTTCGCACTATCAATTTCCTATTGTAAAAACATATAACAGTATTCAGTTTTTGGATAGACAAGGTATTCTAACCTTACAAAATTTATTTTCAGAAAAAATTGACTTGCAATTTATTATTCCAAGCAAAGAAGTTATTCGTTATATGAGTTTAAATACGAATGACGAAGAAATTATTTCCACAATTTTAAGAACATACACTGGAATTTTTGAAATAGAAATATCTGTTAATCCAATTTTAATTGCCAAAAAGTCAAATTCAACGGGAAAAAAAGTTTTAGAAGCCATTCATAAAATGCACCAAAGTCATGTTGTAAATTTAAAAATACACAATAACGATAGCAATATTACATTTAATGAAGTACGAGAAGATGAACTAACCATCAACAGAGTTAGTAAATTTTTAGAAACTCAAAATCAGCAAAAAGAAGAAAAGTTTAAAAAAATGATTGATTTTGTAGAGGATACTTCTATTTGCAAAAACAAATTGCTTCTTACCTACTTCAATCAAGAGGTAAAAGAAGATTGTGGAATTTGTTCAACTTGTATTTCAAAAAATAAAACTTTTGACGATAATTTGTCAAAATTAGTGTCTGAATTATTACAAGCAAACCCTCATTCTTCAAAGGAAATAGAAAATAAACTTTCAATAAGTTCAGAAGAAACTATCTTTGCATTGCAACACTTATTAGAAAAAAATAAGATTGCCATAAATTCACACAACAAATATTACCTAATATAATGAAGAAATTAAAAATTGTATTTATGGGAACTCCAGACTTTGCAGTTGGAATTCTTGATACCATTTATAAAAACAACTATGAAATTGTTGGAATAATAACTGCACCAGATAAACCAGCAGGTCGTGGTCAAAAAGTTAGCACAAGTGCAGTTAAAGATTATGCTTTGGCCAATAATTTACGTTTATTACAACCAACGAATCTTAAAAACGAAGATTTTTTAGCTGAATTAAAAAGCTTGAATGCCAATTTACAAGTAGTTGTAGCTTTTAGAATGTTACCAGAAGCTGTTTGGAAAATGCCCCAATTAGGAACTTTCAACCTTCATGCTTCTTTATTACCTGAATATCGTGGAGCTGCTCCTATTAATTGGGCAATTATCAATGGTGAAACAAAAACAGGTGTAACTACTTTTTTTATTGACGACAAAATTGATACTGGAGCAATCATTTTGAAGAAAGAAACTCCAATTGATGATAAAGAAACTGTTGGACAACTTCATGATAGATTAATGAATTTAGGATCAGAAGCTGTTTTAGACACTTTGTCTTTGATTGAAAACGAAAAAGCAACTACAACTATTCAAACTGAATCTAACGATTTGAAAACAGCTTACAAGCTAAATAAAGAGAATTGCAAAATTGATTGGACAAAACCTGGAAAAGAAATTTATAATCAAATTAGAGGTTTAAATCCTTATCCTGCAGCTTGGACATTTTTTGTTGATGGAGAAAATGAATGGAATGTAAAATTATATGAAGTGGAGTTTCACAAATCAAACCATTCAAATACTGCAGGAAAAATTGTATTCACAAAAAAAGAGTTACATATTTATACAGTTGATGGATTTTTAAACATAAAATCCTTACAATTCCCAGGAAAAAAGAAAATGGAAGCTCAACAATTACTAAATGGCATCACTTTTTCTGAAGAAATTAAAGCTAAATAAGCCTCGAAAGTCAATAAACATAGGTGTTTATATGGGTTTTATTAACATTTAAACGATTTTATCAACATTTTAGACGAAAAAGATTGTAAATACTTGCACCGTTCATAGATACTGCTAAATTTGTATAAGTAAATTAAAGTTTAACCAAATAATTAAATCATTATTATGAACAAATCAGAATTAATCGATGCAATGGCAGCTTCTGCTGGTATCACAAAAGCAGCTGCAAAATTAGCATTAGAGTCATTTTTAGGAAATGTTGAAGGTACTTTGAAAAAAGGTGGAAGAGTTTCATTAGTAGGTTTTGGATCATGGTCAGTTTCTAAGAGAGCGGCTAGAGATGGTAGAAATCCTCAAACAGGAAAAACAATCAAAATTGCTGCTAAAAATGTAGTAAAGTTTAAAGCTGGTTCTGAATTAGAAGGTGCTGTAAACAAATAATCTAAGATACAATATTAAAACCTCTCCTAGTGAGAGGTTTTTTTTTACAAAAACTTTACTTTTTTTGAATTTAAAAAGAATTTTCTTAACTTTATTATAAAATCATTACTTATGAATGAGGTAAAAATAAAAAGAGGTCAGTTATTACTTTCAGAACCAGCACTTTTGGGAGAAAATTCTTTTAACAGATCTGTAATTTTATTAGCTGAATACACAAAAGAAGGAACTGTAGGTTTTATTTTAAATAAACCTCTTGATTTTACCATCGGAGATTTAATTCCTGAAATAAATTCTAACCTAACCGTTTATAATGGTGGTCCTGTTGAGCAAGATAATTTATACTTTATTCATACTATTCCTGACAAAATTATAAATAGTGTGGAAATTTCTAATGGTATTTATTGGGGTGGTGATTTTGAATCGCTTAAATTCCTTTTAAATGAAGATAAAATTCTAAAAACAGAAATTCGTTTTTTTCTCGGTTATAGCGGTTGGACAAAAGAACAATTAGAAACTGAATTAAAAGATAACAGTTGGCTTCTTATCGAAAATAAAGAAAAAGACAATTTACTAGCAAAACCAACTAGTGATTTTTGGAAAGAAAAAATTGAAGCACAAGGTGGTGATTATATACTTTTTTCAAATGCTCCTGAAAATCCAATTTTAAATTAATTCATTTAATTTTTCATTTAATTGAATTGAAAAATCTATTCCAAATTCTTTTTTTCTATATTTTGTTATAGGTTGAATTCCAGTAATAACATTTGTAATAAATAATTCATCTGATTTTTGTAAATCAAAAGGAGAAATTGATTTTTCTAAACACTCAAAACCTTCCATTTTATTAATCAAATTGATTAATTGTTTACGCATAATTCCATTCAAACAACCATCAGAAATTGGTGGAGTTACTATTGAATTACCCATTTTCATAAAAATATTACCATTTAGAGCTTCTACAACATTTTTATCATCATTTAATAAAATACAATTATGATAATCATTTTCTTTGGCAAAGATGTTTCCAGTGACATTAATCATTTTATTATTTGTCTTCAACGTTGACAAAAGATGCTTGGAAACGTAAAAATCTTTATATAATTCAACTTCATAAAAATCAGTTGAAACATTATATTCTTTGGAAAGTAACTTCTGACCTTCAATTACAAAACCAATATCATTTGAAAGTGGAGCATAAAAACCTTCAGAATCTCTAAAAACAGTCATTCTAACTCTTACAGAATGATTAAAACTTAAAGCATTTGTCAAAGCTAAGATTTGCTCTTCAAAATATTCCAAGGTAAAATTCATTGGTATTTCCATCCTACAAATTCGCATAGAAGCCATTAATCTAAAATAATGATCTTCAGCAAATAAAATTTTGTTATCTACTACTTTTAAAGTTTCAAAAATAGCATCACCAAAGAGAAAACCCCTGTTTTTTTCAATCGTAATTGTACTTGAAGGCTGTATATTTCCGTTAAAATTTATCATAAAAAAATCCCGATTTTTAGTCGGGACAAATATACCTTTTATATTTTTGATTACATAGAACCTAATACATGTTTCAAGTCAGAAATTTGATTTTCCCAAAGTGATTTTGATTCTTCAATCTCATCCTCATCTGCAAAATCAACAATTACAATAGAAACGTCTTTTGTAATTTCATCAACCATTAATTTAATTTCAAAAAAGTAATCTGTTTCAGAATTATCTTCGTTCAACCACTTAAACTTTACTCTTTCATCTGTCTTTTTAGACATAAGTTTAGCTTTCTCTTCACTATCATCCCAAATAAAAGTGAACAACTCACCTCTTGAATTAACATTATCTGCAAACCACTCCGATAAACCCGAAGGAGTTGATATATATTGATACAATAACTGTGGCGAAGACATTATAGGAAACTCTATTTCATATTTTACTTTAACTTCCATCTCTATAATTTAAAATTTTTCGAATATATAATAAATATGATGTAAAAAAAAATAAAAATTGAAAAATAATTTTTAAAAATATATTTGAATTAGAAACAAATAATTATATATTTGCACCCGCATTCGCAAAGGATGTAATAACCAAAATTGGCGAGGTAGCTCAGTTGGTTAGAGCGCAGGATTCATAACCCTGAGGTCACGGGTTCAACTCCCGTCTTCGCTACGAAAAATCAAATCCCTAAACAACAACTGTTTAGGGATTTTTTTTGTACTAAAAGATAATTGATTACATAAAAACAATTATTTTTACATTTCAAAACCAACTTAACCTATCTCTTTTCAATGAAATTATTATTTTTCTTTGTAATATTAGTCACTACTTTACAAACTTCTTCAGCTCAAATAATACTTAAAGGGCAAATAAAAGACAAAAACACACAAATAAATCTTCAAGGTGCAACGATTTATGTTGTAGAAGCAAATAAAGGAACCTCTTCTGACGAAAGTGGAAACTACTCTATTTCAGGTTTAGGAAAAGGTTCATATAAAATTCAAGTCTCATATTTAGGTTATGAAACAGTAATAGAGGAAACTCAAATTTCAAATACAAGTGAAACCATACTTAATTTTGAACTTATCAAAAAATCATTTGAAATCAATGAAGTAGTTGTTTCAAGTCCTTATATCTTATCACAAGAAAAAAATACTTTCAAAATTGATTTAATTGACAAAAATGAAATGCAAAAGAAAGGAGCATTTACTGTGATGGACATTATTAACAAAACTCCTGGTGTAGATGCTATCACAACAGGTTCAATAGTAAGTCGTCCTGTTATAAGAGGTTTATCTGGAAATCGAGTTTTAACAGTTGTAGACGGAATTCGATTTGAAACACAACAATGGGATGATGAGCACGGAATTGGTGTAAATGAGTTGGGAATTGACAAAATTGAAATCATAAAAGGACCTGCAAGTTTATTATATGGAGCCGAAGCAATGGGTGGTGTTATCAACTTCATAAAATCAAAACCTGTTGATGTAGGAACAATTAGAGGTAATGCTTTAGCCGCAATTTACACAAACAACTTAGGAGCAAGAGTAAATGCTGATATAAATGGAGCAAATGAAAATTTAAACTGGGGAATAAATATCAGTAGTAAACTTTTATCTGATTATTTCTTCAATGGGTATGATTTCAGAGTTCCTAATACTCGTCTTTTAGAAAATGGATTCAAAACTTATGCTGGAATAAATAAAAAATGGGGTTCATCTACCTTGACTTTTACCAACAATAAAGCTTTTTACGGGATTTTGGATGCAAAAGACATCGTTATTGATGAGCAAGGACAAATTACAAACGTTGATGTTGGTGAAAAAGAAAAATTCCCTTTTGAAGTAGAAGCTCCTTTTCATGAAGTAACAGATTATAGAATAAACTCAAAAACAACAGTATTATTTGGAGATTCTAAATTAGAAACAGTTTTAGAATATCAAAATAATAAAAGAGCTGAAAACGAAGAACAAACTGGTTCAAAAAAAGGATATAGATATTTAGACATGAATCTACAATCCTATAATTATGATGTAAAATGGTATTTACCTACTTGGAAAAAATTTAAAACGATAGTTGGTTCTCAAGGTATGCATCAAACAAATAAAAATACTTCAAAAGCAGCAACTCAAATTATTCCTGATGCAACAATTAACGATTTAGGTTTTTTAGCAGTTACTAAATTAGATTTAGACAAAATTATTTTAAGTTTTGGAACTAGATATGATGTAAGAAACTTAAGCACTCAGTATTATTCTGCAAACAATAGCAATATTGATGCTATAAGTAGAAGTTATAACAATTTGAGCTCTTCAATAGGTTCTTCTTTTTATTTAGCGAAAGATTTACAGCTTAAAGTAAACTATGCTTCTGGATATCGAGCTCCAAACTTAAATGAATTGACTTCAAATGGTGTAAAATTAGAATCACAGCATTATGAAATTGGTAATTCAAATTTCAAAAAAGAGCAAAATCATCAATTTGATTTTAACGTAAATTATAGCAAGAAAAACTTTAGTGTTGATGCTTCTGTTTTTTGGAATACGATCAATAATTTTATTTATATCGCTCCAACAGGAAATCAAGTTGCCAGTAATATAGATCCAACAATAACATTGGAAGCTTATCAATTTTATCAATCTGATGCTACTATTAGAGGTGGAGAATTGAGTTTTAACATTCATCCATCTTCTATTAAATGGGCTCATTTTGAAACCAAGGCTTCTTCTTTAATAGGAAAAAGATCTGATGATGATTCATATTTACCAATGATGCCAACTACTAAATTTACTAACACATTATATTTTAGTTTTGATAAAGTTTTAAATTTAAAAGATGTATTTATTAATCTTGGAACAATGACTGCTCTTAAACAAGATAAAGTTGCCACTAATGAAATGAAAACACCTTCTTACACTTTGGTAAATTTTGCAATAGGAACTAAAATCAAAAAAAGTGAAATAACTTTAACTGCAAATAACTTATTTGACAAAAAGTATTTAAACAATATGTCAAGACTTAGATCATTTGGTATATATGAACCTGGAATGAATATTTCATTAAGCGTAAAAGTTCCAATTGACATTAAATAGTTAAAGTTAAAAAACATTTCAAAACCTGTTAATAACTTTAAAATCAAATTAAATTCCTATAAAAACAATCTTTTAAACGATTATTTAAGGCATTACAACGAATATGTTAAAAAATATTTTTGTTAATAACTACAATAACTTACATTTGAGAAGTAATAAAAATAGAGAGTTAAGGGACTTTATTTGATATTACTTTATAAAAAATTTAAAGTGTAATTTTTAGAATTTTTTATTAAATATTTGATTGTTTGTTTTGATGAAAAAATCCAACTTGCCAGTTGGATTTTTTTGTTTTTTATCGAATTTAAAAGCTTGAATTATTTCAATAATACAACTAATTTATCATAATCAACTTTTTGCTGCTCTCCAGTACCTAAATTTTTAAGCGTAAATTCTTGATTATTTATCTCTTCTTCACCTACTAAAACAGCAAACGGAATTCCTCTTTTATCTGCATGTTGGAATTGTTTTCCAATTTTAGCATTGTCTGGATAAAGCTCTACTTTTATGTTTTCAGCTCTTAATTTTGTAATCGCTTTCATACTATACAAAGCTTCTTTATCTCCAAAATTAATGAACATGGCTTTTGAAGTTGCTAAAACTGTTTCTGGAAATAAATTTAATTCTTCAATTACCAAAGCAATTCGGTCTAGACCAAATGAAATCCCTACACCACTCATGTTTTTTAAACCGAAAATTCCAGTTAAGTCATCATATCTTCCACCACCACCAATAGAACCCATCGCAACTTCTTTTGGTGCAGCGACTTCAAAAATAGCTCCTGTGTAATAATTTAAACCTCTAGCTAAGGTTACATCTAAATCTAAAGAAGCTGTTTGTAAGCCTAATTCTTTGATATTTGAACAAATAAACTGCAACTCCTCTACTCCTTTTTTGCCCTCTACTGAAGTGGAAAGCAAATTAGAAAGTTTATCTATTTTCTCATTTATAGTTCCTGTAAAATTGAATAAAGGTTGAATTTTTCCAATAGCTTCTTCAGTAATTCCTTTTTCAAGCATTTCCTTTTTCACACCATCTTCTCCAATTTTATCTAATTTATCTAAAGCAACAGTAAAATCAATCAATTTATCAGAAGCACCAATTACCTCAGCAATTCCAGATAAAATTTTACGATTGTTGATTTTTATAGTAGTTCCTTTTAAACCTAATTGACTAAAAACAGAATCATATAATTGAACTAACTCTACTTCTTGCCATAATGATGTTGAACCTACTACATCTGCATCACATTGATAAAACTCTCTGAAACGTCCTTTTTGAGGTCGATCAGCTCTCCAAACCGGTTGAATTTGATATCTTTTGAACGGAAATTCAATTTCATTTTGGTGTTGAACAACATATCTTGCAAAAGGAACTGTTAAATCGTAACGAAGGGCTTTTTCTGATATTTTTCCTGTTAGTTGTTTATAGTTTATAGTTTGTAGTTCATCAGCAGCAACTTTATCTAAAAAATCTCCAGAATTCAAAATCTTAAATATCAATCTATCCCCTTCTTCTCCATATTTTCCCATTAAGGTTTCAGAATTTTCAAAAGATGGTGTTTCAATAGGTTGAAATCCAAATTTTTCAAAATTCGATTTAATGATAGAAAATATATAATTTCTCTTGGCTACCTCAGCTGGAGAAAAATCTCTTGTTCCTTTAGGAATACTTGGCTTTTTAGACATTTTTTTAGAATTTAGAATTTAGAATTTAGAATTCAGAAAAACTGAAATCTAAAAATAAATCTATTTTTTATTAATTCGGGTTTTAGTATTTTTTAAAGTTGTTACAAAAATAGCAGTTAATTCATTTGCTTCACTTAAAAGTGGTTTTAATTTATCCTTTTCGATGACATTTAATTCTTCCAAAACTTCTAACCAAAACAAAGACTCATCTGTTTCCTCTAAAACTATATTCAATTTAGATACATATTCATTATCACTTCTAGCTCTTAATGATGCTCTATAATTGGCTCCAACAGAACTTCCAGATCTGCCTAATTGATTTGCAACAATTTTTGTAGAATATTTTAATGGTAAGTTATCTACTAAGTTTAAAATCGAAATAGTAAATGATTTAGTTCGCTTTTTTAAGTCAAATTCTTTCATATTAACTTTTTGCAAATATCGAATATATTGTTCGTTTTAAAAAACAATTCTAAATTCAAATTTCTCAATTCCAATTTTCTGAATTCTAAATTCTAAATTCTTACTTCACAAGTGTAACAATTTTGAAACTCGATAGTCTAATACAACATGGTAGGATTATTTAAAGAAAATACGAAAATTGCATTAGACTCCATCAGAAGTCAAGTTTTGCGAACCTCTTTAACGGTTTTTATTATTGCCCTTGGAATTATGGCTTTGGTTGGAATTCTGACAGTTGTTTCTGCATTAAAGAATACAATTTTAAAGGATTTTGCTTCCATGGGAGCCAATACATTTTCTATAAGTCAATATGATTTTTCTTCAGAAATCAATCAAAATGATGTTGATGTTCGTGTAAATCCAATCATAAGCTACCCACAAGCTAAAGAATTTCAAGAAAAATACGATTTTCCATTTACAACTACTTCCCTATCATTCACAGCTGCTACTGGCATTGAAGTTAAATTTAGAGATAAAAAAACCGATCCGGAAATCAATATTGTAGGTGTAGATGAAAATTTTTGTCCAAATAAAGGTTTAGAAGTAACAAAAGGACGAAATTTTAATATGTTTGATATTTCTAACAATAATTATGTATGCGTTTTAGGTTCAGATTTTGAAAAAGGTTTGTTTGAAGGAATTAATCCTATTGATAAAATCATTTCTATACGTGGAGCTAAATTTAAAGTCATAGGTGTTTTAAAAGAGAAAGGTTCAACTTTTGGAAACAGCCAAGATTTACGTGTTTTGATTCCCAATCAAGTAGCTCGATCTTTATTTTCTGCTCCTAATATTAATTATGATTTAGATGTAAAAGTCAACAACGAAGCATTATTAGACGAAGCTGTTGACAATGCCATTATTACAATGCGACAGGTTCGAAAATTAAGTCCCGTTGAGAAAGAAAATTTTGGTATTGAACGAAGTGATGATTTAATTCAGACTTTATTATCAAATACAGAAGTGTTGAGTTGGACTGCATGGATAATTGGAATAATTACTGTCTTTGGTTCTTCGATTGCTCTGATGAACATCATGTTAGTTTCCGTTAGTGAACGAACACGAGAAATTGGAATTCGAAAATCATTAGGAGCCAAAAGTTCAACTATAGCATGGCAATTTTTTACTGAAACTGTAGTAATTGGTCAACTAGGTGGAATTGTTGGAATCATTCTTGGAATTTCTGCTGGTTTAGGAATAGCTACAGCCATTGGATTTGCCTTTGTAATTCCGTGGATGGCAATGATTGCAGCTTTTATTACAACTTTTGTAGTTACAGTAGTTTCTGGAGTTTATCCTGCTATTAAAGCTTCTAAATTAGATCCTGTGGAAGCTCTTCGTTATGAGTGATGGGATTAAAGTACAAGGTACGATGTACGTTGTACGAAATACTAAACATTAAATATAAAGTACTAAGTTTCTAGTAAAAATTAAGTCTCATTTTTTTGCTTACTTTTTTGTATTTTGATTATTTCTTGAGGTTTTTATTGAAGCTACTATAATGGCTAAAATTTCATTTCCTTCTTTCAGTAGTGATTCTATTTCTGTTTTTAATTCTTGATTTTTATTTATCTCTAAAATTATTTCAAGAAAAAAATTACTTTCATCAGCTTCTTCCTCTACAATTTTTAATTTATTGATGAAATCAGCTGTTGATTTAGCTCGTTGAGATGCTCTGTAATTTGCTCCTACTGAACTGGAACTTCTAATAAGCTGATTAACACAAGCGTTAAATTCTCTTGAATGAGGTAACTTAGAACATAAAATAGCACAATCAATTGTAAACTTTTTTGTTCTTGATTTCATATCAATTCTCATATTTTTTTCTTTAAATAAATAATTCTTGAATATAAATTCCTTACTTCATAACTTAAAATATCTCGTACTTTGTAGTTCTCACCTCGTACATTGAATTATTCTATCATTTCCATAAACATCTTTGATTAATTCAATCTTTTTGAAATTCAAATTTTGAAGTAATTCAACAGTTTCTTTTCCTAAATATTGATTGATTTCGAAATATAACTTTCCATTTTCTGAAAGGTTTTTTTGAGCCAATTGTGCAATTTTTCTATAGAATAAAAGCGCATCATTATCTTCCACGAATAAAGCTAAATGAGGTTCATATTCAAGCACATTTTTCTTGATTTCCTCTTTTTCTAAATTTCTTACATAAGGAGGATTAGAAACTATTATGTCGAAAAGAGTTGTTGAATGTTGGTTGTTGGTTGTTGGTATTATTGAATTTTCAACTTCTAGGATGCTTTTGTTTATGAAGTTTAGTCCAACTTTATTTAATTCTGCATTCTTTTTCGCTATTTCTAGAGCCTTTTCAGAGACATCTAGAGCAAATACTTCTGCATCTGGTAAATTCTTAGCCAAACTTATTGCGATGCAACCTGAACCAGTTCCAATGTCTAGAATTTTGGGATTTGGAATTTTCTTTTTGGAATTTTCGTTAAGAATAAGCTCAACTAACTCTTCAGTTTCTGGTCTTGGAATTAATGTGTTTTCATTGACTAAAAATCGCAATCCATAAAATTCGGTTTCACCTAAAATATATTGAATTGGTCTTTCTTGTTTTAACTCAGCTAGAATTGAACTCCATTTTTCAAGTTCTTTTTCAGTTATTAAAAAATTAGTTTCCAAAGCTAAATCAATTCGTTTTTTTTGATGTAAAAATTCGGTTATGATATAAAAGAAACTTTCGATTTCTTCTTGATCATAAATAGGAATCAAAGCTTCAATAAAATCTATTTTATATTCTTTTAAAATCATTTTTCTGTCTTGAATCTTAACACTTGAACTTAATACTACAATTCTTTCATCATCCAAACCGGACAACTAGTATGACCTGTGCAACCTAATGGTTTTTCTAAATAGGTAAAACCAACTTTTTGATATAATTTTTGGGCATTTTTCATCATTTCTAAAGTCTCTAAATAGCAACTTTTAAAACCTACTTCTTTAGCAAAATCTAAACATTTTTGAATCATTTCTAATCCAAGTCCTTTTCCTCTTGCTTCTGGAGCAAAATACATTTTTTGCAATTCGCATATTTCTTTTGGACCATTTTCTAACGGTGCAATGCCACTTCCACCAATAATTCTTCCTTCATGTTCAATTACGAAATAAACGGATTTATCTTTGTCATAGACTTCAAACAAAGTATCCAAAATTGGATCTTCATAAGCAGTTCCGGTTTTTGGTGCATCTAATTCTATAAAAACAGCTCGAATCACTTTTGCAATTGAAGCATTATCCTCCTTTTTTATTTTTCTAATCTGCATAAAAATATATTCTAAAACAAAAGTACTATTTTTGTCTTGTGAAAACGCATGAAAAATATATAAATCGCTGTATAGAATTAGCCAAAAATGGTTTAGGCACAACTTATCCAAATCCGTTGGTAGGAAGTGTAATTGTTTTTGAAGATAAAATTATTGGTGAAGGTTGGCACAAAAAAGCAGGTGAACCACATGCTGAAGTTAATGCTATCAATTCAGTTAAAGACAAATCGCTACTTTCAAAAGCTACTATTTATGTGAGTTTAGAACCATGCAGTCATTTTGGAAAAACTCCACCTTGTGCTGATTTGATTGTAGGTCACAAAATTCCAAATGTAGTAATTGGAACAGTTGATCCAAATGAAAAAGTTGCTGGTAATGGTATCAAAAAACTTCTGGAAGCTGGTGCAAATGTGACTGTTGGTGTTTTAGAAGAAGAATGTTATGCCTTAAACAAACGTTTTTTTACATTTCACAATAAAAAAAGACCTTATATTATTCTAAAATGGGCAGAAACTGCTGATGGATTTATTGCTCCTTTTAAGATACTGAAACAAGTTCAGCATGACAAATTGAAACCTGTTTGGATTACCAATACATATTCTAGACAATTGGTTCACAAATGGAGAACTGAAGAACAAGCCATTTTAGTGGGAACGCAAACTGTTTTAGATGATAATCCAAGTTTAAATGCACGTGATTTTTATGGCAACAATCCCGTTCGAATTGTTTGGGATAAATCTGGTAAAATTGATGCTAAATTTCATGTAAAAGACAATTCTATTAAAACACTTTTTATAACAGAAAGTAAAGAATTTAAATCTACTGAAAATTGTATTTATGAAATTTGTCAATTCGATGAAAATTTGGTTAAAAACACTTTAGCAATTTTAGTAAAACATCAAATTCAATCGGTTATTATTGAAGGTGGAAGTCAAACTATTCAATCTTTTATTGATAAAAATTTATGGGATGAAGCTCGAATTTTTAAAGGCAAAAGCACTTTTAAAAATGGTATAAAAGCTCCAAAAATTAAGGGTAGAACAATTGAAACTAAAAACATTCTAGAAGACCAACTTATAATTGTAAAGAATGATAATTGATACTATTATATTTGATTTTGGTGATATTTTTATCAATTTAGACAAGCCTAAAGTGGAAGAAGAATTGCGTAAAATTGGTTTAACAGAATGGACTAATACTTTAAACGAACTAAATCATCAATATGAAATTGGAAAAATTTCAGAAAATAAATTTTTAAAAGGATTTCAAAAACAAATTCCAGCAGTTGAAATTGATGTCATTAAAAAAGCCTGGAATAGTGTTTTAGCAGATTTTCCTATATATAGATTAGAATTTTTGGAAGAATTAACTTCAAAATATCGATTATTTTTACTGAGTAATACTGATTTCACTCATATAGAAGAAGTGAAACGTAAAGTTGGTTCAGAATTTCACAATCGTTTTCTCAATTGTTTTGAAAAAGTATATTATTCTTTTGAAATGGGAATGCGAAAACCCGATGAATCAATTTATCAATTTGTTATTGAAAATCATCAATTAAATCCTAAAAAGACATTGTTTGTGGATGACAAAAAAGAAAACACAGATGCAGCAAAAAAAACTGGTCTTTTGGTTTGGAATTTACAAGTCGGAAAAGAAGATGTAATTGAATTGCAATCATTCTTAAATAACAATTTATGGTAAATTTATTATTAGCCATTTTATTTTCAAGTTTACTTTATATTGTTTTTAAGTTTTATACAAAATTTAAAATCAATACCTTCCAAGCCATTGTTTTTAACTATTGTACCGCTTTTTTAGTTGGCTTTTTTTTATCTAGTGAAAGAATAAATTTTAATATTTTATGGAATAAACAGTGGATAATTAGTAGTATTATTTTAGGTGGTTTATTTATTTTGGTATTTAATTTTATGGGTAAAACATCACAAGAAAACGGTGTTTCTGTGGCTTCTGTTTCTAGTAAAATGTCGATGATTATTCCCATTTTATTTGGAATTTTCTTTTTCAAAGAAATTATAACTTTTGAAAAAACAATTGGAATTATAATAGCTATAGTTGCCGTTTATTTCACTTCAAAAAAAGAAACTGGAAAAATTGAAATCAAAAATTTTATATTTCCAATACTTCTATTTTTTGGAGCTGGAATTATTGACACAACTATAAATTATCTTCAACATACTTATTTAAATGATAATGAAGTTGCTTTGTTTTCAGCAACCACTTTTTTATCTGCTTTCTTTTTTGGTATTATAATTTCAATTATAAAAGTTTTTAGAGGAAATTTCAAACTTCAAGGAAAAAATATTATTGGAGGTTTATGTCTAGGTATTCCTAATTATTTCTCCATGTTTTTTATTATCAAAGCATTACAAAATAAAAATCTAGAAAGTGCTACTATTTTTACTTTAATGAATATTGGTGTAATTTTGCTATCAACTCTTTTTGGAATTCTTTTATTTAAAGAAAAACTCCTTAAACAAAATTATTTTGGAATTGCACTAGCTATTCTTGCAGTAATTTTAGTCACAAAATAAAATGAGCGAAGAAATAAAAGATACATATAAAACCATTTCACAACCTTCAGAAGAAATATTGTTCAAAGAAAAAAACAGTAAATTTTTTGGATATGCATTTCCTGTGAACAGCGAAGAAGAAGTGAAAGAATGTTTAGAAATCTTAAAACTCAAACACTCACAAGCCAGACATTTTTGTTATGCTTATCAAATAGGTACAGAAAACATGGTTTACAGAGTTAATGATGACGGAGAACCAAACAACAGTGCTGGAATGCCAATTTATGGCCAAATTCAATCTTTTGATGTTACAAATATTTTAGTTGTTGTAGTTCGTTTTTTTGGAGGAGTAAAACTTGGTGTTGGAGGTTTAATTAGTGCGTACAAAACAGCTGCACAAATGGCATTTGAAGTTTCGGATATTATTGAAAAAACCATTGATGTTCATTTTGTTATTTCTTTTGATTATAAAAACATGAATAAAGTTATGCGAATAATCAAAGAAAAAAACCTCGAAATTGTAAGTCAAAAAATGGAATTAAGTTGTGAAATTGAAATCGCAACTCGAAAAAAAAATGCCGATCAAATATTCGACATTTTTAATTCAGTTTATGAAATTATCATTAAAAAAAAGGATTCATTATAAATCTGCTAATTTATCCATAATATAGCTTGGTGGAATTGTTGGTTTGCTAGTTTTCATGTCCACAAAAACTAACATTGAGTAGCCAGTTGTTAATAACTCTTGTTTCTCGTTGTAAATTTCATAGTCAAATTCTATCTTAACAGACGTTTGTCTTTTAAAGACAGTTTTTACCGTTAAAAGGTCATCATAACGTGCTGGTTTTTTATAGTTTATAGTCAAGGAAACAACTGGAAGCATTATTCCATTTTCTTCCATCCATTTATACGAAACACCCATATTTCTCAGCCATTCCACGCGTCCCATCTCAAAATATTGAGCATAATTGCCGTGATAAACTACTCCCATTTGATCTGTTTCTGCATACCTAACACGTACCGAAAATTGATATTCTTTCATATATAAAATTATGTTAATTATTTTTATTACATTTGTTAATGAGCTTACAACTTTTTTTTTTATAAATCAACCCCTATTTAATTTTTTTTATAAAAAAAATGTTCACATATTTGTTCTCCCAAATGTTAAGACATCTTTTTGTTGAAACAACGATTAAAAATTAATAAAAAACAAACTAATAGAATTGAATTTATGACTAGAACTGCGCAATCAGTATGGGAAAACTGTTTAGATTTTATCAAAGATAATATTCAAGATCAAGCATTTAAAACTTGGTTTGAACCAATAAAATCAGTTGAACTAACCGACAACGCATTATACATTCAAGTTCCTAGTAAGTTTTTCTACGAATGGTTAGAAGAACATTATGTTAAATTATTAAAAGTTGCTCTTACAAAAGAACTTGGTCCTTCGGCAAAGTTACTATATAAAATTAAAATGGAAAATACTTATGGTAATAATGTTCCTTACACAGAACAATTACCAAGTTCACAACGCTCAAGCGTAAAACCGCAAGAAGTTGATTTTCCTGTTACTAACAAAAGCGCTGAACTAAGAAATCCATTTGTGATTCCTGGTATCAGAAACTTAAAAATTGAATCTCAATTAAATCCAAACTATAATTTTGACAACTTCCTTGAAGGTGACTCAAATAGATTAGCTCGTAGTGCTGGTATGGCTGTTGCCAATAAGCCTGGAGGAACATCATTTAATCCATTATTAATTTTTGGTGGAGTTGGTCTAGGTAAAACACATTTAGCTCACGCTATTGGGGTTGAGATTAAAGATAAATATCCTGAAAAAACAGTTTTATATATTTCAGCTGAAATTTTCACGCAACAATATATTGATTCGGTTAAGAAAAATACTAGAAATGATTTTATTCACTTCTATCAACTAATTGATGTTTTAATCATTGATGATGTTCAATTCTTATCTGGAAAATCAGGAACACAAGATGTATTTTTCCATATATTCAACCATTTACATCAAAATGGAAAACAGGTAATCCTTACTTCTGACAAGGCACCAATTGACATGCAAGACATTGAACAACGTTTATTGTCTCGTTTCAAATGGGGACTTTCTGCAGAATTACACCAACCAGATTATGAAACAAGAGTTTCAATTTTGAAAAACATCTTATATAGAGATGGTGTAGACATGCCTGATGAAATTATTGAATATGTTGCTAAAAATATAAAATCAAATGTTAGAGAGTTAGAAGGAGCCATTATTTCTTTAATTGCTCAATCTTCATTTAACAAAAGAGAAATCACTGTTGAACTAGCTAAACAAATCGTTGAAAAATTTGTTAAGAACGTAAAACGTGAAATTTCTATTGATTATATCCAAAAAGTAGTTTCAGATTATTTCCAATTGGATTTAGATATTTTACAGTCTAAAACTAGAAAAAGACATGTGGTTCAAGCACGTCAATTAGCTATGTTTTTTGCGAAAAAATACACTAAAAATTCATTAGCCAATATTGGTTCACAAATTGGAGATAGAGATCATGCTACTGTTCTTCATGCTTGTAAAACAGTTGATAACTTAGTTTCTACTGACAAGCAATTCAAAAAATTCGTAGAAGACATCAACAAAAAATTATCATTATAAAATGATGGTTAAAGTTGTGATGGTTTGCCTTGGAAACATTTGTCGTTCTCCATTGGCTGAAGGTATTTTACAATCCAAAGTTTCTGAAAACATATTTGTAGATAGCGCTGGAACAGCTGATTATCATGTTGGTGAATTACCCGACAAGAGATCAATTGCTGTTGCCCAAAAACATGGAATAGATATTTCTAAACAACGATGCAATCATTTTACTAGTAAACATTTTGAAGAATTTGATTATATCTATGTTATGGATAAATCCAATTATGAAAATGTAATTCAACTTGCTCCGTCAGAAGAAACAAAACAAAAAGTTAAGTTGATTTTAAACGAATCACATCCTAATCAAAATCTAGAAGTTCCAGATCCTTATTATGGAGGTGATGATGGTTTTGAAAATGTTTTTCAAATGTTAGATGAAGCATGTGAAGTGATTGCAAACAAACTTAAAACTGATTTGAAATAGATTTCTATTTAGATTACAAATTACTTACTTTTGTAAGAAATCAACTTTTTTAATATGAAGCCTGTTCAATATTTAGGAAAACTCTATTTAATTCCGTGTACTTTATCAAATCCAGGAGAAACAACTGTTGTTCCAGAAGATGTTTTGCCTCAAAGTATAAAAAGAACTATAGATTTCATAGATTACTATATTGTTGAAAATGAAAAAACAGCAAGACGTTTTATCAAAAGCATTCATCCTGAAAAGAAACAACCCTCTTTACATATTTCTTTATTAAATAAACATACAGAAGTTTCCGATTATTACGAAATGATCAAACCTTTGTTAGATGGAAATAATATTGGTTTATTAAGTGAATCAGGTTGTCCTGGTGTGGCAGATCCTGGAGCAGTAATTGTAAAATTGGCTCATGAAAAAGGAATTCAAGTTGTTCCTTTAGTTGGACCAAGTTCGATTTTATTAGCCGTAATGGCAAGTGGAATGAATGGACAAAGTTTTGCATTCAACGGTTACTTACCTATTGATAAAAGCGAAAAAAAATCAGCTATAAAAAATTTGGAACGCTTATCTTTTGAAAAAAATCAATCGCAATTATTTATAGAAACTCCGTACAGAAATAATAAAATTTTTGATGATATTTTACAAGCTTTACAACCAAACACTCATCTGTGTATAGCTTGTGATATTACTTTGCCTACAGAATTTATTAAAACGAAAACTGTTAAAGAATGGCAAAAAAATAAGGTCGATTTACATAACCGACCTTGTATTTTTATTATTCATAAAATGATTTAAACACTAATACTAATAATTAGAAGCTTTAGCATTTGCATCAGCTTTAATGTTTGAAATATCGTAAGAACCAAACTTTTTAATGTAGCTTCTCAACGAAGTACCAAAACCATCTTTAAATCCATTACGACCATTACTTTTAAGGTATTTTCTAACAGAACCTGCTCCACTTAAATGAGCAGCAGCAATAATTCCTGATTCAGTGATTTCTACACCATTGATAACTCTTCCACAGTATTTTTCAATTTCATTTCTTAATTCCCATTTGTTTTTGGCAACTAATGCTTTGAATGCTTTGTCTTGAAGTGCAACATTGTTTAAAAATTCTTGAGAATCATAAACTCCAACAGCTCTTAAAGTACTCTTACCAAATTGGTATTTTCCCATATAACCATAAGGATTTACTAATTTTGTTTTTCCTCTTGATTCTTTGTAAGCAACAGCTTGTCTGAAACCTATAAAATTTCTTCCAACATATGGAATTTTCATTGAAACTACATTACTTTCTGCTTCATCTTCAGTTGGAACGTGGTAATTAATTACCTCATCTTCTTCCAAATGAAATCCTTGAACTTTATCAATTTTAAAACTACTAAAACCAACAACTGCCAAAGTAAGCGAACTTAATAAACTTATAAAAAATATAAATTTTTTCATTGTTTTTTCTTTTAACGAATGTGATATACACTTTCGTAAATTGAGCGTGCAAATATACGAAAAAAATTATATAATTGATTTACAGCATGTTAAATTTTTCTAAAAGAAGAATCCATAAGCTCTAACTTCCTTATTTGAATTAAGTTGCAGTGTTGGAGTAGGTATTTTTATAGTGTTAAAAACAGAGAAAATTGTCTTTAAAAAGTGTGAATTTGTTTTGATTTTTGTCAAATCTACATCAAGACTAAGGTAAAATTGACGATATTCGTTTTGAATATAACCGTTTTCTAAAGCATCAGATTTTGTTCCAAACAACATTCCAGAACCACCATGACCAATGGCAAGATTTAACCATTTTGGCACAAAATCTAATTTAGTAAACGAATAAATATTGAAAGACAACCAATAATTTTGACCGTTATAATCTTTTAAAACTTGTTCCAAACTATTTTCTCCTAATGTATTTGGACGCAATGAAGGAAAATCTGTTTTATGATAGGAGAATTTTGGGGTGATTCGTTGTTCATTCCATAATAATTCTTGTGAAACATACAAAGCTGTCCCAGAAACATTTGCAATAATATCTCCAGAGGAAGCTCCCCATTCTGAAGAATAGCCATCAAAAACCTCAACAACTGTTAGAAAACCTAACCCAATTGTTGAACCGTAAATCAACTGTTCTTTTTTAGAAGCTCCAGACCATTGCAAAGCTTCTGCTCCTATTCTACCTAAATGATAAGACGAATACATATGACCCAGTTTATCCATTTGAAGCCATTGGTCATTGTCATTGATGAAATGGAATTTTGATTTTTCGTAATCTTTATACCAAATTTGGTTTAAACCTATTAATGTTGTTCCTAGTAAAGCTCCTTCTACAATAAAGACTGAAGTTCTCCTTGAAGAATTTAATGAATCTGATGGTGTTAAAAATTGATTTATTTTGGATTGGGAAAAACTACTAAAACTTACAAATACAAAAAAAAGTAGCTTACCTAGCCCCGATGGAAATGGCATCCTTTTTTGTTTTTTCAACAAAAAAGATAGAATGGACAGCGGGAAAATGGTTAATAAGTAAGCTCTAGCCATTTGCTTCTAACGGTTAATCCCTAATTTATTAACCCAATCTGCATATTTTCTAGCGTTAACTTGATGAGCAGCGTAATTAGAGGCAAATTCGTGATAACCCATTCTTTCTACACTAGCACAAAAATAAATATAATCGTGTTTTTCAGCATTTAAAACAGCGTCTATTGCAGAAATATCTGGCATAGTGATTGGCCCTGGAGGCAACCCTTGATTGATATAAGTGTTGTAAGGAGAAATTGTACCTTGTGTATCTTTACTGTAAACTCTTTTAATAATTTGGTCAAAATCACCAGAGTTTTTCTTCATAGCATAAATTACGGTTGGATCTGCTTGTAATGGCATATTTAAGGCTAAACGATTTAAATAAACTCCAGCAACTCTTGGTCTTTCATCAACTTTAGCAGTTTCTTTATGCACAATAGAAGCTAAAACTGCAACTTGAATTGGAGTAAGATTTTTATCCAAAGCTTTTGCTGTTCTTTCTTCATTCCAAAACCTTTTATATTCTGAAGCCATTTTTTCTGCTATTTTTTCTCCTGAAGTATTCCAGTAAAACTCATAGGTATTTGGAATAAACATAGCCAAAACAGTTTCTTCAGTAAATCCATTTGACGCTAAAAAATCTGGATTTAAGAAAGCGGCTAATAATTCTTCTTTTTTTGGCTCAACTTGTGTTGTGATTCTTTCGGCTAATTTTTCTAATGTTTCTTGGTTATTGAAAGCTAATTTAACCGGAACATTACTTTTCATGGCTCTAACAATATCAAAAGTGGTCATGTCTTTTTTTAGTAAAAACTTCCCAGCTTTTACATTAGAATTGTAATTTCTTTTTTGAGCTACAAAATCAAATTTTTCTATGTCTTTTACGAAAGGAGAAATGATTTCTTTGGCTTGTTCATACGTTGAATTGGTTGGAACATATACAAAAACTTCTTTTTGGTTAAAAGTAGTGTTTGCTGTAAATGCTTGATTGTACACATAAAAAGTAATGATACCAGCAATAATAATTCCGACAACTGCAATTATTGCAACTAATTTTTTTAGATTCAAAGTGTAATTATTTGATGTTAATTAATTGGTACAAAGCTTCATCTTTAAATTCATTGTCAACTTTATTCCATTGTTTTTTTATTCCTATTAATTGGAAATCAAATTTAGTAAAAAGAGCTATACTGATTTCGTTTTCTGTGCCAATATTTGCATAAAGTTGGTGCAATTGCAAATGTGTAAAACAATATCTGATTAAAAGTTCAAGTGCTTCAGAACCAATTCCGTTTTCTCTCTTATTATCTTGATGAATGATTATGCCAATTCCTGCACGATTATTTGTTGGATCAAAATCAAATAAATCAATCAAGCCAATTGCTTCATCAGAATTATTCAAACATATTGCCAATCGTAATTGCTTCGCTTCATAAATATCTTGATGTGCATTTTCTAAATATTGCTTAATTAAAAACTTACTGTAAGGAGTTTGAGTGTTACTTACATTCCAGATAGATTCGTCATTTTCTATAGTATAGATAAATGCTAAATCTTCAGGCTCAAGAGCTCGTAAATAAATGTTATTTCCTTTTAGAGTAATCAAAATATTATTCGTCTTTTTTCTTCATTAATATAGCTACAGCAACACCAACTACAATCATTATTAAAACTAAAAATACCACAAAAATTGCCATCATAATTATTAACTATTTATAGTTCCTTCAAAAACAAAAGTAGCTGGTCCAATTAAAAACACATTGGTGAATTTATTGTTTTCAGCATCAAATTTTACTTTTAAAGTTCCTCCTTCTACGTTTAATTTTATTTCTTTACTTGTTGTTTTACCTATTTTATGCATAGCAATTGCAACAGCAGTTACTCCTGTTCCACAAGACAAAGTTTCATCTTCCACACCACGTTCATATGTTCGAACTGCAAAAATGTCATTTTCTAACTGCTTTACAAAGTTAATATTACTTCCTGCTTTTCCATATAAATCAGAATATCTAATTTTTGCTCCTTCTTGTTTTACATCAAATTCTTTTAAATTTTCTATTAAAGCAACATGATGTGGTGAACCTGTGTTTAGAAAAGTGTAATTACCTTCTTCTTTAATTTCATCAACATCCATCATTTGTAGTGAAACAATTCCTTCTTTATCAATTGTTGCATAATGCATACCATCAATAGCTTCAAAAGTAGCTTCATTTGAAATTACATCCATTTGTTTTGCGAAAGCAACTAGACATCTTCCTCCATTTCCACACATGGAACTTTCATTTCCGTCTGAATTATAGTAAACCATTTTAAAATTTAAATCTGGATGGTTTTCTAATAAAATTAATCCATCAGCACCAACTCCAAATTTTCTATCACACAGACGTGCAATGAGTTTGGTATCATTTTTGGGAAATATATTTTGTCGATTATCAATCATGACAAAATCATTTCCAGTACCTTGATATTTGTAAAAATGTATTTTCATAATAAATTTATTACTGCAAAAGTACAAATATTAATAAGATGTTAAACATTGTTAATCGAGCGTTAAACCAATTTTATATAAAATAATATGTGTGTAATTTTAACCTATAATTAATTAAATTAATATAAAGAATGAAAAAATTAGGAAGTTTATTACTGATATCGCTTTTTAGTGGAGCGATGACATTGGGAGCTTATAAGTTATTTTTTGATTCAAAAGAAAATAGCTCAATAACTGTAGCCTCACCAAATTATACAAAAAACGTTGGCTTAAATGCCGAAACAGTTGATTTTACTGCAGCAGCAGAAAACACGGTACATAATGTTGTCCATGTTAAAAACATGACAACGCAAAGAGTCTATAGAGATCCATTTGCTTATATGTTTGGTAATGGACACGGTGGAGTACAAGAACAATACCAAGTAGGAACAGGTTCTGGTGTTATTATTAGTGAAGATGGATTTATAGTGACTAATAATCACGTAATTCAAAATGCAAATGAATTAGAAGTTACCTTAAATGACAACAGAACATTTAAAGCAAAATTAGTTGGGACAGATTCAAAAATGGATATTGCTTTATTAAAAATTGAATCTGACGAAAAATTACCTTTTGCTATTTTTGGAGATTCAGATGAAATAAAGGTTGGAGAATGGGTTTTAGCTGTTGGAAATCCTTATAATTTAACCTCAACAGTTACAGCAGGAATTGTTTCAGCAAAAGCTAGAGATTTAAGTAATAATGGAATTCAATCATTTATACAAACTGATGCTGCAGTAAATCCAGGAAATAGTGGTGGTGCATTAGTTAATACTAGAGGAGAATTAATAGGAATTAATACTATGATTTCATCTCAAACAGGTTCATATGTTGGATATTCTTTTGCAGTTCCTTCAAACATTACCAGAAAAATTGTGGAAGATTTAATGCAATTTGGAAATGTACAAAGAGGTGTTTTAGGGATTGAAGGTCGTGAATTGAATCAAAATGCATCAGAAGAATTAGGAACAACTATATCTAAAGGATTTTATATTTCGAATATTACACAAAAATCTGGTGCTGAAAAAGCTGGATTGAAAAAAGGTGATATTATTACAAAACTAGACGATAAAATGGTTAGCGGTTTTAAAGATTTAACTTCTTACATTAATACCAAAAGACCTGATGATATAGTTAATGTTACTGTAATTAGAAATGAAAAAGAAAAAACAATTCCAGTTAAATTAACTAAAAGAGAATTATTAACAATTGAATTTAACCAAATTGAATTATCTGACATTGATGAGAGTGATAAAAAAGCATTGAACATAGATTATGGTGTAAAAATCAGTAAGATTAATAATCCAGAATTAGTTCAATATCAAGATCAACTTTTGGGTGGAATTATTCTTTCTATTGATGGTAGAAAGGCAACTGATATTAGTAGTATCAATAGCTATTTGAACACAAAGAAAACGGATAGAGCTCAGTATAAAATCATCACTCCAAATGGTCAGCTATTTTCAGTAATATTTTAACAAATAAACCTTTAAAAAATCAAACCAGTCAACTAGGCTGGTTTTTTTATTGAAAAAAAGAAAGAAAAAGCTTTACGAAAACGATTGAAATCTATATTTTTGCAAAAAATTTAACAACACACTTTTTTACAACTTATTTCATGAGTAACAACAACTTATACGAGAAAGAGCTTTCTTTTCAGGCTGACAGAAGAAAAGCTGGTGTAGAATTTATCAAAATCATTAGTGATTTGTGGTATGATAAATCTATAGAATTAGTTTTATTTAGAAATCAATTAATTGATAGAAACGTAAGTGACATCATTAATTTACATGAATATGCTGGTGCATTTGTTCAAAAACCAATTAACATTTTTGATTCAGTAGAAATTGCTGACGCTATTAACAGCTTAGATTTACCACCATCAAGAATTGATATTGGAAAATTAACGTATGAGTATCATTTAGAAGATGACAAATACAACGACGCTAAAGCTTTTGTAATTGACAAATTGAAAGATGCTAAAGCTACTACTGAAATTAAACCAAAAGATGTTGTTCTTTATGGTTTTGGTAGAATTGGACGTTTATTAGCTCGTGAAATGATGGGCAAAATAGGAAAAGGGCAACAATTACGTTTACGTGCTATTGTTACAAGAGATAAAAGTGATGCAACTTTATTAGAAAAAAGAGCTTCATTATTAAGATATGATTCAGTTCATGGTGATTTTGAAGGATCAGTTGAAGCAGATGTTGAAAATAATGCTTTAATTATCAACGGAACAACTGTTCATATTATTACAGCAAATGGTCCAGAAGAAATTGATTATACACAATACGGAATCAATGATGCTTTAGTTATTGATAACACAGGTGCATTTACAACTGAAGAAGCTTTAAGAAGACACATGACTTCAAAAGGAACTAGTAAAGTTTTATTAACTGCTCCAGGAAAAGGTGTTCCTAATATTGTTTATGGTGTTAATCATGAAGAATACAATCCAGATACTGTTGATATTTTCTCTGCTGCTTCTTGTACTACAAATGCAATTACTCCAATTTTAAAAGCTGTTGAAGATACTTTAGGTGTTGTAAAAGGACATTTAGAAACAATTCATGCTTATACAAATGACCAAAACCTTGTTGATAATATGCACAAAAAATACCGTCGTGGTAGAGCTGCAGCCTTAAACATGGTTATTACTGAAACTGGTGCTGGTTCTGCTGTTGCAAAAGCATTACCTAATTTAGCTGGAAAATTAACTTCAAATGCAATTCGTGTTCCTGTTCCAAATGGTTCATTAGTGGTGTTGAATTTAGAAGTTGGAAAAGAAACTTCAATTGAAGATGTAAATAACATCATGAAAAAATATGCTCTTGAAGGAAAATTAGTTGAACAAATTAAATATTCTTTAAATAATGAATTAGTATCTTCTGATATTGTTGGAACTTCTGCTCCTTCAATATTTGATAGTAATGCAACAATTGTTTCTGGAGACGGAAAAAATATTGTTTTATATGTTTGGTACGATAATGAATATGGGTATAGTCACCAAGTTATTCGTTTAGCTAAATATATTGCTAAAGTAAGACGTTACACTTATTATTAGTAGTTAATTTTAATTCCACAAAAAAATCCGTTCTGAGCTAGAACGGATTTTTTTATTGTTTTAATAGTTCATCTATAGTTTTTCTTAATGCTTTAGAATTCCAATTTTTTACTCCTTCTTCATTCATTACAATTCTACCAGTTTTGCTAATCAAATATGATTTTGGTACTTCATTAAAAATTAATGGTCTTAGTGGTGTTGAACCAATATAATAATTAGGAAACAATAGATTATTTTCTTTAATAAACTTTCTTATATTTTGTTGGGAGTCATCTGTTATAAAATAAAACTCAATCTTTAATTTATAATCATCATAAAGCTTTTCAATAATTTTAATATCATCTAAAATATCTTTATCCTTTGTGTTCCAATAATGAATAAATACAACTTTATTTCTTTTAGCATACATATTAATAGTTCTACCAGTAGATTCAATTAACCTTAAATCATAAGAAGACAGGACTTCTTGTTTTTCAAAAGGGATAAAACTTGGTTCGGGATATTTTGTATCCAAATAAGAACAACTTGTTAAACAAAAGCAAATTAAAAGAGTTAATACTATTTTTTCCATTATTATATTTTATTCAAAAGTAACAAAAATATATCGTTATGAAGTTGTATTCTTCGAATAAAAAAAACAATTAATTACCTAAACCATATTTCTTTAAAGTAATTTCCTTTCTATCAAAATCTAAATAATTTTCATCTTTTAATTCGTTTAACAAAATATTTAATGTTGGTCTTGAAGTTCCAATTAATGTTGCTAATTCTTTTTGAGTGTACGGTTGTCTAATGATTGTATCACCTGTAACGACATTTTTATAACCAAAATCTTCTCCTAATTCTTTTATAAATTCTTTTAATCTTGTCTTTGTATCTTTAAACAAAAGCAGTTGCAATCTTCTTTCTAATTTTTTGAATCGAAATCCAATAAACTTATAAATTTTCAAACTGAATTCTTTGTTTTCTCTAAGTAATTCAATCATCATATCAGTTGTAATTGTGCAGAGTGAAGTTTCAGAATCTATAGCTTGCGCAAATTCATTTCTTTTTTCTTCTCCTAAAATTGCTTTTTCTCCAAAGATTTCGCCTTTTGATAATATTGCCATAATTATTTCATCTCCATCTTCAGTAACGTAACCAATTTTAACTTTACCATAATTTATTAAGTAAATTTTATCCGCACTATCCTCTTCAAAATAAATATAATCGTTCTTTTTATAAACATTAAATTCATGAGATTTCTTAAAATCCTTAAAGCGATGTGGACATAAAATTGTAAATAAATTTACATCATCAAAAAACCAAAGAGAGTTCATAATTATTTTATTTATTTCAAAGTTAATCAATAAAACAAAAAGAAGCATTCTTTCTTCTATTTAACTAAGCTAATTTAAATAAAGTTTTTAAAATTGAAACATCTAAAAATCTCATTTAATATAGAATAAGTAATAAGCTGAAGTCAACTATAAAATTTAAAAAAATACATTTTGCGATTAATTCATTATAAAATAAAAGATATATGATTTAAAAATTCGCATTATGAGATTTTTTGTTCTTTTTTTAGTAATTTTATAATCCCAAATATAATAAAGCATGAAAAAGATATACTTACTTTTTTTTATTTTCAGTTTTATCTCAATTCATAGTCAAGTTGGAATTGGAACTACAAATCCTACCGCAGATTTAGACATTAACGGTACCTTAAGAATTAGAACCACAAACTCAAACCTAAATGAATCTGCGGCAAAAGATTCTATTTTAGTATCTGATAATCTTGGAAATATAGCACGAATTTCCTCAAAACAAATCATTGAGAGTCATTTAAAAACTTTTATAAAAGGTAACTTCTCAAGTTCTTCAAGTGTTGGATTGTCATTAACTAGCAATACAGCAATTATACCTTTCAATGCTACCGAATTTGACATGAATACAGAATACAATTCTACTTCTTCTGTCTACACAGCTAAACAAGATGGTATTTATCAAATTTATGTACAAATTAAAGGTTCTGGAGTTAGTGTAGCAACTAGTTTTGGTGTTCAAATTTTAAAAAACGGTACAGTTATTTCTCAAAATAGTTTTGCCAACGTTGGAATTTCAGTTCTTGGAATAGGTTTAGTCAATGTCACACCACCTCTAAGAAATTTACAGACACTTACTCAATTAACTACTGGAGATACCATTCAATTTAATGTTACTAGTAATTTAGGCTCTGTAACACTTGTTGGAAATAGAGAAGATTGCTACTTTACTATCAATCAAGTACGATAAATTTAAAATTGCAACATAAAAAAACTCTTGAATAGCTTTTAAACTGATTCAAGAGTTTTGTATTTATTCTTTTAAAAGAAAATTATGCGTTTTCTGCAGCAATTAAATTTAATGCAGAACCAGCTTTGAACCAATCAATTTGCCCTTGGTTGTATGTATGATTAGCTAAAATAGTTTCTTTTGAACCATCAGCATGAACCAACTCTATTGTCAAAGGTTTATTTGGAGCAAATTCCGTTAAATCTAAGAAGTTAAAAGTATCATCTTCTTGAATTTTATCATAGTCAGCTTCATTAGCAAATGTTAAACCTAACATTCCTTGTTTTTTAAGGTTTGTTTCGTGAATACGCGCAAAAGATTTAACTAAAACTGCTTTAACTCCTAAAAATCTTGGTTCCATTGCAGCATGCTCTCTTGAAGAACCTTCACCATAATTATGATCTCCCACAACAATTGAAGGTATACCAGCTGCTTTATAAGCTCTTGCAGTAGCAGGAACAGTATCGAAAGCACCTGTTAATTGATTTTTAACTTTATTAGTAGCTTGACCAAATGCATTAACAGCACCAATCAACATATTATTTGAAATATTATCTAAATGTCCACGGAAACGTAACCATGGTCCTGCCATAGAGATATGATCAGTAGTACATTTTCCGAAAGCTTTGATTAATAATTTTGCACCTGTGATGTTCTTTCCGTCCCACGGTTCAAATGGAGCTAATAATTGAAGTCTGTCTGATGTTGGAGAAACAACTACTTGTACTCCACTTCCATCTTCTGCTGGTGCTTGAAAACCTGCATCTTCAACATCAAATCCTTTTTTAGGTAATTCATCTCCATAAGGAGTTTTTAACATTACTTCTTCACCTTTATCATTGATTAAAGCATCTGTTAAAGGGTTAAAATCTAATCTTCCTGAAAGTGCTAAAGCAGCAACCATTTCTGGTGAAGTTACAAAAGCATGTGTATTAGGGTTTCCATCAGCACGTTTAGAGAAATTTCTATTGAATGAGTGTACAATAGTATTTTTTTCTTCTTTGTTTGCTCCTTCTCTATCCCATTGTCCAATACATGGTCCACAAGCATTTGTAAATACTTTAGTTCCTAGTTTTTCGAAAGTATCAATAATTCCGTCTCTTTCAATTGTGTATCTAATTTGTTCTGAACCTGGATTAATTCCGAATTCAGCTTTTGGTGTAATTCCGTTATCAATAGCTTGTTGAACGATTGAAGCTGCTCTTGACATATCTTCATAAGAAGAGTTGGTACAAGAACCGATTAATCCCCATTCTACTTTAATTGGCCATCCATTAGCTTGAGCTTCTTCTTTCATTTTTGAAACTGGAGTTCCTCTATCTGGAGTAAATGGTCCATTGATGTGTGGTTCTAATTCAGAAAGGTTAATTTCAATTACTTGGTCAAAATACACTTCTGGATTTGCATATACTTCAGCATCAGCTGTTAAGTAATCTGCAACTTTATCAGCAGCATCAACCACATCTTGACGATCTGTTGCTGATAAATATCTTCTCATTGAATCATCGTATCCAAAAGTAGAAGTTGTAGCTCCAATTTCTGCACCCATGTTACAAATTGTTCCTTTACCAGTGCAAGACATTGAAGTTGCTCCTTCACCAAAATATTCAACGATAGCACCTGTTCCACCTTTTACAGTAAGGATATCTGCTACTTTTAAGATAACGTCTTTTGGTGCTGTCCAACCAGAAAGTTTTCCAGTTAATTTAACTCCAATTAATTTTGGAAATTTTAATTCCCAAGACATTCCAGACATTACATCTACTGCATCTGCTCCACCAACACCAATAGCTAACATTCCTAATCCACCAGCATTTACTGTATGTGAATCTGTACCAATCATCATTCCACCAGGAAATGCATAATTTTCTAATACAATTTGGTGAATAATTCCTGAACCTGGTTTCCAAAAACCGATTCCGTATTTATCTGAAACTGATGATAAGAAATCAAAAACTTCTTTAGACTGACTATTTGCTAATGCTAAATCTTTTTTAGCACCATCTTTTGCTAAAATCAAGTGATCACAGTGAACTGTTGTTGGAACTGCTACTGTTTTCTTATTTGCATGCATAAATTGCAACAATGCCATTTGTGCTGTTGCATCTTGACAAGCTACTCTATCTGGAGCAAAGTCAACATAATCTTTTCCTCTTGAATATGCCGTTGTAGGATTTCCATCCCATAAGTGCGAATATAATATCTTTTCAGACAAAGTAAGTGGACGACCAACTAGATCACGAGCTTTATCAACTCTTTCAGCCATAGTTGCATACACCTGTTTAATCATTTCTATATCAAAAGCCATAGTATAAATTAATTATTTAGTTTGTTATTTTTTTAGTGGAACAAATTTAAGAAATCTTAATGAGAATTGAAAATTTTTAATAAAATCTTAATTTAGAGGAATTATTATTTGTCAACTGGTAGTTTTAATGAATATTTTTCAAGAAAACACCTATTTATTTTGTTTTCCTTATTTTTTAAACCAAATAATAATAATTTGACAAAAAGTAACTGCCGTTTTTGATATATTAATAATCAAAGGTATCTTTAAAATGATTCTAAATTAACTATGGAAAACTTAGATAATAAAAAAGCTGTTCTTAAAACAGCTTTTTTATTATCATTTCTTCAGAAATTCCTTCGGCATCAGCTTTGTAATTTTTTACAATTCTGTGTCTAAGAATCCCTGTTGCAACTGCTTTTACATCTTCAATATCTGGTGAGTATTTTCCGTTAAAAGCTGCATTAGCTTTAGCTGCTAAAATTAAGTTTTGAGATGCTCTTGGTCCAGCTCCCCAATCTATATATGTTTTTACAAAATCTGTAGCCAAAGAATTATCTGGTCTTGTTTTGCTTACTAAAGTAACTGCATATTCAATTACGTTATCAGCTACAGGAATTTTTCGAATTACATTTTGAAAATCAATTATTTCTTGAGCAGTAAATAATGAATTTACAACTGGTTTATGGTCTGATGTTGTAGCTTTAACCACATCTATTTCTTCTTGAAAACTTGGATAATCTAATTTAATAGCAAACATAAAACGGTCTAATTGTGCTTCTGGCAAAGGGTATGTTCCTTCTTGCTCAATAGGGTTTTGAGTTGCTAACACAAAATAAGGCAAATCTAATTTATAATGATGACCTGCAACTGTAACAGCACGTTCTTGCATAGCTTCTAAAAGTGCAGCTTGTGTTTTTGGAGGTGTTCTGTTAATCTCATCAGCTAAAATAATATTAGAAAAAACTGGTCCTTTTATAAACTTAAATTGACGATTTTCATCTAAAATTTCACTTCCTAATATATCAGAAGGCATTAAATCTGGTGTAAACTGAATTCTTTTGAAATGTAAACCTAAAGCTTGGGAAATTGTATTTACCATTAAAGTTTTTGCTAACCCAGGAACACCCACTAAAAGAGCGTGTCCTCCAGAAAAAATACTTAAAATTATTTGGTTTACAACTTCATCTTGACCGATAATTACTTTAGCAACTTCTTTTTGAAGTTCAGCTTTTTTTTCAACCAATTGTTTTAATGCTGCAACGTCTGACATATAGTTTTTAGTTTTCTAAATTATGTTTAAGTTTCTAAAGTACGAAAATTATTTTATCTCTTTCTTTAACCAATCACTAGCAAAAACACAATCGCGATATTCACCGTTAATTTTGATATAAGTTTGAGCAATTTTTTCTTTAGTCCATTTTCCAATTGCAGTAATTTGTTTGTCTTTTAAAGCAATTTCTTTAATTTTAAGGAAGTCTTTAGAGAAATCTGCCGGATGTTCTTGTGTTTTTTCGTTAACCGTAATGATTTTGAAAAACTTACCTTCACCTGGAATTTCATCTAAAATGACTCTTGAAATTTCATTAGTTTGTAATTCTGAAATTTCATTATACAAAGAAGGATCCATTTTTGTAAGCTCAAATTTAGGCTCAAGAGTTTTTGGATTTAAAATTATTCCACCATTGTTTTTAGTTTCTTTATCTTCTGAAAACGATTTAGCAGCTTCTGAAAATGTTAGCTCTTTGTTTAAAATTTTAGCTCTAATATTCTCAATTCTAGTTTTTGCTTCTGCCAATGATTCATCACTTACTTTAGGAGACATTAAAATATGCCTTAATTCAATTTCTTGTCCTAATATTTTTTCTACCTTAATGATATGAAAACCATAAATAGTTTCAAAAGGTTCAGATATTTCTCCTTCTTCTAAGGTAAAAGCAACATCCTTAAATTCTTTTACAAATTGTGTTTTTTTATTGATTTTGTAGTATCCACCGTTTGGAGCTGAAGCTCTATCTTCTGTGTAAAGAACTGCTTTTGTAGTAAAGCTAGAACCATTTTCTAAAACGTCTTGTTTTATTTCTCTAAGTTTTTTTATAACTTTTTGTTTTTCTTCTTCACTAACAATAGGTTTAATAACTATTTGTGCAATTTCAACTTCTGAACCAATCGTAGGAATTTCATCTTTTGGGATTTTATTAAAGAAATTTCTAACTTCCTCTGGAGTTATTTCAATATCATCAACTATTTTTCTATTCATAGCTTGAACAAGTTTGTTCATTTTAATGATGTCAAAAAAGTAATTTTTAAAATCGTCTACATTTTTTTTGTTATAATATTTCACAACTTTATCCATTGAACCAATTTGTTCAACCATTACACTAAGTTGCTCATCCATATAGCTTCTCACCTCTTCATCAGTCACCACTAAACTATCTTGAACTGCATGATGAGCATAAAGTCTATCTTCTAAAAGTTTTCCTAGCAACTCACATCTAGTCACATCAGCACTTGAAATTCCATTAGCTCTTAATTCAATCATCATTAAATCAATATCAGAATCTAAGACAACATAATCTCCTACAACAGCTGCTACTCCATCAATCTTTTGTTTTTTTGGTTGTGCTTGTAATGTAGTCACAGCCAAAAGTACAAGCACAAAAAGTGCTTTTAATTTACTTGTATATTTCATATTTTTTGTCTTTAAGAGCATCGGTTGTGATGTCTTTTTGATATTTATTTATTAATTCTGTTTTTCGTTTATTAAGGATAACTTTTTTTAATGTTGGTTTTATATATTGAAATGGTGAAATTTGATTTTTATCAATATAATTAGATGTTTTAATTAAGTACATATCGGTTGAATCGGCAAATTTAACTGTTTTTCCTGCGATTATATAATTTTCTTTATTATCCACATTTATAACAGGTAGTTTTTCATAAACCTGATTCATATCTATCCAAATAGAATCGTTAAAAGCATAACTTTTAAATTCAATGGTACTATTTTTTAGAAACTCTTTATTTTCTTTACTCGTATTAACAAATTTACTTGAAAGCGCATTAAGCTTAGGATTACTTTTATTAATTTGAATATAACTCATTTTCACAAGAGCTGCATTTGTCTTAAAATTTTGTTTATTTTTTTCGTAATAATCACTTAATTCTTTATCACTAACAACTGTGTCGAAAGACTTATATACCAATTGCTCAATGTAAGCCTTACTGTATAAATCTTTTTTGTACTGATCAACTAGCTTGTTTAGTTCTGTTTGCTTTTCATCTGAAAGATTTAATTCTGCAGCATTAAACAATAACTTTTGAGAAGCCCAACGATCAATATAATCTTTAACTATTACCAAACTATCTTCTTTTGAAGTTCCTGCTGGTACTAAATCTTTAATATCTTCTCTGTAAAGATTTGAATTATTAACTCTAGCTATGGCAACATTATCGACTTCATTTGTTTCTTTATTACAAGAAACAAGTGTTACAAAAATGACCAAAAACAAGAATTTAAATTTCATTATATCTTATTTTAATTGGTTCTTTACTTTTTGCAAAACATCTTTATTTACTTTGATGTCGACATTCTTTTTTAATTCTGAAACCCAATTTGCTTCTAAAAACTGTTGGTAATCATTTATAACTCTTCCTCTCGCTTCTGAGAAATCTTTAGATTGAGATGGCAACACTTTTTTTGTGTTTAAAAAGAAATAATAATCACCTTCTTTAACGATTTCAGACAATCCTGACTTTAGTTCAATTTTTTTTGGTAACGATTTATCATCTTCTTCATAAAGTCCACTTTGAACCATTACATTCACTTTTCCTTCTTCATTTAATTTTCCTTTAATGTAATTAGCATCTTTACCCTTTTTGGCATACTTAAATGCTTTTTCAATATCAGATTTATTTGTTGAAGAGTATATTTCTGTTTCAACTCTTTTTTTCCATTTGTAGTTAGCAATATTATCTAAATAAAATTGTTTTTGACCAATAGTATCTGATTTAGAACGATCCCAAATTTCTCTTTCCATTAAATCAAACAACAATAAACCATCTCTGTACTCATCCATTACGTAACTAAACTCCGGAAATTCTGCCTCTAAATGAGCGTCGTAGTATTCATTTAATTTTACATCAATAAATTGATTGTATAGATGATCTACTAAACTATTAATTGGTTTTATTTGAAGATTTTGTTTTTGCTGATCTAGAAGGTATTGCATAAATGTTGAAGCATTTATTTTTGCGTCTTTATTTATAACAAGTAATTCTTTATTATTTGCTTTTAAAACTTCAGGACTCACTTCCCATGCTTGTTTGTAATAATCATCAGTAACTAATTTTTTAACAGTTGCTAATGCTTTTTTATCTGTAGAAATCGTGTATTTTTTCTTTAATTTTTCAGTTAAAGAAGATGTAATTAATTTTGAACGATCATCTCTTCTAATTTTATTTTCTAATTCACTTTTTGATTCCTCAAAAGTTTTTATTGGATGTTTTTCAATAAGCTTTACAATGTGCCAACCAAATTGTGTTTTAAATGGTTTTGAAACATCGTTTGAATTTTTAAGACCAAAAGCCACTTCTTCAAATTCATTTGAACTTAATTGTCCAGTTCCAAAACGTTGTAAAACACCACCTTTAGATGAAGAAGACTTATCTTCAGAAAATTGTTGTGCTAACGCTTCAAATTTTTCTCCTTGTTGCAATTTTTGGTAAATATCTTCAATGGTTTTTTTGGATAAATCGTTACCATTTTCGTCTTTCTTTTCTAAAATCATAATATGAGCAACGGTAACCTCTCCTTTATTATCTCTTTGATCAACAACTTTAATTAAGTGGTAACCAAAACGCGTACGAATAGGTTTAGATATTTCTCCTTTTGGAGTATTAAAAGCAGCACTTTCAAAAGGATAAACCATTCTAAATGCAGAAAAATATCCTAAATCTCCTTTATTATCTTTAGCTGATGGATCTTGTGAGTATTTAACTGCTGCATCTTCAAAAGACATTCCTTTTTTAATTTCATCTCTTACTTTAATTGCTTCATTATATGCTTTTAGAGTATCTGCTGGTGATGCATTTTCATCTACTAAAATTAAAATATGTGAAGCTCTTATTTCTTTGAGCGAACGATCATAAGCTTCTTTTGTTAATGCTTCAGTAACTTTAGAATCACTTGTGTAATTTTTTGAAAGTTGTGTTCTATAAGACTTTAATTCATTTTGATATTTTAAACTGTTTTGTAAACCTATTTTATAAGCTTTATCTACTTTTAATTTATAGCCTAAAAATAAATCGAAATAAACATCTATATCTTTTTGTGAATCATCTTTTACCAAATCTAAATTTTTGTTATAAACTCTAATAAATTCATCCGTATAATAAGGTTTGTCGTCAATAGAGAATAACACTTCTTTTTTTACTTCTTGTGCAAAAACGTTGCTAAACTGCAATAATAATAGTAATCCAAAAACAAATTTATTTTTCATATCCACTTTAAATAGTTATCTTATAATTGTTACAATCAACAAAAATAATAATTCAAAGCTATTAATCAAGAATAACTTAATGTATTAACATAAAATTATACAGCATAAAAAAACCATCTCAATAATTGAGATGGTTTTTTTATGATTTTAAAGTTTGTTTATAGTTTACATTTCTAGGATAATAAACTGACTTCTTCTGTTTTGTTGGTGTTCTTCTTCGGTACAATCAACACCATCAGCACATTTGTTTACTAATTGTGTTTCTCCATATCCACGACCTGTTAATCGGTCTTTTGCAATTCCGTTTTTAACTAACCATGCAATTGTTGACTTGGCTCTTCTTTCTGATAATCTTTCGTTGTACTCATGTGTTTGACGACTATCTGTGTGTGAACGTACATCAATTTTCATTGTTGGATAATCATTCATTACTTCAACTAAAAGAGCTAACTGTGCTGCTGCATCTTTTCTGATGTTTGATTTATCTAAATCAAATAGAATGTTTTTAATGCCAAAAGTCTCCGCTAAAT
>NZ_JBHSGW010000026.1:126139-126428 GCF_042652765.1 Flavobacterium ponti
CTCCAAGGGAACTTCAACAAATGTTTCTCCTGTTTTGTTTGCAGTGTGAACTGGTTTTTCGTTTGATGAGTAACCGTTGATTCCTGTTACACGAACTGTGTAGTCTTTATCACACTCTATTTTGTCTTTTTCAAAAGTATACATTCCTTTTTCATCGGCAAATACTTGTTCAATAGTTTGCATATTTTTATCCATTAAGGTGATTTGAACATTTGGAATTGCTTCTCCTGTTTCTTGATCTACAACTGCAATTGCCAATGTTTGCTCGCATTTGTATGGTAATGGAATG
>NZ_JBHSGW010000027.1:0-361133 GCF_042652765.1 Flavobacterium ponti
CATTCCATTACCATACAAATGCGAGCAAACATTGGCAATTGCAGTTGTAGATCAAGAAACAGGAGAAGCAATTCCAAATGTTCAAATCACCTTAATGGATGAAAACATGCAAACTATTGAACAAGTATTTGCCGATGAAAAAGGAATGTATACTTTTGAAAAAGACAAAATAGAGTGTGATAAAGACTACACAGTTCGTGTAACAGGAATCAACGGTTACTCATCAAACGAAAAACCAGTTCACACTGCAAACAAAACAGGAGAAACATTTGTTGAAATTCCATTGGAAAAAAACACAAAGAAAATTGGACCTGAGACAGATTTAGCGGAGACTTTTGGCATTAAAAACATTCTATTTGATTTAGATAAATCAAACATCAGAAAAGATGCAGCAGCACAGTTAGCTCTTTTAGTTGAAGTGATGAATGATTATCCAACGATGAAAATTGATGTACGTTCACACACAGATAGTCGTCAAACACATGAGTACAACGAAAGATTATCAGAAAGAAGAGCCAAATCTACAATTGCATGGTTAGTTAAAAACGGAATTGCAAAAGACCGATTAACAGGTCGTGGATATGGAGAAACACAATTAGTAAACAAATGTGCTGATGGTGTTGATTGTACCGAAGAAGAACACCAACAAAACAGAAGAAGTCAGTTTATTATCCTAGAAATGTAAACTATAAACAAACTTTAAAATCATAAAAAAACCATCTCTTTTATTGAGATGGTTTTTTTATGCTGTATAATTTTATGTTACTTTTTAATAAAAATATTGGTGTAAAACTTTTGACCTGATTCGTTCTCTCGAATTGAAATTCCAAAGTGAGTATAATCACCATCTAAATTTGCTTTATGACTCGCACTTTTTATCCAAGCTTTAACTGCTGATTTTGGAGAACTGTAGTTAAATGCTACGTTCTCTCCTACTTTTAAAGCACCTAAAGCAGTATGCAAATTTGCTTGCCTTTCAGCAAAATTATCATGACCTACAATATTAGTTTCAACCATATATTCGGTATGTTCATAAGATTTATATGAAATATGGTTTATTTTTTCTAAAGTAGAAAGACCAACTGAGTCTCTATATCTATTAATTAAATCTAATGTTTCATTTTCTGCTTCATTGTATTCATAAAATTGAACAACTTCTACAGATTCAATTGAAGCCTCTTCAGGTGTAGAACAAGATACAGTAGTGAATAAAACAATTGCAACAATTGTAAATATTCTAAAAAATTTAGCATTCATAGTAGGTTAAGGTTTAAAAAGATAAAAGCTTTGGGGAACTTTTAAAACTTGTTATATTTAATATTTGTTTTGTTATACTAAATTATAAATATATTTCTTCTTAAAAAACAACCATTACAACATATGCATTAAAACAGTAAAAGCTTTACGGTAAAACCTTACTAAGGTGCTAATCTTTGAATTTTCCACAACATTTTATCACTTATCTTAAAAATAATTCTGTCATGAAGACGATTGGGACGACCTTGCCAAAATTCTACTGAAATAGGTCTCACTAAAAATCCACCCCAATTTTTAGGTCTTGTAATTTCTTTTCCTTCATAAGAAGTTTCTATTTCTTTTAATTTATTTTCTAAAAAACTTCTGTTAGGAATTATTTCACTTTGTGGAGAAACTATTGCTCCTAGTTTACTACCATCTGGTCGTGAAGCAAAATAATTATCTGAAATTGCTTCTGAAGTTTTTTCAGCAATTCCTTTTATGATAACTTGTCTTTCTGCAGCTGGCCAAAAAAAAGATAAACACACATTTGGATTTTGAAGAATAGATTTTCCTTTTTCTGAATTGTAATTGGTATAAAAAATAAAACCTTCTTCATTGAATTTTTTAAGTAGCACTACTCTACTTTTAGGAAAACCATCTAACCCTATTGTAGAGACTGTCATAGCATTAACTTCACTTGCAGTATCCATTGCTTCTACTTCATGAAACCATCTGTGAAATAAATTGATTGGATCTTCAGGTATTAAAGATTCTAATAATTCACTTTTTTCGTATGATTTTCTGTAGTTTCCTAAATCTTTCATGGTTTACCTTTATATGATTTGACAAATTTACGAAGAATAAACTTTACAAGTATGCCTAACAAAAGTTAAATAGCCCTGATGGGAATGGCATCCTTTTTTTGAAAAAAAAAGATAGAATGGACAGCAGGAAAATGGTAGCTAGATAAAGCCCAAGCGATTTGCTCCTACTTAAAACTCAAAACTTTTTCCGTCGTCAGCTAAATGGATATTTTCAAAGATAGTTCCTGCTTCTTCTTTAAACAAATCAATATTACCGTAACGTGTAGAATAATGTCCCATTATGAGGTTTTTGACATTGGCATTTTTTGCAATTTGGGCAGCTTGTTTAGCTGTTGTATGCATGGTTTTTTCAGCCAAATGAGCTTCTGTTTCTAGAAACGTACTTTCGTGATACAAGACATCTACATCTTTAATTATAGGTAAAATATCTTCATTATAAACCGTGTCACTGCAAAAAGCATAACTTTTTTCGTAATCTGGTTCAAAGGAAAGTTCAGCATTTGGAATGGTTCTTCCATCTTCTAAAGTTACATCACCACCAAATTGTATTTTTTGGTAATAACAGGTATCTATTTTGTACCTTTCAATGACTTCAAGATTTAATTTTCTTTTTACATTCTTTTCTTTAAACAAATAACCGTTTGTGTAAACTCTATGTTTTAAAGGAATTGTTTTAACTTGCACTTTTTCGTCTTCAAAAATTATTTCACTTTCTGTTGAACTTAATTCATGAAAATATAAGTTATAACCTGTGTAAGAATTGGAAATTTTAAGCTGTAATAAAATGATTTCTTTGATACCAACTGGACCATAAACATGTAAATCGTTTTCTCTATTTAAAAGGGTGAAAGTCGAGATTAAACCAATTAAACCATAAAAATGATCACCATGTAAATGTGAAATGAATATGTGATTAATGCGTGAAAATTTTATTTTTTGCTTGCGTAATTGGACTTGAGTTCCTTCTCCACAATCAATTAAAAAATGTTGGTTTTTTAGTTCTAAAACTTGAGATGTAGGATTAGTAAAGGTTCTTGGAGTAGCCGCATAACAGCCTAAAATATGAATTTTCAATTTATTTGTGTAATAAGTTATTTCTAAAAGTAGCGATTAAAAGCCTAAATCTCGCTCAATTTCTTCCATTTCTATGATATCTTGAGCTTCTAAAATAGAAGGAACTACTAATAAATAATCTGGAATTTCATTAAAATCAATATTTGAAGCGACAAAAACCATTGTTTTCTTTTCTTTTTTATGCTTTTTATTCAAATCCTTGGCAATTTTTAAATCCTTAATACTAAGATTTTCATCTTTAGAAACATCTAAAATTAGATTTTGTTCTTTAAAAGAATTGAATTGCTCTGTGATTTTTTCAATAAAATTTGAAAAACTACCTTGAGTATCTTTAAGAATTGTGGTATGTCCTTTTTGATCTACTTTCATTTTTTTTGAGTTTAAAAGTAACTTAGGTACTAAGCAACTTCTATTTATTGTTTAATCTTACTTGCCAAAAGATAAATTACAGCCATTCGAACTGCTACTCCATTTTCAACCTGGTTTAAAATTACTGAATGATTTGAATCTGCCACATCAGAAGTGATTTCCACTCCTCTATTAATTGGTCCTGGATGCATAATTACGATTTCTTTATTTAAAGAATCTAACAAGTTTTTATCCAAACCATATTGCTGCGCATATTCACGTGTTGATGGAAAATAATTAACATCTAAACGTTCATTCTGCACACGAAGCATATTAGCAACATCACACCATTTAAGTGCTTTTCTTAAATTTGGTTCCACTTTAACTCCTAGCGAATCAATGTATTTTGGAATCAATGTATTTGGTCCACAAACTTTTACTTCTGCACCTTGCATTTGCAAAGCATATATGTTAGATAAAGCAACTCTTGAATGCAATATATCACCCACAATTACAACTTTTTTTCCTCCAACATCTCCCAATTTTTCACGAATAGTGTAACTATCTAATAAAGCTTGTGTTGGATGTTCATGAGCTCCATCACCAGCATTTACAATACTTGCTTTTACATTATTAGCTAAGAAATGAGCTGCTCCAGGGTTACTATGTCTCATTACAACTAAATCAACTTTCATGGAAAGAATGTTGTTCACAGTATCAATAAGCGTTTCTCCTTTTTTAACTGAAGATTGAGCTGCCGAAAAACTAATCACATCAGCAGAAAGTCTTTTTTGAGCTAATTCGAAAGATAATTTGGTTCTAGTACTATTTTCAAAGAAGATATTAGCAATAGTTATATCTCGTAAAGAAGGTACTTTTTTAATGGGACGATTAATGACTTCTTTGAAATGGTCTGCTGTTTCAAAAATTAAATCAATATCGTTTTTATTGATATATTTTATGCCTAGTAAATGATTTACTGATAATTCTTTCATTTATTATGTTGTTGTGTGTTGTCTTTTCTCTTTCTTCTTTGTTCTATTTTCTTTCCAAATAAACAGCATCTTCTCCATCATTTTCTTGCCATTTTACTAGAACCTTTTCGTTGTTAATGGCATCTACTTGTCTTCCTCTATAATCAGGTTGAATGGGTAAATGACGACTAAATCGTCTATCTATTAAAGTTAAAAGTTCTATTTCTGAAGGTCTTCCAAACGATTGAATAGCTGTTAAAGCCGAACGAATACTTCTACCTGTATATAGTACATCATCAATGAAAACAATTTTTTTATCTTCAACTATAAAATCAATTTCGGTTCTATTGGCTTCTAACGTTTTTTCTCCTCTTCTAAAATCATCTCTAAAAAAAGTAATGTCTAAAAAACCCACTTTTAAATCTTTAATTTGGTACTCTTCTTTTAATATTGAAGCTAATCTATTGGCTAAATATGTTCCTCTTGGTTGAATACCAATAAGAATTGTATTTGAAAAATCGAGATGGTTTTCAATTAACTGACAAGCCAAACGATGCAGTATGATATTGACTTCCTTTGCAGTGAGCAATATTTTTTGACTCATAATGTAGTGTTGTGTTTGGTTGGTAAAAATACATAAAAAATTTTAGTTTAAAAGTTTAGAAGTTTAAAAGTTTAAGAGTTGAGCCTAAATATCTTTTAATATTCAAATCTTTCAATCCAATTACAAAAATCTATAAAAATTCTTTCTATTTTTGTGCCATGGGAAAAAGACGTACAGAAAAAATAATTTTCGAAAATATTGAAGTCCTTGATGCTGGTGCAAAAGGAGTTTCGGTGGCAAAAGCACCAGATGGAAAGGTAATATTTTTACCAAATGTTGTACCTGGTGATGTGGTTGATGTACAAACCATGAAGAAAAGAAAAGCTTACTACGAAGGAAGAGCTACAACTATTCATACATATTCTGAACACAGAACTGAGCCAGTTTGCCAACATTTTGGTGTTTGTGGTGGTTGTAAATGGCAGAATATGAAATATAGCCAACAACTTTTCTATAAAAATCAAGAAGTTTTTAATAATTTAAAGCGAATTGGTAAAATTGAATTACCTGAATTTGAGCCAATTTTAGGTTCTGAAAAACAATTTTTCTACAGAAATAAAATGGAATTTGGTTTTTCAGATTCACGTTGGATGACGAATGAAGAAATAGCTTCTGGTGTTGAATATGACAATAAAAATGCTTTAGGTTTTCATATTCCAAGAATGTGGGACAAAATTTTAGATATTGAAAAATGCCATTTGCAAGAAGATCCTTCAAATGCTATTCGTAATGAAGTTAGAAGTTTTGCCAATGCAAATAACATGACTTTTTTCAACCCAAGAAATCATGAAGGTTTATTGCGAACATTAATGATTAGAACAGCTTCAACTGGAGAAATCATGGTGTTGATTCAGTTTTTTGAAGATGATAAAGCTAATCGTGATTTGATGATGAATCATTTGGCTGAAACTTTTCCTGGAATTATTTCGTTATTATATGTAATTAACAGCAAACCGAACGATACTATTTACGATCAAGATATTAAATTATTTAAAGGTCGTGAATACATTTTAGAAGAAATGGAAGGTTTACATTTCAGTATAAATGCAAAATCTTTCTATCAAACCAACTCAGACCAAGCTTATGAATTGTATAAAATCACTAGAGATTTTGCCGGTTTAAGTGGAAATGAATTGGTTTATGATTTATACACTGGAACTGGAACAATTGCTCAATTTGTATCTAAAAAAGCAAAAAAAGTAATTGGTGTTGAAGCTGTTCCTGAAGCTATTTTGGATGCCAAAGCGAATGCTGAACGTAATACTATAACAAATTGTGAGTTCTTTGTAGGAGATATGAAAAATGTGTTCAATGATGAATTTATTGCTCAACACGGTCATCCTGATGTGATTATAACTGATCCACCAAGAGATGGAATGCATAAAGATGTTGTGGCTCAAATTCTAAAAATTGCTCCTGAAAAAGTAGTCTATGTAAGCTGCAACAGTGCTACACAAGCCAGAGATTTAGCTTTGATGGATGAACATTACAAAGTTACACGTGTTAGACCAGTAGATATGTTTCCTCAAACGCATCATGTGGAAAATGTTGTACTTTTAGAGAAACGTTAAATAATATTGTTTCAGGTTTAAAAATTGGTAACATTGTGTCTAAATTTTGAGCTTGTAATAGAAAATCAATATGAAAAAATATATAATCACATCACTAGTAATTGTTTTAGCAGTTTCTTTTTGGAATTGCGAAAAAGACGATATTTGTGCTCAAGAAACTCCTACAACACCTCGACTTATCATTGAGTTTTATGATGCTGCTAATCCAACAGAATTGAAAAACGTAACAAATCTCGGAATTGCAGAACCTACTTTTGAAACTGGTTATGCATTTAACGCTGTAAGTTCGATAACAATTCCATTAAGAACAAATCAAGATACTACTACTTTAAATTTTGTTTTAAATGGAAGTGATGAAGATGCTACTAATGATTTAACTGATGTTGTTACTTTTAATTATAGTAGAATTGAAACTTATATTTCAAGAGCCTGTGGTTATAAAACAACTTTTATTTTAAACGATACTGATGGATTAGTTATTCCAACATCAAATTGGATTTCTAGTTATGAAATTGTTCAAACAAACATAAATAATGAAGATGAAACACATGTCAAAATATATTTTTAGTCTAATTTGTCTGTGTTTTTCACTTCAAGGAATAGCTCAAGTAAAAGACACTATCAAACAAAAAGAACGTTATGGAGTTCGTGTAGGTGTTGATTTACACAGAATAACAAAATCATTCTACGATAAAGATTATCAAGGAATTGAATTTGTGGGTGATTATAGAATTTCACAAAAATTTTATCTTGCTGGAGAATTGGGTAATGAAGATAAAACTGTGGACGATGATCGATTTAATTTTACTACAAAAGGAACTTATTTTAAAGTAGGTTTTGATTATAATTCCTATGAAAATTGGTTAGACATGGAAAACATGATTTATGTAGGTATGCGTTACGGAGTTAGTTCTTTCAATCATACATTGAACACTTACTCTATTTATGATCCTACAAATTATTATGGATTAACTACTTTAGAATCTGGAGAGAAATTTGAAGGATTAAATGCCAGTTGGATTGAAATTATTGGAGGTTTAAAAGCTGAAGTTTTCAGTAATTTTTATGTGGGGTTTTCAGTTCGATTGAACTATTTAGTTTCAAATAAAAAACCAGAAAATTTCGACAATTTATTTATTCCTGGTTACAATAGAACTTATGATGGAAAATTTGGAGCTGGATTTAATTATACAGTTAGTTATATGATTCCACTTTATAAAAAAACCAAAAAATAGTTTTACATTTTTAATATTAAAAAAGTTATTAAAATATTAAATTCTCAATTAAATTTTTATTAGAGGCTATAAAATTTTATTTTTACTAAAATTAGACTCATAAAAATGAATTTATTAAGTAAAATAAATATTTATAGGAGAAAAGTAACTAAAAAATTGACCAATTCAATTGGAAACTCTGGTGGTTCGTTTTCAAACATTGAATTTATTGATGATTTTTCAAAAATTAAGCGTGTTTTAATTGTTAGACCCAATCATAGACTAGGTAATACTTTATTATATACACCTGTAGTTTTAGAAGTAATTGAAGCATTTCCACAAGCTTCTATAGACTTATTTGTAAAAGGAAAAGTAGCCAAAATAGTATTCAAAAATTATACTTCTGTTAATCGATTTATTGTTTTACCAAAAAAACACTTTAAAAAATTACATAAATACTTGTATGGTTGGTTTTCATTAATCACTAAAAGATATGATTTGGTAATTAATGTAGATGTAAAATCATCTTCAGGAAAAATTGCAACAAAAATATCCAATTCAAAATATAAATTCTACGGTTCTGAGTTTGAAAAAATAATAAAATTTAATGCCAAACAAAAGCATTTTGCAAAATTACCCGTTTACAAGCTTAGAAATTATTTATACAACTCTTCTGATAAAATAATTGAAAATCCAATAAAAGAATTAAATCTTCAATTAAGCAAAAATGAAATTTTAAGTAGTAAAGAAAAATTGAATTCAATTGTTAGTGATACTAAAAAAGAGACCATAGGCATTTTTACTTATGCAACTGGAAACAAATGCTATAGTGAAGATTGGTGGAATGAAATGTATTCAAAGTTATTAATTGAATTTAAAGACTACAACATTGTGGAAATTTTACCTGTAGAAAATATTTCACAAATTAATTTTAAAGCTCCAACATATTATAGTAAAGATATTAGAGAAATTGCTGCTTTCATTTCAAACACAAAATTATTTATAGGTGCAGATAGCGGAATGATGCATTTAGCTTGTGCCACTAAAACAGCTGTTATTGGTTTATTTTCAAAAACACCAAAAGAAAAATATGGTCCTTATGGCAAAAATAAATTTGGAATAAACACTAATGAAGTTTCAATTGATTCAACTATTGAAATCATTAAAAAAACACTCAAGAAATAACTGCTATTTAATCTCTCTCAACCCTTTTACAAACAACCATTTCATAAATAATTTTTCTCCTTCACTGGTCTTAACAGTTTGAAATTTTGGAGCTAGAATAGTTGAAATCACAAAACTTGTAGCTGCAATCCAAAGTCCTTGCAAACCACCAAATGTAATGATTAATGCATAAGCTATGATATAGAAAAAAGTAAATCCTAAAAGGTTAAATAAAAATGCTTTTGTTTTTTTACTCATTTTTTTAAGGTTAAAAGGTTAAAAGGGTTTGTCTGAAAATCCTTAATCCAAATCATTGGTTTGAAATTTCGTTCTCTTACTTCCAGCATACATTTCATATTTTACGAAACGAGCTTCTAGTTTTCCGTTAAATAATTTAATTTTTCTTGAAGGTCTTAATCCTACAAACTTCAAAGCTTCTAAATTAGCTGTAATAAACCAAGCATTTGTGTTGGAATAGTTATTCTTCAATATGTCACCAATTTCTCTGTAAAAACGTTCCATTTCAATATTCAAACGTTCGCCATAAGGTGGATTGAAAACCATGTGTAAAGGTCCATCCGTTTGTTTTTCAGTTTCAAAAAAGTTAGCTTCTCTAATTTTTACAAACTCGTCTAAATTGGCATTTTTAATGTTATCTTTTGCTTTCATTACAGCACTTGGAGCTTTATCATAACCTGTAATAGTGTAATGAAAATCACGCGTTTTCTTTAGTAAGGATTCTAAAATTTTATCAAATAATTCGCTATCCCAATCACTCCATTTTTCAAAAGCAAATTCTTTTCTATTGATATTAGCTGGAATATTACAAGCAATCATAGCAGCTTCAGCCAAAATAGTTCCACTTCCACACATAGGATCTATGAAATGAGAAGTTCCATCCCAACCTGACAATAACAACATTCCAGCAGCTAAAACTTCGTTTATCGGAGCAATGTTTGTAGCTGTTTTGTATCCTCTTCTGTGCAAAGATTCTCCTGAAGTATCTAAAGAAACCGTAACCAAATCTCTATCAATATGGACATGTATTTTCACATCTGGAAAATCTTTGTCAATATCTGGTCGTGTTCCTGTTTTTTCTCTAAATTGATCAACAATAGCATCTTTTGATTTCAAAGCCACAAACTGACTGTGATTAAAATGATCAGAATGCAAAGTCGTTTCGATTACAAAAGTTTGATGTTGTGTCAAATACTTACTCCAATCAATTCGTTGAATTCCATCATATAAAGATTTATCATTAAAAGCTTTAAATTCATGAATAGGTTTTAAGATTTTTAAAGCAGTTCTCAATGCTAGATTTGCTTTGTACATAAACCCTTTATCACCATAAAAAGTCACGACACGAGTTCCTGCTTTTACTTTTTGAGCACCTAATTGTGTTAATTCTTTTTCTAAAAGTTCTTCAAAACCAAATAAGGTCTTGGCAACCATTTTAAAATTATCTTCCATCCTATAAAATTCCAAATATTAAAATTCCAAATTCCAAAAAGCATAAATCTTATACATCAACTCTAAATTTTGGAATAAGTTCAGCAAAAATACACTAATTTTGCCACTTGAAAGAAATGAAATCAGAATAAATGTCAGAAATAAACCAACAACCATCAACCAAAAACAATCAACCATCAACTAATTGGTTTGCTTCATGGTTTGATACGAAGTATTATCACATTTTATATAAAGATAGAGATTATAAGGAAGCACAAACTTTCATGGATAATCTAACCCATTATTTAAACTTACCAGAAGAAGCCAAAATCTTGGATTTGGCATGTGGAAAAGGTCGTCATTCGGTGTATTTGAATTCTTTAGGTTATGATGTGACTGGTGCTGATTTATCCGAAAACAGTATAAAAGAAGCTTCAAAATTTGAAAATGAAAAACTGCATTTCAAAGTACATGATATGCGTGATGTTTGTGATTCAAAATATGATGCGATTTTTAATTTGTTTACCAGTTTTGGGTATTTTGAAAACGATGCGGATAATTTAACAACGCTAAAAGCTATCAAGCACAGTTTAACCGAATATGGTTTTGCTTGTATTGATTTCATGAATGTGGATTATGTGATTGATAATTTAGTTCCAGAAGAAGTAAAAACGGTTGAAAACATTGATTTTCATATCAAAAGATACGTAAAAGACAATCATATTTTCAAAGAAATTGATTTTGAAGATAATGGTGAAAAGTTTCATTTTACAGAAAAAGTACAAGCTCTGCGTTTAACTGATTTCGAAAAAATGATGGAAGAAGCCGATATTTATTTATTAGATATTTTTGGAAATTACAAATTACAACCTTTTTACAAAAATCAGTCAGAACGTTTAATTATGATTTTTAAATAATGAACTATTCGATTTACATTTATCCATTACTTTCAGTTGTTTTAGGTTATTTGATTGCGTTTTTTTTACAACCCAAAAACAAGAAAAATCTAAAATTACTTTTGGCTTTTAGTGGTGCCTTTTTGCTTTCTTTAACTGTAATGCATTTGTTACCTGAAGTTTATGCAGCAGAAGCTCTTTTGCATGAAGGTCACAATCACGCAACTCATGATCATAGTCACAATCATGGTACAAATACAATTGGGCTTTTCATAATGATTGGAATTGTGTTTCAAATTATTTTGGAATATTTTTCAAAAGGAGCTGAACACGGACACGTTCATGGCCATGATAAAATGGATACGATTCCTTGGTTGTTGTTTTTTAGTTTGTGTTTACACGGTTTGTTAGAAGGAATGCCAATAAGCCAACACAATGAATTAGCTTATGGAATTGCGATTCACCACTTCCCTATTGCTATTATTTTGACCTTATTTTTCATGAATGCTGAATTGAATAAAAAAGCTATTCTATTTTTTATGTTGATTTTTGCTTTCATGACACCTTTAGGAACTTATGTTTCTTCAAATTTAGGTTTCTTGACGCAATATTACACGCAAATTTCTGGAGTTGTAATTGGAATTTTATTTCATATTTCTTCAACTATCATCTTTGAAAGTAGCGAAGGACACAAATTTAATTTGGCTAAATTAATTGCTATTATTTTAGGGATTGCTTTAGCTGTTTTTGTTTAGATTATGAAAAAAATAATAATTTTATTAACTTGTATTTTTATATTCAGTTCATGTTCTATAATGAATATCAAAAATATTGATTCTAGTGTTGTTTTAAATAATGAAACAACATTTTGTATCGCTAATGATGAAGATAAAATTGGAACAGTTAAAAATTTAAGACAATTTTTGGAAGACCAAGACATATATATTGTACCATTTGAAAATGCAAAAAATGCAATCGAAAATAGACCAAATTATGCAAACAATATTGTTGTAAAAGATATTGAAAAAATATTTAACATAAAAAATATAAATTCAGTTTATTCTATTGTACTTGATTATCAATATGAAAGAGTTTTAGGAGAAACTATATTTAAGAGATTTAGATATAATATAGTTGATTTAAATTCTGGGAAAACTGTAATTTATGGAAATTCACATTCAAATGAATTGGGAAATACTAATATTACCCTAAAAACTTTAGCTAAAAAGATTAAAAAGCGAATGACTAATTAATATCTCTCAAAATTTTATTACTTTTAGAAATGAACTTCACTAAAACTACAGAACAGGCTTCCAAATATGACCATTTAGAAAAAATGGCTGTTTCGGAATTACTTTCCAATATTAATAATGAAGATAAAACCGTTCCATTTGCCGTTGAAAAAGCGTTACCACAAATTGAAAAATTAGTCGAAAAAGTGGTCGCTAAAATGAAACAAGGTGGTCGCTTGTTTTACATTGGAGCAGGAACTTCTGGTCGACTGGGCATTTTAGATGCTTCAGAATGTCCTCCAACTTTTGGTGTTCCGTTTGATATGGTAATCGGATTAATTGCTGGTCGTGATGTAGCTATAAGAAGAGCTGTCGAAAATGCAGAAGATGATACCGAACAAGCTTGGCACGATTTAAATGAATGCATGATTACAGAAAAAGATGTAGTCGTTGGAATTGCAGCTTCTGGAACAACTCCTTATGTAATTGGTGGTTTAGAGAAATGTAATGAAAACAACATCACTACTGCTTGTATCACTTGTAATGAAGGTAGTCCATTAGCAAAAGTGGCTAAATTCCCAATTGAAGTTGTAGTTGGACCAGAATTCGTTACAGGAAGTAGCCGAATGAAAGCTGGAACTGCTCAAAAATTGGTTTTAAACATGATTTCTACTGCAACCATGATTCAATTGGGAAAAGTGAAAGGCAACAAAATGGTTGACATGCAATTGAGCAATGATAAGTTGGTTGACAGAGGTATAAAAATGATTATAGATGAAATTGACGTAGATTATAAATTAGCTTCTATTTTACTAAAAAAATATGGCAGTGTAAGAAGTGCTGTTGAAAATTATAAACCTTGATTCAATTTCGAATTATCAATTACGAATTATCAATTACGAATTACCAATAGTCAATTAAATATCATGCCAACAAACAAAAAAATACTAGCTAAAGGAATTCAATATTTATCAGGAGCTTTGCCACTTTTATTTATTGGGCCAGTTGTGATCAATAGTTCCTTTAAAAACCAAGAGAATCCTTATTATGAAATTGTATTAGGAGTTGGAATATTATGTTGTGCTTTAGCTGTTTTTTTTATGTTTAAAGGAGTCAATACAATCGTTAAAAGTTTATTCGATGGAGATAAATGATATTTACTTAGTCAGTGTAAAGAAGCAAATGCTTTACTACAAAACCATAGCTGAAAAAGCCATCGAGCAATTGGAAGAAGAACAATTATTTGTTTCGGTCAATGAAGACACCAATTCAATTGCAACTATTATAAAGCATATGGCTGGAAACATGCTTTCACGATGGACTGACTTTTTAACTACTGATGGAGAAAAAGAATGGAGAAATCGCGATGGAGAATTTGAAAACACAGTTAATTCTAAAGAAAAATTATTAAAAATTTGGAATACAGGTTGGGAATGTTTTTTTAAAGCCATTGAAGAATTGAAACCAGGACAACTTTCACAAATAATTTACATCAGAAATGAAGGTCAGACTGCTTTAGATGCTATAAACAGACAATTGGCTCATTATCCTTATCATATTGGTCAAATCGTTTTTTATGCCAAAATGTTAAAAAAAGAAGAATGGACAAGTCTTTCTATTCCAAAAAACAAATCCAACAGTTATAATGCAGAAAAATTTGCCCAAGAAAAAAGCAATAAGCATTTTACAGATGATGAATTAAAAAAATTACAATAACAAGTGCAATGTCAATTACAAGTGCAAAAAATAATTACAAATTCAAATATGAAAATCAACTCAAAACATACAACTTACAACTTACAACCCATCACCTATTACCTATTAGCCATTAGCTTTTTACTAACTTCTTGCTACAACCAAGAACGAAATTGCCAAGATTTCAAAACCGGAAAATTTAAATCGGAAATTGAAGTTGATGGCAAAAAATTAGTTACTACTTTTGAGCGAAATGATTCTATTCAGATTGAAACTTTTGATGGTGTAACTGATACCTATGATGTACGCTGGACAAACGATTGCGAATATGTAATAAAAAACAGTGAACCCAAAAATATGGCTGAACGAAAAGCAGTTCAAGTAAAAATATTGACTACTTCAAAAAAATCTTATACTTTTGAATATAATTATATTGGAGAATCATTAAAACAAAAAGGTATAGTCTACAAGTTAGATAAATAACATATTAAAACCTCAAATCAATGGAAGTTTTTTTAAATGCTGATGCTTGGATTGCTTTACTAACCTTAACTTTTTTGGAAATTATTCTAGGTATAGACAATATTATATTTATCTCTATAGTTACAGGAAAATTACCAGAAGAGAAACGTAAAAAAGCTACACAAATTGGTCTGTTTTTAGCTATGTTTATGCGAATTGGACTATTATTTGGAATTACTTTATTAATTGCAATGAAAGCTCCTTGGTTTAGTTTTGATTTTGGGTGGTTTTCTGCAGAAATTACCGGTCAAGCTTTAATTTTATTGTTAGGTGGATTATTCTTAATTTATAAAAGTACTAAAGAAATTCATGAAAAAGTAGACCATAAAGGAGAAGAAGAAAAAGAATTAAAAGTTTCTGGTTCTGCTACATTTAGTAGTGTTATTACTCAAATTTTAATGATTGATTTAATCTTTTCTATAGATAGTATTTTAACTGCTGTAGGAATGACAAATGGTTTAGAAGGAGCTTTAATTATTATGATTACTGCTGTTGTTATTTCTGTGGGTATAATGATGCTTTTTGCAGTTCCTGTTGGAAATTTTGTAAACAAAAATCCATCGATACAAATTTTAGGATTAGCTTTCTTAATCTTAATTGGTTTTATGTTAATTACCGAAAGTATGCATTTATCAAATGCTGAATTAGCTGGTCAACATGTTGGTGCTGTTCCTAAAGGGTATTTGTATTTTGCCATAGCTTTTTCATTAGCTGTTGAGTTTTTAAACATGAAAATGAGAAAGAAAAAATAATATTTTTTTGAAATTATATCAAAAGAAAAGCTTCTCGTTATTGAGAAGCTTTCTTTTTATATCTTATCAGTTAGCGTTTTCATAAAAGCAACTAAATCTTTCTTTTCTTGATTCGTTAAGTTTAATTTATCAGATGGCAAAGTTTGGAATTCTAATTCAATTCCTAAACCAGCTGCTCCTCCTTTGTTATAAAAATCAACAATTTCTTCCAAAGTTGTATAAACTCCATTGTGCATGTAAGGAGCTGTTTTTTCAATATTTCTAATTGTTGGTGTTTTAAAAAAGTGCTTTTTTTGTTCGGTTTTATAGATTCCATATCGTCCTAAATCTGTACTAACAATTGCATTTATAGTGTCTTTAGAATTTGGAACACCAATTAATTCTAATTCAGATTCTTTGAAAACTGTTGGAACCAAACCGTTAAATAAGGGTGCAAAATGACAAGTAGCACATTTGGCTTTTCCCATAAAAAGATTAAATCCATTTTTTTCGCTCTGTGTCAACGAATTTTCTTTTCCTTGCATATTCTTATCAAATTTTGAATTAAATGGTGTTAATGACATTATATAAGAGGCAATTGCATTTCTAATCAACTGATTATTGATGGGTTCTGCATATACTTTTTCAAAGGTTTCTTGGTAAGTTGAATTTTCTAAAACTCGTTTTTCTAAATCATTCAAAGACAAGTGAAACTCATTTAGGTTATTCACCACATCAACAACTTGACCTTCTAAACTTCCGGTTCGTTTATCATGAAAAAAACCTTTTTGCAAAGCTGCATAAAATAATGTTGGAGAATTTCGTGTTGTGCCTGGAGATTTTGCTAAACCATCAGTAAAATACAATTCTTGTTTATGACACGTAGCACAGCTCATTGTTTTATCGTTAGACAAAGAAGTGTCATTAAATAATGTTTTTCCTAAAGCAACTTTGTCAGCTTCAATAGGATTTCCTTTTTGATCTGTGAAATAATTAATATTGAATGTTTTATCCGTAAATAAATTAGTAGCATTATTATAAATAGCTTTTTCAAATGGAAATTCAACTTGCCAATTCTTGACAATTTTATGCCATAAAATCAAACTTTGATGGGTGTTTTCTTTGATAAAAGTATAGCGATCAAACTTTTGAAACGTAGATTTACTTAATGCATTAATATTTGAATCTAATTGTTTATTCCATTGAAAAAATAGCTTTTCATCTTGAAATTCATTTTCAAAAAAAGAGATTATTTCTTTTACACTATTATAAACTGTAGTACTTTCTACTAAAGAATTTTCAAGAACTGGAGAATCAAAACCTGTTATTCCAGTTAAAGCTACTCTGTTTATTGCATCTCTAACAATCCATAAAACATGATGTTTCTTTAGAAATTTTAAATGTTGATTTTTATGGATGAATTTAATTCTGTTACTAGTAAGAGCCACATTTTTTTTCAATTCTTCTACATCTACTGTTTCATCAAAAAGAGTTTCTTCAATAACCTGAAATCCTGTTGGTTGTTTTATTTTTATATCTGTAAAATCTTCCTCTTCTACTTTTAGTAAATTGGGTTGATTTAAATAGAAATAACTATCAGAATCAATATAAGCTAAAATTGGTTCAACCTTTTTAAAATGCATTCGAGCCTTTTTATATAATCGTTTCTTCTCATTTAAAGAAGTTGAACTATTCAAACTATCTGAAACTTCAGAAGATTTTGCAAGTTGGTTTTTAAAATAGGTTTCTAATTTTATAAAACCCGAAACATCATCATACTTTTCTTTGTTTTGACAACCTACAGTAAAAACCAAAAGGCTATAAATGATTATAGCCTTTAAAGTATTGTTAATTAGATTTTTAATCATATTATCTTTCTAAACCTTTTATCAAATATAATTGGCTACCTTCATCACTGGCCGAATTTGGATTTGCTTTTGGATCTGTAAAATTAACATTAGACCAACCGTGATTTTGTGTGCAGATTAAGAAACTTCCTTCAACACCAATAATGTCAGAAACATCAATCATACCTGTTAATTCCCATAAATTTGAAGCAGTTCCAATTCCAGCAGTTTGAGCTGCATTTTGATCACATTCTAAAACTACTTTTAAAGCTCCAGTTGTAATATTATATTGATATAAATATGAAAAGTGAGTTTTATCTGCTGTATCAGGATATCCATTTGGATCTTCCATGATGTACACATAATTTTTAGTTACTACAACATTATCTGGACTGTGAAATTGTTTTGCAATTCCGTTTAATTTATCACCATCTAACACACAAGTAATTGTTGCTTGAGTTGGATCATTTTGATTTAAAACTACTTTATAAATTCTTCCATAAAAAGAACCTTTACCTGTTAAAGCTGTTTTCTTTCTACCAGTAACAGCAAAATAAATTTCTCTGTTGTTTGAACCTGAGCCTTTTCTATAATCGATATCTTCAACTCTTGAGAATCCCATAATTCCTTTATTTCTTGATTCAAGCTCTAATTCATCTAAAGTTCTTTCTTGATATTCTACAAACTCAGCTTGGTAAGTAACACCTTCTTGCATGTCCATTTCAAAGTTGATTCCAGCTGTGTTTACTTTTAAACCGTATAAACTTCCACTTGCTAAATCTCCTCTGTTTCCAACATACATTGCTAATTGACCAGATGGAGTTGTATCATCACTTGTATCATCACCAATAAAAGCAACAGTTTTTGTAGGATATGCATCTTTTCCAATCACAACTGCATTTTCAGTTGACCATTGACCTAAAGCTGGTAATAAAGTAGCTAATTCAGCATTTTCTGCACTTCTAAAAGGATCTGTTGCAAAAACTCCTTTTGAAGCTCCACCCCATTCTCCACCAGATAAATATAGTGGACCAAATCCATGCTCTTCTGGAGTAATTAAACTTCCTGAACATTGTGCTGTTGAAGCTGTTGCCAAAGCATTTAAGATATATTCTCCTTTAACTGGTTTAAACGTTTTATCAAATGTAATTCTAGCTACCGAATAATCTGCTTCAATATTATTGATTAAAGTGAATGTTCCGTCAGCGTTTTTCATTAAACCCATTCCATCAGCCATTGAACCATAAACAAATTCTGGAGATTCTGATAATTGATCTCCTGAACTTAATAGAGAATAAATTTCTAAATTTTCAAAACCCGACTTTTTTAATAAGAAAGGAGCTGTTGCTGAATGATTTGCCAAAGTAACTTTTGCGTCAGCTGCTGGTGTTGTTGCATTATCATCATCTTGATTACAAGAAATAATTGCAAATGAAGAAGCAATTAATAATAAGGCTTTAAAATTTGTTTTCATAAGTACTAGTTTGTTGTTTTTTAAGTTTTGTCAAAACTACTGCTAGACTGTAAACAAAAAGTAAACTCAGTTTTACTAAAAACAAACCAATAAATCATCAAAACGTTACCATCTTAATTAATTATCAACTAAAAATCAATTGAACGTTTAGAAAGAGCAAAAAAAAACTTCTCGAAGATGAGAAGTTTTGTATTTCTTAAAGCAATAAATTAATGTACATTATTAGAACTAGCAACCGTTTTAAATAAAGTACTTAAAACTAAATTCATTTCTTGTTTCAATGTACTATTAGAACCTCTCCATCTTCCAATAATGATTCCGTTCTTATCAATTAAAATTTTTTGTGGAATTGAGTTTACAAAATAACTTTCTAATAAAGGTACATCATTAATAATAATGGGAATGTTTTTAAACATATCAATCTTTTGAAAATCAATTGCTTTTCTTAAAACTTCCATATTTTCATCAATAGAGACATTTACAATTTCTAATCCGTTTTGATGGTATTTTAAATAAACTTCTTTTAAGTAATTATTTTCATCACTGCATACTTGTGAAGTGCTGTTCCAAAAAGACAATAAAATATAATTTTTGCCTTTAAATGAAGATAAATTCAATGTATTATTTCTAATGTCTTTAAGGGTAAAATCTGGTGCTTCGCTACCAACATTACTTTTCTTAAAATTAACTAGCATTTCTTTTAATTGAAGACCTTTTGGACTATTTTGCAAATCAAAAGTTAAACTTCCAAATAAAGAATTAAAAACTTCATATTTTAACGCTGCTTCTGGTTTTGTAATTTTATAATGTAATATATCTAGTGAAATTGGATTAGAAGAGAATTGTCTAATAAATCCAAATTCTCTATCTAATTCCTTTTCTGCATTTTGAGCTGCAGCAATGTCTAATTCATTAATTTTCTTAAATAAATTGTTTTTGATAATTGTATCGTTAGTATATCCAATCTTTTCATATATAGCTTTGTAAATTATAGCTAATGAATCTCTTGTCTTAAACGTAGACTTATGAATAATGTTTAATTTATTAATAATTTCTTTTTGCTGTTTCACATCTTGAGCAAAACTAGTTACTGTAGAAAAAAAGATAACAATAATTAAAATAATACACTTAAGTTGAGTAGCTTTCATATTATTTAGATTTTAGTTTTTTGTTGACTTATTAACAGTAAATTTAAATAAATTATCAACAACAAACAGCCCAATAATAAAGTAATAATCAATAATTATCAACAACAAAAAGGCTGTTTATCAACATTTTATCATCTCTGATTGAAATATATTTAATCTAAAGAAAGTGTAATTTGACCATCATCATCCAAATCCGTTTTTATATCTTCAGAAACATTATCTTCTCCTTCAACTTCCATTTCTTCTGGAATTTCAGGTGCTGGTTCCTCATAAGGTAATGGTTCTAACAAATTAACTTGTTTGACTTTATCTGTAGTCAATTGATTTCCTAAAGCTTTTATTCCTTTTACGGCAATAAATTCTTCCATATTGACTTGCATTGTTTCTTTTTGTTCTCCTTTTACTTTAGCAAAAACAACTTCAGCCATTGGTTTCCAATCCGTAGAAACAATTTCTAATTGCGATTTAGCATGTTCAGATATAAAAATTTCTTCTTTATTTTCATTTTCCACTAAGAAACGCTTGACATAATAACGTTCCTTTTCACCATCATAATAGATAGCAGAAATTGGTTTCTTTGGATTCCATTTTTCCAACACTATCATATCTTCATCAAAATGAGTTGTCAATTCTGGAATAATCGTCTTTAATTTACCTGATTGATTCACAATTAACAGTCTGTCATTAGGTCTAAATTCACCCAGCAACTCACCTCTTCCGTCAACGTTAAGTCTTTGAACGGTATCATCAAACCAAACTTTTCTTGGTCGTAAAGTCGAAATTCCTTTCTCTTTTAATTCAATTTTCTTGATAGGATATTTGGTAACTGTATTTCCTTTTGAACTTCTTCCTTTGATTAAAATTTCAGAGAAATCTAAATCCCATTTCAACTTTTTAACACTTCCCACTTGACGCAACAAAATAGTAACTGTTTCCGCTTCACCATTTGGATTAGCTGTAAAATATAAGATTTGAGAACCTGGTTTTTCTTGGGTTAGATGATAATCTTTATCACGTGTAACTCCAGAAACATTAAAACGTTTTACAAAAGAAGCACCATTTTTTCCATCACGATAAATAACGTTGTAAATCGTGCGTTTGTCATTTTTATCAAAAACGGCTATGTGAATGATGTCTTTTCCAACGAATTTTTTCTCATCTACTTTGGTAATAATCATTCGACCATCACGCAAAAAGACAATTACATCATCAATATCAGAACATTCTCCAACATATTCATCTTTCTTCAAACCTGTTCCTAAGAAACCTTCTTCTTTATTGACATACAATTTCGTATTTCTCAAGACTACTTTGGTAGCTTCAATGTTTTCAAAACTTCTCAATTCAGTTTGACGTTCACGACCTTTTCCGTATTTATCTTTCAAATTTTGGAAAAAAGCAATAGTAAAATCAATGATGTTGTCTAAATCATGTTTCACCTTTTCCATGTCAGCTTCTAACTTAGCAATAGCATCATCTGCTTTGTCTGAATCGAATCGAGTGATACGAATCATTGGAATTTGGGTTAACTTCTGTAAATCATCATCATTAATTTCTCTAACAAAGTCCTTTTTGAAAGGCTCAAAACTCTTATATAAATATTGGTATAAAGATTCTCTGTCGGAATATAATTTGAAATCAATGTACATTTCTTCGCGTATGAAGATTTTTTCTAATGTAGAAAAATGCCATTTGTTCTCCAATTCATCTAACTGAATTTCAAGTTCTCTTTTTAGTAGTTGAACGGTTCTGTTAGTCGAAATTTTCAACATTTCAGAAACACCAATAAACATTGGTTTATTATCACCGATTACACAACCTAAAGGAGCAATTGATGTTTCACAAGCCGTAAAAGCATATAAAGCGTCAATCATTTTATCTGGTGAAACTCCTGGTGTTAAATGAATTAAGATTTCAACCTCAGCAGCTGTGTTGTCTTCGATTTTCTTAACCTTAATTTTTCCTTTTTCGTTGGCTTTTAAAATACTATCAATCAACGTTGAAGTATTGGTTGAAAATGGAATTTGCGTAATGACTAAAGTCTGCTTATCCAATTGCGAAATTTTAGCACGAACACGAACTCTTCCACCACGAAGTCCATCGTTATAATTAGAAACATCCGCAATTCCAGCTGTTGGAAAATCGGGATAAAGTGTAAAAGGTTTTCCTTTTAATATTTTGATTGAAGAATCTATTAATTCGTTAAAATTATGAGGCAATACTTTTGTGGAAAGTCCAACGGCAATTCCTTCTGCACCTTGTGCTAAAAGTAACGGAAATTTTACAGGAAGATTTATGGGTTCAGCACGACGACCATCATAGGAAGTTCCCCATTCTGTAATTTTTGGAGAAAATAAAATATCGTGACCTAATTTTGAAATTCGTGCTTCAATATAACGAGAAGCTGCTGCAGAATCACCTGTAAGGATATTTCCCCAGTTTCCTTGCATATCAATCAACAAATCTTTTTGACCAATTTGCACCATAGCATCACCAATACTAGCATCTCCATGAGGATGATACTGCATGGTGTGACCAACAATATTCGCTACCTTATTATAACGACCATCATCCAACTCTTTCATGGAGTGCATAATTCGTCGCTGTACAGGCTTAAAACCATCTTCAATGGCAGGAACTGCACGTTCTAGAATTACATAAGAAGCATAATCTAGAAACCAATCCTTGTACATTCCAGTTACTTTCGTAATAGTATCTTCTGGATTTTCATTGTTTTCATAGAAATGATGTCCTGATGAAACATGAATATCATCAAAACCTTCTTCGTTTGTAGATTCATTCAACGGTTCGTTGTTTTCGTCTTCTGGTACTATGTTTTCTTCGTCTTCGTTCATTTATGCTGAATTATTTTCAGTATCTTTTATCTTAATTCAAAATCACTGCTCACTAAAAACTGAACACTGAACACTACTCCTTTTCAATCACATCCAATTCCACTTTCAAGTTATTGATGATGAACTCTTGTCGGTCTGGTGTGTTTTTACCCATGTAGAATTCTAGTAATGTTTCAATTGATGTGGCTTTATCTAACATAATTGGATCTAATCGAATGTCTTCTCCAATGAAATGCTTGAACTCATCAGGTGAAATTTCTCCTAATCCTTTGAATCGTGTGATTTCTGGTTTTGGTTTTAACTTTTCAATCGCATTAACTCTTTCTTCATCACTATAACAATAAATAGTTTCCTTTTTATTTCGGACTCTAAATAAAGGTGTTTGCAAAATATATAAATGTCCGTCTTTAATCAATTCTGGAAAAAACTGTAAAAAGAAAGTAATCAACAGTAAACGAATATGCATTCCATCGACATCGGCATCGGTTGCAATTACAATATTGTTGTAACGCAAATCACCCATATCTTCTTCAATGTTTAGAGCAGCTTGTAATAAATTGAACTCTTCGTTTTCGTATACAATTTTCTTGGTCATACCATACGAATTCAAAGGTTTTCCACGCAAACTAAAAACCGCTTGTGTATTTACATCACGACTTTTGGTAATGGAACCTGAAGCTGAATCTCCCTCAGTAATGAAAAGCGTACTTTCTAAACTTCTCGGATTTTTAGCATCGGTTAAATGCACTCTACAATCTCTTAATTTTTTATTGTGAAGACTGGCTTTTTTTGCTCTGTCTTTGGCTAACTTACGAATACCTGATAATTCCTTACGTTCTCTTTCGGCTTGCAAAATTTTACGTAGTAAAGCATCGGCAACTTCTGGGTTTTTGTGTAAATAATTATCAAATTTAGTTTTGATGAAATCATTTACAAAAGTTCGAACCGTTGGACCTTTCGGACCAATATCTGTTGAACCTAATTTGGTTTTCGTCTGACTTTCAAAAACAGGTTCTTCAACTTTTACCGAGATAGCAGAAACAATCGATTTACGAATGTCTGAAGCTTCAAAAGGTTTGTTGTAGAATTCTTTAATTACACGTACAATGGCTTCTCTAAAAGCACTTAAATGTGTTCCACCTTGCGTTGTATTTTGTCCGTTTACAAACGAATGGTATTCTTCTGAATATTGGGATTTACTGTGTGTTACTGCAATTTCGATATCATCACCTTCTAAGTGAATTATTGGATAGACCATATCTTCTTCAGCAATGTTTTCATCCAATAAATCTTTTAAACCATGTTCTGAAACGTATTTTTCACCGTTGTAATAAATGGTTAAACCGCGATTTAAGTAACAATAATTTTTAAGCATCTTAATGATATACTCATTGCGATACTTGTAATTTTTGAAAATTGTTTCATCAGCCACGAAAGAGACTTTGGTTCCTTTTCGTTTGCTTGATTCTTGAACCTCTTCTTCAATGGTAAGATTTCCTGCTGAAAATTCGGCTGCTTTTTGTTGGTTATCTCTAACGGATTCTACTCTAAAATAATTGGAAAGTGCATTTACGGCTTTGGTTCCGACACCATTTAAACCTACAGATTTTTTGAAGGCTTTGGAATCGTATTTTCCACCAGTATTCATTTTGGAAACTACATCTACTACTTTTCCTAAAGGAATTCCACGACCATAATCGCGAACGGTAACCATTTTATCTTTGATGGTGACTTCGATGGTTTTTCCTGCACCCATGACAAATTCATCGATACAGTTGTCGATAACTTCTTTGATTAAGATATAAATACCATCATCTGGAGACGAACCATCACCGAGTTTTCCAATATACATACCAGGACGCATTCGGATATGCTCTTTCCAATCGAGTGAACGTATGTTGTCTTCGTCGTATCTAGTTTCTACTGCCATGTGTTGTATAGGAATTTGTGCTAATATACTCAAATTGACTCCAATTTTAAAGGCTTAAAACCATAAGATATTAAGAATGTTATTCACAATTTTTAATTTAGAAGTTTGAATTTAGAAAAAAGAGGAAAGAAGCAAGAGAAAAGATTTTTGAATGGAAAATTGTTTATATTTGGAGTATTAACTTACAGATGATTATAAATTAATGTAAAAATTCATTAGTTATTTATATATTTAAGTATTAAACAAGTTGAAAAACAGAATGGAAAAAGAAGTATTTGGAAAAAGTTTTATTGAAAAATTAGATAAAAACTTTCCTGAACTATCGAAAAATTTTGACTTTAGATTTAAGATATTTTCTGAATTTAACACGTTAATTTTTGAATTAAACAAATGTCTAATTCTTGAATTAAATAGAGCATCAATTACTCTTACAAATCATTTACTTGAACGACTTTTAAAGTTAGCACTTATTTATGATGAATCAGGTTTTGGACCAACACCACTAGAGGAATGGAATAAAAAGTTTGGAGAACCGAACAAAAAATATAGTTCAATTTCTTTAGGTAATTCTATTGAATTATGTAAAAAGAAAGGACTAATTTCTGATTCTGAAAAAGATATTCTTTTCAATACAATAAGAGTTTTGATGAGAAATGGATTTTCTCACGCTGATTCAACTGATATTTTAGCTAATATTCCTGATGAAACTCCTATGTTCTTAGGAAATCTAAAAAGACCAAATGACAAATTGAAAGAAATTGGAGTGAATCAAAAAATAATTCCAACTTTTCAAGCCTTACAGATGGAAGATTTTGCTAAGGAAAATGCTAAACCATATTTCCATTTTGTTTTTAAATTAATTCATAAAATAGAAATTCGGATAATTGAAAGAAATAAAACCTTAAATAAACCTTAGCTTCTTCTATTTTCTATTCTCTTTGTTCTATATTCTAAAAACTTCACATTAAAAAAATTCAAACGAAAATTCAACTATTTAAAAATTATTCTTTAATTTTGATTACTACAAAAAGAATTCCTATGAATACAACTTCTCAAATAAAAAAGAATTTAATTTCTAGAATTAAGGAATCAAAAGACATCAATCTACTTAATGCGCTTCAAACTATTTTTGATTCTTCTGAACAAACGTTATTTCAATTATCATCTGAACAGGAGTCAGCAATTGAGGTTGGAAGAAATGAAATAAAAAACGACCAATTCTTTAAAAACGAAGAAGTAATTTCAGAAATGAAACAATGGTTAAAAAAGAAATAGTTTGGTCTAAATTGGCAAAAACGCAAGTTAAAGCTGTACTTGAATATTATGTACTGCAAAATGGAAATGCAAACTACAGTTTAAAACTTTTAAATCAAGTTGAAGATTTATTAAACACGCTTTCTAAATCTGAACTAATTGGCAGACTCACTTCCAATAAATTTACTCGAGTAATTGCTATGAAAAATTATTTGATTTTTTATGAAATCAATAAAAATAGAATTGAAATAATTTCTTTTTGGGATAACCGACAAAATATAAAAAACAGAAAGGTTCAATAACTCATTTTTTTTTTAATGGGTAATATAGATTAAAAAAACTGCAATCAAATCAAAGGTTTTTCTTTCTTCTTTACTCTTGTCTCTTTCTTCTAATATCACTATTCACTTATCTCCAACTTATACCCAACTCCATGAATATTAATAAGTTTAATCGATTCATCCGCTTTTAGTTTATTGCGAAGTTTTGAAATATAGGTATCCAAACTTCTTCCTACAAAAACTCCGTGATCTTCCCAAACTTTTTTGGTTAGTTCATCTCTTTTTATCACTTGGTTGGGTTGTTCCATAAAAATAGTTAACAACTCACATTCTTTTTTGGATAGACTGATTTCAACGGCTTCTTTAATCAATTTGTTTTGTTCTGGATAAAATTTGTATGTTCCAATTGTTGTGTAATTTGCTGTATTTTCTACAGATACTTCTTTAGTTTTTCGTTTAAAATAAAGAAATGTTAGTAATCCGATAATTCCTAAAATTAATAAAGAAATAATCCAAACATATAAAGAACTTTTGTTGGATTCCATGTTTTTATTAAATCTTACATTTATTAGATAACATTCTTTATGTAATTGCCTTCCACTGCAAGGAATAATGCCTTTTTCTACATTTTGGTTCATTTGGTAACTATAGGCAATTTCTTTGTCTTTGCATTGCACTACTTCAACCAAATAATCTTGTGGTAAATTGGCTTTTTGAAAACTTTTTTTAACTAAAATCACTAAACTATCAGGATTTATGGTTAATTGATTTTCAAAAGTCAATTGGTATTGTAAACCCTTTGCATTGGTAACAGGTTTTACCAAAGAAATAGAATCTTGATTGCTAAGTAACAATTGATGTCCAACATCGCGTAAAGCTACTTTTGTCAAAGCAGATAAGTCTTCATTTGATTCATGGGAACACGAAATCAAAGCAGTGAATAATCCGAAAAGCGTTAAAAAACGAAAGAAATATTTGATAGTGTAATTCATAATTAGTTGTAAATTACTTACATTTTCATGACATTTTACAACAGTTGACACTTTTTTTACATTTTTTTGACACTTTCAGGTTTTATGAATAGTAGTTTTACAATGTCATTAAATAATAGCTCAAAGTTTAGGGCATTTTAAATCAATATTAATTCCTAAAAAAATGAAAAATGAAAAAACTAATTTATGCACTGATTGCATCGTTGATTGTAGTAAGCGGACTGGTTTATGCTAATCGAGAAATTAAAACAGAAAGTTCTAATAAAGTTATCTCAAAAACTAACTCTTCTAAAGATAAAAATACTGAATTAAAAAAATGGGAAGCTTCACCAGATGGAATCATGTTCAACAATTGGAAAGAATCTCCAGCAGGAAAAAAAGTCCTTGAAAGTATTGCAAAAATAAGAAAACCAGTTAAGGAATTTAATGAAATGGAAGCTATTGTAACTTCACTTTCACTTCCTGAAGGTTCAAGATTGGGTTTTGGAATTATGGTGAAGATTGATGGTGAAGATTATATTTTAGCTTTTGGAGTAGAAAAATATGAGCCAAATAATTATAATTTAGGTGTAGAATTTGAGCAATTATATAGCTTGAAAGTAAACGACAAAATAATTATAAGAAGTCGAAGTGTTTCGTATGCTCCAAAGTATGCTTATCCAATAATAGCTGGTGATTATGTAGAAAAAGAAGGTAAAATTCTTTACAAAAGAGAACCAAATAAAGATGGTTGTTAAGCGAATAACAAACCAAAAAACCTGCAATTAAAATCGCAGGTTTTTCTATTTTCTATTCTATTTGTTCTATTTTCTAAAAAACTACACATTAAAACGGAAATGCATCACATCACCATCTTTAACGATGTATTCTTTACCTTCAACTCTTAGTTTTCCGGCTTCTTTTACTTTGGCTTCTGTTCCGTAAGTCACATAATCATCGTAGGCAATAACTTCTGCTCTAATGAATCCTTTTTCAAAATCGGTATGAATTACACCAGCTGCTTGAGGTGCAGTGTCTCCAATATTAATTGTCCAAGCACGAACTTCTTTTACACCAGCTGTGAAATACGTTTGTAAGTTTAATAATTTGTAAGCAGCACGAATTAAAACCGCTGAACCAGGTTCTGTTAATCCCATATCTTCTAAGAAAACTTGACGTTCTTCGTAGCTTTCTAATTCTGTGATATCTGCTTCTGCTCCTACAGAAAGGATGATTACTTCTGCTTGTTCATCTTTTACCAATTCACGAACTTGTTCTACATATTTGTTTCCACTTACTGCAGCTGATTCATCTACATTACAAACATATAAAACTGGTTTTGTTGTAATCAATTGAAATTCTTCCATCAAAGCTTCTTCATCTGCATTTTGAGGAATAACCGTTCTTGCTGATTTGGCTTGTAATAAAGCTTCTTTAATTCTATCTAATAAGGCTTTTTCAGCTTGTGCTTCTTTGTTTCCAGTTTTGGCTGCACGATTTGTTTTTTCTAAACGTTTTTCAACGGTTTCTAAATCTTTTAATTGCAATTCAATATCAATCGTTTCTTTATCACGAATTGGATTTACATTTCCGTCAACGTGAACTATATTATCGTTATCAAAACAACGTAACACGTGAATAATTGCGTTACATTCTCTAATATTTCCAAGAAATTGATTTCCTAAACCTTCACCTTTACTTGCTCCTTTTACTAAACCAGCAATATCTACGATATCAACGGTTGCCATTTGCACACGTTCAGGTTTCACTAATTCTTCTAATTTTGCGATTCTTGGATCAGGTACGTTTACTACTCCAATATTTGGTTCTATAGTACAAAAAGGAAAGTTAGCACTTTGCGCTTTTGCATTTGATAAACAATTAAATAAGGTTGATTTTCCTACGTTTGGTAATCCTACAATTCCTGCTTTCATCTTGAAATTTTAAATAAGAGTGCAAATATAGAAAATGTAGCGTTAGTTTTTCAAGTTATTGATAATATCTTTTTCGGTTTGCGTCAATAAAACACCTGTGTCGATTTCCCAATATTCTGTCAACACACTATCTTTTTTATTAAGGAGTGTTTTATCTTTAAAAATTTCAGCATCATCATATTTGAATATATTGGTTCTAAATTCTGTAGTGATTAAATAGTTACTTACTTCAAACTTAGTTTCTATTTTGTTTTTTTCTGTTGTAAAACCAATTTCTTCTTTGGAATTTGCTAAATAATAATCTCTCGTTTCAAGTCTATAAGTATTTTTAAAAACTGATTTATAAATTTTTCTATTTTTAAAATCTAAAAAAGTGGAATTATTTTGTGCTCTATCTTCAGGTAAAAATGAAGTAACTTCTAATATTATTTTCTTTTTGCTATCATATAAAATACTGTATTCTGACATAAAACCATCTATAGTTGTGTAAGGTTTCACTTTTATGAGTAAATAATTTTGATTTTGCGGATAGGTAAGTAATTGAAAATCATATTTTTTCTTGGCTCTAGAATCTAATATTTTATCCAAATATTTAAATTGATAATAATTTTCCATTAAATTATTCAAGTTGTAACCTAATAAATCTTTGTCAAATTCATCTATCAAACCAATAGTTCTATTTTGTTCCACTAAAATATCTGTTTTTATATTTCTTTTTTCATCTAAAATCTGAAAATTTACCAAACCATCATTATAAAATGAATATTTATCATCTGTCTTAAAAAATTCTCTCGTAAAAACACGTAAATTGGCTGGAACTGTTAATTTTTTTAATGAATTTTTTACCAAATCTTTCAAAATTTCTTGAGGATGTCTTTCCGTTAAAATTACTTCTTGTAAAATTTCTGTTTCTTTTTCAAGAGTAATTATATTAGTTCCATCTTCAATAAGCGTATTTGATTTAACTTGTAATTTTTTATAAGAAGTATGAGAAATTTCAAGTAGAGAAGGTCTAGTTAAGTTCAATTTAAAAACACCTTCTGCATTACTAATAAGTCCTTCGTTAGTTCTTAATATTGTAATTATAGCATCTCCAATAGGTAAATCTGTATCAGCATCTTTTAGAATTACAGTTATTTCAGACTGAGAAAAACCAATCATGCTAAAAAACATAAAAACAAAGAGGCAAATTTTCTTTATATGTTTTTCTTGCTTATACAATGGATTATGCGTTTAAAATTCTTAGCTAATTTATTACAAATTAAAGTATTATAACAGTCTTTTGAAAAGACTTTTTAACAAGAACTGCTTAAGTAATTAACAATTGAAGTGGTAATTATATAACGAATTTAAAAAATATTAAAACGTAAAATGCTATGAATCAGGTAATTTTGTAGTGTAATCAATTAAAACTTTAAAAATTATGAAAAATCTAATAGTAACTCTATCCTTAATCTTATGTACAAGTTATGGATTTGCTCAAAACAAGAATGTTCAAACTGAAGAAAAGACTACTGTGAGAACAGTAAGAGACTCTGATGGTGAGAAAAAAATAGTCAAAAAAGAAGAGAAACAAGAAGTACAAAACATTGAATTTGAAGACAATGGAAAAAATACACTTAACAAAGACATGAAAAATACTCCTGTAGAAGTAACTTCAAAAACTGAAGTTAGCGTTGATGGTGTAACACGTTCAATAGATGTTGACCGTTCTGCTTATTATAATTTAGATGGAACAAAATATGAAGTAGCAGTTGACAAAACAGGTTATAGTTTAAAAAATACTAAAGGTAAAAATCTTGGTATTTTAAGAAAAACATCTAACAATAATTATATTTATGTTGAAAATAATAAAGTTTCTGTTGGATATTTTGACAATGATGGAAATTTAATTTTGGAAACTTATGACAGTAAAAATGATGTTATGATTGTGGATAAATACATGGTTGTAAAATAATATTACCAAAACTTAACTATAAAAAAATCCTGAAGTTCGCTTCAGGATTTTTTTTTACTTTATTCGTTGTGCAAAAATGCTTGTCTATTTAAAAGTGTTTCTTCGCTTTCCACATGATTATCATCTGGAACACAACAATCCACTGGACAAACAGCTGCACATTGAGGTTCTTCGTGAAAACCTTTACATTCAGTACATTTTCCAGGAACTATATAATATAAATCATCTGAAATTGGAGTTTGAGCAGCATCAGCATCTACTTCTGTTCCATCAGGAAGAATAATTTTTCCAGAAAGTTTTGTTCCATCCTTATATCTCCAATCATCAGCACCTTCATAAATTGCAGTATTAGGACATTCTGGTTCACAGGCTCCACAATTTATACATTCATCAGTTATTATAATTGCCATTTATATTAAATTTAGAAATTAGAAGTTAGAATTTTGAAGTATTTATAAATCTACAATTAGCTTCCAACTTTATTGCTTATTTTTGTGCAAAATTACAATGTTATCTACTCATAAACAAGTTACAAATGTTACAAATGTCAAAAATTGAAATAAAAAACTGTTTTATCGATTTAGGAAAGTTCTTAAATCAATTTTCATTGGATAAAAATATCAAAAATGAAGATGTAAAAAACAATGAAATATTTTTTGATTCTTTTGTAGAATTAATTGCTTTATCACAATCACATAATGGTTGGTTTACACCTGAACAAGTTTATTTTTCAATACAATCTTGGGCAAATGCTCTAACAGAAGAAAACCTTACCAAATGGCTTTCTGCTTATAATTTTGAAGAATCTAAACCTAAAAAAATTGGTTTAATTTTAGCAGGAAATATTCCTTTAGTTGGCTTTCACGACTTTTTAACGGTTTTAATTACAGGAAATGACGTTTTAGTAAAAACATCTTCAAACGATCAACATTTAATAAAATTTTTAGCCAAATATTTAATTACTTTAGACGAAAGATTTTCTTCAAAAATAACTTTTGTAGAAGGAAAATTAGAAGGATTTGATGCCGTAATTGCAACTGGAAGTAATAACACTTCAAGATATTTTGATTATTATTTTAAAGATGTTCCTAATATTATTAGAAAAAACAGAAATTCAGTTGCAGTACTAAATGGAAAAGAAACTAAAGAAGATTTATTCAATTTAGGAGAAGATATTTTTAGATACTTTGGCTTGGGCTGTAGAAATGTTTCTAAACTTTTTGTTCCAAAAGGATATGATTTTAAGATGTTTTTTGAAGCTATCTTTTCGTACAAAGATGTAATTTTCTATGAGAAGTATGCCAATAACTATGACTACAATAAAGCTGTTTTTTTAATGAGTCTTTATAAATTATTAGATAATGAGTTTTTAACTTTAAAAGAAGATTCGAGTTACTCCTCACCTATTTCAAGTGTTTTTTATGAGTTTTATGAAGATTTAGAAGAAGTAAAATCACGCTTAAAAACTGATGAAGAACAAATTCAATGTGTTGTTTCCAATGATTTAGTTGAAAATAGCATTTCATTTGGGCAAACTCAAAAACCAATGCTTTGGGATTATGCGGATAATGTGGACACAATTAAATTTTTAAATAGTATCTAAAAAAAGAAAAGAGCTCCCTCTCGGTAAGCTCTTCTCAAACAAAAAACAAATCTAAACTAAAACTATGCTTTAGGTGTAACAACCGCGTCAATTACATGAATTACTCCATTTGACTGGTTTACATCTGAGATAGTAACTTTTGCCGACATTCCGTTTTCGTCTGTCAAATAAATATCTTTACCTTTCATCCAAGCTGTTAAAGTTCCACCACTAACTGTAGTCAATGAAGCTTTTCCATCTCCTTTTTTAATGGCAGCCATAATATCTTTTGCACTCATTTTTCCAGCAACTACGTGGTAGGTTAACACAGTTTGTAACAATTTCTTGTTTTCTGGTTTTAGCAAAGCTTCAACAGTTCCATCTGGTAATTTATCAAACGCTGCATTTGTTGGGGCAAAAACGGTGAATGGTCCTTCTGACATTAATGTTTCAACTAAGTCAGCTGCTTTTACGGCTGCTACTAAAGTTGTGTGATCTTTTGAATTAACTGCATTTTCAACAATGTTCTTTGATGGGTACATTGGAGCACCACCAACAGTTACAGTTTTTTCTTTTTGTGCGAAAGCATTTCCTGTTAACATTAACGTAAATGCAATCATTGCCACTGATAAAATTTTCTTAGTTTTCATATTTTTTTATTAAGTTATAATTTCATTTACGCAACATGTTTAAGTTTGGTTTTAAAAAAGTTTATTTTTTTTTAATTTTAACATATTAAATTATAAAAAAAGCAAATTTAGGCCCAACTAAAACGTTATAGTTAATAAGATAGACTTATTAGTTTTGTTTTAATACATTCATTTTATTTTCAATTTCCGAAATTTGCTTTATAGAATTAACTACTTTACACTACTTACAATGAAAAAACACAATTATAGCGCTGGGCCTTGTATTTTACCACAAGAAGTATTTGAGAAAGCTTCACAAGCCATTTTAGATTTTAATAATTCTGGATTATCTATTTTAGAAATTTCACACAGAAGTAAAGATTTTGTTGCTGTTATGGATGAAGCCAGAGCGTTGGTTTTAGAATTATTAGGATTAGAAGGTAAAGGTTATCAAGCTTTATTTTTACAAGGTGGTGCTAGTTTAGAGTTTTTAATGATTCCTTATAACTTAATGAAAATAGAAGGTAAAGCTGCCTATTTAGATACAGGAACTTGGGCAAGTGGAGCCATCAAAGAAGCAAAACCTTTTGGTGAAACTGTTATCGTTGCATCTTCAAAAGAAAGTAATTATACTTTTATTCCTAAAGACTATAGCATTCCTGCAGATGCTGATTATTTTCACTGTACATCAAATAATACCATTTTTGGTACACAAATGAAATCATTTCCAGAAACAAATGTTCCTGTTGTATGTGATATGAGTTCAGATATTTTCTCAAGAACTTTAGATTTTTCTAAATTTGATATCATTTATGCTGGTGCACAAAAAAATATGGGACCAGCAGGTACAACTTTAGTAGTTGTAAAAGAAGAAGTTTTAGGAAAATCAGGAAGAACTATTCCAAATATTTTAAACTATGAGCAACATATTGCTAAAGAAAGTATGTATAACACTCCTCCTGTTTTTGCGGTTTATACATCTTTACTTACCTTGCAGTGGTTGAAAAACAAAGGTGGAATTGCTGCTATTGAAAAAGAAAATGAATCAAAAGCTGCTTTGTTATATGCTGAAATTGACAGAAACTCTCTATTCAATGGTGTTGTTGCTACTGAAGATAGAAGTTTTATGAATGCAACTTTTACGTTAAAAAATATTGAACATCAAGAAACTTTTGATGCTCTGTGGAAAGCAGCAGGAATTTCAGGAATAAACGGACATCGATCTGTTGGAGGTTATAGAGCTTCAATGTATAATGCTTTACCAATTGAAAGCGTTCAAGTTTTAGTAGATGTAATGAAAGAATTTGAAAATAAAATAATAAAATAATATCGATAGATATCAAATTAAAATTATCAAAAAATGAAAGTATTAGCCAACGACGGAATTTCAAAAAGTGGAATAAAAGCCTTAGAAAAAGCTGGTTTTGAAGTTATCACAACAAAAGTAGCTCAAGAACAAGTTGAAAATTATATAAACTCTCACAAAGTAGATGTAATTTTGGTTAGAAGTGCAACAAAAGTTAGAAAAGACATTATAGATAATTGTCCTAGTTTAAAAATAATTGGTCGTGGTGGTGTTGGAATGGACAATATTGATGTCGATTATGCTCGTAGTAAAGGATTACATGTAATCAACACTCCTGCTTCATCCTCAGAATCTGTTGCTGAATTAGTTTTTGCTCATTTATTTAGTGGAGTTCGTTTTTTACATGATTCAAATAGAAATATGCCTTTAGAAGGTGATACCAATTTCAATGGTCTAAAAAAAGCTTATGCCAATGGAATGGAACTAAGAGGCAAAACATTAGGTATCATAGGTTTTGGTAGAATTGGTCAAGCTGTTGCAAAAATAGCTTTAGGATTAGGAATGAAAGTTATTGCATCTGATAAATACGTTGGTGAAGCTGTAATTCGTGTTGACTTTTATAATGGACAATTCATAAATGTTGATATTGCAACAGAACCTTTAGAAGATTTATTGAAACATTCAGATTTTATTACTTTACATGTTCCTTCCCAAGATGGTTATGTTATTAGTAGAGAAGAATTAAAAATAATGAAAGAAAATGTTGGAATAGTAAATGCTGCAAGAGGTGGAGTAATTGATGAAGTAGCACTAATAGAAGCTTTAGATGAAGATAAAGTATTGTTTGCTGGTTTAGATGTTTTTGAAAATGAACCAACTCCAGAAATACGAATATTAATGCATCCAAAAATTTCATTAACACCACATATTGGAGCTGCTACAGATGAAGCACAAGATAGAATTGGAACAGAACTTGCTGAACAAATTATCAGTTTACTTAAAAACAATTAATATTTTTATTATCTTTATGTACTAACCAAAATAAATAAAAAAATTATGTCAGGAATATCAGATTTATTAAATAGTGAAATAGGAAAACAATTAGTGAGTAATATTTCACAAAAAACTGGAATTAATCCTGTTCAAGCTAGTGATGTAGTTTCTTCAAGTGTACCAGCATTATTAGGCCAAATGCAAAACAACGTTCTTTCTGGTGAAGGTGCAAGTGGATTATTAAGTGCTTTAACAAGCGGAAAACATGATGGAAGTATTTTAGATAACCTAAGTGAATTTTTAAACGGTGGTGATTTTTCTGATGGAAATAAAATTCTTAATCATGTTGCTGGCAATAATCAAGATTCAATGGTTCAAGGATTAAGTGCTAAAACTGGTGTAGATTCTAGTATTATATCTAAAATTTTACCGATGCTTGCTCCAATAATTATGGGCTACTTAGGAAAACAAACCAAAAATAAAGGAGTATCTTCAACTCCAGATTTAGGAGGTCTTTTAGGAGGTTTACTTGGTGGTGGAAATAGCTCTGATAAAGGAAGTTCGCTTGGTGGTTCCTTATTAACTTCCGTATTAGATCAAAATGGAGATGGAAAACTAGATGTTAGCGATGCTATGTCTGCCTTAAGTGGTAATAATAAGAAAAAAGGTGGTTTAGGAGGTCTTCTAGGAGGTCTTTTCGGAAAAAAATAATATCCATTAAAATACAAATTCAAATGTTAAAAGCATCGGCTATGTCGATGCTTTTTTTTATCTTTATAATCTAAATTAATAATACTATGAAAACATACATTTTTATATTTACATTAGTATTTATTTCTTTAATTAGTTGTAATTCAAGTAAAGAAATTACTAATAATGACGATCCTAAACTTGTAAGTGATACTGTTCGTATTGCAAATGACGAAATTGAATATGAAGTAATAATTATTGATGGTGGTTTTACTAGTTGGTTCAATTCTATGGCAAAACCAAGAAGTTTCTACACTCAAAGTTATCTTGAAGCTAGAAATCGTTTTTGGGTTTTAGAATGGAATAGAAGAGCTAATTTGCCTACGGTTTATAATTCAAATTTATATGAAATGCCTATTAATTATGAAACGGGAATCGATTATGGTTTTGAAGTTAATTATATGATATACAACTACCTAACTTATTTTCAATTAACAAATAAACAACAATTAGGAGGTTTTCCTGCTCGATTATAGAAGAATGAACAAACTTAAGAAACGCTGGAATATTACCTCAAATTGGCAATTGATACTAATTTTTGTTGTTTTTGCAATTACTGGTTCAACTGCAGCCTATCTATCAAAACCTTTTACAGATTTTATTGGTTTACACAAAGAATCTGTTTCTTTATGGCTTTATTGGCCTATTCGATTATTAATAATTTTTCCAATTTATCAAATAATGTTAGTTCTTATTGGAGCACTGTTTGGTCAGTTTAAATTCTTTTGGGAATTTGAAAAGAAGATGTTAGAGAGATTAAAACTTGGCTTTATAGCTGATTTTGTTGATAAAAAAATTAAATAAAAAAGACATATTTTTCAATATGCCTCTTTTTAAAATTAATCCTTATCTTTTTTAATTTTATATTTATAAATCCATGTTAAAGTAAATGTTGGAATAAAATCTATAAAAGGAAACGCTTCTTCAATAAAACTAATAATTCCAGCTACTTTTCCTGTTGTTCCTTTATACATTGCCATCATAATGAATCCAGAAATTGGGGCCCAAACAATGTCTGTTGCTTCAGCAAAAACTGGAACTAAATAAGAAAGCATTCCAATTAAATCAAAAACAATTCCTAAAATTAGTTTTGTTTTCTTATTACTTTTTGATTTAGGTTGAATAATCTCAACTTTTGGTTCATTCATTTAATCTTTTTTTTAATTCAATTAAGAACTTACAAATAAGATGCCAATTTATTTTAATTTTGATTTATAATATTTTCTCAATTTTTCTAATTTAGGTGCAATAACCATTTGGCAATATCCTTGAGATTTGTTTTGATTATAGTAATCTTGATGATAATCTTCTGCTTCATAAAAAACAACAGCTGGTGAAATCTTTGTAACAATAGGATCATCATACAATTTTTCTTTTTCTATCAAAGCAATGTACTCTTCAGCAGCTTTTTTTTGTGCTTCAGAATGGTAAAAAATTTCACTTCTATATTGTGTACCAACATCAGCTCCTTGTCTATTTAAAGTAGTTGGATTATGTGAACTAAAAAAGATTTCTAACAAATCTTCATAGGCAATTAATTTTGGGTCATAAGTAATCTGAATTGCTTCTGCATGTCCAGTAGTTCCATTACAAACTTCTCTATAAGATGGATTTTTTACAGTTCCACCTGTATAACCAGAAACAACACTTTCAACTCCTTTTAATTCTAAAAAAACTGCTTCAGTACACCAAAAACAGCCACCTGCAAAAGTTGCAATTTCTTTTCCTTCTTTAATATTCATTTTAATAGGTTCTTTATAAATTTTATTTTCATTAATGTTAGTTTGATCTTCATTTTTAACTTTTCCATTACAGGAAGATATTAAAATTAGTGATAATAATAGGCTTTTCATAATAATATTATTTTTTATACAAATTTAATCAAGTGTAACTAAAACTTATGTTAATTAGCTTACACATTAACATTTACGTAAAGAAAATAAGTTTAGTTTTTAATTTAATGAAACCTTAATAATAGTCATTGAAGAGCAACAAATGGTAATACTATAATATATAGCTAAAATATTGTAAATAAAACTATTGGGTGATTCTTAAATTTGTATAGTAATGCTAAAGTAATTATTTCTTTTCCATTGCAAAAAAAAACAATACTAACTAAAAACAATTTATTATGTTAAGATGGACAATCATATTTATTATTCTAGCCATAATTGCTGGAGTTTTAGGTTTCGGAGGAATTGCTGCTGGTGCAGCTAGTATAGCTAAAGTATTATTCTTTATTTTTATCGTTCTTTTTATTTTATCGCTCATAAGTGGAAGGAAACGTATTTAAAATGGCATACTTTAGAAGATTGTGTAAGTTGATTAATACTAATTGACTTACACAATTGCTATTATATATAATTTACTCAAATTAATTGGTAACAGTTTTACAAAACACAAAAAATCTTTGTTTCTTTGTATAAATAGTCAAAAATGATATCAGTTACTCAATTACATAAATACTATGGAGATTTACAAGTTCTAAAAGGTGTAAATCTTCATATCAAATCTGGTGAAATCGTTTCAATTGTTGGAGCTTCTGGAGCAGGTAAAACTACTTTGCTACAGCTTTTAGGAACATTAGACAAACCAAACATTGAAAATAACTCATCTCTCACCATCGATGGAACAGATGTTCTGAAATTAAACGATAAAGAATTATCTAAGTTTAGAAATTTAAACTTGGGATTTATTTTTCAATTTCATCAATTATTACCTGAATTTACTGCTTTAGAAAATGTATGCATTCCTGCTTTTATTGCCAATAAAAACAAGGTAGAAACCGAGACTGAAGCAAAACGTTTGTTAGATTATTTAGGTTTAAAAGATAGAATACATCACAAACCTAGTGAACTTTCTGGTGGTGAACAACAACGTGTTGCAGTTGCAAGAGCTTTGATTAATAAACCAAAAATCATTTTTGCTGATGAACCTTCTGGAAATTTAGATACCCAATCAGCTGAACATTTACACCAATTATTTTTTAAATTGCGAGATGAATTTGGTCAAACATTTGTAATCGTAACTCATAACGAAGAATTAGCTGATATGGCTGACAGAAAGTTAGTTATGAAAGACGGAAATATCATGGTTTAATGCTTATACTTTTAGTTTATTGGTTCATTTTATTTCTGTTTGCTTCTTTATCAGGAATTGCATTTCAAAATTTATGTGGCCTTTCTAAAAGTAATTCTTCTTTTACATTATTATTTGGAATAATTTTTCAAACACTTTTTTTAAGCTTTTGTGCTTTTTTTTTCAATATAAATACAGAAGTTTTTATTTTAAATTGTGCTTTTCAAATTGCTTTCGTCCTTAAATATAAGTCTGAGTTTTTATTTTTCTTAAAATCAATTTTTAAATCTTTTTCAAGAAAGCAATTTTATTTATTTTTTGGATTAACACTTTTACTTGCTTTAAAATCAGCTCAAACACCCACAATATTTGATAATGAAAGCTATTATATTCAAACTATTAAATGGTTAAACGAATATGGTTTTGTAAAAGGTGTTGCCAATGTCCATCCTTTTTTAGCACAATTTTCATTTTGGCATGTGTTGCAAAGTGGTTTCAGCTTTTCATTTTTGCCCATAAATTTTAATGATATCAATGGATTTATAGTTTTAATTGGAATTCTTTATTTCATAGAGAATTACAATAAAACAGGATTTAATTGGACTTTTTTTGGAATACTATTTCTTATTTTTTATTATCAATTTATAGATGCTCCTTCACCAGATTTACCTATTCTCATCTTTTCAGTTATAATATTTAATGAATTTATTCAAGAAACTAAAGATGTAAAAACCATCTTTATTTTTATCATTTATATGATATTCTTAAAAGTTACCATTGCTCCTATTCTATTACTTGCAATTATATACCTTTTTAGAAATCAAAAAACAGTTCCCTTTTTTGGATTTATTTCTTTATTTTTTGGAACTATTTGGATAGCAAAAAACCTAATAATAACAGGCTATCCATTATTCCCTTTATCATTTTTAGAGACTAATTTTGATTGGAAAATGAGTAATAACGTTTTAAATAAATTAGCTCAAATTACTGTTGATGCTGGTTATGCTGAAAACTTATTGGAAACTAAAAATTTAACTCTTTTGGAAAAAATAAAGCTTTGGATAAATCTTGAAGGAATAAATTCGATTTTTAACAAAGGCATTTTACTATTGTTTTTAGTTGTTCCCTTTACAAAGTTTTTTAAACAAACTTCAAAATTCAGAATACTGTATTTTATATTATTATTTCACTTTATATTCTTACTTGTAATTTCACCTCAATATCGTTTTTTCTTACCTACATTTATTTTATTTTCTACTATAATCATTTATGAAATAGCAACTTATTTAAAATTCTCAATTAAGAATAGTGTTATCATAATTTCTTTGTTATTAGTTTCTTTTAGCACATTTATAGATATAAAAAGTGGTGCTAACAAAAGTACATTTGCATTAAATCAATTAATCATTCCAGAATCAATAACAAAATACAAAATCAACAATTTTGAAGCGAAAAAAATAGAGAATTTCTATTATAATGATCCTAAACTTCCTAATTTATATGAAACTTCAAATGGAAATTTACCATGTGTAAATGAAAAATTGTTTCATTATTACAACTATTTTCCACAACAGCGAACCAATCAATTAAAAGATGGTTTTTATGCAAAAGAGTTAAAACAATGAATAAATCCGAATTAAAAGATTTTCTTGACGAAAAAGTCATTCAGTACAATAATTTTGATTTTATTGAAAGTGATCCTATTCAAATTCCACATTCCTTTTCACAGAAAGAAGATATTGAAATTGCTGGTTTTCTAAGTGCAACAATTGCTTGGGGAAATAGAAAAATGATTATCAATAATTCTAAAAAACTAATGGATTTAATGGGAAATTCTCCTTATGATTTTGTGATGAGTCATTCGGAAGATAATTTAGATTCATTAGACAAATTTGTGCATAGAACGTTTAATGCACTTGATGCTAAAACTTTTATAAAATCGTTACAACATATTTATAAAAATCATAATGGTTTAGAAGCTGTTTTTTCAAAAAACCAAGAAGAAAATAGTATGCAAAAAAGCATTCATGAATTTAAAAAAATCTTTTTTGAAGTTGAACATTTACAACGAACACAAAAACATATTTCAGATCCTTTAAACAATAGTGCTGCCAAAAGAATCAACATGTACTTACGTTGGATGGTTCGTAATGATAACAAAGTTGATTTTGGAATTTGGAAAACCATTCCAACCTCAAAATTATCATGTCCTTTAGATGTACATTCTGGAAATGTGGCTCGAAAACTTGGTTTACTTAAAAGAAAACAAAACGATGGAAAAGCGTTAGCTGAATTAGATTTAGCTTTACGAAAATTAGATAAAACCGATCCTGTTAAATATGACTTTGCCTTATTTGGCTTAGGAGTTTTTGAAGGTTTTTGACATAAAAAAATCCTAAACGAGTTAGGATTTTTAATAGTTTGGTTGGTTTGGTTATTGGAATCTTATTTATAAACAGATTCTTTTTTGAAATGAACAGCAAGTAAATAATATACTACTGCTCTATATTTATTTTTGTTTGAGCGACCATACTTTTCAATCACTGCATCAATTGCTTTGTCTAATTCAGGACCGTCTTTTAATCCTAATTTTTTTACTAAGAAGTTATTTTTTACAGTAACTAATTCTTTTTCATCAGAACCTGCAACAGTAGCTGAGTCTGCATTGTATATTGATGGTCCACATCCAATAGTTACTTTTGTTAGCAAATCCATGTTTGGAGTAACACCGCATTTATCTTTTAAATCTGCAGCGTATTTAGTGATTAATTCGTCTCTTTTACTCATTTTAATATAGTTTTTTATTTATAGTGAACCCAAATTTAGTTAAAAAAATTAACTTTTAAAATAGTTAATCAATATTTTATCATTAATTTTCTCAGGAGTAAAAATTTCGAGAATAGAAGGAATATTATTTTGATTTATAAATGATTGCCACTTGTTTTCAAGACTTTTTTCATCTTTGGCATCAAAGTAATTAAATCCAAACATTTTGGCTAAATGTGATGCATTCAACTGATGCGAAGTTTCAAAAAATGTATTAAAAACTTCCGTTTCTTGATGACCTGGTAAAATTCTAAAAATACCACCACCAGAGTTGTTTATCAATATAATTTTGAAATTTTTTGGAATATAGTTGTTCCACAAAGCATTGCTATCATAAAAGAAACTAATATCTCCAGTAATAAAAATAGTTGGTTTATCATATTGCAAAGCTGCTCCAATGGCTGTTGAAGTTGAACCATCTATTCCACTAGTTCCACGATTGCAAAAAACTTCGATAGATGTATCAATATCAACTAACTGCAAATAACGAATAGCTGAACTATTACTAACTTGTAATTGAATGTCTTTTGGTAAATGTTGACTCACAAATTCAAAAACTTTAAAATCTGAAAACGGAATTTCAGCAACATATTTTGAATGCTTTTCTTTTCTAAGTTGATTAACAGCAGAATAAGTTGGCTTATAATTACTAACCAAAGAATTCTTATCAATCAATAATTGCTTAAAAAAACTGTTTGGATTTGTTTGAAAGTGTTCAGATAAACTTCCATATGTATCATAAGCTCTTAATTCATCAATATGCCAATGTTCTTTAGGTTTATATTTTCTCAAGAAAGCTTTAACTCTCTTTGAAACAACCATTCCTCCAAAAGTTACTAAAATATCAGGTTGAAAATCTTTAAAATTTTCATCTGAAAATGGAGTAATCAAAGTATCAATCGTATCAATAAAAGTTTCATGATGCAAATTAGAAGTTTTTTCAGTTAAAACTACAACTGAATCATCTTTTGCCAACTTTTCAATAATTGAATTTTCAATAGAATTTGGTTTTAATTCTCCTACTAAAATTAATTTCTTTGCTGCAAAATTCCAGTTTTCTATGAACTTTTTGTCTAAAAAAAAATCATTAACTTCATTTTCATAAGGAAGCAATTTTGGTTCAACCGAAAGTTCAGTAACCAAATCATACAAAGGTTCTTCAAACGGAACATTGATGTGTGTTGGCCCTTTTTTCACAATAGCTTCATGAATGGCAACGTTAATTTTAATATCGTTTTCGTTTGAAGCATATTCAGTTAAATTCGCATTATATAAACTATGGTTAGCAAAAACATTTTCTTGACGAATAGTTTGTCCATCACCAATATCAATCTTGCTTTGAGGTCTATCAGCACTAACAATAATCAAAGGAATTTGACTGTAAAATGCTTCAGCAACAGCTGGATAATAATTTAACAAAGCTGAACCCGAAGTACAAACAACTGCAACAGGTTGGTTTAATTGTTGAGCCATTCCCAATGCGAAAAAAGCAGCACAACGTTCGTCTGCAATACTATAACATTTAAAAGTCTCTTGTTGATTAGAAAAACCAATGGTCAAAGGTGCATTTCTTGAACCTGGAGAAATTACAATATGATGGATTCCTTTTGCTTTAAAAATTTCGATTACACTTTGAGCTAAAGGTATTTTTGGATAAATCATTTTTAAATTTTCTGAATTACAAATATACGAATTAGAGTGATTAGTAAATAGTGATTAGTAATTAGTAATTTTCATTCTCAAACTTTGTAACTTTGAAACTCTGAAACCTTATAAAAATGAATTATATCATTCGAAAAGCAACTGAAAAAGATTTAGAATCAATTTTAGAAATTGTAAATTATAATATTCTAAATACTACTTCTATTTATGATTATGAGCCTAGAACTTTAGCACAACAAAAAGAAATTTTTGATGAGAAAACAAAATCAGGTTTTCCTTTAATTGTTATTCAAATTGATAATGAAATTGCTGGTTTTGGAACATATGGAACTTTTCGTTTTAAAGAAGGTTATAAATTTACGGTTGAACATTCGGTGTATGTTTCGATAAATCATCAAGGAAAAGGTTTGGGAAAATTTTTATTGGCTGAATTAATTGAATTGGCTAAAAAACAAAAACTCCACACTATGATTGCGGTTATTGATGCCGAAAATCAAAATAGTGTGGAATTTCATAAACAGTTTGGATTTGAAACTGTTGGTGTTATTAAAGAATCTGCCTTTAAGTTTAATAAATGGCTGGATACTGTTTTTATGCAATTAATTTTAAAAAAAAATCCTGATTAATCAGGATTTTTAGTTTTAGTTAAAAATGTTATATTATTTATATATTCATCATTTTCACAAAGTTTTACTTTCTGAATATTTAAAAGAGTATTTTTATTTATAAAAAAATCTTTTTTAATATGATTATTATTTTGAACATAAATTAATGAAATTTTGTTTTTATTATAATTCCATCTTCCTTTAAAATTATTAACAGAATTATCGCTATTAATGTCTTTTAAATAAAAAACACTATCACATCTTAATGTTAAAATATATTTACCTTTATTTTTTCTTAAATATTTTAGTGAATCTAATTTTTCTTGTAATATTTCTTTTTCAAATTTTGTGCTATCAAGAATTTCATAAGTTCCACAAATTTGATTTTTGCAACTTAACATGAATGGTAAAATAAGAAAAATTAAAAAATTTGATTTCATTAATTATTTAATTGATATATTATCTCTCCTTTAGTTTTGTTTTTATATGATTGTAAATCTATTTCAAATTTATTAAAAATGTTTTGATAAACTGAACTACTATCATAAACTTTATATTTATTAATTAAGGATTGTAAATATGTAGCATCTGAATTATTAAGAATAATTGTTGAATTGTCTGAGAAAACAAACTTAATAGCTTTACTTTCAATAAAATCAAACAAAAGTTTTAATTCATCTCTATTAGTATTATATAAATTATTATCTTCAAATAACTGACTTAATGCGTAATACATATCAACATATTCTTCTCCCTTGGTTGAATTACTAAAAATGAAATACTTAATATAATACATTGCATCTCTTCCTTTTATATCCTCATCATCAGACTTAACTTGTCTTCTTCCACATATTGGTTCTTCACCTTCTTCAGTTCCTCCATCTTCTATATATGATGAAGCATTGCAAATCACATCTCTAACACCCTCATCAAAAGCACAAAAACCATCATTACCAGAACATTCTGTACAAGCATGTGAAATATTTAATTTTGAAAATAATATATCATTTTTTATTTCTGGATAAAGAATACTAATGTTGTTAATATTTAGCTTATTTTTTAAACCCTTTCTTTTATTAATTTTACTATTCTCCAAACAAATTATACTTACAAATGAATTGTTATTAGCATTTATAACTTTAGACATATATCCAAAATGTTGAGTTAATAAAAAATCATATGATTTTGAATATTTATCTAATTTATTTAAATTATTTCCTTTGGTTTGAAATATTTCTTGGAAATAACCATCTTCTCCAGTTGATATAACAGAAATACCTTTTATTTCATTAATATTTCTTATTTCTAAACCATTTCCGAAAAAAGTAATTATTTTATTATTTTTGTTATATTCTATATTAAATTTTTCTTTTAACTCAACCAAAACATTGTTAAAATCATTTTCAGAAACATACAGAAAGTTGGAAGAAATCTTATCATTTATACCGAAAATAGTTGGTGAACTTTCACTTTTACTATAGTTAACAAAACTATAATTTTTTCCGAATATAGTTAGACTATCATTAAATTCATTTGTGGACTCATTTTTATCACAATTTGATAAAATTAACAAGAAAAAAAAACCTAAAAGACAATTTTTAATTTTCATAATATAAAAAAATTTAGTTAATATTACCAAAATTGGATTAAAAAAAAATATTTCTTCATAATAAAAATTATTATTACAATAATAAATCTTATTTTATTAAATTTGATAAAAAAAACATGGAAGTTGGAACAAAAATTCAGAAATTAAGAGAACAAAGAAAAATTACTCAACAAGAATTTGGTAATATAATTGGTGTAAGCCAAGTTACAGTAGCTAATTGGGAAAAAGGTAAAACTATTAAACATACTCATTTAAAAGAAATAGCAGATAATTTTGATATTCCTATTGACTTTCTACTTGATAATAACAAAAAAATAAAAATAATACAAAAGAATAAAGACACTTCTAAAGATAATATAAATGGTTATGAAATAACTATAAATACACCCTCAACTCTAATAACTGAATTATTTAATAAGCTAGATAATATGATTGAATTACTAAAAAAGGATAATTAAAGAATCAGCCTATAAATTTAATAAATGGCTGGATACAGTTTTTATGCAATTGATTTTAAAAAATTAGAACTTAATTTTTCCAGTTTTTAAATATTCTATTGTGTTTTCAATAGATTTTTCAGTGGCTCTTTCAACAATTTTTTTATAATCACTTTCTGAATAATCTGATTCACCTATTACATAAAACTCGGCAAAAGCTTTTTTTGAAACTTTATCATAAACCTTTATTCTAGTTTTAACAGAACTCTTTTTTTTATAAGAATTTCCTAAGTTTACTGCATAACTATTATTTTGAGAACTTTCAAAATAGGCAGCAATTTTAAAATCTTCAATTGAAATTATTAAATCAACCTTATTGTTCGAAAAAATACTTTCAATGTCATATTTCCCTTCTGATGAAATAACTTCTTTAAAAAGATTATTAACAGTTAATTGTTTATCAAAATTGTTTGTGTAATACTCCGAAAATTCTTTTTTATCTTTAAAGTTTTTGGAAAATTCTTTGTCAAATTCATATAAAATAACTTCATCTTTGGAAATCACTACTACAGATTTTGAAGCATCTGCAATAGGTTCTGAAGGCTTTTTTAATTCTTCAACATATTTTTTTGCACATGAAGTACTTGCTGAAACCAGTAGAAATACACAAAATAATTTTAATAGTTTAATCATATAAAAATAATTTTAAAATTAACCTTCAATCCATTTTATTACTGAATCATCAGTTGGTAAAGTTCTTGGAGCAATTACTTTTTCTAATTCTCCATTTTCGTTAATCAAATATTTTTGAAAGTTCCATTGCACTTCACTATCTTCTAATCCATTCTTACTTTTTTGAGTTAAAAACTGATAGATTTCATGCATATCATTTCCTTTTACTGAAATTTTAGACATCATTGGAAAAGTTACTCCATAATTTTTTTCGCAAAAAGCTGCAATTTCTTTATCACTTCCTGGCTCTTGCGAACCAAAATTGTTTGCAGGAAATCCAACAATTACAAAATTTTTGTCTTTGTATTTTTCGTAAATAGTTTCTAAGTCTTTGTATTGAGGTGTTAATCCGCATTCTGAAGCTGTGTTAACAATCATAATTTTCTTTCCTTTTAAAGTAGAGAAATCAAATTCTTCTCCATACAAATCCGTTACTTTAAATTGATAAATAGTTTCTTTTGCCATAATTGAGTTGTTGTTTGCAACAGAAGTAACTTTATTTTGTGCTTTATTTTGACAACTAAATAAAAGAGTAGTTAAGACAATTGCAATAAATGATTTTTTCATAATTTTTCTTTTTTATTCAAATATACACAATCAAAAGGTTTTTGGTTGTTAACAAATGATAAATTATTCTAAAAAACGAAAGCTTTGTTTACCTTTGCAAAAAATAAATTTATGTCAAACAATTATATAGGATATCATTTTACAATTAGTCCAAAAGAATTAGGAAGCGAAATTTTAGTAGCTGAATTAGAAGACAAAGCTTTTGAAAGTTACATGGAAACGGAAGAAGGAATTTCGGCTTATGTTCAAAAAGAATTATGGTCTGAAAATATATTAGATGATGTTTCAATTTTAAAAAATAAGGAATTTCAAATTTCTTATAAAATTGAAGAAATTGAACAAGTAAATTGGAATGAAGAATGGGAAAAAAACTTTGAACCTATTGATGTTGATGGAAAATGCCATGTTAGAGCACCTTTTCATTCGATGACAGATGCTGAGTTTGATATTGTAATTGAACCAAAAATGAGTTTTGGAACTGGTCATCATGAAACAACTCATATGATGATTCAACATTTATTAGAAACTGATGTTATCAATATGAAAACTTTAGATATGGGTTGCGGAACAGCCATTTTAGCCATTTTAGCCGAAATGAAAGGAGCAAAACCTATTGATGCAATCGATATTGACAATTGGTGCTATTTGAATTCAATTGAAAATGCAGAACGCAATAATTGCAAAGAGATTAAAGTATATCAAGGTGATGCTTCATTGTTAGTTGGAAAAAAATATGATCTAATAATTGCTAATATCAATAGAAATATTTTATTGAATGATATGCAACAATATGTAGATTGTCTAAATCCAAAAGGAACAATTTTATTCAGTGGTTTTTATACAGAAGACATTCCATTTATTGATGAATCTTGCACAAGCAAAGGATTAACATATGTTAAAAAGTTTGAAAGAAATAATTGGGTATCTTTAAAATATGTAAATTAGCATTATAAACCTATTACCCATAACCTATTACCAAAAAGAAATGAGTACTAGAGAAAAAATACAAGAAGAAGTTGATGTCTTAGAAGAGATATCAAACAACAATGAAATTGTTTTATACAATGATGATGTAAACACTTTTGATCATGTTATTGATACATTAATCAGAGTTTGTGATCATACTAATGAACAAGCCGAGCAATGTGCTATTCTAGTTCATTATAAAGGAAGATGCACTGTTAAAACAGGAAGTTATGAAGAACTAAAACCACAATGTTCTTCTTTACTCGATGCTGGTTTAAGTGCAGAAATACAATAAAAAAATCCCTTTCAAATTTGAAAGGGATTTTTAAATTTATTTTCTGGTAAAAACAATAATTCCTACTTCATTTGTATCAGGATCAGTCGCTTTAACTTTCAAAGTTGTATTGTTTAATTCTAATATTTCACCACCTTCAGTATAACCTGAATAGGTCGCCAAAAAAGAATTTCCATCTTTTACCCAAGTTCCTGTTTCACTTTCTTCATAACATCCATCACCATCATCATAAAAGTAATGATCAACTATAGCACCTCCTGATTTAATTTCAATAAAATCTTTATTACAACCTGGTGTATGTTCATAATCAACTAAAAATTCTTGTCCAGACAAAATACCTCCATATTTTGAAAATTCCCAATTTCCTTCAATTGAACCTGAACCTGAATCATCATCTTTGTTACAAGAAACAATCGTTACTGATGCTAGTAAAAACAGTATCAACAATTTTTTCATTTTTTTCATCTTTTTTTATTTTCTATTTGTTTAATATTTTACAAAAGTATTTTTTTTCTTACATATCGAACTAATACAAAAAAAATATTTATAGTACTACAACAACAATTAATGAGGTAACTTATCCTTGAGTAAACCATAAATAAAATTACCTAAAAGAGCTCCAAAAAGGACAATTAAAATTGGAGTAATTCCAGCTCCTAATAAAACAAAAATTGGTCCCGGACAGCAACCTACTAATGCCCAACCTAATCCAAACATAATTCCACCAATTATATAACGAAAAGGTGCTAATTCTTTATCTAAAATTTCAATTGAATGTCCTTTATAGTCTTTTATATCTCTTTTCTTTAGAAATCTAATTCCAATAACTCCAGTTATAATAGCGGTAAAAATTACACCATACATGTGAAAAGATTGAAAATGAAACATTTCATATATTCTATACCAAGAAATAGCTTCTGTTTTTGTTAAAACGATTCCAAAGATAAATCCAACAAGTAAAAAACGAAATAATTTCATAGTCAAAATAATAAAGGAATTATAAAATAAGAAGTAATTAACCCTCCGATAAAAAAGCCAATTACAGCTATCAATGAAGGTAATTGCAAATTACTTAAACCCGAAATAGCATGACCTGAAGTACATCCACCAGCATAAGGTGTTCCAAACCCAATTAATAAACCTCCTATTAACAATATTGAAAATCCTTTTGGAGTTTGCATCGCTTCTATACTAAATAAAGCATCAGGGACAATTTTCCCTTCTGGTGCATCAATATTTAACTTACTTAATTGTTCAATTGTTTTAGGGTTAATGTTAACAATATTTGGACTACTTAAGAATTGAGTAGCAAAATATCCTCCTAAAATTGCCCCTAGAACCATGGCTAAATTCCATTTTTGTTCTCTCCAATCAAAATCAAAAAAATCACTAAATCGTTTTGCTCCACCAATAGTACAAAGTGTTCTCAAATTAGATGACATTCCAAAAGATTTACCAAAATAAACCAATAATAACATTATCATTCCTATCAAAAAACCTGAAATTGACCAATGCCAAGTTCCATATATAAAATCCATAATTTTAATTTTAAGCAAATATAATTAATGTATTCAATTTGATAAACATTTATTACTTTTATAGCGTTTTAATTTAAAATAAAAAAATGGAAAAATTTAAAATCGAATTAAAATGGGCTGTTATTTATTCAATATGCTTATTAATTTGGATGTATTTTGAAAGAACTATGGGTTGGCATACTGAAAAAATTAAATTTCAACCTATTTATACTATGCTTTTTGGCATTGTAACTATTATAATTTACATTTTAGCACTTATAAATAAAAAGAAAGATTACTACAACAATCAAATAGAATGGAAACAAGGTTTTTTATCTGGTGCAATACTTTCATTACTTATTGCAATCCTAACTCCTGTTGTTTTATTTATAACATTTGAATACATTTCCCCTGATTTTTTCTCAAATATTATTAATTATAAAGTTGAAAATTCAAAAATGACATTAGAAGATGCTCAGAAATATTTTTCGTTTTCTAACTACATTTATACCAATACTTTTTCAACCTTATCAAATGGAATAGTTCTAAGTGCAATTATTTCTTTTTTCATAAAATCTAAAACCAAATAAAATGAAAAAAATAATTTTGATTCTATATATTTTAGCATTTACTTCATGTGTCAGTACAAAATCAACAATAAAAAATATTGATAATGATGCAATAAGACCTCCTATTAAAAATGGAATGTTTATAATCACAGAATACGCAACAGATTCAAAATACGGAGTTGATGCCGATTATCCTGTGAATATTGGATTATTGAGTGCAGCTTCTGAAGAATCTTATGTGAAATACTATTTTAATGGTTTAGAAGGTCCAAATGGGGAAAAAATTGAATTTAAAAAGACTGAAACTTGCTGTCCTTTTCCAACTGAACATTCTAACATGGGAGTTGGATTACTTTCTTTGTATGAGGTTAATTTTGAAGGCTCTACCAAAAAACAGACTTTTTATTTCAATACGTATGAAAAAGGAAAAGTAGTTTGTCCAAAAGGTTTTTCAATAAAAAAACAACCATAAATATTAAAATTGTCTTAATGTAACATAAGTAACCTTTTAAACTTCGGTTTGGAAGGTATTTCTTTTTATCTTTGCCACTTCAAAAACAATATTTTATGAACATAAATAATATTCCACAAATAAAACATACAACTAGTGGTAATTTCTTCTTATTAGCTGGTCCTTGTGCCATTGAAAGCGAAGAAATGGCTATGAAAATTGCCGAAAAACTAGTAAAAATTACTGATAAATTAGAAATTCCTTATGTCTTTAAAGGTTCTTTCAAAAAAGCAAATCGTTCTAGAATTGACAGTTTTTCTGGAATTGGAGACGAAAAAGCTTTAAAAATTTTACAAAAAGTTTCTAAAGAATTTGGAGTTCCAACTGTTACAGATATTCATACTAATGAAGATGCTCCAATGGCTGCTGAATATGTTGATATTCTTCAAATTCCTGCATTTTTGGTTCGTCAAACGGATTTAGTAGTTGCTGCTGCAAAAACAGGAAAAACAGTAAACTTAAAAAAAGGACAATTTATGAGTCCAGAAAGTATGAAACATGCTGTTCAAAAAGTATTAGATTGCCAAAATGAAAACGTTATGGCAACTGATAGAGGAACAATGTTTGGCTACCAAGATATGATTGTTGATTATAGAGGAATACCGACCATGCAACAATTTGCTACAACTGTTTTAGATGTAACACATTCCCTACAACAACCTAATCAAACTGCTGGTGTAACTGGAGGAAGACCAGATATGATTGAAACCATAGCAAAAGCAGGAATTGCAGTTGGTGTAGACGGAATTTTCATTGAAACTCATTTTGATCCAGCTAATGCTAAAAGTGATGGTGCAAATATGTTGCATTTAGACTATTTTGAAGCTTTAATGACCAAATTAGTAGCAATTCGTAAAACTGTAAATCAATTTTAATTATTTATACTTTAATGAAACAATCATTTTTAATGGTTGTACTAACTTTTTGTGTTTTTTCACAGTACACCTTTTCACAAGAAACAGTTGAAAATCCTGAAAAATACACGGCAAACAACAAAGGTAAATTTTATATTTATTGGGGAGGAAATAGAGAGTCATATTCTAAATCAGATATTCGTTTTAAAGGAGCTGATTATGACTTTACCATTTATGATGTTGAAGCTCACGATAAACCAAAAGGATTGCATGTAGACTATATCAATCCGGCTAGAATGACTATTCCACAAACCAATTTTAGAATTGGTTATTATATTAGTAATCATTACAACGTTTCTCTTGGTGTTGATCACATGAAATATGTAATGTATCAAGATAGAAGGGTAAATTATTCTGGTTATTATCCAAATGCTGGAAGTTACAATGAAAATCCATCAAGTAATCAATTGACTTTAGATTACCAGTTTTTAACTTTCGAACATACAGATGGTCTAAACTATATTAATACAGAAATAGCAAGAGTAGATGATATTTCTTTTATTTTTAAACTTCCTAATACAGACAAATTTCAGATAAACACAGTAGCAGGAATTGGTGGTGGTATTCTGTTTCCAAAAACTAACGCAAAAGTATTAACTATGGAGCGTCATGATGATTTTCATGTGTCTGGTTTTGGTGCTTCTGCAAAAGTGGGTTTAAATTTCACTTTCTTTAAACACTTTTTTATTCAGGCAGAATATAAAACAGGTTATATAGAAATGAACGATATTAGAACAACCAATAATCCTGTAGACAAAGCTGAACAAAACTTTTGGTTTGTTCAAAGATTAATTAATATTGGTGGAATTTTTAGAATTTAAATATATTAAACTTTATAAAAAAAGTCGCTTTATTAATTTAAAACGACTTTTTTGTTTTTATAACTTACTGATAAAATTACTATACAAATCTTTGTATTGATAGCCCGAATTCACTCGATTTTTGGTAAGTTTTTTATATTCCACTAAAGCCCAAAGAATGAATTCTTTCATAAAATAAATATCTTCTTTTGGTGTATCAGGTTGGTATTTTTTGACTAAAACATCTAAAGGTTTTACATCATCTAGTATTTTTTGATATTCAGCATTACTTTCATCATCTAATAATTCAAAACCACTTTCATTGAAAAACCATTCTAGTAAATCCGTGTAAGCGTTTTTTTCATTTTCTTTTTCCAACTTTTCTATCTTTGGAAAATATCCGGGAAATAAAGTATGAATAGCATCACCAATTAAATATTGAGCAACCGTAGCTGCACCTTCTTGTTCGCCTTCATAAACCAATTCTACTTTTCCAGTAATGGCAGGAATTATTCCCATAAAATCAGATAATCTTACCGTTGTTTTTTCTTCACCAGCTAATAAAGTTCTTCGTTCAGCTGTGGAAATTAAGTTTTCATAAGCTGTAATACTCATACGAGCTGAAACTCCACTTTTAGCATCTATAAATTCGCTATCTCTGGCTTCAAATGCGATTTGCTCCAACAAATCTTTAGCTAAAGCTGGTACATAAACTGCTTCGGATTGATTTTGATCTAATTTTGATTCTTGTTGAGTAATGGTTCTAGCAATTCCAATACTTTCAGGATAATGCGTTAAAATTTGTGAACCAATTCGGTCTTTCAAAGGTGTTACAATACTTCCTCTATTAGTATAATCTTCAGGATTCGCAGTGAAAATAAATTGTAAATCTAAAGGCATTCTCAATTTAAAACCGCGAATTTGAATATCACCTTCTTGCAAAATATTAAATAACGCAACTTGAATTCGAGCCTGTAAATCGGGTAATTCATTAATCACAAAAATACAACGATTGGCTCTTGGAATCATTCCGAAATGAATTACTCGTTCATCAGCATAATTTAGTTTCAAATTTGCTGCTTTTATAGGGTCAACATCTCCAATTAAATCGGCAACAGTAACGTCTGGAGTTGCCAATTTTTCAAAGAAACGTTCACTTCTGTGCAACCATGTAATTGGAGTATTATCACCTTTTTCTTCAATCAAATCTTTGGCAAATCTAGAAATTGGATTTAATGGATCATCATTAATTTCTGAACCCTCAACAACAGGAATATATTCGTCTAAAAGTTCTATCATTTTACGAGCCAAACGTGTTTTAGCTTGACCACGAAGTCCTAATAAATTAATATTATGTCGTGATAAAATAGCTCGTTCCAATTCAGGAATTACCGTGTTTTCAAAACCATGAACACCTTCAAAAGTAGTTTCACCTGCTTTTATTTTGTTACGTAAATTGGTTCTTAATTCGTCTTTTATGTTTTGGGATTTGTATCCTGATTTTTTTAATTCTCCTAATGTTTTTATTTCTTTCATTTCAATTTTTTATTTTTTTTTTACTTTCCTGAATACTTTTTGTCGTTTTATTTAGAATATCAATTCCTTCTCTAAAGCCAATTGATGTTGAACAATCTCCGATACATTTATAGAGTTCTCTTGTTTCTAAATAATTTTTATTTTTTTCTAAAGTCCAATTATAACATTCAAAACCATTAGATAAATAAAAATAAGTCCCTTCATTTGCTAATATTGTTGCCATTTCTTTCAATCTATCAAATATTTGATTTCTTATATCTGTAAAATCTATCTTTTCTTTCACATTATACATAATTTCTAATGTATTTAGACATTCCCAAATAGTATTCAATTGTAAATCTTTAAAGACTGGATAATCTGGTAGAACTAATGGTTTAGATAATTCAAATCTTCTATTATAAATATCTAAGGCTAATGAATTTGAATCATTTTGACTAAAAGTTAAATTTGAAATTAGAACTATAGAGAATAGAATTATTTTTTTCATTATTGCTTTTATTTAAACTGAACATTAGCGTAACTTCTTCTTTCTATTCGCCTCATAATCTTGAAAAATCATTTCTCCCAAACCTTTTAAACCTGTGTAAAATGCTTTTCCTTGATTGGCTTCTGTAAAATGATTTACAAATTGCTGTAAATAAGGATCTTTAGCAATCATAAACGTAGTGATTGGAATGTGTAATTTTCGAGCTTGAGCGGCTTGGTTATAGCATTTATCTACAATATATTGATCTAAACCATTACTGTTCATGTAATATTCACCATTTTTCTCACGTACACAACTTGGCTTTCCATCCGTAATCATGAAAATTTGTTTGTTGGTGTTTCTTTTTCTGCGAAGAATATCCATTGCTAATTGTAAACCTGCAACCGTATTGGTATGATAAGGTCCAACTTGCAAATAAGGTAAATCTTTGATTTTGATTGTCCAAGCATCGTTTCCAAATACTAAAATATCTAGCGTATCTTTTGGATAACGAGTTGTGATTAATTCAGCTAAAGCCATGGCAACTTTTTTAGCTGGTGTAATTCGGTCTTCACCATAAAGAATCATGCTGTGTGAAATATCAATCATCAAAACCGTACTCATTTGGGATTTATGATGACTTTCTTCAACAATCAAATCGCGTTCAGTGAGCGTAAACTCACCTACTCCATTATTCACTTGTGCGTTTTTGAGACTTTCCGTCAAAGAAATTTGCTCTACTGAATCACCAAAGTGAAATTCTCTAAAATCACCTGTTTGTTCATCTCCTTTTCCAGTATGTTTTGATTTATGATTTCCTGAAGAAGCTTTTTTAAGATTTCCAAAAATTTGATCTAAAGCAGCCTGACGAATGGCTCTTTCTGTTTTAGATGTAATTCCCACTCCACCTGTTCCATCAGGTTTAATTTCTTCTCTGATGTAACCTTTTCTCTTTAAATCTTCTATAAAGTCATTGATAGTGTAATCTGGTGTTGTTAACTTATATTCAACATCTAACTGACGTAACCAATCGATAGCTTCATCAAAATCTCCAGAAGTATGAGTAATTAATTCTTTAAAAATCGTAAACAACTTATCGAAAGGTGATTCGTAAGGAGCTTCGTAATTCTTAAAATAAAATCCTGATTTATTCGCTTTATTCATAGACATAAAATTATGAATAAATGAGCAAATAAAATTATAACGAATATTAATGTTTAGTTAAAGATAATGTGACTTAACTTCCATCAAAACTTCACTTAAAATGGTATTGTTTATCTTTTTTAAATCATCATATCTAAGGGAAGTGACCAATTTTCTGTCTTTATCAATCATCACATTTCTGTGTTTTTTTAGTAAATGTCCTTTCATGAAACACAAATCAATAGCATTTTCTTTTTTTATGACATTTAAATAGCAAAACGGTTTCTTTTTGTAGTAATAGAAAGGCAATTTCCATTTAAAAAGCAGTTCAGATTCTGGAGCAACTTGTTCAATCACTGCACAAAGATGCAACATAATTACTTGAAAATGTTCAGATTGATTTAGAATATACTGCTCTGCTGGTTTCATCATTCTTTTCCAATGGTTGCAATTTCAATATTACTTTTTGATTTTGAAATCAATCTATTGCTATATTTAAGTAAACTTAAAGAACCCCAAAAAAACAAACATAAACTTAATATACTACCCATAATATAACCTATTAAAAAAGCAGAATCTTCGTTTTTATTATTGATTATTCCTGTAATTGCAGTTACTATCGACATACAAGAAATAATTAGAAAAAATATACTAATAATTTTTAATATATAACCCAAAATCTTCATAATTACTTTTTTTCAAAAATAATCAAAATAATTTGTTCAACATTAAAAAATTTTTATTTACTTTGCAATTCAAAGTACTTTAAAATGGAAAACAAAAAATACCTTCAAGACATTGCTGAAATAAAAAACATGATGAACAAATCATCGCGTTTTTTATCATTAAGTGGATTATCTGGCATTTTAGCTGGTTTTTATGCTTTAATTGGAGCTTTTTTAGCCAATAACATTATCAAGTATACTTATGACTCGAGATATGTTATTGTTAGAGGCCAAATGAATTCGGAATCAACAGAAAATGCAATAAAACAATTGTTTATTATTGCTGCAGTTGTTGTAATTTTATCCATTATAACTGGAATTGTTTTGAGTTCTACAAAAGCTAAAAAATTGGGTGAGAACCTTTGGGATGTGTCTTCAAAACGATTGGTGGTTCAGTTTTCAATTCCATTAATCAGTGGTGGTTTGTTTGCTTTGGCTCTACTCTATCAAGGTTATTATGGTTTAATTGCACCTGTTACCTTGATTTTTTATGGCTTAGCTTGTGTAAATGCGAGTAAATACACTTTAGGTGATGTAAAATATTTGGGATTAACGATGATTGTATTGGGATTAATCTCAACCTTTTTTGTAGGTTATGGCTTATTCTTTTGGGCAATTGGTTTCGGATTATGTCACATCGGTTATGGATATGTTATGTATCGAAAATATGACAGGAAATGAGTTATGAGTCGTTAGTTATGAGTTAGTAATTATAACATTTAACCTCATAACCTTTTAAACTTTTAACACAAAAAATAAAATGAAAAACATCATACAAAACATAAACAAAGCCTTTGATCACCGAATTCGTCTTGGGATAATGTCTGTATTGATGGTGAATGAAAGTGCTGATTTTTCTACTTTAAAGGAATTATTAGGTGTGACTGACGGAAATTTGGCCAGTCATGCAAAAGCTTTGGAAAATGAAAATTATATAACTGTGGAAAAACAATTTATTGGCAAAAAACCAAATACCAGTTACATCGCAACTAAAGAAGGAAGAATTGCCTTCAAAAATCATATTGACGCGCTTGAAAAATTAATCTCAAAATCATAGAACCTTTTTTTTATCCATTAACTTTGAAATTCAAAGTACTTTTAAATACTAAATTATGAAAGAAATCATCATCGAAAAACTGTACAAAATTGTAAAAGTACCTTATGAGTACTTTTTTAAAAATCAAGAAGCTTGGGATGTTACTATCTCTGATTTTATCAATTTACCTGAAGAAAGTTTAGGGTTTCATTTGGGTTGTTTTTTATTAAAGTATAATTTGGAACCTCAACCAAGGTTAGAAGAACACGACATCTATCATGTTTTAACAAACACAGGAGTTTTAGTAACTGACGAAATTAACATGCAATTCTATTTGCTAGGAAATGGAAAAAAATCACCTTTTGTATTTATGGTTATTGCAACTGGTTTGGTCTTCTACCCTTTCAGGATAAAAACCTATTTAGAATCTTATAGAAAAGGAAAACAAGCCCATCAATTTTATCATTTGGATTTTTTGAAGATGCTAGCGATTCCTTTAGAAAACATTAAATCAACTTTTAATATTCATTAAGTATGAAAACAATTTTTGAACTCTATCAGTCCAATAAAAGACTAAATAATTTATTATTTATATTCGGATTTTTTTGTCTTTTATTATCGTTAATTCGAGTCAAATTAACAACTTCGATTTATTTGATGTTTCTAATTTGGAATTTATTTTTAGCTGTAATTCCGTTTCTTTTGACAACTTATTTAAAAACAAGAAATCTTTTGGAAAACAAATTCAAAAACGGATTGGTTATTTTAATTTGGCTGCTATTCTTACCAAATTCCTTTTACATCATAACCGATTTTGTGCATTTGTCACTATCTAATTCTTATACATTTTGGTATGATTTATTATTGATTAGTTCGTATGCTTCACTTGGTTTTTTACTAGGAATTATTTCATTGAAAGATATCGAAGAATTACTATCTCATAAATTAAATACTTCAATCAGTAGCTTTCTAATATTTAGTATTTCTATTTTATCAGGTTTTGGAATCTATTTAGGAAGAATACTTCGTTACAACAGTTGGGATATTTTAAAAAATCCGATAGAACTGTTTACCGATTTATGGAACATTTTTTTCACCACAAAATCATTAGGTTTTTCAATTCTATATGGATGTTTCATTTATTTCATTTTTCGAATTTCTAAATATTTTTTAATAACTATTAATCAATAATAATATGGAAGAAATAACTCCTGAAACATTTATTGAAAAAAATATACTTTCAATTGGAACCTTTTTATTTGGAACAATAATATTAATAAGTTTCTTAATTTCTAATTGGGATTTTTTAATTATTGTTGGAATTCTTTATGTAAGTGCAGCAATTATTGTTCACGTTTTTCACTTTTTTGCAACAATAATTTTTCATTTTATTGAAAAGCGAAATCCTATAGATACTTCAATCAAAATCTTCTTAATCTTATCAAATATACCCATTACAATTCTTTACATATATATAGTTTTAAATTTAAAATTATAATCAAAAACCTTAAACAATTATAAAATCATGGAAAATCAAACACATAACCCACAACAAAAAACTTCGTTTTTTCAATCTAACACAGCCAAAATGATTATGGTTGGATTGCTTTGTTTATTCTTATTAATTCCGTTAGAATTAGTCAAAGGATTGATTTCAGAACGTTCTCAACGCAAAAAAGAAATGACTCAAGAAGTCAACACACTTTGGGGTTCAAACATTAAATTTTATGGGCCAATATTAAATGTTCCTTATTATGATTATGAATCATATAATGTAGAAGATGCCAATACACACAACGTAACTATTCAAACCAAAAAAGTCATTAAGCATGCTTATTTCTTTCCTGAAATTTTGAATAATTATTCAAATATCAAGAAAAGTCAGCCTTTAAAAAGAGGATTATATGAAAATGTTGTTTTCACTTCTACAATGAATTTTGATGGAAATTTTGAAAAACCAAATTTTGATAAATTAAATATCAATCCAGAATCTGTCATTTGGGAAAAAGCAACTGTTATTGTCAATACAACCAATTTGAAAAGTATCAAAAGTGATTTGAAAATTTCTTTGAATGATCAATTTTTCTCATTTGAATCAAAGTCTAATAATCAATCAAATTATGGTGTTTTAGAGTCAAATCAGTTTGATTATAATACATTACAAAGTCAAGATAAAATCAATTTTAAGTTTCAGATGAAGTTTAATGGTAGCGAAAGTGTACAATTCATTCCTATTGGGAAAACAACTAATGTAAAAATTGATTCGGATTGGAAATCACCAAGTTTGATGGGAACTTTTGCTGCTAATGAAGAAAACAAAAAAATAGACAGTACAGGTTTTCATGCAGAATGGAAATTATTGGAAATAAACAGACCCTTTTCACAACAATATGAAGAACAATTGCCTAATTTAAATGAGTATTTATTTGGAGTAAGACTATTAGAAACAGTTGATCAATACCAACAAAATGAAAGAGCTTCCAAATATGGTTTCTTGGTTATTGGGTTAACGTTTTTAGTCTTCTTTTTAATACAATCTATCAGTAAAATAAACATTCATATTTTTCAATATACAATGATTGGTTTGGCTTTAGTGATGTTTTATACTTTATTGATTTCGATAACAGAACATTCTACTTTTTCAATAGCTTATTTAATTGCTGCAATTGCTGTTATTGTTATGATTGTACTTTATTCGATTTCTATACTAAAGAATAAAAAATTTCCAATGTTTATTGGAATTTCATTAACTGCCTTATATAGTTTTATTTTTGTAATTATTCAATTAGAAGATTATGCTTTGTTGGTAGGAAGTATCGGTTTATTTGCCATTTTAGGAGCAGTAATGTACTTTTCTAAAAAGATTGATTGGAATAATTAATTAGATTTTCGGATAAAAAAACCACAGATTCTCAGATTTTATTCTTTGAATTTGTGGTTTTCTATTTTCTATATTCTTTTCTCTATTTTCTATTTCCCATCAACATAATCTTGCAAATAAGCAAAACGTGCTGTTAGTTTTCCTTTTTCAGTTACTTTGGCTCTTGCTAAAACACCATCTTTATCCTCATTAAAAAAAGCAGGAATTACTCGTTCTAAGAAAACTTCACCGAAACCTTCACTGGCATCTTTTGGTAATTCACAAGGCAAATTATCTACAGCCATAACTACAACAGCAGAAGGATGTGTAAAAGGAACTTCTTTATCTTCACTAGCTAAATATCCATATAAAGGTTCAGCAATTGTACTTGCTCTAATTGTACATGCAACTGGTCCATCAATATCACATGAAATATCTGCTACAACTTTTAATTTGCATTTTGGAGATTTCAACATTTCTTTATTCAAGATAATTGGAGCTCCATTGCCATAAAAATGTCCAGCTATAAAAATATCAGAAACATTGGCAAAACGCTCAAAATCTGATTCATATTCAGAAGGATTATTATAAAAATCATGCTTTTCTAAAACTTGTCCGTCTTTCCTTTTGTTATAATCTAAAACATCAATTATTGTGTAAACAGGAACATCGTATTTTTTATTCAAATAATTTTCAACTGAAACTTCTTTCATTTTCATGGCATCTAACATTTCTTTGGCACCATGAGCTACTTTTCCACTTCCTGTTAAAACAATTTTTATATTGGGTAATTGATTCCTTTTTAATCTTTCAATTAATGTTTTTTGATCTGGTAATGTTTCGGCTTTCGCTAAATTGAACAATTCATATTTCATTCCAAAAGCTCTTATACCATTATAAGCACCAACAATACCTGCATAACGACCAAAACCAATTAAACGATGATTCTCTTCATTCACTATTGTTTCATGGTCATATAATTCAATATTTTTTTCTAAAATAGCCAATAATAAACTTCTATTATAAGGTTGTTTTTTTATAGTATGTGAAAAGAAAAAGTACTTTTTATTCGGAATCAAAGCGTCTAAAGGAACTTCTTTAACACCAATTAAAACATCACAATCTGACATATCTGTAACAACATCAATACCTTTTTCTTTGTATTGTTCATCAGAAAATATTCGAACATCTGAAGATTCAACTTTAATTTCAGCTTGTGGAAATTCATTTTTAAAAGCTTCTAATCTGAAAGGAGAAAAAACAACTCTTCTATCAGGTGGATTTTTACGTTCTTTAATTATTCCGAATTTCATTTTATATTGTTTAGTTATGCGTATTATTTTAAAGCACACAAATATAGCTTTAGAATATCTATTAACAAAAGATTTTTTAATTGATAAATTTGTGGTAATTTTGGCAAACCTTTAGAAGTTAAAAGTTTTCTGAATTCAAAATTCTATCTTCTAAATTCTAAGAAAAAGGGGTCGACTGGTTTTGACAGCGAGTGGAATTAACTAGTAAGCACGTCGAGCATTGTATGTTTTGCTCGTAAATCCAAACGTACAACATTTTACACGGCGAAAATAATTACGCTTTAGCTGCATAATCCGAATTATAGTAAGATAGTGCCAAGTTCCTACTAGGTAGGAAAGCTGGATTCTCCTTAAAAGCCTTGGTTTATGGCGTTTAGTTTAGGAGAACCGTAAAAGTAAACCTAGAAACGGTAATACTTTAAATCCGTTTTGAACTGGTAAAGTTAAGCAAAGAGTGGTTGTTTCTGACCTAGCTTTTTGTCGAAAATCTAATTAGAAACTAAGCGCGTAGAAAGCTTTTTGATTGCTTGTTTGGACGGGAGTTCGACTCTCCCCGGCTCCACTTACAAAAGACTTATAAAATTATATTATAAGTCTTTTGTTTTTACAGGTATTTCTATAAAGACTTTAGTTCCTTTTCCTTGACTGCTTTCAATTATAATTTTCCCTTTAATGGTGGCTATTCTTTGTTTTATATTTTTCATACCAATTCCATCTGTAATTTTTGATGTGTCAAATCCGATACCATCATCGATAACAGAAATTGAAATAGGGTTTGCTTGCGTATCTATTACGATATCACAATAATCTGCATTTGCATATTTATTAACATTTGAACAAAGCTCTTGCAAAATTCTGTAGATGTTAATTTTAACAACTGAACTATATTCATTCCAGTTTATTGGATGTTCAACTGTACATTTAATGGTATAAACCGTTGAAGATATATCGTTTATAGATTCAACAAGATTAGTCAATAAGTAACTATAATCTATTCTATTAAAATCTGTTTCGTGATTTAAATCATGAGAAAGTTCTCTAATTTCCTTTTCTATTTTCTGTAATTCTGTTATATACAAAAGACGTTTTTCTTTCATAGCTTCATCGTCTGAACTATTTAGAAATCCTAAATTTAAACGAACACTATAAATATTATTCATTACACCATCATGTAATTCTTTTGCAATTCTATTTTGAACATTTTCTTTGGTTTTAACTAACTGAATTTGATAATCTTTAACCAATTCAAACAATTCATTATCAGCTGCTTTTCTTAATTCTAAAAACTCTATTTCTCTCTTTTTAGCTTTTCTATGTCTTATACCTAAAATAATTAAAAACACAATAATTAATAAAGATCCTGCACTAAAAAGATAAAAATTTCTTTTGGTTAACAATTCATTAGCATCTTCTAATTTATTGGTTTCATATTCAATTCGTGCAAATTTATTACTACTTGCTCTTTGTGCTTTTATAATACTATCACTTATTTTGATGTATTCATTTTTGTAGTAAGCACTTTTCTTTAAATCTGTTTTAGATAAAAAATCTAATGATTTAAGAATCTCTTTTCCATTTTTTATTTTTTTAGATAATTCTAATGCTTCTAAAAAGATTTTTTTGGCTTTTGTAGTGTCTTTTAAAATTAAATTAAATTCTCCATAATGCAATATTTTGTACAAATAGCCTCTATCTAACTTATTTTTTTTAGCCAAATTAATAGCTTCTTCAAATAATTTTTTTGCTTCTTGCAAATCTCCGTTTTTCATTTTAGAATAAGCTAAATTACCAATGACTTGAGGATACAAGTTTGGCCATTTTTCTTTTAATTCTGGTAAATCAATTTTTGAAAACTCATTAATGGATTTTTTGTATTCACCTATATTGTCATAAACATTGCATAAATTAATAACATTTAAAACATAATAATCATACAATAATTCATCATTATTACTTTGATTAATTAAATCATAATATGTTTGTTCTGCTAAAATAAAATAGTCTAAAGCTTTTTCATATTCTTCTAATTCGTTGTGGATTGATCCTTGTAAAGTATAACAAGAATATTTAAGCTTATAATTTTTTGAATTCTTTAAATTTTTGAGAGCTTTAATTACTTCAAATTCACTTTCAACAAAGTTTCCTTCATAAAATAATAAATAGGCTTTATTAAAATAAACTTTTGCTAATCGTTCTTCATTATTTATTAATCTAAAAATTTTTTCAGCTTCTTTATAATAATAATATGCACTATCCTTTTTTGATAATTCATAACAATCACCCATATAATACAAAGCTCTACCCATATCTGTAGAGTCAGATTGACTTTTTGCAAGTTCGTAGGCAATTTTACTTAATTTAAAAGACATTTTGTTATCTTTTAAATAGTAGTATTCATTTGAAATTTTGAAAGCTAGTCTTTTGGTTAAAGAATCTTTGGGTAAATTATTTATTTTTTCTGAAATAGAATCCAAAAAAAATACTTTGTCTTCCTTAGAAGACAAAGCATACTTTTTAGATTCTAAAAAATCAATTAAATTACTCTTTTTCTCCTTTTTTGAGCAAGAAAGAAAAAAAATAAATAGAAATAGAATTGAGAAATATATTCGTTTTTGTTTCAATTATCATTTTTATCAAATATATAAAATCTATTTGATAATATTAATCATTAGTCTCTATCTTTTTTGATTACAGGTTCTCCTTCATTTGGATTAGTATTACTACCTAATGAATCTCCTTCTCTTAAAAAAGATGATTCATCAATATTTTGATTTAATTCTGAATTTTGAATTGGTTCAATTGACTCAGTTTCAGCTGTACATGAAACTAAAAATAATCCTGATGCTATAGCAGCTAATGTTAAAAATTTTTTCATAATAAGTAATTTTAGATTTGTTTTTTTGTTTTAGGGTATCAAAACAAATTTTTTAGAAACAAGTTTTAATATAAAAGCAGGGAAACTTTTATATAGTAATTAAAGAATTCCCTTTCCTTAAATACTAATTGTATTGTTTAAAATCATTGTTTTGATAGTCCAAAATTATAAAACATACTACCAACCAAAGAAGAAATGAAGTAACAGTTAGTAAATGACAGATAGGATTAAGTAAGTAACAGTAAATTTAGTGTAACTAACAAATTACAATTAGACAATTCGTCTAATAATTGTTTCAATATTCTCTTTGTAAGTTCTAGAATAAGGCAATTTGTATTCATTGTTAAACAAATAACAATCTGATTTACTTGTATTTATTCTACTTACATAATTAATATTGACAATATAACTGTTATGAATTCTAAAAAAATAAAAAGGCAATTGTGCTTGAAAGAATTTTAAAGTCTTAAATCCAGAAACTACTTTGCCGTTTTTTAAATAAAAGTCAGTTGTATTATTATCAGCCATCAAATACATAATATCATCAAATGGAATAAAATAATAGTCACTATTGGTTTTAATACATAAGTTTTCTTGTACTGTTTTTTTAGAAAACATACTGTATTTCATGAATGCCTTTCTAATTTCTATTACGGTCAAAGGAAGTAGAATATAATCCATTACACCATATTTTATTGCTTTATAAGCATTTTTATCTTCTTTATTTATTGCAATTACATAAGGAATATCGTCAATATATCGTTGTAATTCTAATAAAAAGTGAAGAGGAATATCATCTGTAAAATGAAAAAAAACTAATTGAGGCTTTTTTTCAATAATTGCATTAAGAGCACTATCAAAATCAGTAAATATTCCTAAACACACAAAGTCAACAAATTGCTGAAAATCAGACATATGACTTTCAACCGTTTGGGTTGAATCAATAATAATATAGGAATTTAGCACTATTTGATTAATTTTATACAAAATTAACAGTCTTAACTGGATAATTGTTACGGTTTTTATGTGAAATACTTACGGTTTATGTCAAATGCATTAAATGTCTTAGTTGTAGACGATCATCCAATGACTAGTGATGCTTATATCAACTTAATTACAATGGCTTGTTCTGATGTGAAATTCAACTTTGAAAAAGCAATTGATTGTGAAACAGCTTTTAGACAAATTGAATTATATACAAAATTTGAAAACCAAATTGATATTGCTATAATTGATATTGGTTTGCCTCCTTTTAGAAATGAAAAAATCACTTCTGGGACAGGTATTGCCAAACTAATAAAAGAAAAATTCGTGTCATGTAAAGTTATAATTTTGACGATGCATCATGAAGCACTATTATTAAATGACATCTTCAAAACAATAAACCCAGAAGGATTTCTTTCCAAAAACGATATTGACTTTGTTACTTTTCCAAAGATTTTTTCAAGTATTTTAAATAATAATCGTTACATAAGTAAAACTATTTATGAAGCATTAATCTCTTTATTTAAACAAAATATTAATTGGGATGAATATGATAGTCAGATAATGCTTTTTCTAAAAAAAGGGATTAAAACCAAAGAACTACCCAATTATATTGCTTTATCTTTAAGTACTATTGAAAAAAGAAAAGCAAATATTAAGCATCAACTTTTAAATAAAAAAGGAACAGATAATGAATTAATTGAAGTTGCAAAAAATTTGAACTTAATCTAGTAAAATTGACTAATTTTAGAATCTCAAATCTAAACAATTTTCAATGTCAAACTTTTGCAAATTTTTACTTTCAACTGTTTTCTTATTTTGTGGTTATCAAAGTATTTTTTCGCAAAATATTTTAGATAATTTAATTATAAAAAAAACATTATCTCAAGATTGGGAATTGGATAGTGTTGATAAAAAAGGAACATTTAAATTAGTTTCTTATAAACCTATTTATGTTACTGCTGGAAGATGGACAAGCAAACCAAATGTATTGCCATATAGCGAAAATCCAGATTATTCAGCTACAGAAATTGATGATTACAACAAGTATGAAGCTAAATTTCAGATAAGTTTTAAAACAAAAATACTTCAATCTGCGTTTTTTGGGTTGGGTGATATTTGGGTTGGTTATACGCAAAAAGCTCATTGGCAAGTGTACAATAAAAAATTCTCAAGAGCTTTTAGAGAACTGAATTATGAACCAGAAATTATTTTTAATTTTCCATTAAAAACAAAACTCTTTACTGGTAATATTCGAACAGTTGGGTTTGCATTGAATCATCAATCTAATGGTAAAGATTTGCCCAATTCTAGAAGTTGGAACAGAATTATTTTTAATATTGGTTATGAAAGTGATGATTGGATTGTGAATTTTAAACCTTGGATTCGATTAAAAGATGAAGATGATGAAAATCCTGAAATAACCAAATACATTGGTGACTCAGAGCTTTATGTAGGTTATCATTATCTAAAACATGAGTTTTATGCTATTGCAACTCATCCATTAACTTCATTAGAAAAAGGAGGAATTCAATTAAATTATGTATTTCCTATTAAAGGTCACATTCGAGGACATGCTCAATTTTTTCATGGATATGGGGAAACCTTATTAGATTATAATCATAAACAAACTACTTTAGGAATTGGTATATCTTTTGCCAATTGGTAATATAAAATATCTATAAATTTAAACGAAAATCAATTGTAATTAATTAGATTTTCCTATTTTTAAGTTCAATTTACTTTTAGATATGAAAAAACTCTTTTTCACGTTACTTTTTATTTATGTTACTAATTTAGTATCATCTCAGACTGTTTCTATTGATAGTTTACAGTATTATGAAGGTAAACAAGTAACTGTTTGTGCTAAAGTGCAAGGTGTTTTTGTATCCAATAAATCTAAGAAAACTACGTTTATTAATTTTGGAAAACCATATCCAAATCACAAATTTGTAGTTGTTATTTTTGAAAAAGATTTGGTAAATTTCAAATATGATCCTGCTATATTCTTAAAAAACGAAACAGTTTGCATTACAGGAATTGTAAAAATGTACAAAGGTTTACCCGAAATAATTGCCACAAAAGAAGAACAAATTATCATCCAGAAAAAATAAAACATGATGAAAATCTATTACTTACATGAAAACAATGTCAACATTGGTCCATTTAGTATTGAAGAATTAAAAGAAAGAAAAATCACTTCTTTTACTCCTATTTGGTGTGAAGGTTTTGACAGTTGGAAAACTGCTGGAGAAATTGAAGAATTAAAACCTATTGTCACTGAATTACCTTCACCAACTGAACAATTAACTAATATTCCAAAAAATACTTTTCTTGGTTTTAATAAAAAAGGTGTTTTAGTTGTTATGGTAGTTTTTCTAATTTTATTAATTACTTTAACATTGATGAACTATCAGTCGCAAAAAATAATTGATATTGAGAAAACAAATAAAGAAATTCAAAAAGAGAATTATATAAAAGAAATTGAAAAACAAAAACAAAAAATAGAAGAACAAACTAAAGTCTTAACTGAAAAAGAACAACGTGAAAAAGAACGCTTCAATTCTGGAAGAAGAAAAGCCGATGAAGATACATATCGAGAAATATTAAGTGCTATTTCAAACAGCTACAGTGGATTAGAAGAAGCAAAAAAAGATTTAGAAAAAGCAAAAGGATATCGACTTTTCCGTTCGGCTAAGAAAAAAGAGCAACAAATCAACGAAGCAGAATACGAAATTGAAATTTGGCAACGTAAAATTGAATTATTAAAATTAGAAAAACGAGAAATAGAAATTCGTTTGAATCAATAATATTAAAAAAATTTTGTCACTTAATCATTGACATTGTACTTTTGCCCCATGAATGATAATTTCACTAATGAATACTTCGGTATTGGAATTCAAAACGGAAAAACTCCAGAAAACTTAGGTGTTTTGTGGAGATCAGCTCAAAATTTAGGAGCAAGTTTTATTTTTACCATAGGAAATAGATATGCTAAACAAGCAAGTGATACTCATAACGCAGTAAAATCAATGCCTTATTTTCACTATGAAAATTTTGACGATTTTTTTAAAAACCTACCAAAAGGTGCTCGTTTAGTTGGTGTGGAATTAGATGAAAAAGCAGAAAATTTAGAAACATTTCATCACCCAAGAAGATGTGTTTACCTTTTAGGAGCAGAAGACAATGGCTTAACTAAAGCTGCGATTGAAAAATGTCATTCTTTAGTTAAATTCAAATCTGAAAAAAGCTTAAATGTTTCTGTAGCAGGAAGCATTGTACTTTATGACAGAGGAATTAATAAACCTAGATCATAAAAAAAACCGAAACTTTAGTCTCGGTTTTAACTTATTTTTTTTGTTTTACTTTACAAGTATTAATTCCAAGCAATGTGTAAGCTGGACAAAATTGCAAAGAAGAACTTACAACCATTATTAACCCTACAGCTAAAGCAACCCACATCAAAGTTCCTTCAACGACATTTCCCATTACTAAAATCAAGGCAATAATTCCTATCATTATTCTTAAGAATCTATCACCATTTCCAACATTTTTTTTCATATTTTAATTTTATTGAGGTTAGTATTCTATTGGTTTTTTAGCATCATTCCATCCTATCATTCCTCCATCTAAGTCGTACACTTGTTTAAATCCATTGTCTCTTAGAATAGCTGCAGCTTTTGCACTTCTACCACCAGCTTTACAATATACCATTACTGGTTTTTCTTTATCTAAAGTTGCAATTTTAGATTCAAAATCATCTGAAGTAACATCCATATTTACAGCGTTAGCAATATGTCCTTCAGTGTATTCTTCTGAAGTTCTTACATCAACAATTTGACTTGTTGGTTCTTTCATTTGTTCTTCAAACTTATTGGAATCAACAACTGAAATCCCTTCTTGTTGTTTTGCACATGAACAAGCTACTAATAACAAAACACCTAAACTAAACATTAAATTTTTCATTTCTACTCTATTTTTTCATAAAAATAATAAAAAATATTTAATTTTTGTGCTGATTAATAATTTCTATGAGTTGGTCCTTACTTAAAACACCAGATTGTCTCCACAACATTTTGCCTTCTTTAAAAAGCATTAACGTTGGAACACCTCTTACCATAAACTCAGAGGCTAAATCTTGATGCTGATCTACGTTAACTTTTATGATTTTTACATCATCTTTTACTACTGTTTTTGTTTCCTGTAAAATAGGTGACATCATTTTACACGGACCACACCAATCTGCATAAAAATCTACTAAAACCAATTGTTTTTGACTAATTATTTCGTTGAATTTTGTATTCATTTTATTTTAATTTAGTATCAAATTTACAAAAATTACTATCCAATTTATGTAATATTTGTTACAAATCTCAAATATGACAATTATCATTTTTTATATGTAAAAGTGGCTGTACTTTTGACTTAATTATGAATACTATGTCGCAATCACTCGTACAAAAATATAATGTTCCTGGTCCAAGATATACCAGTTATCCTACTGTTCCTTATTGGGAAGAAGATTTGTTTTCAGTAGAACAATGGAAATCATCATTTATAAAATCTTTTGAAGAATCTAATGCTACTGAAGGAATCAGCTTATATATTCACTTGCCTTTTTGTGAAAGTTTATGTACGTTTTGTGGTTGTAACAAGCGAATTACCAAAAGACATGAGGTTGAACATCCATACATTGATGCTGTTTTAAAAGAATGGAATTTGTATTGCGATTTATTTTCAGAAAAACCAATTATTAAAGAAATTCATTTAGGTGGTGGAACTCCAACATTCTTTTCTCCAAATAATTTAGAACAATTAATTAACGGCATTTTTAAAAGAGCAGAAAAAGCACCTCAACACGAATTTAGTTTTGAAGGTCATCCTAATAATACAACTCGTCAACATCTTCAGACTTTATATGATTTAGGATTTAGAAGAGTGAGTTTTGGTGTACAAGATTATTCAGAAAAAGTGCAAGAAGCTATTCATAGAATTCAACCATTTCATAATGTGGCAAAAGTGACGTTTTGGGCTAAAGAAATAGGATACACTTCTGTGGGACACGATTTGATTTTTGGATTACCTTTTCAAACTTTAGATGACGTTTTAGATACTATTGATAAAACAAAATCATTACAACCTGATAGATTAGCATTTTACAGTTATGCACATGTGCCTTGGATTAAAGGAAACGGTCAACGTGGTTTTAAAGATGAAGATTTACCCAAAAGTGATGAAAAACGTAAATTGTATGAAGAAGGAAAAATTCAATTAGCTAAAAATAATTATGTTGAAATTGGAATGGATCATTTTTCTTTGAAAGAAGATAGCATGACAAAATCTTTTGAAGCAGGAAAATTACATCGCAATTTTATGGGTTATACCTCATCTAAAACTCAATTAATGATAGGTTTAGGAGTTTCTTCTATTAGTGACAGTTGGTATGCTTTTGCTCAAAATGAAAAGTCTTTAGAAGACTATTATAATCATTTAGATAAAAATGAATTACCTGTTTTTAGAGGTCATATTTTAACTGATGAAGACTTAATAATAAGAAAACATATCTTGAATTTGATGTGTCAATTTTCAACTTCATGGGAAAATGATGCAATGAAGTTTGGTGAAATTAATGAAGTATTGGAACATCTTCAAGAAATGGAAGAAGATGGTTTATTAGCAATTGTAGGAAAATCAATTATAGTAACTGAAAAAGGAAAACCATTTGTTAGGAATATTTGTATGGCTTTTGATTTGAGATTGATTCGAAAAGCTCCGCAGACACAGTTGTTTTCAATGACGATTTAGATTTTTAGATTTAGGAACACTGATTGAAGAAATTTGAGAAATCTAAAAAAATTACTTGAATTATGTGTCTTGAAATTTTAACGTAAAGAAGCAAAGTTATTCGTAAAGTTCAACAAGGTTTATATATTTAAGAAATTAAGTATTCTCAAAACCTTTTAACCTCATAACCTTATAACCATTTAACCTAACTCTTATCCTTTTCAATGGCAATTCGCTTCAGCTTGAACAAACAAACTCATGTTACTTGGAGAAAGATAAGGAATATCTAATCCTAAGCCTCTTACTATGAATAACATTCCAATAGCAATTGTCAAGATTGGAATTGCTTTTTGAATAGTGTTTCTGGTTTTTGGTGTGATAAAATTGGCTATATAAACCACAGCGCTCATCATTGGAATTGTTCCTAAACCAAATAAAAACATGTAGAATGTTCCAAGTAATACACTTTGCATAGCAATAGCTCCAAATAAGGCAACATAAACCATTCCACATGGTAAATAACCATTTAGTAATCCAATAGTGAAAAGTGATTTATAGTTTTTATTTTTGAACTGTTTTCCTAAACTCGATTTTACTTTTGAAATGACTTTGTAAACAGGTTTAGAAAAATTATATTTAGTAAAAACCTTTTCAGGAACAATCGCAACTGTTATCATTAATAATCCAACAATAATTGAAAGTTGTTGTTGAAAACCAGCAATGAATAATCCTTTACCTAAAAGTCCAAATAACAAACCTAAACTTGAATAAGCGGTTAATCTTCCTAATTGATAGGTTAAAATTTGTGTTGTTTTTTTAGCTGGATTATTTCTATCTACAGGTAACATCATAGCAATTGGACCACACATTCCTATGCAGTGAAAACTACTGATTAAACCTAATATGATAGCTGAATAAATCAAAAATGTTTGTTGTTAATAGTTAATTGTTTGTAGTTGTTATTGAAATTAAAAAAGTGCGTTTTAGGTAAAAGGTTTAAAAAAAATACTAATAACCAATAAACTAATTAAGAATCGCCAATTACCTAAAAGCACACCTTTTTTTAAAATTTCAATATTTAAAATTCCAAATTCCAACCTGAAATTCAGAAAATTAATAATATATTGTTTCTTTATTTAAATACTTTGAATTTTCATACGTCCAATCTACAGAAATGTCCCAAAGACCGCCAACCAAGTTACTATTAGGTATGAGCAAATTTGAAGAAGATAATGAAATCGGAATTTCAAAATCTAGCTTTTGGCTTGACGGTCTATATAAGGACACTTTTCCTTTTATGTTTTTATAATCAAAATCTGTTGGAAATTTTACCACAATTCCTTCAGTAGTTTTTTGAAAAACAAGTTTGTTTTCTAATTGATTAGCACTTTGTTGTTTTTCAATATTTCCTTGTACCAATAATTCTTTTTGGTAATAATCTTCTGTCACCAATTCATTATCATAAGTCGAATCTGACTGCACTTTAAATACAAAATACAATATGAATGTCATGAATAGTCCAAAAGCAATCACGATTCCTGTTCCCCAATTTATTTTCATAACTTCTTATTTTAATTGAAACTTCTTGGTCCTAAAAAGGTTGTTGTAGCTGTTTCAATGAGTTTATCTTCATTGTAAATTCCGATTTTTATTTTCATTTTATCTTGAGTAATCAAAGCTTTATTAATTTCAATAAATAAAGTTCCTTGATACAAGCCTTCTTTTTTTACTTTAATATTTGGATTACCTACTAATTTGATTGTTCCTTTAGTTTTTTCTAATTTAATAGTCACATTATCAAAATCTTTCACCGTTTTGTTGATGATTTTATAAGTAAATATATTACTGATGTTGTTTCCTTTAACTTCATAAAGTTGGCCTGGTAAACGAAGAACTGTTGCTTCAACATCATTTCTCAAGAATAACAATCCGATTAACATTCCAATTAAAATGGTTAAAACAGCAATATAACCTTTCATTCTTAGGGTTAATTTGAACTTTTCTTTCTTAACAATTTCATCTTCACTGGCATAACGAATTAGTCCTTTTGGTAAACCAACTTTATCCATTATGGTGTCACATTCATCAATACAAGCAGTGCAATTGATGCATTCTAATTGCGTTCCATTTCTAATATCAATTCCGGTTGGACAAACCACTACACATTGATTACAATCGATACAATCTCCTTTTCCGGTTTGTTCTCTGTTTTCACGTTTATCCCATTTAGCTCTTCCTGTTTCACCTTCACCTCTTTTGTGATCGTAGGCAACATTGATAGATTTATTGTCCAATAAAACTCCTTGCATTCTTCCATAAGGGCAAGCTATAATACAAACTTGTTCTCTGAACCATGCAAAAACAAAATAGAAAACACCCGTAAAAATTAACAAAGCAATTAAGGTACTTTTATTTTCCAAAGGACCTTCATGAATGTATTCTAGTAGTTTATCACTTCCAATTAAATAAGCTAAAAAGACATTGGCAATTAGAAATGAAATAATGAAAAAGATAATCCATTTGGTAACACGTTTTCTAATTTTTTCGGCATTCCATTCTTGTTTTGCTAATCTAATTTGAGCACCTCTATCACCATCAATCCAGTATTCAATTCGTCTGAAAACCATTTCTAAAAAAATAGTTTGTGGACAAAACCAACCGCAAAATATTCGACCAAAAGCAACTGTAAATAATGTCAATCCAACAACACCAATTATCATTGAAATGACAAACAAGTAAAAATCTTGTGGCCAAAAAGGAAATCCAAAGATGGAAAATTTGCGTTCTAAAACATTGAATAATAAAAATTGATTGCCGTTTATTTTTATAAATGGTGCAGATAAAAGAAATATTAGTAAAAAATAGCTTAGTATTTTTCTTTTATCATAAAATCTTCCTGAAGGTTTTTTGGGATAAATAAAATTTCTCTTTCCTTCAGTATTGATGGTAGAAATAGTATCTCTAAAACTTTCGTCTGGTAATTTTGACATGGTTTAAATTTCTAAAAAAGGTCTTAAATATTCACTCAAAACCTTTTTGTTATTTATTTAATATCTACTTCTTTAGTAGTAATGGAATCTTTAGTTTGAGTTGCTTCTTCTGTAGTTGTTGCTTCCCAAATTTCTCCTTCAGGATCTTTTGCGTTTGCAGGATTTGTTCCTTGCATAGAAAGAATATAACTAGCTACTTTTTGAATTTCAGTAGGTTTAATTACAGCTTTCCAAGGTGCCATTACAGGATTATTGGTACTTCCTTCAGAGATTACTGTGAAGAGATTTTTAACATCTCCACCATTAATCCAATTTTTATCTGTTAGATTTGGACCAATTCCACCTTCAAGGTTACTTCCATGACAAGAAATACAATTGTTTGCAGTAAAAATATTTTTACCTTCTGCAATGCTTCCTGCATCGGTTAATAGCACAACATTATCTACATTAACTGGGTCAGGTTTAATTAAATTATAAGCTGCAATATCTTTATCTGCTTGTGCAACTTCTGCTAAGTATTCCTCTTCTTGTGTATAATCTCCCACAATATGGAACCTAATTAAATAAACAAAAGCAAAGACTATACAACCATAGAATAAATACACCCACCAAGGAGGCAAAACGTTGTCTAACTCTTTAATGCCATCATAATCATGATCTAGCATTACATCAGCTTCTTGTTCTATTGTTTTAGAACGAGTTAACTTTTTAAGTATACCTTTATAAAATTTACTTTCTGTAAATGGTAGAGCTTGAGCCTCCTTTAATTGCTTTTTTTGTTCTTCTGTTAATAAATGATAAGTAACATTATCGACAGCATCAACTACAATTTCAATTGCAATTAACAAGAATAAAAATACTCCAAGAAATAAAGATACCATTGGGTACTTTAGAAAAGCAGGTTTATCACCTGAGTCGATAAAATATTCCATAGCTGCAAATACAATTGCAAACAAAACAGGAATTCTTACATAAGAAGGAATTATTTTTCTCATTTTTACTATTTTAAGTTATTGTCTTTTAAGGGTAATTCACTCAATTCTTTGATTTTATCTTTTTTATAGGTAAAAACCCAAAAGAATAGTCCAACAAAGAAGGTAAAAAATATCAGTAAGGAAATGATTGGATAAATTTCAACACCCGATATAGTTTCTAAATTATGTTTTATAAATTTTAACATCGTTATTCTTTTTTATCGATTTTTGTAATATCTGTTCCTAATCTTTGTAAGTAAGCAATTAATGCTACAATTTCTCTCTCTTTTACCGGAACAAATTCATTTCCATTTGCTGTTTTTTGATCTTCAAATGATTTTTTAATGTTATTGTTTTTCATTAAATTATCACTAATTTTTGAAGCTTGCACATCTAACGTTTTTAATGCATTGTCAATTTCTTCTTGCGTGTAAGGAACTCCTAAAGTCACCATAGCTTCCATTTTATCTTGTGTTTTAGAAGTATCTAATTTGCTTCTAATAATCCATTTATAACCTGGCATAATTGAACCTGATGAAGTACTTTGTGGATCCCATAAGTGATTAAAGTGCCAGTCATCTGAACGTCCACCGTTATTTGGTTTACCAGAAACTCCTTCTCTAGCTAAATCGGGTCCAGTTCGTTTTGAACCCCATAAGAATGGATGATCATAAACAAATTCTCCTGCTTTAGAATATTCACCATAACGAACTACTTCAGAACGGAAAGGCCTAATCATTTGTGAGTGACAGTTGTTACAACCTTCTCTTATGTATAAATCTCTACCTTCTAACTCTAAAGGTGTGTAAGGTTTAACGCTTGAAATAGTTGGAATGTTAGATTTCACCATAATCGTTGGTACAATTTGAATTACACCACCAATTAAAATAGCAACAGTTGCTAAAAGTGTCATTTGAATAGGTCTTCTTTCTAACCAAGGATGGAATTTTTCTCCTTTTAATCTTCCTGAAGTGATTTTAACTAATGCTGGTGCTTCTGCTAATTCATCTTCAACTGAAGAACCAGCCATAACTGTTCTTATGATATTATAAACTAAAACTAATAAACCAACGAAGAATAATGTACCACCAATTGCTCTCATCGCATACATTGGCATAATTTCAGTTACTGTTTCAAGGAAGTTTCCGTATTGTAAATTTCCATCTGGTTTAAATTGTTTCCACATAGAAGCTTGCATAAAACCAGCCACATACATTGGTAAAGCATATAAAATAATACCTAAAGTACCAATCCAGAAATGGAAGTTTGCTAATGCTGTAGAATATAATTTTGTTTTAGTCATTCGAGGAATTAACCAATAAATCATACCAAATGTCATGAAACCATTCCATGCTAATGCACCAACGTGAACGTGAGCTACAATCCAATCTGTAAAGTGAGCAATAGCATTTACATTCTTAAGAGAAAGCATTGGACCTTCAAAAGTTGCCATACCATAACCCGTTATACCTACAACAAAGAATTTTAAAACGGGTTCTGTTCGTACTTTATCCCAAACACCTCTTAATGTTAAAAGTCCATTAATCATTCCACCCCAAGATGGAGCAATTAACATAATTGAAAATACAACTCCTAAATTTTGAGCCCAATCTGGCAAAGCTGTGTATAATAAATGGTGTGGTCCAGCCCAAATATAAATGAAGATTAATGACCAAAAGTGAATAATGGATAATCTATATGAATAAACAGGTCTATTAGCTGCTTTTGGAACAAAGTAGTACATCAATCCTAAAAAAGGTGTTGTAAGGAAAAACGCTACTGCATTATGACCATACCACCATTGCACTAAAGCATCTTGAACACCTGCATAAACTGAATAACTTTTTAAAGCAGAAACTGGTAATTCTAAACTATTAAAAATATGTAAAACGGCAACCGTTACGAAAGTTGCTATATAAAACCAAATAGCTACATATAAATGACGTTCTCTTCTTCTTAAGATTGTCATTATCATATTTATACCAAAAACTACCCAAATTAAAGCAATGGCAATATCAATTGGCCATTCCAATTCGGCATATTCTTTTGAAGTGGTAATACCTAATGGTAATGTTATAGCTGCTGCAACAATTATTAATTGCCAACCCCAAAAATTTATATTACTTAATAAATCGCTATACATTCGGGTTTTTAACAAACGTTGCAAAGAGTAATAGACTCCAGCAAAAATAGCGTTACCTACAAAGGCAAAAATAACTGCATTTGTATGCAATGGTCTCAATCTACCAAAACTTAACCATGGAATTCCATCGGTCACATTGGGAAAAAGAAACATAAAAGCCACTGTTAGTCCAACTAACATACCTACAACACCAAACAAGATGCTTGCATAAAGAAACTTCTTTACAATTTTGTTGTCGTAATAAAATTGTTGCATTTCCATAATTTAAATTGATTTTTGTTTTTCTGTTTTTATTGATTTGTTGGGTTTCAATTCATCATCAAAAAGCATTCTGACTGATGGTGTATAGTCGTCATCATATTGTCCACTCTTAACTGCTTTTATAAAAGCAAACAAGAAGACAACCGCTACTACTATACTTACTGTAATTAATATATAAATGACACTCATACCTTAAATTTGTGTAAACAAAGTTACTTTGACTGATTTGTTTAAAATATGATATTTGTCATACTTTAAAATTTTGTTAAAATATTTAATTTAAAATCTTTTCCTTGCATAAAAATTACTCATAACAGTAACAAAACTAACTACGGTTATGGAGCTCAAAGGCATTATAATGGCAGCTACTAAAGGAGATAAATTTCCAGAAATCGCAAATGATAATCCAACAATATTATAAAGCAAAGACAAGCCAAAACTCATGTAGATAGTTAGCAAAGCGTTCTTCGAATAATTCAAGAAATAATAAATTTTTGAAAATTGAGAAGCATCTAAAATTCCATCACAAGCAGGTGAAAAAACATTTACGTTTTCTGAAATGGATATTCCCACATTACTTTGAGCTAGAGCACCTGCATCGTTTAATCCATCACCAATCATCATTACATTTTTGCATTGCTTTTGCAATTGCTCTATGTATTCGAGTTTTTGTTCTGGTTTTTGATTGAATACTAGTTGTGTTTGTTCAGGAAGCATTTTTTCAAGAATTCTTCGCTCCCCATCATTATCTCCTGATAATACTACTAAATTGTATTTTTTAGCTAAATTTTCAAATAACCGTTCTAAGTCTTTTCTGTATTGATTATTGAAAATATAACTACCTTTATATAATCCATCAATTTCAACATGAACTTTAGTTTTTTTATGTGTATTTTCACTCATATGTTGCAAAAATTGAGAAGATCCTAGTTTAATTCTCATATCATTACATGTAGCATAAATTCCTTTTCCAATTACTTCCTCAAAACTTGACACTTCCATCCTATCTTTATTCGGAATGAAATCATACAATCTTCTACTCAATGGATGATTAGAACCTCTCAAAACATTTTTTAAAGCTCCCAGCTCTTTTTCATTCAGTATTTCACCTTCATAAGTTATAGCTGTCTTTTTGTTTGTAGTTATAGTTCCTGTTTTATCAAAAACTATGGTATCCACTTTGGCTAATTGTTCAATTACAGTTGCGTTTTTGAGATATAATTTTTTGTTTCCCATTATTCTCAAAACATTTCCTAAAGTAAAAGGTGCAGTTAAAGCTAAAGCACACGGACAAGCCACAATTAAAACTGCTGTCAAAACATTAAAGGCAGTGGATACATCAATGAATAACCAAAAAGCAAAGACTACAATTGCTAATAGTAATAAAATAGGAGTAAAATATTGACTTACTTTGTCAGTAATCGTTTTGTGTTTTTGATCGATTTTCTTTTGAAATATATCGTTGCTCCATAATTGGGTTAAATAACTTTGGGAAACCGAAAACAAAACTTCCATTTCTATGACACTTCCTATCATTCTTCCACCAGCAAAAAGTTTGTCACCCGATTTTTTCTCAATTGGAATAGCTTCACCTGTAACAAAACTATAATCAATAGATGATTTTTCAGAAATAAGAATTCCGTCAACCGGAATCAATTCTTGATTTCGAATTAAAAGCCTATCTCCTTTTTCGATATCATATACTTGAACAGGAATTTCAGTTCCATCTGAATTTAATTTAGTAATTGCAATTGGAAAATAGGATTTATAATCGCGTTCAAAAGAAAGAAAACTGTATGTTTTTTGTTGAAATAATTTTCCTAACAACATAAAGAATATCAAACCTGTAAGACTGTCGAAAAATCCTTGTCCGTAATCAAATACAATATCTACAGTACTTCTTACAAACATGACTAAAATTCCTAAAGCAATAGGAATATCAATATTTAAAATTTTTGACTTAATACTTTTGTAAGCAGACACATAATAATCTGAAGCTGAATAAATAAATGACGGTAAGGACAAAGCAAAAATCAGCCATCTAAAAAAACCTCTATATTGATTAATCCAAAATTCATTTACTTCAAAATATTCTGGAAATGATAAAAGCATAATATTACCAAAACAGAAAAAAGCAACACCAGCTTTATAGATTAAACTTCGGTCAATTTCTTTTTTGCCAGTTTCGTAATTATCTAAACTAATATAGGGTTCATATCCAATAGAACTCAGAAGATAAACAATATCTTTTAGAGAGGTTTTTGTTGAATTGAATGTAATTCTAACTTTTTTTTCTGGAAAATTTACTTGAGATGAACTTATTCCGTTTTGAAGTTTTTGTAAATTTTCCAAAATCCAAATACACGAACTACAGTGTATATGAGGAATGTAAAGTGAAACAATAGCTGTTGTATCTTCTTGAAATTCGAGAAGTTTTGCAATAATTTTTTCATCGTCTAAAAAATCATATTTTCCTATAATCTCTTGTGGCGTTGCACCTGGTGCATTTTCAAAATCATAATAACAAGATAAATCATTTTGACTAAAAATTTCGTAAACCGTTTTACAACCGTTGCAACAAAAACTTTTTTCGTCAAAAATGACCTCCTCTTTTTTTACAATTTCATTACCACAATGGAAACAGTTGTTTGTGTCCATAAATTTGCTCTTTTACCTGCAACAAAGGTTACAAAAGCATTTAAAAAAAAATATGATATTTGTCATACTTTGAATATCTTTGAAATCAGAATAAATACTAATTATTTATGAGTAAATGCGAGCAATGTATAGTTAGACAATTTAGTTCATTAAAAGCCCTAACTAAAGATGAATTAATAAAAATGGCAGATTGTAAGACTTCTTATACCATTAAGAAGGGTGAGCCTATTTTTGAAGAAGGAGAAACCGTTAATGGTGTTTATTGTGTGAAGGAAGGTGTTTGTAAAATGACAAAACTGAGTGACAACGGTAAAGATCAAATTGTAAAATTGGCAAAATCTGGTGAACTTTTAGGGCAACGTTCAATGATAAGTGACGAAGCAGCTAATTTGAGTGCAATTGCTCTTGAAGACATGCAAGTTTGTTTTATTCCAAAATCTGAAATCATGGGATTTTTTAATCAAAATAATCAATTTTCAATGAATATGATGAAAACCATTTGCGGAGATTTAAAAGATGCTGATGATCATATGGTTGATATGGCTCAAAAAAACGTCAAGCAACGATTAGCTGAAACATTAATATATTTAGAAGAAAATTTCGGAATTAATGAAGATAAAACCTTAAAACTTCAACTCTCCAGAGAAGAATTAGCCGGAATAATAGGTACAGCCACAGAAAGTTGTATTAGATTATTATCCGAATTTAATAAGTCTGGAATCATCGAATTAGCTGGCAAAAAAATTATATTAAAAGACAAAGCTAAATTAAAAAGAGTATAAAAAGAACTAAAATAAATTAGTTCTTTTTATTCAAATTATTCAATTGGTCCATCCCATTGAGACATTCCTCCTAATAAATTGTATGCAGTTTCAAAACCTAACTGATTCATAATACCACAAGCTTGTGCACTTCTTCCACCTGCAGCACAATAAACATAATAGTTTTTGGTTTTATCCAATTCTTCTAACATATAAATAAAACCTTGACCTTTATAAATATCCATATTTATTGCTCCAGGTATTTTACCACTGTTAAATTCATCATCAGTTCTAACGTCTAAAATAACTGCATTATCATCTGCTAAAAAGGTATTCCACCATTCGTTTTGTTCTAAATTCATCTTCTAAATATTTTTTATCAAATGTACGCTCAAAAATATTATTTAAAAAATTTAACAAAAAATTAATCAACATTTGTATATACAATTAAAAAATATACTACATTTGTACCGTTAATATTTGTATATACAATTATGAAAATTGAAGATATTATAAAAAGTAAAACTCCTATAGCAATTGAAAAGAAAACATTACTTAATGTGATGTATTCTCAGAATGTTATTGCAGAAAAATTTAATGATTTATTGAAACCGTTTGATTTATCTGCAGAGCAATTTAATGTTTTACGCATTCTTAGAGGACAAAATGGAAAATCTATCAATATGTGCGATATACAAGAACGTATGATTGCTAAGACAAGTAACACTACTAGATTAGTTGATAAACTTCTATTAAAAGAACTTGTTACAAGAGAAATTTGTCCTGAAAATAGAAGAAAAATGGAAGTGGCTATCACCCAAAAAGGGTTAGATGTTTTAAGTGATCTTGATCCATCCATAACAAAACATGAAAGAAGTTTTGCTCAAAACTTATCTAAAATTGAATTAATTACATTAAACGAATTATTAGAAAAATTTAGAAAAATATAAATTAAACATTAATTACAATATGAATACATTTTTAGAAAATCAAAATTGGCGTTATGCTACTAAAAAATTTGATGCCTCAAAAAAAATATCAGCACAAGATTTGGAAACTTTGAAAGAAGCAATTCAATTAAGCACTTCCTCTTATGGTTTACAACCTTACAAAGTTTTAATTATTGAAAATCCAGAAATAAGAACACAATTACAACCTGTCTCTTGGGGACAATCTCAGATTGTTGAGGCTTCTCACCTATTTGTATTTGCAAATATCATCGATGTTCAAGATAATCATATTGACAATTACATGAGCAACATGGCACAAACAAGAGGTTTAGCTATTGAAGACTTAAAAGGATATAGCGATTTCATGAAGTCAAAAATTACTCCTTTACCAACAGATATTAAAGCAACTTGGACTTCAAAACAAACTTATTTAGCATTAGGAAATTTATTAAATGCTGCTGCTGAACTAAAAATTGATGTAACTCCAATGGAAGGTTTTGAACCAGAAAAATATAATGAAATTTTAGGATTAGATAAACTAGGTCTTAATGCTTCATTAGTAGCAACTTTAGGGTATCGTCATGAAGAAGATGCAACGCAACACTATCCAAAAGTAAGAAAACCAATCGACGAATTATTTGAAACAATCTAATAAAAACAATCACTAAAAATTAAAACAAAAATGAAAAATTTAAAATCAATCGCATTAACATTAGTAGCATTCGTTACATTTTCAGCTACAGCACAAAAAACAGTAAAAGTAGATGCTGCAAAAAGTACAATCAACTGGGTTGGAAAAAAAGTAACTGGTAAACACGAAGGAACAGTAAGCTTAAAAGAAGGAGCTTTAGTATTTGACGGAAAAAAATTAGTTGGTGGAAATTTCACAGTTGACATGACATCAATCAATGTTACAGATTTAGAAGGTGGAATGAAAGGAAAATTAGAAGGACATTTAAAAGCAGATGATTTCTTTGGAACTGACAAATACCCAACTTCTAAATTAGTTTTCAAAAAAATCGCTACTAAAGAAAATAACACATACACAGTTTATGCAGATTTAACTATTAAAGACAAAACAAATGAAGTTGTTTTTGATATTGTGGTTAAAGACAAAACTGCTACTGCTGAAGTTGTAATAGACAGAACAAAATACGGAATTGAATATAACTCTGGAAGTATTTTTGATGGTTTAGGAGATAGAGCTATCAATGATGATTTTACTTTAAATGTAGTTTTATCATTCTAATTTAAAAAGGGAAAAATTGCTATAAAAAAAGGCTATTCAAATAACATGAATAGCCTTTCTCTTTTTTATTCTGTAAAGTTAAGTTTGATAATTTTATTTCTTCCAGCTGCAAAGGCTGTTTTTGAATCTAAAAATCGAATGGTGTAAAGTTCTTTATCTTCATTCAATTGTTTCCATGAATTTCCAAAATCATTGGAATATTGAATTCCATTTGCACCAACAGCAACTAATGCTTTTCCACTACTTTTTGGAACAAACTGCACACAAGAACCATATCCAAATCCTTCACTATTAGCCACTAATTTCCAAGTTTTTCCTCCATCAAAAGTTATGGCTTTGTTATTAGTATTGTCGTTTGGTTTCATGTAATTCCCACCAGCAATAAATCCGATTTTATCATTGTAAAAATCAGCCGTAAAAATTCCAGTCATTTCTTCACCTTGAATTATTGGTGTATTATAAACTTGCCAAGTTTTTCCAAAATCATCACTTGCAAATAATCTTGATTTTTTTCCACCAGAAACCATGAATGATTTTGATTTTTCTAACATTAAATTTGAATTACTAGCTGCAAAAGCGGCTTCTCCTTCAACTACTTTTGGCAAATTATCACAATTGATTTTTCTCCAAGAATTTCCTCCATCATTAGTAACAATTACAGACAAACAATTATTTGTTGGATCACCCATTGCCATTCCATTTATCTCATCTTTAAATTGCATAGAATCATAAAATGCTTTTTCATTTACCTCAGTATATACTATTTTTTGTGAGTTATCCTTCTTAGAAATTTTATAAACATTTGCTGGATTTGCTACTGGTAATAAAAAAATATATTCTTTTGTTTGAGCTATACTTCTAATTTCATTTACAATTGTATCAGATTGAATTTTAAACTTTGAAACTTCATTAGTCTTTAAATTTATTTTTCCATAATTGCCATTATCTCCAGCATACCAAAGATAATTATCATCGGTCAAAATAGCTCTAATACTTATTTTTTCGTTTAAAAGTGATTGGGTTTCGACTTTAGTATAATTAGTCATTTCAGTTTTATTTGAAGCACAAGAATAGAACAATATACTACCAACAAAACTCAAAATTGAAACTTTATATTTCATCATATTTATATTTTTAGGTAAAGCTATTAAAAAATAAATTAGATTTCTTTAAAAAAAATAATTTTTATAATAAGCTGATTTACAATATTATAAATCTAACCAAACGTTTTTGGCACAGAAATTGGTAATTATTATTTGAAACAAAATTCAAGAACAATTAATACTTATAGATATGAAAAAATTATTCACCCTAGCCTTTTTACTTAGTGCTTCACTAATGAGTGTATTTGCACAAGATAAAACTACCGTTACAGCTAATAATTCTGAAATCAGTGATAATTTAGATTTAAGAGCTATTGCAACTATCTTTGGAGAAGCTTCTGATTTAGAAGATTTTGAAAAAAGAATTAATGACCCAAAAGCACAAATTAGTAATTTGGACTTAAACGGTGATAATTATGTAGACTATTTACGTGTGATTGAATCAATCGAAGGAAATGATCATATTATCATTGTACAATCAGTTATTGACAAAGATTTATACCAAGATGTTGCTACAATTGAAGTACAACGTGATAAAAACAATAAAGTTCAAGTTCAAGTGGTTGGTGATGTTTATATGTATGGTGAAAATTATATTTACGAACCAGTTTATGTTCACACTCCAGTTATATACACAACTTTTTGGGTTACAAATTATCGTCCATATTATTCAAGTTGGTATTGGGGTTATTATCCTTCATACTATTCATATTGGAGTCCATTTCCAGTATTTAGATATAGAAATCACATAAATGTCTATATTGGTGGATATGGTCACGTTTATAACTACGTAAACTATAGAAATTGCAGAGTTTCATACAATGCATATTATGGAAGAAGAGCAAACGCTTATGAAGTAAGATATCCAAATCGTTCATTCTCGCACAGAAATGCATCTGTAACTAATAGATATGAATTAGACAGAACAAGAAGTACAAGAACAGTAAATGCAAGAGAAAGAGGAAATACACAACCTAGAATTGAATCTTCAACAAGAAGCAACAACTCTACTAGAAGTAATAATTCAACAAGAAGCGAAGTTTCAACTAGAGAAGGAAGTACTAGAGCAACTAATTCTACAAGAAACACAACTGCAACTAGAGAAGGAAATACAAGAGCAACAACTTCAACAAGAGGTAATAGCGTTTCGGTAGAAACACCAAGAAATACTACTTCGACAAGAAGTGAAAGCACAAGAGCAAATAGTTCAACAAGAAATACAACTTCAACCAGAAGTGGAAATTCTAATAGTAATTCTTCACCAAGAGTTAGTACTTCTACAAGAAGTTCTTCTCCAAAAGCAATAACTTCAAATAGAGGTTCTTCCTTAACCAGAACAAGTGCTCCTTCAAGAACGAGTTCACCATCTAGAGCAAGTGCTCCATCTCGTTCAAGTTCACCTTCAATGGGAAGTTCAAGAGGTTCTTCATCAAATAGAGGTTCTTCCACTGGAAGTTCGTCTAGAGGAGGTTCATCAAGAAGCGGAAGAGGATAAAATTCAAATTAAATATAAAAATGAAGACTGCAGCAATGTGGTCTTTTTTTATGATTAAAAAATTCTATAAACACATTATTAATACTATCTTTGCAAGCTGATTAAAAAAGAAATGAGATTACACAGAAATTTAGTATTTACAGTTATTGATTCATTAATGGCCATCTTCAATGAAGGTGCTTATGCCGATAAAATGGTTGCACAAGCCTTGAAAAAAGACAAACGTTGGGGAAGTCATGACCGTAAATTTGTTGCCGAAACTATTTACGAAATTGTTCGTTGGAAAAGATTATATACCGAAATTGCAGAAGTAAAAGAACCCTTTACTAGAGATGATGTTTGGAGAATTTTTGCTGTTTGGGCTGTTTTAAGAGGAATAAAATTACCCGATTGGAAATATTTTGAAGCTACTCCAACCAGAAAAATTAAAGGACGTTTTGATGAATTGACAAAAATTAGAAAATTCAAAGAAGCTATTCCAGATTGGATGGATGAATTAGGTTTAAAAGAACTTGGAAAAGAAGTTTGGGAAAAAGAATTAGCGGCTCAAAATGAACAAGCAAAAGTAATTTTGAGAGTTAATACTTTAAAAACTACCAAAGAAAAAGTACGTTCCATTTTAATGGATCATAATATTGAAACTGAATATTTAAAAGACCAACCAGATGCTCTTGTTTTAAAAGAAAGAGCAAACGTTTTTCTTATACCAGCTTTTAAAGAAGGTTTATATGAAGTTCAAGATGCTTCTTCTCAATTAGTAGCTTATTTTTTAGATGTAAAACCAGGTATGAGAGTCGTTGATACTTGTGCTGGTGCTGGTGGAAAAACATTGCATTTAGCCTCTTTAATGGAAAACAAAGGACAATTAATTGCCATGGATATTTATGAAAGTAAATTGAAGCAATTAAAAATCCGTGCCAAAAGAAATGGGGTTTTTAATGCTGAATTTAGAGTAATTGATTCAACTAAAGTCATTAAAAAAATTCACGAAAAAGCAGACAGAGTTCTTATTGATGCTCCTTGTAGTGGACTTGGTGTTTTAAAAAGAAATCCAGACAGTAAATGGAAATTGCAACCTGAATTTATTGAGAATATCAAAAAAGTGCAAGAAGAAGTGTTGCATAATTATTCCAAAATTGTAAAACCAGGTGGGAAATTAGTTTATGCTACCTGTTCCATATTACCTTCAGAAAATCAAGAACAAGTTCAAAAATTCTTGAAAACTGAAGAAGGAAAAAAATTCAAATTAGTAAAAGATAAAAACGTATTTGCTCACCAATCAGGTTTTGATGGGTTTTATATGGCACTAATGGAAAAAAATTCATAATTAAATAGATATGAAAAAGAATTACATTTTATTATTTATAATGAGCATTTCAATTGGTTTTGCTCAAATTCCAACAGGATATTATAATACTGCTACAGGAAGTGGTTATACTTTAAAAACACAGTTATACAACATCATTAAGAACCATAATGATCAAGGATATGCTGCACTATGGACTTTATATACAGATTCTGCATTTAGAGATAATTATTATGAAAATGATGGCTCATTATTAGATATGTATTCAGAAAAACCTGCTGGTCCAGATAACTATCAATATACAACAACTTCTCAGCAATGTGGAAACTATAGCGGTGAAGGAATTTGTTACAATCGAGAGCACTTAGTTCCTCAATCGTATTTTGATAATTATGCGGTTGACCCAATGAAAAACGATGCTTTTCACGTAGTTCCATCTGATGGTTATGTTAACGGACAAAGAAACAATTTACCTTTTGGAAGAGTTAGTACAGCAACATACACTTCTACAAATACTTCTAAAAAAGGAGATAATCTAAATTCAGGATATTCTGCAGGATATAGTGGAACTGTTTTTGAACCAATTGATGAATTCAAAGGAGATATTGCAAGAAGTTTCTTTTATTTTGCAACTAGATATGAAAACATCATGTCCAATTTTTACAACACAACAAATGGTTCAACAACTCAAGCAAAAGCAATGTTTGATGGTTCTAATAATAAAGTTTTTTCAGATACCTTTTTAAATATTCTAATAACTTGGCATTTGAGTGACCCTGTTTCTACTAGAGAAATGGCAATTAATAACAGAGTATATCAACATCAAGGAAATAGAAATCCATATATTGATCATCCAGAATATGTTTGCCAAATTTGGCCAACACAATGTGCAGCATTAGCGTCAAATACATTTGCTAAATTGGAAGAAATTTCAGTATATCCAAACCCAACTAACGACAATAAAATCAACATTGAATCTGAAATTACTTTAGATGAAATTCAATTAATAAACTTAAACGGTCAATTAATTCAAGTTGTTCAAAAACCAGAATTCACTAATAATACATATAGTTTAGACAATTTACCTCAAGGCTTTTATTTATTGAGATTAAGTTCAGAAAATCAATCGGTAATTAAAAAAATTATCGTTAATTAATACAACATCTTAATTTCTTTAACTCCATAATTTTGTATGGAATCATCTTCAAGCAAAACCTGAAGTTGACCAATTGAAGAAACACCTTTAATAATTCCCATAAATTTTTGCTGATTTTCATCTTCAAAGGTTGTGGGAATTTCTTTTTTAAACAAGTTTTCTAAATATTTTTCCCATAAAACTTCTTTATTACTTCGAACCAAAGAAATATTTTGTTTCAAATTTTCTAAAAGTAAATTCAAGACTCTATCTAAATTAAAATCTATATTTTCTAATAGTTTTAATGAAGTGATATTTTTAGCCAAATTAAAATTAATTTGATTTACATTAAGTCCAATTCCAATAACCGAATAAATTTCACCATTTTGTTGAATGGCATTTTCAATTAAAATTCCAGCAATTTTCTTGTTATCTGCCATAATGTCGTTAGGCCATTTTACAGCAGTTTTTTTTCTTGTCAGTACGTTTAAAGTTTCAAAAACACTTAAAGCAACAGCAATATTTAAAGTAAATAATTCCGCTGGACTCATTATCAAATCCCTTACTAAAACACTAAATGTTAAGTTTTTACCTGATTCACTAAACCATTCCGCTTCGCGTTGACCTCTACCTTTTTCTTGATTACTTGCAATCACAATTGTAAAGTTATCAACAAACTGTTTTCGCATTAAATCCTTTAAATAGTCATTAGTTGAGTTTGTGGCATTTAGTTTGATGATATTCATGTGCAAAAATAATTTTTGTAAACTTTTGTTAACGTTCAAATGTAAAGACAAATTTTGGTAAATTTGCATAAAGTAAAAAATTTAGATGACTAAAAAGAAAGTAAGTAATGATGATTTAATAGCAAATATCATCAAAGGTATAGAAGATGTAAAAGGGAATGATATTGATATTCTTGATCTTAGAGAAATTGACAACACCGTTAGTGATTACTTTATCATATGCAACGGAAATTCTAACACACAAGTCAATGCAATCGTTAACTCTATCCAAAAAGTAGTTTCAAAAGAATTAAAAGACAAACCTTGGCATGTTGAAGGTTCTGAAAATGCCGAATGGGTACTTATGGATTATGTTAACGTAGTAGTTCATGTTTTTCAAAAACACATTAGAGAATATTATAACATTGAAGGTTTGTGGGGAGACGCAAACATCATTTCATTAGAAAATAAAAATTAAATATGTCAAACGATAATAATAAAAAACCAGGCTTTAAATTTAGTCCTTGGTATATATTTCTTTCAGTTCTTGCCTTATTTTTCATTATTCAAGTGGCATCATCTGGAGTTGATTTAAGCAACCCTAAACCAACAACCATTTCAAAATTCAATCAACTATTAGATTCTTCTCAAGTTGATAAAGTTGTTGTTTTCAATGGTAAAACTGCCGAAATTTTCTTAAAAAAAGAAGTTTTAAGCGACAAAAAATATGATGCTGTAAACAAAGACGTTTTAGGTAAAATAAATGAAAAAGGACCTCACTATTTATTAGAAAATATTGGTAATGAAGAGTTGTTTCAAAAGAAGTTAGTTGAAGCATCTGATAAAGGTTTAATAACTAATTATGATTTTAAATCATCTGGTGATTGGACAGAAATATTCCTTTCATTCTTACCAATTTTGGTATTAGTTGGTCTTTGGATTTTTATGATGAGAAGAATGTCTGGTGGTGGAGCTGGTGGTGGTGGAAGTCAAATTTTTAGCATTGGAAAATCTAAAGCTAAATTATTTGATGAAAAAACAGATGTAAAAACAACATTTGCCAATGTAGCAGGACTTGAAGGAGCAAAAGAAGAAGTACAAGAAATTGTTGAATTTTTAAAAACTCCAGAAAAATATACTTCATTAGGTGGTAAAATTCCAAAAGGAGCCTTATTAGTTGGTCCTCCAGGAACAGGTAAAACATTATTAGCAAAAGCCGTTGCTGGTGAAGCTAAAGTTCCTTTCTTCTCTTTATCTGGTTCAGATTTCGTGGAAATGTTTGTAGGTGTTGGTGCTTCTCGTGTTAGAGATTTATTCAAACAAGCCAAAGAAAAATCTCCATCAATCATTTTTATTGATGAAATTGATGCAGTAGGTAGGGCTAGAGGAAAAAGTAACATGTCAGGTGGAAATGATGAAAGAGAAAATACTTTAAATCAACTTTTAACTGAAATGGACGGTTTTGGTACAAATACAAATGTAATTGTAATTGCTGCTACCAACAGAGCTGATGTTTTAGACAAAGCATTATTAAGAGCTGGTCGTTTTGACCGTCAAATTTATGTTGACTTACCAGACATTAGAGAACGTAAAGAAATTTTTGAAGTACATTTAAAACCTCTAAAAAAAGCAGAAGGTTTAGATACGGAATTTTTAGCAAAACAAACTCCAGGATTTTCAGGTGCTGATATTGCAAACGTTTGTAATGAAGCTGCTTTAATTGCTGCTAGAAATAACAAAAAAGCAGTTGATAAACAAGATTTCTTAGATGCTGTTGATAGAATCATTGGTGGTTTAGAAAAGAAAAATAAAATCATCACAAAAGAAGAAAAAAGAGCCATTGCAGTTCACGAAGCTGGTCATGCAACTGTTAGTTGGATGTTAGAACATGCTGCACCGCTGATTAAAGTAACTATTGTTCCTCGTGGACAAAGTCTTGGAGCTGCTTGGTATTTACCTGAAGAAAGACAAATTGTTCGTCCAGAGCAAATGTTAGACGAAATGTGTGCTACCATGGGTGGTCGAGCTGCAGAAAAAGTAATGTTTAATAATATTTCTACAGGAGCTTTAAGTGATTTGGAAAAAGTTACAAAACAAGCAAGAGCAATGGTAACTATTTATGGTTTAAATGAAAAATTAGGAAACATAACTTATTACGATTCATCAGGGCAAAATGATTACAATTTCTCTAAACCTTATTCTGAAGATACTGCTAGAGTTATTGATAGTGAAATATCAATCTTAATTGAAGGTCAATACCAAAGAGCTATTAAACTTTTGGAAGAAAATAAAGACAAATTAAATCAACTAGCTGATATTTTGATTGAAAAAGAAGTCATTTTTAAAGATGATTTAGAAACAATTTTTGGTCATAGAAATTTCAAACCAGTTGATGAAATTTCAACTCCTACAAACGAAGATATAGCCTAAGGTTATTAACAATTGTTTATTAATAAAAAATCTTAATTCATATTTAATTTGAGTTAAGATTTTTTATCTTTGGTTAAATTCAAAAATCCAGCCATACATGAACATATTCAAAAAAATATTTGGCAACACTTCAGAAGACGATAAAGATTCACAAGGAAGTCCTTATGAACCACAAATAGATACTCCAATTGACGAAAAGTTTACTTTTAATTTTAAAAATAATGGTGGTAAGTTTTTATACTGCGAAAATCTTAATGAATTAAAAGAACAATTTGAAAATATACTTGAAGAAAACGACTGGTTTGAAAGTGAAGTATTGTGTCATGATGAAAAATTATTTTCTCTTTTAGACGAAAACAAATTAGATTATAAAGAAATTAAGAAACCTAGATTCTTTTTTACCATTTGCGAAGATTTAATTTCAGATGATGGCTCAATTTTATTTTCATCTAAACAATTTAAACAATATAAAGCTAACGAATTACCTTGTGATATGGTTGTTTTTGCCACCACAAGTCAAATTGTTGGAAACAAAAGTGATGGTCTTAGAAATATTAAAAAAAGATACGACAAAGAATATCCGTCCAATATAACTACTATTAAATATTTTGAAAAAGCAAAAGAAGAAGACTTTCTGCATTATGGAAGTAGTCACAAAAACTTATATCTATTGCTGTTAGAAGATTTATAAAATGAACGAAACTTTAACCAGATTGTTATCGGGTGTAGTTTATATAGTTTTGTTACTGTTTGCTATCTCCTATTCTACCACTAGTTTTTTTTTACTATTTGGTGTTTTTATGGTTATTGCCATAAACGAATTTTGCAATCTTGTTCAAATTTCAAAAATAGCTCCCTTTATTGTTGGAATAGTTTTATATTATTTCTTCACTTTTGGCAATGTAGATTCAATAAATCTCGTTCAAGTTACTTTAACGATTACGTTACTAGTTTCGATAAAAGCAATAGCCTTTTTGTTTTCCAAAGAAAATAAACCTTGCTCTACTATAGACAAATACTTTTATACATTAGGTTATATTATTCTTTCATTTGTTTTTATTACTAAAATACCGTTTGGAATTAATGGCTACAACCCAAAAATTATTATTGGTATATTTATATTAATTTGGACTAATGATACTTTTGCCTATGTTGTTGGCAAATCAATTGGAAAAAACAAACTTTTTGAGCGAATTTCACCAAAAAAAACCATAGAAGGATTTCTTGGTGGTTTAGTATTTAGTATCTTAGCGAGCGTTTTAATAGCAAAATATTTTATAGGTTCTGATAATAAAGAAACTATGTATATATGGATAGGAATTGCTTTTATTGCAAGTGTTTTTGGTACAATGGGAGATTTAGTGGAATCCAAATTTAAGAGAATTGCACAAGTAAAAGATAGCGGAAACATTATGCCTGGTCATGGTGGTGTGTTAGATAGGCTAGATAGTATTATATTTGTTGCTCCGTTTGTATATTTATTTTATCAAATTTTATATTATGTTTCATAAAGAAGGTGGAAAAATTATTTTAGCTACAGTTATTATTTCAGTAGCATTGTTATTATTATCAGATGTTTTTGATAATTTTTGGATAAGAAAATTTATTCAGGTTTTAGCCATAGTTATTTTAATATTGGTTTTACAATTTTTTAGAAATCCTAAAAGAAAAGTAGACAATAGTGACAATCATGTTATTGCTCCAGTGGATGGAAAGGTTGTTGTGATTGAAGAAGTTTTTGAACCTGAATATTTCAACGACAAACGATTAATGGTCTCTATTTTCATGTCACCTATCAATGTTCACGTTACACGTTATGCTTTAAATGGAATTGTAAAATACAGCAAATATCATCCAGGAAAATACCTTGTAGCTTGGCATCCAAAAGCAAGTGAAGAAAATGAAAGAACAACAGTAGTAATTGAAAATCGTATTTATGGTGAAGTAATGTATCGTCAAATTGCTGGTGCATTAGCTCGTAGAATTGTCAATTATGCACAAGTTGGAATGCGTGTTGTTCAAGGAAAAGATGCTGGTTTTATTAAATTTGGGTCTAGAGTAGATTTATATTTCCCAATTGGAACTCCAATTGATGTTAAATTAGGCCAAAAAACCATTGGAGGAGTTACTGTACTAACAAAAAAATAGTAAAATTGAATAGTGAAGCGTTAAATATATTATTTGATGAAGCATTTGAAAATGCTAATAAGATTCCAAAAGAATCTGTTCCACCAAATGTACAATTAGTACTTTATGGTTTATATAAGCATGCTACTTCAACAAGACCTTCATTAACTATTGAAGCTTCTCAAGATTCTAATGATTTAAAAAACGCTTTCAAGATGAATGCTTGGATGCAAGTAAATCATCTAACTATTGATGAAGCTAAAGAACAATATATTGAATTGATAAATTCACTACTAAAAGAAAGAAAACTTTAATTGTCAATAAAAATACCTCAATGAAAAAAGTAGTACTATTATGTTTATTTTCTATTTCATTATTAATTGGATGTAAAAAAGAAAAACAACTACAAGAAGTACAATTACCCGATCCAAATGTTGTTGAAGAAGTAATATATGGTAACCCAGCTGATGTTAAAACTACAACTGGTCCATTTAAAATGAATGGTTTATCGTATCAATACAATGATTTAGAACCTTATATTGATGCAACAACAATGGAAACTCATTATTCAAAACATCATTTAGGATATGCCAATAAATTAAACACAGCAGTCAATGACACTGAGTTTAAAACAAAAACAATTGAAGAAATCTTAAGTCAATTAGACATCAACAATTTATTTCTACGTAATAATGCTGGTGGATATTACAATCACAATCTGTTTTTTGAAATTTTAAGTCCAAAAAAAGACACCAAACCAACAACAGCTTTAACTGAAGCTATTGATAGAGATTTTGGTTCATTTAATAACTTAAACTCAAAACTATCAGAAGTAGCTACAAACCTTTTTGGTTCTGGTTGGGTTTGGTTAATTGTTGATAAGGACGGAAAATTAAAAGTCACACAAACTACAAATCAAGATAATCCTTTAATGTCAAATGCTGTTGAAAAGGGAACTCCTATTTTAGCAATTGATGTTTGGGAACATGCTTACTATTTAAAATACAAAAATAAAAGAACCGATTATATTTCTGGAATTTTTAATATAATCAACTGGAAAACTGTTTCTCAAAAATTTGACAACGCTATAGCTACTAAGTAACAATTATGAAAAAACTATTCGTTTTATTTTGCTTGACTTCAATACTAATTTCTTGCAAGAAAGAAAAAACAACAGAAAATAATGATGATACAGGAACTTCAAGAGCACATTCTGAATGGAATGATTTTGGTTTAAAAGGAAACGTAAAATCAACTTTAGAATACACAACTGAAGAAAAAAAAGATGGTGGAAACACTAGTTCGGTACGTAAGTTTGAAAACCAATTTAGTCCAGATATTGCTTTAAAGTTTGATAATAAAGGTAAGCTAATTAACAAAATTTCCTATAAAGAAAATGGAAATGTAGCCGAAGATATAGTCTATGATGGAAAAGATAAAATGATTTCCAAAAGAAACTTTACAACTGCTACTGAATATGTAGAAACGAAATACACTTGGGAGGGTGATAAAAATACTATTATCGCAAGACGATTCAATGGCTCTAGATTGTTAGATAAAGAAGTATTTCAGTACAATAATGGACGATTGGTAGAACACTACAAATATGATGGCAACGAAAAACAAGCAAATAGAACTAGCTTTAGTTATGATGATAACAATAGAGTTAGTGAAGAAAGTTATTTTCGAAATAAGCCAACCATGCAAACAAGACTTTCTATTGAATATGATGATAACGGCAACAAAACTTCGGAAATATACTATGACAAAAATTTCAAAGTAATTTCAAAAACAAATTCCGTTTATAACAGTTACAATCAGATGCTAACTTCTCAAACTTTTACTGACAATGGAAGTTTAGATGTTGAGTTGTCTAGAACTTATGATGATAAAAAGCGTTTAATTACTAAAGAAAGTTTTGAAGTTTATGATAACTCTAAAAACAAAGAAGAGTTTGAATATGACCAAAATGACAATACAACAGTTTGGAAAGTATATAAAAATGGAAAATTAGTCTCTGAAACAGTTTATAAATACGATTTTAAAAACAATTTAATATACCAAATTGTCACAGATGGAAAAGGCAACGAAATCTACAACAAACAGATTGAATATACTTATGACGATAATAACAATTGGATTGGTAAAAAAACAACAGTAAATAATATTGTTTTCTATACTTCAAGAAAAATTGAATATTATTAATCTTCTAAATCTTCAATACTTTTTGCATTAGAATACGTTCTCCATTTTTCAATACAATCTTGTATGTCTTGAGGAATTTCTGAATCAAAACGCATAAACTCTTTTGTAGTTGGATGTTCAAAACCTAAGGTTTTTGCATGAAGTGCTTGTCTTGGTAATACTTTAAAACAATTATCTACAAATTGTTTGTATTTGGTAAAAGTTGTTCCTTTTAAGATCAAATCACCACCATAACGGTCATCATTAAACAACGTATGACCAATGTGTTTCATGTGTACACGAATCTGATGAGTTCTTCCTGTTTCTAACTTACAAGAAACCAAAGTAACGTATCCTAAACGTTCAAGAACTTTATAATGTGTTATAGCAGGTTTTCCTTTATCACTATCCACATCATAAACTGCCATTTGCATTCTATTACTCACATGTCTGTCGATGTTTCCTTCAATGGTGCCTTCATCTTCTTCTATATTTCCCCAAACAATAGCTATATATTCTCTTTCAGAAGTTTTATCGGCAAATTGTTTAGCTAAATATGTCATAGCAGATTCTGTTTTTGCCACAACCATCAAACCAGAAGTATCTTTGTCAATTCGATGGACCAATCCTGGTCGTTCTGAACTGTTCATAGGTAAATTATCAAAGTGATAAGCCAAAGCGTTTACAAGGGTTCCAGTATAGTTTCCATAACCTGGATGAACTACTAAACCTGGTGGCTTATTGATAACCAATAACTGATCATCTTCATACACTATATCTAAAGGAATATTTTCGGGAATAATTAAATTCTCAAATGGAGGATATTCTAACAAAACACGAACCACATCAAAAGCCTTTACTTTGTAATTTGACTTTACAGGAATATCATTTACAAAAATATTTCCGTTTGTTGCTGCTTGTTGGATTTTATTTCGAGTAGCGTTTTCAATATAATTCATTAAAAATTTATCAACTCGCAATGGTGCTTGACCTTTTGTGGCTTCAAATTTAAAATGCTCATGTAGCGAATCTTCTTCCAATTCAGCATCAATATTTTTCTCTTCTTCGTTCATTATTATTCTCCTTCAGTTGTTGGAACATCCACATCAATTTCTGGGTTTGAAACGCTAATCGTATCAATTCCTAAATCTGAATCTTCAAAAGTTCTTTTTCCATCACCTAATTCTAAATCCAAAACAGAATTTTTAAGAATCTTATCTCCTTTTTTAACTACTTTTCCTTTATGTTTCACAACTAAAACTAAGTCTTTTGCTAAATTTGGCTTGTAGGTAATATCTCCTTCTTGTAAACCTAAAGCTCTAAAAGTAGCTTGAATTTGTCTGTATGTTTTCTCTTCCAAATCTGGTAAAGTAATCATGGCATAACCACCAGCATTAATCTTTACATATATTTTTCGACCATCTTTTACTTTTTCACCAACTTCTGGATCTTGTTCAACTATAGAAAAAGGAGGAAAGTCTTTATTATAATCAATTGTATCTAAAACTAAAGCTTCTATCCCAAAATCGGCTAATTTTTCTTCAGCAATTTCAATTTTCATTTTCTTTAAATCTGGCACTTCAATTTCTTCACCATGTCTGGTTCTAAAATCTAAAAAATTTACCAATAAAAAGCCCAATACACCAACTATCAATACAGCAATTAATACTTGTCTGAAAAAAGCCCAACTCTTTAAAAATTCAAAAAACCTCATACATTTTAATTTTAGCAAAGATATAAATTTATAGTTTGATTTAACTATCAAATAATAACCACAAAAGTACCATTTTATTATTTGTTCAATTATTTTTAATAAAACCACAAATCCTAACCATCAAATAAATAAATTATGATATTTTTGTATAGAAGTATATATTCAATTTTTATATGAACATAGCAGTTGTAATGGGTGGATATTCTGATGAATCAGTAATTTCACTTCGAAGCGGACAGTTAATTTTAAACAATTTAGACAAAGAAAAATATAACATTTATGAAATTCATATTTTGTTAGAAGGTTGGCATGCCATTGTCGAAGATGAAAAATTTCCAATCAATAAAGCCGATTTTTCATTCTTTGACGGATTTTCAACCATTCATTTTGATGTGATTTTAAATACGGTTCATGGAACTCCAGGTGAAGATGGTCATTTGCAAGCTTATTGGGAATTGTTAGAAATTCCTTATGCTGGATGTAATTATTACCAATCAAGTTTGACTTTTAACAAACGTGATACTTTATCTGTTTTGTCAAAATTTAATATTCCTAGAGCTAAATCTATTTATGTCTCTGAAGGAAATATCGATTTTACTTATGATGATATTGTAAAAGAATTGGGATTACCATTCTTTGTAAAACCCAATCAATCTGGAAGTAGTTTAGGAATTTCAAAAGTGCATTCTAAAGATGAATATGAAAAAGCCTTGGTTTTTGCTTTTGCGGAAGACAAAGATATTTTAATTGAAAGCTTTTTAGATGGCATGGAAGTTTCGGTTGGTGTACTGAATTACAAAGGAAAAACGACTGTTTTAGGCATCACAGAAATTGTCTCTCACAATGCTTTTTTTGATTATGAAGCGAAATATTTGGGAAAATCAGAAGAAATAACACCAGCTAGAATTAGCGATGAAATGACCGAAAAAGTCAAAAAAACAGCTATAAAAGTCTACGATTCTTTAAGAATGAAAGGGTTTTCAAGAGCTGAATATATCATCATGAATGACGAACCTCATTTTATTGAAATCAATACCAATCCAGGATTGAGTCCACAAAGTATATTTCCACAACAAGCAGATTATGCAAAAATTCCAATGAAAGACTTGTTAGATAGTGAAATTGAATTAGCTTTACATAACAAACCTATTTGGAAGAAATAGAATAGTTAATTGTTAATAGTTTATTGTTAATAGTTCTAACCATAAACTATTAACGACAAACGACAAACGACAAACAACAAACTCAAAATAATGAAAAAAGCAATTTTCCCAGGTTCATTCGACCCTATTACAAACGGTCACTTTGACATCATTAAGAGAGGAGTTTCCCTATTTGATGAAGTGATAGTTGCCATTGGAGTCAATGCCGAAAAGAAATACATGTTTTCACTAGAAGACCGAAAACGCTTTATCGAAGAAGCTTTTAAAGACGAACCAAAAGTAAGAGTCATAACTTATACAGGTTTGACGATAGATTTATGCAAAAAAGAAAAAGCCGAATTCATCTTAAGAGGTTTGCGTAATCCAGCTGATTTTGAATTTGAAAAAGCCATTGCTCACGCCAACAGAACCATGTCTAAAATAGAAACAGTGTTCTTACTAACAGCAGCAAGAACTTCTTATATTTCATCAAGCATTGTAAGAGATGTTTTGAGAAATGGTGGTGATGCTTCTAAAATGGTTCCTGATTCTGTTTTGAAAAAATAAATTTTTGGTAATAAAAAAGGAACACAGATTTAAGAAATTGAAGAAATTGTTAAAATCTGTTGATGTAAGCTTTGCGAAAACTTTCAAACTTTGCGTTAAAAAAATCCGTGAAAATATACCAAATCAGCGTCATCCGCGTTCCATTTCTCAGATTTCTCCAATTTCTCAAATCTGTGTTCCAAAAAACTTCATTACAAAAGTAGCTTCTATCTTTAAATTGAAAACCTTACCTTTGCCGCTTAATTTTTTCTAAGCCCAAATTGTAATGCAAAAAGTACTCAACCTTTTCGATTTCAAACAAAAAGTAGATTATAAAACCGAAGTTTTAGCAGGTTTAACTGTTGCTATGACTATGATTCCAGAATCGTTGTCGTTTGCCATATTAGCTGGTTTTCCTCCTTTAGTTGGATTGTATGGTGCTTTTATCATGGGAATTATCACCGCTATTTTTGGTGGTCGTCCTGGTTTAATTTCTGGTGGTGCTGGTGCAACCGTAATCGTTTTGATTGCTTTAATGAATTCTCACGGTTTAGAATATGTCTTTGCAGCTGTGGCTATGGCTGGAATTATTCAAATTATAGTTGGTTTACTCAAATTAGGTAAATTCATCCGATTGGTGCCACAACCTGTAATGTTTGGTTTCGTAAATGGTTTAGCGGTAATCATTTTCATGTCGCAATTAGAACAATTTAAAACCATTGTTAACGGACAAAGTGAATTATTATCAGGTTCAGCCTTGTACATTATGGCTGGATTAGTGGCTTTAACTATTGCGATTATTCTTTTATTTCCAAAAATTACTAAAGCGGTTCCTGCTTCGTTAGTTGCGATTATTGTAGTTTTTGCGGTTGTACTAATTTTTAATATTGATACTAAACAAGTTGTGGATATTGCTTCTGTTAGTGGAAGCTTTCCTCCTTTTCATATTCCTGAAATTCCTTTTACGTTTGAAACCTTTAAAATCATTTTGCCTTATGGATTGATTATGGCTGCTGTAGGTTTAACAGAAGGTTTGTTAACATTAAATTTAGTAGACGAAATCACAAACACAAAAGGAAACAGCAACCGCGAATGTTTAGCACAAGGAACAGCCAACATAGCCAACGGATTTTTCTTTGGAATGGGTGGTTGCCCAATGATTGCTCAAACTTTAGTTAACTTATCTTCAGGTTCAAGAGCTAGATTATCTGGAATTGTGGCTGCTTTGACCATTTTAGCGATCATTTTATTTGGAGCACCAGTCATTGAATTATTACCTATGGCTGCTTTAACTGGAGTAATGATTATGGTTGCGATTGGAACCTTTGAATGGGCTAGTTTTAAAGCGTTTACCAAAATGCCAAAATCTGATATTTTTGTGATGTTGGTCGTGACTTTTGTTACCATTTTAATGCACAATTTAGCTTTAGCGGTTTTAATTGGAGTGATTATTTCGGCTTTGGTTTTTGCTTGGGAAAATGCCAAACGAATTCGTGCAAGAAAATATGTAGATGAAAATGGTGTGAAACATTACGAGATTTTTGGCCCTTTATTTTTTGGTTCTACAACTGCTTTTGCCGAAAAATTTGATGTACAAAACGACCCCAACGAAGTAATCATAGACTTTGCCGAAAGCCGAATTGCCGATATGAGTGCTATTGATGCTGTAAACAAAATAACCGAACGCTACGCAGCCGTAAACAAAGTAGTTCATTTAAAACACTTGAGTAATGATTGTGTAGAATTGCTTAAAAATGCCGAAGCGATTATAGATGTAAACATTATGGAAGATCCTACTTATAAGGTTGTTCCTGGTAAATAATTTTTTCGTTAATTCGAGTGATTTTTTTGTGTAATGCAATGAAACAAAAAATGTATCGAGAACCTTTATATAGAATAAGAAAGCTAAAAGTTAGAACTAATTTTTAGCTTTTTTTTGTTTTATGCGAAAAACCGTAATAATTGTGTGTTTTTTTATCTATTTATGTTAATTACATGAGATTAGAAACATTGTAATTCTCATTAATAAGCAGAATATTGCATGTAAATTAACCTAAAAGTAAAAGTTTAACCTTAAAAATTGTTGTATTTATTCTCTAAACTTGTTATTAGTTATTTCAAACGGCAATCTTAATAAAATATCTTTTATGTATTTAACTGTATCATGATTTAATCTACCTAATTTTTTTGAAGCTTTCCACTCAGAAATTCCATCATAAACACAATGTCTTATAAACGTTAAGTAACTATCTAAGTTCTTTAATTCTTGCCAATATGGGTGGAGTAAATTAATTATCACAAGTAATGTATTATTTTCAATTGATGATTCTATAAGTACGTAAGGCTCAAACTCTGAAACATTCCTAAAGAAAACTTTTATAAAAATAACATCCTCATCCTCTCCAATACTAACTTCAATAACAGGTTCATCATTCCTTTGAGTTGTTTCAATTAAATTCTGAAAAGAAGCAGTTATTGCTCTGTCATCAGGAATTATTTCGTTAAATAATTTATCTCTAATTTCACTTGATTTTAATTCGGATTCAAACAATGATAATGCTTCATATCTAATTGCATCAGAATTATCATCAACAACATTAAAGGATGAAACTCTAATATAACCTGCTAATGCTTTAGCATCAGCACATAATTCACCAAGTTTTAACTCTAATTCTTCTTCTTCATCATCTACCCAAAGAATATTATCTTTTGTATGACTTACCGCAAAACCATCCATAAATAATTCTCCAACTAATCTTTGATTAACTAAATCATTAGTCCCATCATCTCCAAAAATTGAAGAAGGTTTATAAGCAGATGGCCAACCTCTAATAATTCTATTATTTTGAATAATTGAAAAACCAGCATCTTTACGACTTCCTTTTGCTAAAACTCCTACCCAACCAGTAACAACTTTATTTTCACCAATTGTAAATGAAAGAGGTTTTTTATAGGGTTTTCCATCTTGCGTTATATAAAATCTACCCTCAAAACCTTTCCAACTAATATCTTCACCTTGCCATCTCAACAAAAGATTTATATTATCAAAATCAAATCTATATAAAGAAGAAAGGAATTCTTTAATTTTATTAATAGTTTTTCCATGATATTGTCTATTTAAATCTTGAATACAAATTTTAGTATAATGCTTTTCAGGAGATGAATCTATAATATCTGTGGGTAATTTAAAAACTCTCTCTTTAGCTATTTTATTTACATCAACTGTAACTTTATATGCTGAACTTTCTCCTAGCTTTTTAGTTTCAATAGTCCAAAAATTTCCAAACCAACATGCAGCTGTTTTTAAACCTAATCCATACTTTGATCTACCTTTATCATAATCTGGAGGTACTCCTATCATTAAAGCATTTCTTAATTCTTCACCAGACATCCCAATAGAATTATCAGATATTGTTATTGTATTATTTGTTCTATTGTAATTAATATCAACTGTCAACCTTTCACCATCTTTTCTAAGTTGCTCCTCTATTGCTGCTTGATTATTAAAATAAGCTTGAGTAGAATTATCTACAAATTCTGCAAGTGCATACCAAGGTGAATATGAGAGTCTTTTATAAGATAAAATGACTTCAATACCTACTTTTATTTCTATATCTTCCATAAAATACTATTTTACTAGGTGAATTTGTTTTTTGCTATTTAATATGACCTTATATCTTTTTATTGTCATATCTAAAGGAGGAATGTCCTCTAAATATTCTAAATAAGATTTATCTCCATACTCCATAAATCGCCACTCTTCAAATTCAAACCTATAATAAATTTTAACCTTGTCACCAGAATTATATCCCGCATTTTTGAAAAAATTACCATTATCAATTTCTAGAGCTCTTATTCTTTTATCGAAATTACAATAAGTAAAAGTACTATATTCTTGAGGAAATTCCCCTCCAATTCTGTATAAAAAATTTTCATCATCATCAACATATATTTGTAATGTTGCAAAATAACATTCATATTTTTGAAATTCATCATACCACGTAGGATGAATTCTATCTGAAATTAGCATAATTTTAGGTTGAGTGTTAATCAACATTTCTTTAAAACTGATTTGATTAAACATAGTTTTAACCTTAGAATTCACATAATCAGTTATTCCATCCACATCAGAATAATCACCTTCATAAAAGTTCTTAAGCTGTATATCAATATGATTAACACTATGATTTATTAATTCTACTTCAATAACGTACCACTCTGTATAATCATTTTTCCAAAGCAAAAAATCTGGTTTAGACTTTAATTTTTTGATATTTTTATGTGAAATGTTTTTATCATAATAAATGGCTGTATGATTTGGCAACAAAGCTTGAAACTTATATAATAAAATTCTTTGTAAAGTTATTTCGTCAAAATGTTTTGATGCTTTTAATTGATAGAACCATTTATTAAAAGTTACTGTATATATTTTATTTATAATCCAACCAACTGGTTTATATACTTGATGTCTGATTTCCAATATTTTTGGATTAAAAATACTTGCCATGTTAAATATTACTTATTTCAAAATCATATTTAGATAATTTCTCAAATCTTCCAATTGAACCTTTAATATATTCAATATTAGGCTCAACAGAAATCCATTTCCTATTAAGTCTTTCTGAAACTGCACCAGTTGTGTTACTTCCTCCAAATGGATCTAATACTAAATCATTTTCATCTGTTAAGAATTTAATAAAAAATTCTGGTAAAGCTTCAGGCATTCTTGCAGGGTGTGGTATTATATTTTTTTCAATGCAGTATTTTTGATAGCTAGTATTAGATTGTGTATTTGCTGCTGTAATAACATTCGAAGGGATAGCACCTTTATTATTAGTCAAAAACGATTTTTCTCCAATGTTATGTTCCGAAGGTCTAGAGCCAGAATTATACTTTTGACTTTTTAATAGGCTTTTCATTGACTTACTATATTCGGTCAAAACATTTCTATTATCAGCCTTTGGAAATGGAGTTTTACTCATCCACCAAAAATAAGTAAAAGAATCTTTTACTCTGTTTCTTTCTACATTAACCCATTGTGCAGGGCTTGGCAATTTTGCAGGATTATTCCATACAAATTGTTGACAGAGATGATATTCTCCCTTTTCTAAAAATGCTAATAAAGATTTTAATGCCAAGGTAGACATAACTGGTACACCAGATTCCCATGAATTTCCAACTTCTATGACAATTGAACCATTTTCTGCAAGAAATTCTCTAAATAAAATAGATAAACTTGAAAGCCAATCTATGTATTCCTCACCTTGTAAATTTCCATATTTTTTTTTCCTATTCAAAGGAAATGGTGGTGAAAAAAAAATTAAATTTATTTTACCTTTATATTTATCAAACTTTTTGGAAGTTAAAACCTTTTCAATCTTCCCTTTATAGAATATTCCGTTATCAGTTTTATATGCAATTTTCATGGATATAAAATTGATACATTTAAACGTATTAACCAAATTTATTTTTAAAATAATTGAAGATTACAAAAGTAACTAAGTCTGCTAAAACAGGTTTTATGCTATTTCTATGCTTAACCTATTTTTTTATGTTATTGTGAAATTGTTTTTACCTTATTAATTAAATTTTATCTTTCAAAGTTTTCTGTTTATTTGTCAATACCAGTCTTAAAAAAGACTCAACAAATCTTATCCCTCAAAAACAACAACCTTATCCAAAAACCCAACCTTCTTAAACCCAAGATTCTTTTGTATCCAATGCAAAGTCGCTTCTTGGTAAATAAAAATATGCGTTAAGTCATTTTTGTAATACCAATTTTCAAAAGGGGTTTGGTTGTTGTAGATTTCGGTTTTGCAAATTAGTTTCCCTTTTGGTTTTAGCATCTTTTGCAATTGTTGAAACTCTTTCAAAGGTTCTTTAAAATGTTCCATTACTTCACAACAAGTTATGTAGTCGTATTTTTGTTGCAATAATTCGGGTTTATTTTCAAAATACAAATCGTAATTTTCTACTTGGTAGTTTTGTTCCCGCAACAATTTGGCAATCACTGGTCCAGTTCCAGAACCAAAATCCAAACCTTTATCTTCAGCAGAAAAATGATCCAAAACAGCTTTCACCACAGGAAAAACAAACTTTTGATACCCTAAATCATTCACATCATTGTTGTGGTTTTCGTAATGAGCTTTTTCAGCAGTTGTATCTAGATGTGTATGTTTTGGTCTAAAAATGCCTTCACAAGTGTCACATTTGTAGAATAAATGATTGGGCTTTTCGCAAAAAACCGTAGCATTTTCGTTACATAAAGGACAGTTTATCATATATTTTTTTTTTACCACATAGGCACATAGGTTTCTTTGAGTATAGTCAGACGCTTTGCTTTTTATAGGTAACATAGCGATGTTTATATAAAAGATTTGCGAATTTGCGGTTAAATTTATTACACAAAGTTACTCAAAGTATGGCACAGAGTTTCGCTAAGTTTTTTTTAACCACATAGACACATAGGTTTCTATATATTGAATTGAGAAGCTTTGCTTTACATAGTTAAACATAGTTTCTTTGTGAACTTTGCGAAAAACTTTTACTCTTTGTGTGAAAATAAAAATCCGTGAAAATCTGCCAAATCAGCGTCATCTGCGTTCCATTTCTCACATTCCTCCAATTTCTCAAATCTGTGTTCCAAAAAACTACTCTTCCTCTTTCTTCACAACCTTCCTTGCAACTTCAATCTTATACTTCTTCCCTTTCATCTTCTCATCGCGAATGTTCTTCAAAAAATCATTCACTTTTCCATATTTCACAGCAGCAAATGAAATAAAATCCTTCACTTCAATTAAACCCAAATCCCCTTTTTCCAATTTCCCTTTTTGCGAAAAGAAACCTACAATGTCAAATTTATTCAACTTGTTTTTCTTTCCACCACTGATATAAATCGTCTGAAATTGCGGTGGTCTTGGCAATCTTGTCGTTTCGGTAACCACTAATTTTTCTAAACTATAATCGAAATAATCCAATTGCTTTTCACTTTCATGAATCAAGGCATAAGCCGTTCCAGAAGCTTGCATACGAGCGGTACGACCATTTCGGTGTGTAAATTCATCTTCTTTCAAAGGCAAATGATAATGAATCACATGTTTCATTTCTGGAATATCCAAACCACGAGCCGCTAAATCGGTTGTAATCAAATAACTCATACTTCCATTTCTAAACTGAATCAAAGCACGTTCTCGTTCCTCTTGATCCATTCCACCATGATAAAATGTAGCATAAATTCCTTTTTCGTTCAGCATATCACTAATGCGTTCCACAGCATCACGATGGTTGCAAAACACAATCGCACTTTCTCCTTTTAAAGTACAAATCAACTGAAAAAGGGTATTTATCTTATCTTTTTCTTTCGAAACGACCAATTTTATATCTAAATTCGAGTTTTCTTCTTCTTCCACAATAAAATCCAAAACCGTTGGATTCACAACTCGTGTGTATTTCGGAATTTCAATGCCAGCTGTAGCGGAAACTAAAACACGTTTATTCAATTTCGGCAAACGACCAATAATAAAAGACATTTCTTCATGAAAACCCAGTTGCAAAGACTTATCAAATTCGTCTAAAACTAAAGTCGTGATATTCTCCACCTCAAACGATTTTCTTTCCAAGTGGTCTTTAATTCTTCCTGAAGTTCCAATTAAAATCGCTGGTGGATTGCTTAAATTCTTAATTTCTGTATCCAATGAATGACCACCATAACAAATATTGACTTTATAATTCGTTCCCATTTTCTTCCAAACTTGTTCAATTTGCAATCCCAATTCTCGTGAAGGAACCAAAATTAAACACTGAACAGTATGGATATTTTCTTCCAAAAGTTGAAAAATAGGCATCAAAAAAGCCAAGGTTTTTCCAGAACCTGTTGGAGAAAGCAATAGAACGTTATTATCTTGAAGAATAGTAGTTTGCGCTACTTCTTGCATTTCATTTAGACTATCAATGCCTAAATTGACCAATAAATTAGTCGAATGGTGATTTGTATTCATTTGGCAAAGATAGGGTTTGAAATAGTAATTACGAATTAAGAATTACGAATTATGATATAATCCGTCACTTCGAGTGGTTTTTAAAATGAAAAACGCTAGTTTTTGATTTTGAAAATTGTATCGAGAAGTCGTGAACTGAAATCAATTTCCAAAGCAAAAGTTCTCGATACATTTTTGCTACATTTCATTCCACAAAAACACTCGAACTGACGAAAAAAAAATAAATCATCTTCTAAAAATCTGCGAATCTGTGGTAAAAAAAATCTATTTTTGAACTAATAAACTAAACATCATGCGTTACATATTTAAATTATTCTTTTTAATCTCATTTGTTTCCTATTCCCAAGAAAAATACCTGACACCTTTTGAAAAAGGAAACGGCAATCAATCCACGACTTATGAAGAATGTATTGCTTATTATCAAAAATTAGATAGTGCTTTTGAAACGATTTCTGTAAAAGAAATGGGTAAAACAGATAGTGGTGAACCGTTGCATATTGTGATTTTTAATCCAGATAAGCAATTTAGTTTTCCGCAAATCAATAAAGACAAAGCAGTAATTTTAGTCAACAATGGCATTCATCCAGGTGAACCAGACGGAATTGATGCTACCATGATGTTGATGCGTGATTTGGCTACCAAAAAAGTTTCCGTTCCAAAAAATACAGTTTTAGTTGCGATTCCAGTTTATAATATTGGTGGAAGTTTGAATCGAAATTCGTATTCAAGAGCCAATCAAAATGGTCCAGAAGAATATGGTTTTAGAGGAAATGCCAGAAACTATGATTTGAACCGTGATTTCATCAAAACAGATTCTAAAAATTCGAAGAGTTTTCAAGAGATTTTTCATTTGGTAAATCCAGATATGTTTATTGACAATCATGTGAGTAATGGAGCTGATTATCAATATACTTTCACTTGTATCGCTACACAACATCAACGTTTAGGTGGAAAATTAGGAGAATTTTATAAAACCGAAATGCATCCAGAAATCGTGAAAGATTTACAGAAAAAAGACATTGAAAGTGTGCCTTATGTAAACATTCACGGTGACAAACCAGACGAAGGTTTTGCGCAATTTATGGATACACCAAGATACGCAACAGGTTACACTACTCTATTCAACGCAATTGGTTCTGTACCTGAAACACATATGTTGAAAGATTTTGCCAGTCGTGTAAAAGTGACTTATGAATACATGGTTTCAAGTTTGAATTATGTGGATAAAAATTACAAGAAAATCAAAGCTCTAAAAGCTGAAAACTTAGAGAATTATAAAGTTGGAAATCTTTATCCTTTGCAATGGGAAATTGATTCCTCAAAAGTTTCTACTATTGTTTTTCAAGGTTACGAAGGTGATTACAAACCAAGTGATGTTTCTGGAAAACCAAGATTGTTTTATGACCGAGCAAAACCTTTTACCAAAAATATTCCGTTTTATAATGATTATAAAGCGACAAAAGAGGTTGTGATTCCAGGTTATTATGTAGTTCCAAAATCACAATGGACGATTTTAGAGTTGCTAAAAGTCAATCAAATTGAAATGACTGAAATCAAAAACGATACTGTAATTGAAGTCGAAAGTTATAAAATTGCAGATTATAAAACTTCTAAAAATCCTTATGAAGGACATTATGGACATTACAATACAGTTGTGACTTCAAGTCAAGAAAAAACAGGCTTTAGAAAAGGTGATTTCTTAATCAAAACCCAACAAAAAGGTGTGAAATATTTGTTAGAAACTTTAGAACCAGAAGCTGTTGACAGTTACTTCAACTGGAATTATTTTGATCCTATTTTACAACAAAAAGAATATTTTTCGGCTTATGTTTTTGAAGATTTAGCCAAAGAAATTTTAGATAAAAATCCGACTTTAAAAGCAGAATTTGAAGCTAAAAAGAAAAACGAAAAAGACTTCTCTCAAAACGGTGATTGGCAGTTAGATTGGATTTACAAACATTCTCCATATTACGAAAAAGCGCATTTGCAGTATCCTATTTATAGGATAAAATAATTTATAATATCAATTGTAAAACAATACTCTATGAAAAAAAATAAAATTTCGAAATGGATTTATATATCTATAGGTGGAATATTATTTTTTCTATTTAGTTTTACTATAATTTATAATTTGTTAATTCCAGATGTTTGTTATTATCACACTCATAAAATGAATTTAATAATGAATCTGTTTTACAGTGCAGGTCCAGCTGATAACGGTCATCCTGAACCTAATTTATTAAATTTTATATTTTCATTTTTTATTGGAGGTCTCTTAGGTAATGAATTATATAAATATAAAGAATGTAAGTGATTAAAATGCAGTTTATCTTGAAAAAGCACATTTGCAGTATCCTGTTTATATAATTAGGTAAATAAAAAAGTCTTTCTTTCGAAAGACTTTTTTTGTTATTCAAAGAATGTATTAAGCATCAATTGTTTTTAAAGATTTTATTTTAGCCAAAGCTCTTTCAATCATGGCTAATTGAGAAACTACAACTGTTTCGGTTGAAGCTGAAAAAGATTTATTATCTAATGCTTTTTTATACGTTGCAATTGCATATTGTTCTCCAGTCATACAAGCTTCGATAATAGCATCATTATCATGTCCTGTAATTAATGATTTAAAGTCAATCCAAACTCTGTGTACAGCACCTAAAGGTCCATCTGTAGCGTCTGTTGATTGTCCTAAATCTTTAACTTCATCTTGTAATTGAACAATCATTAGTGCTCTTTCTCTTGCAATAGATAGAAATTCAGTTTTTAGAGATTCATCTTCACAATTTTCGGCTGCATTGGTATAACCAACTTTTCCATCATCAAGAATTGAAATTAATCCATTTAAAATTTTTACGTTTTCTGTAGCTTTCATAGTTTTATTTTTTTGATTCTTTACAAATTTCAATAAAAAACTAGAGGAAACTGTTACAAAATTATAAGTATAAATTATAGAATATTAATGGTTATGTCCTTCGTGCATTTCTCCATTTTCCACTAAATCCATTTCACAAACTGGACATTTCCCTGGTGCATCATAGGTTTTTCCTTTTTCGCAATCCATTGGACAAGCATAACTTGCCATGTGCATTTCTCCAGCTTCATGATCATGACCAGCATGTTCGTCTGTAGCTTCAATAGTTGCCTCAGTTGTTGTTTCATCTTTAGCTTCTTCTTTACATGAAACAAATGATAATGTTGCGATTGCGAAAGCAAATAATACGATTGATTTTCTCATTTTTATATAGTTTAAATTAAAAATTTATTTTTTCCGTTTCAAACAACAATTTAATATTCTCATAAGAGTTTTCTAAAAGTGTTGGAATATCTTTTGGATTTATCCATTCCACTTTTTCAATTCCTTCTTCTTCTTGACCTTCTGGAGTTCCTTCAAAAGTAGAATTCATTTCATACCAAGTCGTAACTTTTAACTTATATCTACCATTACGTTTAAAAACATGATACGTTTTTTGTAATTTTTCAACTATGGATAAACCATTTATACCAGTTTCTTCTTCAACTTCTCGCATGGCTGTTTCTTCCATGGTTTCGTTTTTTTCAGTTCCACCTTTTGGCAAATCCCATTTTCCATTACGGAATATGAATAAAATCTCACCTTTTGCATTTTTTACTAATCCACCACCAGCTTTTACAACAGGAATTTTTGATTTCAATGTCTTTAACAACAAAGATTCATCAGGATGATATAAAAAGGCTTTTTGAATTTTATTTTGAAAAATTTTGACGATAAGTTTTTTAATATCAATGCTTTCCAAAAGAAATAATTGAAAATCGGTTTCTTTTTCGATTTTATTTGTTAAAAAAAGTGGCTTATCGTTCACAAAAACTTTATACATTTGCAATATGATTTTTAATAACAACACCGCACAGAAAACAGCCGAATTGCTTTTACAAATAAACGCAATTAAATTAAATACTGAAAATTATTTTAACTGGGCTTCAGGCTGGAAGTCTCCAATATATTGTGACAACCGATTGGTACTGTCTTTTCCTCCTATCAGAAATTATATTCGTGATGAATTTGCGAAACAAATTGAAAAACAATTTGGAAAACCAGATGTCATTGCAGGTGTTGCTACTGGTGCCATTGGAATTGGTATACTTGTTGCAGAAGAGCTGGGATTACCTTTTGTATATGTGAGACCAGAAGCTAAAAAACATGGAAGACAAAATCAAGTTGAAGGTTTTTTACAAAAAGGGCAAAGCGTTGTTGTTGTAGAAGATTTAATCAGTACAGGTGGAAGTAGTTTAATGGCTGTGGAAGCTCTTCGCAATGAAGGTGCAAACGTAAAAGGAATGGCTGCTATATTCACCTATGGATTTGATATTTCTAAAGACAACTTCAAAAAAGCCAACATTGATGTTTATACTTTAAGTGACTATAGTACACTTTTAAGCAAAGCTATTGAAAAGCAATACGTTAACGAAAAAGAAATGGAATCTTTAGTGGAATGGGCAAAAAGTCCATCAACTTGGAATCAAGAAAAATAAAAATATGAACTTAGAAAGTCCAAAAGTTACCGTAGAAAAATCAGCTCAATACTTATTTGAGCAATTATCTGATGTAAAGAATTTTGAAAAATTAATGCCCGAAAATATTGCTAAATTTGAAGTAATTGATGAAAATTGTTTCGAATTTGGTTTAAAAGGTATGCCTGAAATTAAATTAGTAAAAAAAGAATTCACTCCAAACTCGAAAATTGTTTTAGGAGCAGCTTCTAGTAAATTACCTTTTACCTTAACTGGAAATTTAACTGAAATTGAAGAAAATAAAACAGAAGTTCAATTACAATTCGAAGGAGAATTTAACCCAATGATGGCCATGATGATTAAAGGACCAATTGGAAAATTCATTGAAACGTTAGCTTCAAATATGGGGAAATTATAAAATATCCAGCTTTAAAAATCTAAAAGCCTTTTCAAATCGAAGAGGTTTTTTTATGTTTAACACACAAAGAATAAAGTTGTACCTTTGCACAAAATTAGTACTATGAATTCTTTTTCCGACTTTGATTTACCAAAATCCCTACAAAAAGCATTGGATGAGCTTGGTTTTGAAACACCTACTCCTATTCAAGCCAAAGCCTACAAAGTTATACTTTCAGGTAGAGATGTTATGGGAATAGCTCAAACTGGAACAGGAAAAACATTTGCTTATCTTTTACCAATTCTAAAACAATGGAAATTTGTAGCGGACTTACATACTCCAAGAGTAGTAATTTTAGTTCCAACACGTGAATTAGTAGTTCAAGTTGTGGAAGAAATAGAAAAATTAACCACTTACATGAATATCCGAACTTTAGGAATTTATGGTGGTGTAAACATAAATACACAAAAAACTTCAGTTTATACAGGAACAGATATTTTAGTAGCCACTCCTGGTCGAATTATGGATTTAGCTTTGGATAATGTGGTTCGTTTTGATACGCTTCAAAAATTAGTCATTGATGAGTTTGATGAAATTCTAAATTTAGGTTTCAGAACACAGTTGACAGCTATTTTATCGATGATGCGAACCAAAAAGCAAAACATCCTATTTTCTGCAACCATGACAGAGGAAGTAGATGAATTGTTAGAAGAATATTTTGATTTTCCTCAAGAAGTTTCGTTGGCTCCAAGTGGAACTCCATTGGAACAGATTAGTCAATACATTTATAGTGTTCCAAATTTCCTTACGAAGTTGAACATTTTAAAACACATTTTAGAAAGCGATGAAACTACTACTCGAATTTTAATTTTCATTAATAGCAAACGTATTTCTGAATTAGTAGATGACTTTTTAGAAGAATATTTTCCAGGTCAATTTGGAGTAATTAATTCCAATAAAACCCAAAATTATCGTTTGAATACGATGGAAAGTTTTCAAAGTGGTGAATTACGAGGTTTGATTACCACTGATATTATGGCTCGTGGTTTGGATATCACTGATATTACTCATGTTTTCAATTTACAATTTCCTGATGAACCAGAACGCTATATTCACCGTATTGGACGAACTGGTCGTGCTGACAAGGAAGGTGTTGCGATAAGTTTTATTGCTCCAAAAGAAGAAGAAATGCTTTTAGAAGTAGAAACTTTAATGAATCAAGAAATTGAAGTTTTAGAAATTCCAGAAGGTGTTGTTGTTGAAGAACGTAAATTGGAGTTCGAAAAAGACAAGGTCAAAATGAAAGTGAAAAAGAAGAAAGCTGATGAAGAAAGAGGAGCTTCTTTTCACGAAAAAAGTGATAAAAACAAGAAAGTTAATTTGGGTGGACCAGGAAAACGTTATAAAAAAGTTTCAGGTTCAACCAATCGAAATATGGAACGCAAACGTGCTGCTAAAAGAAAGAAGAAATAGTTTTTAGTGTTCAGTAATTAGTTGGCAGAAAGCAGATTTTAGATTTTCTGACATTAGATTTTCAGATAAAAAAATATGAATTGCCATTCAGCTTTAGCCAAAAATTATTTTTTTGTAATTGATATTGCTCTTGAATTTTGTAATTGATTTTTTATTAAGTACTTTTGAAAAATTAAATTTTTGATGCAATTTAAACACCCAGAAATTCTATACTTTCTTTTTTTATTGGTAATCCCAATTATCGTTCACTTATTCCAATTAAGACGATTTAAAAAAGAGTATTTCACGAATGTCAAATTGCTGAAAGAGCTCCAAATTCAAACCCAAAAAAGTTCTACTATTAAAAAATGGTTGCTTCTTGCGACTCGTTTATTATTGCTTGCTGTTTTAATTATTGCTTTTGCTCAACCTTTCTTTAAAGGAAAAGAGGATAACAAAAAGAATAACGAATTGGTTATTTTACTAGACAATTCTTTTTCGATGCAAGCCAAAGGAAATAAAGGAGAATTATTAAAAAGAGCTGTTCAAGAATTGATTGAAGAAACTCCTGAAACCAAAACGTTGTCTTTATTGACAAGCAATGATGTTTTTTGGGACACTGACATCAAATCCATTCAAAAAGAATTGTTGAATTTAAAATACAGCGGAACACCTTTTGAAATAGACAATCTTATTACGAAAGTGCAAGCTAAAAAACCAAACACTTCAATTGATTATGTCATTATTACTGATGCAATTAATGTAGAATCAAAGAAAATAACATCACTTTCTGAAGTAAACTCCCTTTATTTTATGGATGCCATTGCTCAAAATAAGAATAATGTGAGTATTGAAAATGTAACACTTTCTCAAAACTTAGATCAATTTTATGAAATAAAAGTCACGCTAAAATCATTTGGTGAACAAGAAAACGGAATACCACTTTCTATAGTAAATGGCAATAAAAGTGTTGGAAAAACAATTGTAAATTTCAAAGAAAACGAACAAACAGTTGTCTTTACTTTACCTAAAACGGATCTTCATGGCTATGCCCAAATTCAAGATAAAGGATTGAATTATGACAACACATTTTATTTTAGCATCGAAAAACCAAAGAAAATTAAGGTTACAGCAATAGGAAATGCTGACAAAAATGCGTTTCTATCTAAAATTTATACTTCCGATGAATTTGATGTAACCAATTATTCCATTTCAGAAATTAATTATAGTGAACTTGAAAATCAACATACAATCATTTTGAATGAATTAGATGAAATACCAAGTTCATTGGCTACGAATTTAAGTGATTTTTATGCCAAAGGTGGGAATGTAATTATTATTCCTTCTTCAACTATTTCAGTAGATAAATTGAATAGTTTGACCAATAAAATTGGAAATACAAATTTTACAACTTTACAAAATCAAGAAAAGAAAATCACAAAAATTAGTTTTTCGCATCCATTGTATCAGAATGTGTTTGAGAAAAAAGTCACGAATTTTCAATATCCAGAAGTCAAACAAAGTTTTGCTTTAGCTTCAAAAGGATTACCTGTTTTACAATTTGAAGATGGAAGTCCGTTTTTGCAATCCACAAGCAATCAAGTGGGAAGTATTTATACCTTTTCTGCTCCAATTAACAAACAAAATTCCAACTTTCAGAATTCACCTTTAATTGTTCCAACGTTTTATAATATGGCTCAAACCAAAGGCAATTCAGGTAAATTATCTCACTTAATTGGAGAAAACGAAGTGGTTTTAATTGATGCCATTACCAGTAAAGATGAAGTAGTTTCCATTCAAAATGAAGAAGAAAGTTTTATTCCCATGCAACAAGTTTTGAATACTAAAATCAAATTATCATTAGGAGATTTACCAGCTAATTCAGGAAATTTTGCCATTGAAAAGAAAGAACAAAATCTAAAAAACATAAGTTTCAATTATACACGAAGTGAAAGCGATTTAGGTCAGAAAAACGAAACCACTTTTAAAGATTTTATCAAAGTAAATGATATTTCAACCGTTTTCAACGAAATTGAATCCTCAAGAAGTTCAAAAGATCTTTGGAAATTGTTTGTTATCTTAGCTTTAGTCTTTTTGATATCAGAAATGTTGATTCAGAAATTCGTGAAGTAAATTGAAAGATTTGAAAATTATAAAATTGAAAGATTTAAAAACTTAGTTACTTAGCAACTTAGTTACTCTTAAACTCTGAAAAAAATGAAAAATGTTATATTAAAACAAGTAACCATAATTGATGCTGAAAGTAAATTTCACAATCAGAAAATGGACATAACCATTGAAAATGGAAAAATAACTTCCATTGACAAAACAGCCAAAAATGCTAAAAACTTAGAAGAAGTTTCTTTGGGTAATCTTCATGTTTCGCAAGGTTGGTTTGATTCTTCAGTGAGTTTAGGAGAACCCGGTTTTGAAGATAGAGAGACTATTGCTAATGGATTAAATGTGGCTGCAAAAAGCGGTTTTACAGATGTGGCTTTACAACCTAACTCCTATCCTATTTTGGATAATCAATCAGCTATTTCTTTTGTGAAGAATAAATCGAATGGTTTTGCTACGAATTTACATCCCATTGGAGCTTTGACTAAAAATAGTGAAGGTGAAGATTTAGCCGAATTATTTGACATGAAAAACGCTGGAGCAATAGCTTTTGGTGATTATAACAAGTCCATGGATAAAGCCAATATTCAGAAAATTGCACTTCAATATGTGCAAGATTTTGATGGTTTAGTGATTTCTTTTTGCCAAGAAAAAACCTTGAAAGGAAATGGTGTTATGAACGAAGGAATTGTAAGTACTAAACTAGGTTTAAAAGGAATTCCAGCTATGGCAGAAGAAATTGATTTGATTCGAAATCTTTCTATTTTAGAATATACTGGTGGAAAAATGCATGTTCCAACTATTTCTACAGCAAAATCGGTTGCTTTAATCAAAGAAGCTAAAAAGAAAGGTTTAAATGTAACTTGTAGCGTTTCGGTACATCATTTGACTTTGAACGAAACGGTTTTAGAAGGTTTTGATTCGAGATATAAAGTTGCTCCACCATTACAAACGGAAACCAATAGAAAAGCTTTACTAAAAGGAATTACCGATGGAACGATTGACATGATAACTTCAGATCATAATCCAATTGACATTGAACATAAAAAATTAGAATTCGATTTAGCAAAAAACGGAACAATTGGTTTAGAAGCAGCTTTTGGCATGTTACAAAATGTACTTCCAACTGAAGTTATTATTGAAAAATTGACTAACGGAAAAACAGTTTTTGGATTAGAAAAAAACAAGATTGAAGTTGGGCAAAAAGCTTGTTTAAGTTTATTCAATCCAAACGAAAAATCAACTTTTACCAAAGAAAACATCCTTTCAAAATCTAAAAATTCAGCGTTTTTAGGACAAACTTTAAAAGGAAAAGTGTACGGAATTTACAACAATGGAAAATTAGAAGTATAATGGAAGATTTTAACGACATCAACAAAGGAAAGAATATTGCAATCGTTAGTTATTTAACAATTATTGGAAGTGTAATTGCAATTTTAATGAACAATGAAGATAAATCGGAGTTTGCTAGTTTTCATATTAGACAAGCATTAGGACTTAATTTTTTATTTATAATGTTGTCTTATATTGTTGGAGGATTTGATAGTTGGATGATAAGCATTTCTTTTTGGATTTTTATGCTTGCTCTTTGGATTTATGGTTTTATGGGAGCCTTAAACGGAGAAAAAAAAGAAACACCAATTGTTGGAAAATTTTTCCAAAATATTTTTAAAAGCCTATAATTTATGTCATTACATCATTTAGTTAGAGAACCGAAAGTTAAATTAGATAAAAATCCAGCTATCATTTTACTACATGGTTATGGAAGTAACGAAGAAGATTTATTTTCTTTTGCTACTGAATTACCTGAAGAGTATTACGTAATTTCTGCTCGTGCACCTTATGATATGATGTATGGAGCTTATGCTTGGTATGCCATTAATTTTGATGCTGATGAAAATAAGTTTTCCGATTTAGATCAAGCTAGAAGTTCAAGAGATTTGATTGTTGATTTTATAGATGAGTGTGTTTCAAAATATGCTATTGATGCCGAACAAGTTACTTTAATTGGGTTTAGTCAAGGTGCTATTTTGAGTAGTGCTGTGGCTTTATCTTATCCTGAAAAAGTAAATCGTGTTGTAGCTTTGAGTGGTTATTTGAATACTGAAATTGCTACTGAAGACTATTTAAAAAATAATATTACTAAAGTGAAATTCTATGTTTCTCACGGAACAGTTGATCAAGTAATTCCGGTTGATTGGGCAAGAAAAACCAAACCAGTATTAGAAAATTTAGGCATTGATGTAGTTTATAAAGAATATCCTATTGGACATGGAGTTTCACCACAAAACTTTTATGATTTTAAAGATTGGTTATTGAAAAATTAATTATTGTTCTTGAACATCAGAACCTACAACAGGTTTTATTGCTGTTTCAGCTGCTCTAAAAATAATTGAATCATTAATTGCTAAAGTGTAACCTGATTTTACCGAAAGTTTGTAGTTATCTTCAATGAAATCATCATCAATGGTATTTCTAGAAAAAAAGATTGATTTTGGTAATTCTTGTAAAAAAACTTCTGCATGTAATTTTTCTTCACTTAAAAGCACATAAGCACTTTTTGAAGGTTCAAGATTAGATAAATCATTTATAGGATTTAATCTAAAACCTTCATCAACAACACGTATACAATCGTCTTTTATAACAGACCATTTATAACCTGCTTCTTTAACACAACCGTTTTTGTCCTTTTCAATAGGTATTCCTAATTCTGGTACAGAATCTATTTTAACTGTTGCATTATTCTCTTTTTTCTTCAATACATAATCGCAAGAAGTCAATGCTAAAAACAACAGAAATAAGGAAAGTAACTTCTTCATGATTAAAAATTGAATGCTAAATTTAGTAAAAAAAATAATAGGTCAATTGATTTTTTATAAAGTAGCCTCAAATAAAACTGTATCGATAGTTTCAAATTCTGTAGGTTTGTCATCCATAATAAAATATTTTAAAAGAACTTCACCCCAAATTTTACCGTTAGAATATTCAGCAATTACCCAACGGTGATTTACCAATTTAATTCTAGTAACTAAAAAAGGTTTATCGTCAATCATGTCATAAGGAATTAAAGGATTTCCACCTTTAGTTGCATTCAATGCATTGATATCATTATTAACTCTTTCAATTACTTTAGTATAATCAATGTTTTTGTTATAAAAATATTCTTGTGCATTATCATTGTTTTTTAAGTCAAATGAATTTTCTAAAACTAATGATTTAATTGAATCACGAGAGGTTTTTAAATATCTTTTAGAATCAACAATTTGTTTTTCTTTTGCATCTAAAATCTTATTAGAATTAACATATTGAAAGATATTAATCAATAAAGAAAAAATGAATAAGTATAAAATTGTGTTTTTCATAAGAGTTGAATTTATTGTATTTTAATTTCTAAATTATCGTAAGCTAAATAAACGTTTTCTGGAAGTTTTTGTTGTACTTCTTCATGAAATCCTAACAAGTGACTAATGTGAGTCAAATAGGCTGTTTTTGGTTGCACCAAATGTATAAAATCTAAAGCTTCTTTTAAACTAAAATGTGTGTTGTGCTCTTCTTCGCGTAAAGCATTAATAACTAAAACTTTGACACCTTTTATTTTTTCAATTTCAGATTCTTCAATCGTTTTAACATCTGTCAAATAGGCAAAATCATCAATTCTATATCCAAAAACTTGCAAGCTTCCATGCATGGCATTTATAGGAATAATAGTTTTCTCTTTGATTTGAAAGTTTTGATTAACAACCACTTCATTTTTTAAAACTGAAGGTGCTCCTGGATATTTATTTTCATCCAAAAAAATATAATCAAAACGTTTTTCTAAATTTTTAAGAACACGTTGATGTGCAAAAACAGGAATATTTCCTTGTCGAAAGAAAAAAGGACGAATATCATCCAAACCTGAAGTATGGTCTGCATGCTCATGCGTAAATAAAATAGCATCAAGTTGAGTGCATTTTGAAGTCAACATCTGTTGCCTAAAATCTGGACCACAATCAATTACAACTGAAAAATCTTTATCTTGTATCCAAACAGAAACACGTAACCTTTTATCCTTTAAATCTGTACTCAAACAAACAGAATGATTGCTACCAATTACTGGTATTCCTTGAGATGTACCTGTTCCTAGAAAATAGACCTTCAATTTGTTATTTTTATGTAAAAATAATCAAAAAAAAATGATTAAATAATTACCTTTGTAAAACAAATCACTATAAAAAAACAATTGTGACTGAAATTAAATTAAGAGGAGATAAAGAAATTGAGCAAATTCCTTCATTAAAAGATAAGGCATTGCGTATAAATCTGAATGAAAACATTTATGGAACCTTTGCTGAGATTGGTGCAGGACAAGAAACTGTTCGTCACTTTTTTAGAGCTGGTGGTTCTTCAGGAACAATTGCAAAAGCAATGTCTGCTTATGATAAAGATTTTAGTGATGCAATCTATGGTGAAGAAATAGATGGTCGATATGTTACAGAAAGTCGTCTTCGTAAAATGCTTAAACACGAAACGGAACTTATAGAGCAACGTTTAAAGCGTGAAACACATCCAAACAAATTGTTTTTTAGTTATGCCAATACTGTAGCAACTATTGATTTTGCCAAAAAATTTAAAGGTCACGGTTGGGTTGGAATTAATTATCAAGTAGAACCAAACGAAGAGTATAACGAAATTATTTTGCACATTCGTTTCAAAGAAACAGATGCTCGTTTACAACAAGAGACTCTTGGAGCTTTAGGTGTAAATTTAATTTACGGAGCTTTTTATAAGTATGATGACCCTAAAAAGTTATTACGTTATTTATATGACCATCTAGATAAAGACCAATTAGAAATTGATTCTGTTAACTTTTCTGGACCTCGTTTTGAAAATGTAGATAACCGTTTGATGAGTTTACAATTGGTTAAAAATGGGATGACTGATGCCGTAATGTTTAACCCAGAAGGAAAGAACATTTTGCCAGCAGCTGTTTTATACAAAAAGAACATTCTTGCCTTAAGAGGAAGTTTTAGACCAGTTACTAAAGTAAATATGAATATGTATAAACGTTCTTATGAAATGTTTATACAAGAAAATAAAGTTGACAAAGACAATACCTATGTGATTTTTGAAATTACCTTGTCTAACTTACGATCTGAAGGAGAAATTGACGAACGTGACTTTATGGATAGAGCTGAATTGCTTTGTTCATTAGGACAAACTGTAATGATTTCTAATTTCCAAGAATACTATAAAGTGGTTGAATACTTCTCAAGTTTCACTAAAGCTCGTATGGGATTAGCAATGGGTGTAAATAATCTTGTAGATATTTTTGATGAAAAATATTACCGTCATTTGAGTGGTGGAATATTAGAAGCTTTTGGAAAATTATTCTATAGAGATTTGAAAGTCTATTTATACCCAATGGAAGGTGAAGATGGAGAAATTATCAACTCACAAAACTTAAAAGTTCATCCACGTATGAAAGAGTTATACAAATTCTTTGCTTACAATGGAAAAGTAGTTGATATAGAAACTTATGATAAGAAAAATCTAAAAATATTCTCGAGAGAAGTTTTAAAACAAATTTGTGCCAATGAACCTGGATGGGAAGAAAACGTTCCAGAAGGTGTTCCTGAATTGATTAAAAAAGATAACCTTTTTGGATTTTTAAATCATTGTGAAACAAGAGACTAACAAAACATATTTATAAAAAAAGAATAAAGTTCTCAACCACTAAGTTGAGAACTTTTTTTATATATTTGAATAAAATATTTAGCAATAGCGACGGTCCATCTAATATGGAATTAAAAGTGTAAGTTATTTCGAATATAAAATAATTAGTGGAAATTTTAACCAAACTAAGAATGACAAACATTCCAATTTCAAAATCTGACCCTTTTACCAAAAAATTCAATCTTGAATGGGAATCTTTGGCTGGAAATGAATTTTATGAAAAAGTTCTGAATGGGACTATCAATATGGTTTCAACTAAACCAGACATTAATAGACTTTTTCTAACAGTAAACCATTTAGAAGGAAAAGATTATCTGATTTTAAGACATCCGAGCAAAGATTATATGCTTGATATTGGGGACAAATTTTATGTCCTATTTGAAAATAACGAGGTTCTGGAATTTGAAATAGAAAAAAAATCTTTTCATTTATACAACAGTTTAAACGACACCTACAAACAAGTTTACGAAAACAGAATTTTATTATACAAAGAGGACTTGGAAAGTTTATCTCATAACCTAATAAAAGACTGGAGAATATTGTGTTCTGGAAATAGAAAAATTGAGGGAATGAGGAGCTTCGGAAATCGACACAATTACGAGAATAAAGAAAACTTGCAAATAGCTTTAAAAAAGCTATTCGTTGATTTCAATAAAATAGTGAACGGAATTGAAAATTATAAACCAGTATCAAAACTTGATTTTATAAACGAAGTGAGTTTAACAGAGGTTTGTCACTTATATTTAATGAATGACTTATCGAATGGATATTATAAAATCGGAATTTCAAATAATCCAGAATATCGAGAAAAAACTTTACAAAGCGAAAAACCTACAATTGAACTAATAACCTCGAAGGGATTTTCTAACCGAAAAATTGCTTCGGCTTTTGAGAGTTCATTGCATAAATCGTATGAAAATAAAAGATTGAGAGGAGAATGGTTTGAGCTAACAGAGAGAGAAATAGCTGAAATTAAAGAAATAATGAAATAAAAACTGCGCAGAACAACGTGTAATGCTCATTGCTGCTGAATTACTAATCGGAATTCATCGTAATTAGCTTTCTTAGTTCTGTATCGCAAAATCATTACCAATTTTCTGCAACGAGTCATACTCAAAACAAAACGTTAATAAACTACCCTAAAATCTGAGCAGCATGTTCCTTAGTTTTAACTTTCTCAATAACTTCTTCAATGATTCCGTTTTCATTAATGATGAAAGTGGTTCTGTGAATGCCATCATATTCTTTTCCCATGAACTTTTTTGGACCCCAAACTCCAAAGGCATTTATAACACTCTTATCTTCATCGGCTAATAATGGAAAAGGTAAATCATATTTTTCTATGAATTTAGTTTGCGCTTTTGCACTATCAGCACTAACTCCTAGTAATGCATAATTTTGAGCTTCAAATTTTTTAAAATTATCTCTTAAATCACAAGCTTCTGCTGTACAACCTGGAGTACTTGCTTTTGGATAAAAGAAAACTACTAATTTTTTTCCTTTGTAATCTGCTAAAGTATGTGGGTTTCCGTTTTGGTCTAATCCTGAAAAATTGGGTGCTTTATCTCCTGCTTTTAAAGTTGTCATAATTTATAGTTTATATTGAACTTGTTCCTGAATTTGTTTAATTTTACAACTATAAAAGTACAAAAATGACCAAGAAAGAGCGAGCAACATTTGTTATAAATACGTTAAATGAATTATATCCCGAAATTCCAATTCCATTAGATCATAAAGATCCTTATACATTATTAGTTGCTGTTTTGTTGTCAGCACAGTGTACCGATGTAAGGGTGAACCAAATAACTCCTATTCTTTTTGCTAAGGCTGATAACCCTTATGACATGATAAAAATGAGTGTTGATGAAATCAAAGAAATTATTCGACCTTGTGGTTTATCTCCAATGAAATCAAAGGGAATTCACGGTTTATCTCACATTTTGATTGACAAATATAATGGTGAAGTTCCTCAAAGTTTTGAAGCTTTAGAGTCATTACCAGCAGTTGGTCATAAAACAGCAAGTGTTGTTATGAGTCAAGCTTTTGGTGTTCCTGCATTTCCAGTAGATACTCATATTCATCGATTAATGTACCGTTGGAATTTAACTAATGGAAAAAATGTTGTACAAACAGAGAAAGATGCAAAAGCTATTTTTCCAAGAGAATTGTGGAATGATTTACATTTACAAATTATTTGGTATGGAAGAGAATATTCTCAAGCTAGAGGCTGGGATTTAGAAAAAGATATTATCACCAAAACAATCGGTAGAAAATCCGTTTTGAATGAATATTACAAGAAATCAAAATAAGTTCTAAACTAGTTTAAAACAAAAAAATCCTGATATTTTCTATCAGGATTTTTTCTTAATTAGCTATAATTTCAATTTTTTTATTACCTACTTTAACAACATTTAATGCTGCAGAATAACTTAAAATCAGTTGAATAGTTTCTTTTTTTGGTAACATTTTTGAAGAAGCTAATTTTTCTTTAGAGTAAATTTTTGCCATATATATGATTGTTTATACTATAACGAAATTGAGAATTAAATATTGTATAAATGTTAAAATTATTTATTTCGTAAAAAAAAAGAACCATTTTGAGAATATCAAAATGGTTCAATTAGCATAATATATAACTAAACAAATATTAATTCGTTAAAACAATTTGATTTTTATCAATTAACTTTCTTAAATTCATTAATGCATAACGCATTCTACCAAGTGCAGTATTGATACTAACACCTGTTTGTTCTGAAATTTCTTTAAAGCTTAAATCTTCATACATTCTCATTACCAAAACTTCTTTTTGATCATTTGGTAATTCTTCAATTAAACGTTTCAAAGCTTCTTCTACTTGTTCTGTAATCATTTGACCTTCGATTGTTGAAGAAGTATCTTTTAGAAATTCAAAAATAGAGTACTCCTCTGTTTCTCTTGTCATTGGCATTTTTTTGTTTTTACGATAATGGTCAACGATAAGATTATGTGCAATACGAATTACCCAAGGAAGAAATTTACCTTCTTCGTTGTAAGTTTTTGTTTTTAAAGTTCTGATAACTTTAATAAATGTATCTTGAAAAATATCATCGCAAAGATCGCGATCATTTAATTTTGAATAAATAAATCCGTAAATTCTTGATTGATGCCTTTCTACTAATTGAGAAAGTGCTAGTTCATCTCCAGCTATATACTGCTGCACTAAAATTGCGTCAGGAAGTTGATTATTAGCCATAATAATACCTTTTAATTGGGGTTAAATAATTTTTAAAAAGTATTTTTATTTGCTATAGGCTAATTGATTATTAGTGGTTTATGAGCCAAATATAACATAATTAATTCTTAAAATCCAAATTTATTTTAAACTTTTATTGAAAAAAATGCTAAAAATGGATATTTTACTGCTTAAAAATAGTTTTTATACCGATAATTCCGATAAACATTAAACTATTATTAAAAAAAATATTTTGTGATTAATTTAAAATCATTTTTTTGATTATTCTTTTATTTTCAGAATAAATGGATAATAAATAAACACCTTTAGATAAGTTATTCACATCAACTTGATTTGATTCTAATTTTGTTTTCATAACAATATTGCCTGTTAAATTATATATTTCAATTCCATCAATATTGCGATTTGAATTAAAGTATATAAAATCATTCACAGGATTTAAAAAATAAAACTCTTCTGCCTTAGCAAAATTTTCAGCTTCCAATGTACAATTGTCTCCAACCACATATGAAAAATAATTTGTAACTGATAATCCACCTGCATACGCAAATTTAGCTGCATAATTGATTGTTGAACCAATAGTTTGACCTGTAATCGTTTTGGTAAAAATATTGCCCGAAACATTAGTCATTTGAGTTTCAGAAAACGGATTTTGTTTCCATAAGTAGGCTAAAACACCCACTTTGTCGGTATCTAACATTTCGAAAGTAATTTTAACATCTGTTCCTAAAGTTTCAAAAGTATAGTTATATCCAATTGAAAACGAACCTTGCTGTGCTGCGGAATCAGTTCCTGAACAAGCTGTTGACCCTAATGTCGTTGCGTTTAGAATAATTGGATTTGAAACATAATTATTTCCAGCCAAATCACTTGCAGTTATTGAAAAACTATAATTTGTATTTGATGATAAGTTTGGAATTACAACAGATTTTTGAATTCCTGAAGGATTAGCAAAAGAAATGGCTCCTCCACTGTAAGTAACATTATAAGCAACATTTCCTGAATTATCATTTGCATTTAGAAGTAATTCTATTGTAGAGCTTGTAACTGTTCCAATTGAAGCCGTAAAATTTGTAGGAGCTTCAGTATCAACTAGCGTATTTTGATACACTCTAACGTAATCAATTTCCATAGAACTTTCCGTATAATTTGATGGAATATTTCCTGCAATTCCGCCCATTGCAATGTTTAACAAAAGATATTGTTCAGAAGTGAATGGCCAATTACTTGCTGTCTTAAGAGCTGGATTATAAGTATAGAAAACAACTCCGTCTAAAAGAAATGATATTTGATAAGGTGACCAATTCATAGAATAAATATGAAAATCAGTTCCTAAATTATTTGCAATTGTTCCACCAATATTCATTGTGTTACCAAAAGATGAAGGTGTGTGCAAAGCACTTTGGATATAATTTATAGGTTGTGATGGAGTTATACCATGCTCCATAATATCGATTTCTCCACAAGCTGGCCAATCCACAGTTCCATAAGTTGCATCAAAGTAAGCTCCATCTTCATTTACATTTTTTGCCAACATCCAAATCGCTGGCCAAGTTCCCTGATTTATTGGTAATTTTGCTCTGACATCTACTCTACCATATAAGAAAGCAAATTTAGAATTTAATCGGGCTGAAGTATATTGTTTTGTAACTCCTTGATCAGTATAAGGTTCTTTTTTGGCAACAATATTTAGAAAACCACCATCAACAAATGAATTGGTCAATTGATTGGTGTAATGTTGTACTTCTCCATTAAACCAACTTCCACCAGAAGGCAATTGGGTTTGGTGAAACCAATTAGTGGCATTTATAGCACCATTGGTATCAAATTCATCTGACCAAACTAAATCAGTATAAATTACGTCAACTTGTGAAAAGCTAAACGTACTATAAATTAATAATAAAAGTACTAATTGTAATTTATTCTTCATTTTATTTTTTTTAAAACTTTAATTTTTCATTTTTATCCCAAATTCCCCAATAAGCTCCAACTTCACCTTCTGCTCCTACTTTCCATGACTCATCAAAAGAAGAAAAATAAAAAATATCAATATTTTCATCTTTGGACCATAATTGCGAATTGATAAAGTATTTAATTGCGTTTTCAGTTGATGGATGAGAATCTCTGAAACTTTCTCCTTGACTAGGCCAACCTGTTTCAGTAATAATTACTTTTTTTCCGTTGGCAACACCTTTAGCTTGATGATACATGCTTTTCATGTGTGCCAAAGAATAATCTATAGTGCTTCCTTCCCAATAAGGATAACAATTGGTTAGAATGACATCACAAGCTTCTGTAATTCTTGGTTTAATCGTGAACTCATAATAAGCATCAACGTATCCAACAGGAATATTAGAAGGAATTTCTTTTTTAACTTTGGCCATAAAATCTAGTAATTCATCTTCAGATAAATCTTTTCGATACATTACTTCGTTTCCAACAGCAGCAATATCTACATAACCTTCATTCGCTAATTTTATTAATCCTTCAATTTCTTTTTTGTTTACTTCTGGATCATCTCCTAACCAAGCACCTACAAGTGTTTTGATGCCATATTCTCTTGCAATAATTGGAATAAACTCATTTCCTTCATTACAAGAAAAAGAACGAACCCATTTGGTATAAGGAGCAATAATTTTCATTCTACGTCGAACTTGTTCTTCTGAGATAATATCTCCAGGTTTTTGTCCGTCTTCATATAAACTAAAACAAATTCCGTGCATTCCATTTTCAAGAACTTCATTAAAAAGCTTTTGAATTTCTTGTTCTGATTTTCCTGTAAAATCTAAACCAACTCCATAATCTGGATTAGCATAGTCAACATTATCAAAATAATCTATATAATCTTTTCTAAATGACATTTTGTTCAGATTTTAATTTATTCTTTTTAGTTAATCTTCTTTCTTGTAATTCTTTTTTTATTCTGCTTACTCTATCTTCGTTTAAGTTATAATTCCACATAATCCAAACTGCTAAACCTGCTGTTATGGAAGGAATTATAATATCAGCAATTCTTAAATCATTCATTGTTTCTAAAGTTTGTACAGACTTTCCTGCATCAAAACCCACAATAGATAAAACTAAACCACCCAAAGCTAATGCAATGGATTGCCCAATTTTTACCATCCACCAATAAACTGCACCAAAAGTTCCTTCTCGTCTTGGTAGTCCATTTCTTAATTCATCTAAATCACAAACATCAGCTGTCATACTCATCATTAGGGTAAATAATCCTCCTAATCCAAATGCCATAAATGGTATTGGTAATAATAACATGATTGGCATTTCAATTGAAAATTTAACAACATCAACTTGAAGTACTACATCATTAAAAAGAACTGCAGTATTCTCATCTACTACAACAAAACCCCACCATTTTAATATATAACCAATTATAGATATAAAAGTTGATATGATAAAAGCATTTCTTTTTCCAAATTTATTTGCAAGCCAAGATACTATTGGAATTATCAATACAGCAGTTAAGAAAGCTCCTAAAATTGAGAAAATTGCAGGAACAGTTCCAGCCATTTCATAACTACCTTTGTACATATAAAAAACAATGATAAAATAACTGAATGAAGCTACCATTTGAAATCCATTAAAAACTAAAAAAGTAGCACCACATAATCGCATAAATGGATTATTCTTAGTCATATTTTTAATATTTTGCCATAAAATAGCCAAATTACTTGCAAGACTTTTAAATGTTATTTTTGCCTTACTATCATCATCAGAAACATCAATTTCTCTGCAGAATATTGCAGGTAATAAACCAAAAATTAAACATGTAAATCCAACAAAAATTGATAATGTTCGAACACCGTCTGCTTGCGATTCAAATAAGTCCTTATTGGCTATAAGTACCCAAAAAAGAGGAACAATCATCCAAGAAATTTGACCAACCATATTTGCGATTCCCATTAATCTAGTTCGTTCTTTAGTATCTGAGGTCATTTCGTAACCCATTCCAATTAGTGGTGTAGAAAAAATAGTATTGGCAAAAATGAATAAAATAGAAAACAACAAGAAATACCAAAAATTATAAGTTGATCCATTCACTTCATACATTTGCCATTGCACAACAAATAAAATAGCTGATAAAATAGCCCCAACAAAAATATAAGGTCTTCTTCTTCCCCACTTTGAGGATGTATTATCTGTAATAAAACCCATTATTGGATCCGATAAAGCATCAAAAAATCTTGGAATAGCAGCCAATAAACCTGCAATTGCTGGTTCAATTCCAAAAGCTGTAATCAAGAAAAATGAAAAAACACCCAATGCACCTGGTAATAAGTTATTAACTAAATGTCCAGATCCAAAAGCAGCTTTTTGAAGTAACGGCACTTTTTCTTGTATGTAGGGTTTGTTTTGTGTCATATTTTGGATGGTTTAAATCATTATTTAATCACAACCGTTTGCAATGCTTTTGCAGGAATTGCAATGATTCTTTTCTTGTTGTTTAATTTTAATTCAATTGAATATTTAGTCTCTGTTGGATTAAAAATTGCTACTGCAATACTTCCATCAGGATTTTGAACTGCTGTTGAAACTACATTTTTAGAATCTATGATACATCCAATTTTAACTGCACCTGGACGCATAAACTTGCTAAAATGAGCCATCGTGTAATATAATGGTGTGAAATAAACCTCATCTTTTTCTGGGTCAACAATAACTGGAGCAACACACCAGTTTTTAAACCAATTTGGTCCACCTTGTCTATCTAAAACCATATTCCAATCTATCCAACCATCAACATGATTGTTTAAACATCCTATGATATCATTAGCATATCGATTCACAGGAGCATATTTTGGGTGTAAATATTTTTCTTTTTCACTTGCCCAATCCCAACCCCAATCGGTAGCTTCTTTTTGCCAATACCAAGCATCTTCTTGCCAATGTGGAATTTCTGAATCGATGCAACCTTCAGTTTCAATTAAGTATTTGTTTGGAGCTTTTTTGTGAGCGTATTGCAAATCTTCTGGAAAAACCTCATAGGTGCTTTCATACCAATGAATAGCCATTCCTGCAAAATATTTAGACGTTTTTTCATCTCTATACATTTCGTCAGCCCATTCTTTTATTCCAGCTCTGTTTTGATCATAACCTAAAATCTTGGTTTTTCCCCAACCGTCTTTTTCTAATTTTGGTCCTAAATGATTCTGAACAAAATCGGTCATTTCTTTTGGAGAAAAATGAGTGCTTTCCCAATTATTTCCGTTTCCGTGAGGTTCGTTTATAACAGTGACACCCCAAATATCAATTCCTTCATTTTTATATGCCTCTAAATATTTTGAAAAGTATAAAGCAAAAACATCATTGTATTCTGGTAATAATTTTCCACCCACATAATTTTTATTGTCTTTCATCCAAGGTGGACACGACCAAGGAGAAGAAATGATTTTAAATCCGTCTTTTGAAATTGCTTTTGCTTCTTTTATCATTGGAATTAAATCGTCTTTATCATCTTCAATGGTAAAGTTTTCCAAAGTCATGTCATTTTCGACTTTAGCATAAGTGTAATTGCTTAATGAAAAATCACATGATGCTATATGAGTTCTAGTTAATGAATAATTTGAACCATCTTCACTAAAGTAAGCATCTAATATTTTTTTACGGTTTTCTTTGCTCAATCGATTGAGTAATGAGGCCGAAGCTTCCGTAAAAGAACCTCCAAAACCAGTAATAGTTTGGAATTTTTCTTCAGGATTTAAATCAATGGTAATTAAACTATCAGATTTTCCAAATTCTGTAATTTTAGTCATAGCATTTCCAGAAGCTGATGTTTCATAAACTTCAATTTCCAATGCATCATTTTTTTTATCACAATTTATCATTGTCATTATTAAAAAGGTGAAAAATGTGTATTTTAAATATTTCATGATATTAATGATTTGGTGGTACTAAAACATTATTCATTAATTCTTCTTTATTTCCATTGTATGTTTTTGTGATTGAAGTTCCGTTTCTCTTCAAATTTTCGAATACTTTATTATCAACCAAATCCCATAAGGCATATTTTGCTTTTCCATCTACTGTAATAAGTCCGAAATGATTTTCAGAGCCCAAAGGGTTTCCGCTATCTTTCCATGGTTCGTCAAAAGCTTCAAAAAAGAAACATGAAATTCCTTCTTTGTTTGTCCATTCTCTCATTGCATTATAATAAAGTGCTTGTTTGTATTCATCTGATGCTTTGGAACCATCATTGCCATAAAAACCATCTGAACTTGAAGCCCAACCTGTTTCTCCAATATGAATAGGCTTACTTGGATTGATACTTTTTACATAGTTTTTAACCGTATTATATTGCATCTTGGCAAATTCTAAAGAACGATTCATAGCTACATTTACTTTTTCTATATCAGAAAGTTTACTTTCATCAGCAGGAATTTTCCAGAAATTTGGATTATAATGTGAATTATGATAAGGATATGTATGCATGGAAACATAATCAACTGCTTGAATAAGTGCTTCTAAATCTTTTGTTTTATAGTTGTCTTCTGCTCCACCCCAGGAGGCAAAATCATCAGAACATGTAACCCATAAATCTTTATCTAATTTGTTGTCTTTTTTTAATTTTTGTAAATGATTAACCCATTTTAAAATCACATTAGGTTGCACAAAATAACTTGTTGCCCATTTGACCATAGCTTCATTTCCAACAGCTATGATTTTTACAATTTCTGGATATTTGTTAGCTAATCGAACTGCCTCATCAATTTCCTTTGCATTTCTTTCACTTTCTTCCTCATGATTGGGTTCTAAATCTGTCCAAGCGTTTTTGCAATCAATCCAAGCACCTAACATTACATACATTTCGAAATCTGGATTTTCTTTTTTTAATTCAGAAATCGCAATTAAAACATTAGACGCATGAGCTAAATGAACATTATAAGTTCGAATCACTTTAATATTCATAACAGACAAAATCAATAAATCTTCTTTTAATTGTGCTATCGTGGGTTGAATATCTCTTGAAGTTTTTCGATAACCACCATAACATATGGCTTGATAATTTGGATTTCCTAGTATATCTTTTGCAGTCACTTGTTTACTTTTTGGGGTATTGTTTATTTTCGTTTCTTTTTTACATGAAAACATAATCAAGACTAATGCAATTATAGCAATAGACTTGAATGCTGTTTTACTATGTACTAAAGTCTTACGATTCATTGTTTTATTTTAATTCGTTTGCTAAAACGTGTACAATTATTTGATTGATTTCATTGGTTCTTTCAAAAACTTGTTTGCTTGTATTTACATCTAAAGTCAAGGATTCAAACTTTTTAGTTGCATTGTCGTTGTATATAATTTGAATACTTTTTTGATTAGAAACTTGATAAATTACTGGAATCTGACAATAAGTAAAACAAAGCGAATTAGGTTGCAACTCAATACTTTTTTGATTGAAATTCATATCTACATACTTAAATGTTTTAGCTTTTGAAAGAAATTCATCTTTACGCAATAAACATGGATTGAAGCATAGTTTTCCATTTTTAACAAAAACACCTAACTCTCCAAAACGACTTAAAATATCTTCTTTTACTTGACCTGTCATTCCAGGTTGTTGAGCACCTTTTCCGGCTGGAGTATGTGAATATGGATCGGTTGGAAAAGCTCCGTATAATGCTGGAGATTTATGCACACCAATTCCTTCATTAATTTCATAATAATGTTCTAATAATCTTCCAATGACTTCTGGTGATTCATTTTCTTCAACAGCTTTTAGACAACATTCTTGAACTGCTAATTGCAGTTTTGAAACCATGTGCCAATAGACTGAACCTAAACCTTCGTAACCATAGAAAGTTCCGGAACGACCCGTAAATGATTTGTGATTAAAAACTTCTTCAAAAGCTTGTAAAACCAGTTTTTTATCTTTTTGAAGTTTATCTGAATAAGAAGTTTTAGAAAGTGCTTCTAATGCTTTTTCTAAATCAGCTGCATTTTTAAAATTTCCATTGAAATGGTATTTTCCAAAACAATCTTTTTCAATAATCTGTGTGTTGTTATTGGCTACTAATTCTTTGAATAATTCAGATTTTGAAACAGCTTCTTCTGAAATTGTATTTTTTTCAATGAATTTTGGTAATTCTTTGTTTGGATAAAGAATGTAACTGTATTGGTCTTTTCTAAATAATTTACTGTTTTTTAAAGCATCTAAAACACTCAAAGCTTCTTTAGACGACAAATAGCCTGAACTTAAAACTGCTACTTGACCTTCAAGCATTTCACTTAAATAAGAAATGGAAACTTCTTTTTCGTTTTCAACAGTCATTAAGTTATAAGCGTGATACAGATTATCTGTTCTTTTGTTCGCTTCGATAGAATGGTCGATAAATTTTAAACTTACTTTGATAAATCGTTTTAAACCATCCATAGAATGTGTTCTTTTATTTCCCCAAAATCCATTTTGATATACTTGATTTCGATATTCAGAAGCAGCTTTTCCAAGAGCATCTAAAATCATTTTTCTATCAGAATCATTGAATTTTTTTTCCAATAACGATTCATGTTTAATTAAATTTTCTCTAACAGCATGATAAAATTCTACCATTTCATTAGATATTTTTATTTGTTCAACCTCTGAATTTTCAACTAAATTTTGGAAATAATTCAAGAATCTTCTTAAATAATAAAGCGTAACCATTGAAACTCCATTTCCAACCAAAGCATTATTAGCATCATTCCATTCTGGTCTTTGAGTGTTTAACCAAATTCCTCCTTCAGGAATAAAGTTGGACATTTTTGCCAAGACAGTAGCCAACATTTTTTCAATAAAATTGACTTTATAAATTTCATCGTTAGCATCTTTTAGCAAAGCTCCATCAGCACCAATTGTATTTCTTTCTTCACGAATTTTTAAGTCTAAATTGTGATTAAATTCAATCGTGTCTTTTGGGTTTTTAAGAATATCTTCATATGATTTAATTACGTAAGGCACATTGGCATACACAAAAATATCGTTGTTAAAATATTCTTCTAATTTTTTAGGTTGATGCTTTTGAATAATTTCTAAAAACTTCAACAAATAAATAATTTGATGATCACCCCAATAACCAATATATGACCAAGGATTATCTTCTTCAATGGTTTCCCAATCAAAACCGTCTTTAGTTACTCTATATGGATTATATCCATCAAAAGTGGTTGCGTTCAAGAATTTATGAATCATGTTTTCAATAAATTCAGGAAAAGAATGAGCTAGAGCTTCCCAATTTTGGAAAATATCTCTCCAGTTTCCTTCGTAATCTAAAATTTTAGAACCGTCAATTTCACTTTGCGTATTAATAGAAAATTTATTCCATGGACGACTTGGATCACCGTGTCTTCTACTAAATTTTAATGGTAAATATTCTAAACTTAATCGTTCAAAATCTGAATCATTTTGTTTAGAAGCGAATTCTTTTAAAGTTTCTAAAGAAAATAATTCTGGTAAATGATTTAAGTTATTTTCTAGCTTTTGAAAAACTAAACTATTTGCTTTTTGTACATATGAAATGAAATCTTGTTTTTCAATTTGATAATTAAAATCGAAAATTCCACCTCTCATTATGTTGAATAATGTATTGGCAAAATGTCTTGTATCTCTTAGATCATCGTTAGTCATTTGCAAAGCATCCGATGAAGCATTTAAGGCAATTAATTTTTGAGTACCTAAATCAATATCTTCATTAATTAAACTTGCTATATTATTTTCAGTTTGAATAGTCTTGATAATTTGAGCAACATCAGAATGATCTTGATTTACGTTTGCAATAAGCATCCAATCTTCTTTCGAATTTGCCTTTAAACTGATTTCAGTATTTATAAAATAAGCTCCTTTTTCACCTTTGATGTCATTTTCTGGAGTAACTTTTTGTTTTTTTCTAAATTTGGAAAGTTGTAAGGATGAAACTAAATAATTTGGGTTTTCTAAACCTAATGACCAAACTATATTTGATTTTAGAGCTTCGCTAGGTTCAGCTTTATCAACTATAATAGCACTTAGAGCATAAATTCCTAAACCGCTATTCTCAGCTAATTGACTTCTTTTATAAGCATCAACCAAATTGCTAGCTGCATTTTGTAAATCACTACTTACACCATAAGGCATAATATTTTGAATTCCGTCTAAAAGATTTATTTCATAATCATTATCAGAATTATTTATCAATTCAGACTTTCTAACAAAACCATATTTACTACTTGAATTCCATTGATATCTATAAGTAATTTCTAAATCATGATTTATTTCTTCAAATATTACTTTATTACCATAAAGGTTCTTGTATAAATTTCTGGAAATTGAATAGATATTATCTGAAAATCGTTCCGAAAAAGGTTCCCAAATATGAATGTTATTATTCCAATGAATTTGAAAAATAGATTTGCTTCCAGTGATATCAAATGATTCTGTTATTTTATCATCTGTGTAATATGGGAAAAGAGCAAACTCAGCATTTTTTCTTCCAGCTGTTAAACCACCATTGCTTGATATAAACATCCAATGATTTGAATCACTAACAATGCTCATAAAAAACGGGCGCATTGCATCGTTATTGGCTATTTTATAATATTTTTCATCATTTACTATAACAATATCCATAGATACATTTTTATTATCTATTTCATTTTCAATACTTATGGATTTATTATTACTCATATTTTCTTAAAGAATTCTATATTATTATCATTTAATTATGGACAAAAAATATCCTTTATCAGGTTTATTTATAAATCCTGATTTATACATTTTTAAATACTAATTAAATTTGCGTTTATTAAAGTTTTTTATTGATATACTCTCACATAATCCACTAACATTTCTTGAGGAAAAACAGTGTCTTGATTAGGAGAACCTGGTAAATTTCCACCTACAGCCATATTCATTATAATGTAAAATGGTTGATTGAAAACCCATTCACCTGTAACATCTTTTGGTGTAATTTGATTGTATAAAACATCATCCACATAGTAATTGATGTAATCTTTACCCCATTCTATACCAAAAATGTGAAAACCAGTATCAAATCTATCGTTTAATAAGGAGTAACTTTTTGATATAGCTTGCCCACCAGCATAACCTGGACCATGAACTGTTCCTAAAACTGTAGTAGGATTATTACCTAGATATTCCATAATATCAATTTCACCACATTGTGGCCATGAAACGGTATCAGAATTTGCACCAATCATCCAAAATGCAGGCCAAAGACCTTTTCCCCAAGGAAGTTTTATCCTAGCTTCAATTCGGCCATATTGTTTTTCAAATTTACCTTTGGTTAAAATTCTTGCTGAAGTAAAACCAGAACCCATATAAGATTCTTGAACAGCTGTAATTTTTAGCATTCCGTTTTCAACAACAATATTTTCGGGTCTATCAGTATAATATTGTAATTCATTATTTCCCCAACCATTATTACCTGTTCCAATTTCATAACTCCACAAGTTATCATTTAAAACACCATCAGTATCGAAATTATCTTCCATCACTAAATTATTCATAGTTGTAACTGTTTGCTTCTCATCGGAAGAACAACTAGCTAGTAATAAAATACTTGCACCTAAAAATATATTTTTGATTATTAAATTATTCATTTTTGATTTTTTAAAGATTAAAAGCTTATATACAATTAGTTATGAAAATAGAAATTATCTATATACACTTTAGCAGAACCCGTAGGCTGAGCTACTAATATGTACTGAGCCAAATGCTGTTTAGCAAGTAAACCTGTGAAACTGCTCAATGGCAAATCATAACTAATCCATTGTCCTTGTGTTGGAGCAGGAAAATTAAGCTGATACTCACTATCATCTCCACCACCAAATGCTCCGTTGGCACCAAAGTCAACAAGTTTCAAAGAAAAAGAAGTAAAATTGGCTGACCAAACGTCTATATGAACATGTGTCATAGCACTAGCATTTATTTGATTATTTACAGTTTCAATACCTACAAAATCTAAATTTGAGTATTCTTTTGTTGCATTACCAGCAATAGTAACATCAGCAAATGTTGCTGAAGACCAAGATGTTTTCCAAGTATCAACTGGTACATTTGTATATTGATCACTAAAGAGTGAAATTACATTTGCAGCCGGAAGTGTTGGTGTTGGTGCAGCAATTGTTGGTGTAGTAGGAACTTTATAAAAGTAAATATTATCTACTAAAATATCCGTAATTCCAGAAGCGGATACCAAAACTACTTGCGCCAAATGTGCTCTACTGGTTAATCCGGTAAAACTAGAAAATGGTATATCTAAACTTACCCAATCTCCACTTGGTAAATTTGCATTTGTAATAGGCAACTCGAATTCTGAATCATCTCCACCTCCAAAAACCCCATTTGCACCAAAATCAGCTAATTTTATATTAATTGTATTTCCTAAACCATTTGCATTTTGAACCTGAAGATCAATATGAAAGTGAGTCATCTGTGTAGCATTCAAAGTTGGTTGTGCAAATTGAATCCCAACATAATTTAATTGTGAATACTTAATAATATCATCTCCATTAATATGAATATCATCTTGACCTAAAGTTGTAGAACCACCCCAGTATCCATTGTAATATTCTACAGGAACATTAGTATAAGCGTTACTAAAAATAGACAACACATTTGCTGGATCTCTTGTTGGCACTGGAGCAGATGTAAAATTACCTAATGAAACATAAGTTAAAGAGCCCTCTGCTAATATACCTCCTAAGGTTGCGGTTATTGTAGTTGGAATTGGATTCATGTTTGAATCTAAAGGACTTGAACCCACAATATTTACTAAACCTAATTCATTTACTGAAGCAACTCCAGGATTTGAAGATATAAATGTATAATAACTTGGAGCAACTATAACTGTTTGATTAGAGCCATTCCCTAAATTAAATGTTTCAGTGAGACCATTAATAGTGCTAGTTGAACCAATAAAAGTTGTTTCATTCACATCAACTCCATCAAGAATTTTAGGCATTGGATGTGCAATTGTTCCTAATTTTTCAAATCTAAGTTCATCAATCCAAAATGTATATCCTAGTCCTCCTGTTCCTTGCGTTCCGGCAGCATATCTTAACATTCCTCGTTCTTGTACTAATTTAGAAGCATCTGGTATTGGAATTACATATTTAGTCCAATTAGTACCAATACTCACATTGGTAATTGTTGCTATGTATTTGTTTTCTATAAAATCTTCACCAAACCCTATTTCATCAATACTTACACCTTGAGATGATTTTGCCCAAAAAGTAAGTGCATCATAACCTGATAAATCTCTTCCAGCTCCATCAATTCTGAAAATGGCTCCAGCATAATTTCCTTCTGGATCATCTGCATTAGGAACATCAAACCTCATAGATGCTGAACCTTTATAACTTACTTCATTATCTACCGACCATGCTGTTGGTTTTGAACCTCCATATGGAAAGTAAAAATTGCTTCCCATTCCAACAGGTAAATCTGTAAAAACTTCACCAGTTTTGGAAAATGTTGCGTCAACTGCATCATCAGATAAATCTCTTTCACAATTAGCACCAGTCAATACAACTAATCCTAAAAGAAAAGTGTTTTTTAAATAATTTATTCTCTTATTTTTCATTTTTTCAATTTTTTAAAATTATTTTCCAATATTAATATGAACATAAGTTCTTATTTCCCATTCAGAACCATTTCCAAATCCAACTGGACTAATTGTTGGAGATGTCGCAAAATCCGAAGATGTAACATTAGGTGAATATCTTGGTGAATATTGGTCTAAAGAACGCCAAATTCCCATGATACCTATTTTTGTGTCTGGTAAAATAAACCAATCTGGTTTTCCAACTGAAGTTGAAATGTCTAAGGAAGATTGAACTGGGTAAGTTAAGTTAAAATCTCTATGGTAATCAAAAGGTCCCCAATCATTAATTTTTAATGAAGAAACTACTTTAACTTTTTTATAAACTACTCTAATATCACCACCAAATCTTTCAATCAATCTAGTATCGCTACCATTTGCTTGTGCGTTACCAAAATAAAAGTTAGCTATTAATCCTAGTTCTGGACTTATTTTTGAAACTACACGGGTATTATTTTCCCAAAGATCATGAGCAGGTGCAGAATTAGCAAAAGCAAAAGAACTACGATTACTTAAGAAACCAATAGCGGCATCTTGAGTTGTTGGCAAATGACGGAAAACAAAATCATTACTAAAAGCAAATTTTGCATCTTCCGCTCTATCATTGTCCCATTCATAAAACCAAGTTCCTGGTGTTGGATCATATGTAAACAGTAATTCTCCACCAACAGTTTCTCTATTTGCTCTTACAACAAACGGGTCATCTTGAATATTTCTTAACCTTCCTGGTGCTTCAACATCATTTGGCATGGCTTCAACAATTGGTTTTTGCCATAAGAAGTTTGGAGCAATTTGAAAATTTCCGATACCATAGGTAAAACCTGCTAAAAAGTTGGTTTGATTTCCACTTCCACTATCTTTCAGTCTCCATCCTGTGAATGTTTGTGTGTTATCTGCTCCACCATTGGCAACAAGTCCCATTATAGCACCTTGTGTATATACATTAAATGCTCCGCTTGAAAAAGTGATTTTTGCTTTTCCACCCCAATTATCTTTAGAATTGATTTTATCAACTTTTACAACACCGCTGTCTACTACTTGAAAATCTCTTCCGTTTAAAGGTTGACCACCCCAAATTCCTCCAAATTCAAATCCAAAGTCTGAAACCTTTGTTTTAAAATAAACAGTTGCTCTTCTTGTTTTTGGCAAAGGAATTGCAATCGAAGTCAATGCTGCCGAAGCTTTTGAAATATCCTCATGATAAACAGCTGCTGCATCAAAAATTCCTATTTTTCTATTGTATTTTAATAAATATGCTGGATTTGCTCCCCACCAAAGTTGTGGTCCAAAAGCTGCTTTTAATCCTTTTAAACTTCTTTTTCCATCAACCTCAAAGCCCAAAGTTTCACCGTTGTAAATATCTAAATTAGGTCCATAATTAGCTTCTGGATATAAACCAAAGAAATCTCCTTCATATCCCCAATGGTAATGACCAGTTCTATAAAAACCTCTAATTTCAAAATCTTTAGCATTCCATTTGTATGAAGCGTTATAGATTTGAACTCTATTTACATCATTAAGGGTTACATTTCCATTATCTGTATTAACTGTAATTGGTCTACCTCTATTCTCATAAAATATTTCATTTATAGGATTTTCAGCTACATGACCTAAAATATTAACATTCACATTAGCTTTCATATTTGGTGCTGGATTTCCTTCTACACCAACATAATAGGATTGCATATGATCAAAACCTAATTTATTAGGATAAGTTATATTATCTGGATCTGCAGTTTCTGGAGTTGTAATTAAACTTCCACCTGTACTAAAAGTTGTGAATTCAGCTCTTAAATTACTGATTTTTAATATATCTGAGTCATTTCCACCAAGAGCAGCTTTATCTCCTCTTGCTCTTAAAACAGCATCCATTAATTGGATGTTACTAAAATATCTATCGATACTTTCTAAAGATGTTCCTTTTTCGTAAGGATTTACATTGTGTACTTCTTTTAGAGCATAATAAGCAGCTCTTGGATACAAAGTATAAAGACCTCTTGTGTTTGTTGGGCCTTTAGCACATATTCCAAACCATTCTTCATTCATGTTGTTTTCACCAACTTTATAATCTGATTGGTAACCACCGTTTGACCATGATGCATTGTTATCATGAACATCTAAATTAGAAGTTTGTCCATATTTCCACCAACCATCACTAAATTGGAAAGTAAAACCTCCTAATGAATTATTAGCTTTTCCTAAACCTGCTGCATTTTCATATATTTCTTTCCAATTATTTACCATATAATAAGCTTGTGATTTTTGATCTTCAGCATTATCAATTGCATTAAAAGCATCAGCCCCAAATTCTGTAAATAAGATTGGTTTATTTAATTTGTTTTTTACTTCATCAAAAGCATTTCCGAATGAAACACCTCTATACATATTTGTACCTAATATGTCGATATCTTTACACTCCTCAGCAATAATATCTAAAAAAAGTAAATCACCATTACAAATTGCCATTGGGTGACTTTTATCTATTTTTTTCATTTCAACAACTGCTTCATTAAAAAGTGCATACATGTCCTTAGCTCTGATAGTAGATTTTCTATCTTCAAGTGGAATATCTTCTGTTTCTGCTCCATCCCAAAACAGTCCATAGTTATTTTCATTACCAAGAAGAAATAATAATAATCCTGGAGTATTTTTATACTCGTCAACCATTTCTTTAGCTTCTTTTAAAAGTAATTCTCTTGTTGCTGGATTAGAATAATTTGTATTAGGAGTCCAAACACCATTGATTGTTAAGCCATATCTACCAAAAGAATGATTTAACATGGTGTAAATACCATATTTTTGATAGATATAAGTAATCCATTTGGGTTGAATTCCTGTATATTGACGAATTGTATTTACACCCATGTTTTTCAAGAGGCTCATTTCATCATCTAATGCAGCTTTAATAACTTCGTCGGATTGATTCCATAAGCTGTAAGAATAATTAGTTCCAATAGGAACATAATCCCAGTTCATTCCATTGATTAGAAAATCATTGCCATTGACAACTAATTTCATCCCATTAGAATTGCTTTCAACAATAACCTTATCAGCTTGTGCATAAATGGTAGATGAAAAACATCCAATGATTAATAAAAAAATAATTTTTCTCATTTGATATACTTTTGTTTAGATTTTAATATAATTATTTGTTTGAGTTAAGGAAGATTACTTTGCGATGATGATACTTGCTATTTATAAACATTTATTAATCTGTTATATTTTTTTATTAGCTAAATATTGAATTTTAAAATTAATCTAATAATTGTAAAAAAATTAAAATTAGATACAACAAAAAACATACATTATAATTATTTATATGTTTTTTTGTCATTAATACATAAAAAACCCACTATTAACAATATTTTATGATACCCTTAATTTATAAATCAAAAAAGTAATAAAGGTTTTAAATATTGCAATGTTGTACTTTTGTATAGGTAAAAAAGTAAAAAATGTATAGTTTAAATTGATAAAATATACTCAACTAAACCTTGTTCATGAGGTAAATCCATTTTTTTACGCAAACGATATCGTTTAATTTCTACACTTCTAACCGAAATATTAATTAATGGAGCAATTTCTTTAGAAGATAAATTTAATCTTAGGTAAGCACAAAGTCTCAAATCATTTGGTGTTAAACTTGGATGAAGTTCTTTTACTTTCTTGATAAAATCCTTGTCGGCATTATCAAAAGCTTCTTTGAAAACATTCCAAGTATCTTCTTCTTTTACATTTCTAGTTATAGTAGAAATTATGGATTTTATGCTTCTATTAGAAGTATCTTCAGTAGAACTTTTTAAATCTTCTTTGATTATATTTAAAAGTTCTGTTTTCTTGATAAGGTTCATCGTTGAAACAGCTAATTCTTTATTTTTCTTATCAACAGCTAAACTTAATTGTTCATTCTTAATCTTCATTATTTCTTGTGAACTTTCTAATTCTTTTAACTCTAGTAAAAGATTGTTTTCTGCAATAATTTTTTCGTGTTTCTTTTCATGAAAATTATTATAGAATTTATTGATGTAGTATGCCAATAATAAAAAGAGAAGTATATAAAAAATCATGGCAAAATTATTTAAATACCATGCTTTCTTGATTGTAAAAGAATAGGTTGCTATATTTTTTGTAATTGAATTGGTTACTTTTGCACGCACACTAAAAACATAATCTCCAGAAGATAAGTTTTTAAAAACAGCATTCGTTTTAGAACTCCATTCACTCCATTCATTTTGAATACCTTCTAATTTATATTGATATTCAGCATTAATATATTTATCATATTCAGGAACTGTAAAATTAAAAACTAAATTGTTATTGTTGTAATTATAAATACCTTCATCTATAATTGAAGAACTAACAGCTTTTTTATTCAAAATATTACTAGAAACTCCAGTAATTGAAACTTTATAATTATTAAATTTTACTTCTTTATTTTTAAGAATATAATATCCATCTGTGGTTCCGATTAAGAATGTTTCATCACTAATTTGGTTAATATTTTCATAACCAGGCATCGAATTTGTTAATGAAGCAGGAATAGGTAAACTATTTTTCTTTAAATCTTGAGTCATTTTACTTGAAGAAAAATAATGAATGTAATTTTTTGTAAAAAACCATAAGTTATTTGATTTATCTACAACCATTTTACCCGTTACGTATTCATCTTTTTCAAAAACAGCACTTAGTAAAGTATCTTTTTCAAATTGTTTTATTTTTTTATTTAATTTAAAAACTCCTTGTCTTGAGGCATAATAAATTTGAGAATTATATTTAATTAAACTGGCATTTTTACCTTTAAGAGGTTTTTTATATTCATATAAATTTGAAGCAGAAGTTAATTCTTTATTGACCTGAAATCTATAAATTCCTTTATATTCATGACTTACATATATTTCATTATTCAAAATTTCAAAATATCTAGAAGAATAATCAAATCCTTTTATTTTATTTTTAAAAATCCATTTATCGTTTACAAATTCTAGAATTGAAATTCCTAAGTAATTCCCTTGAAGAATAATATTTTTATTATTAAGTAGAGGTTCAAACTTCCATGTTCCTGTTTCATTGTAAATCATTGAAGCAGTATTATCTTTGATAATAAAAGTACCAGAATCATGTCCGCAAAAGAGAGTCTCATTGTGCAAAAATAAGGACCATACTTGACCTTTTGTTCCTTGAATAAATGTAAAACCAGAATTTGAATCAATAGCTTTGTAAAAAAGCCCTTGATTTGTTCCTATATAAAGTTTGTCGTTATATACTGCTGATGTATAAACAGTTCCTATTAAACCCGTATTATCTGTATAACTTTTTATAGGTGATTGTAAATTAATACAATTAATTCCGTTATCTAAACCAATCCACAAGTTCTTGTCTGCATCTTCAAATAGTGATAATACAGTATTATTACTCAATCCATCATTTTGAGTAATTTTATATCTTAATTCACCAACACTATTTAAAATAAATATTCCATTAGATATTGTTCCTAAAGTAAAACTACCATCTTGTAGAACTTCAGAATTATAAATACTACTTTGCTTTAATTCATTATCAACCTTTGTAATATATTTTTTTAATTCACCATTTAAATAAGAGTAAATACCTTGTTTTTGAGTAATTAACAACAGCCCATCATTTGAGTCTATTAGGTTTATAATTTTGTTAGCTTTAACGATGGAATCATTTAAAAAAAGTTTGCTTTTACCTTTTTCGATTTCAAATAAACCATTTGTTGTTTGAAAAAAGATTCCTTTTGTAGTTTTAAATGCTTTACTAATGGCAGATTTTGGATCAATTATAGAAAAGCTTTTTGTTTTAGTGTTGTAAGCATAAATTTTTTGCAATGATTGAAATAATACCCAATTATCATAATTTAATATCCCCCAAAATTGTTCATCATCAACAAGTTTGCTTTTTATATTTTTACTTAAAGAAAAATACTTCAATTGCCCATTTTTTTGTCTCACCCAATAACCAAATTCCATATATGAACCTGTATAAATTTTATCATCTATACATTTTACAGAACGAATAATTGTTTCATTAGGTGAAGGATATAATGTCCAATTCGATCCATTGAATTCGAGCAATCCTTCATTATTAGCAAAGAACATAAAATGATTTTCATCTTGAGATATCATCCAGTTTTGTATTCCTGCTTGATAAGTACTTTGCGTATATTTTGTAATTGGAGGTAATTCTTGACCAAAAAAAGAGTATGAAAATAAGATAAATAAAATTGAGAATTTTTTATAAAAATTATTAATCTGCATGATTTCTTAAATATATAATAAATATATATAATAAATATTTATATTTGAATAAATTGATTAAAAAAAGATGTTTTTAACAAGTGTTTAATTATCATTTTTCTTTAAACCTTTTTATTTTTAAGTACTATTTATTATTAAAATAAAAAAGAACTGTCTTTTCAGACAGTTCTTTTTATTTATTCAAATTATGAAAATTAATTTTTAATTAATTTAATAACTTTTGTACCATTTTCAGTAGAAATATTTGCAAAGTAAATACCGCTTGATAAATCAGATGCATTGATAGTAGCTGAAGAATTGTTTGGTTTTAAAGATAATATTTGCTTACCTGTTACATCAAATAAAAGAATTGAATTAATGTTTTGAGTAGCATTTATATTCCATTGATCTTGAGCTGGATTTGGATAAGCAGTAAAAGTAGTTGCTTCAAAATTATTGTTTTTTAAAACCGTAGCTTGATTTACAGAAAAATAAATATTGTCAAAATACACAATATCTGAAACTAAATCTGAAGATGTTCCTAACTTAAACTGGAAAAATTGAGTTTTATTAAATCCAATTCCTTCAAAGAAAGATAAAGGAATATTTACACTTTGCCATGAACTTTGAATTAAAGTTCCATTACTTCCTGCAGTGGTTAATTCATAAAAATGCTCAGTAACTGCTCCACCATTATTTTTTATAAGTATAAATCTAATTTCGCTTGAATTTGAATCTGCAAAATAATCAAAATGAACCCAATTATAAGTGGAAATATCAGTAACTCCATTTGTTCCTTCACCATAGCCTGCAGTAGCAAAGTTCATTTTTATTGCTTCATTAACACCTGCTGTAGGGTCTAAATCTGGTTTACTTTGAAATACTCCAAAATCATAATCCTTAACCCAAGTATTTGTAAAATTACCTGTATCACTATAGATATTTAATACCTCTGCATTAGGTGTCGAAGGTGTAGGTGATGGATTAGGTAAAGATGCTACAAAAGAAACGGTATAAGTAGCATTAACATTTCCATTTTGAGAAGTCACAACTACTGTAGCGTTTCCTGGTATTGAAGTTGCTTGATTAATAACAGCATTTGCTGCTGAATCAGTTGTGGTTGCCAATGTAATTTGAGGAACAGTAGTTGTTCCTACTACTAACTCATAAGTGTAAGAAGTTGCACTTGGTGAAAAACCAGGAATAGTAATACCATCTACTTTCAAATCACTTAAAGTTGCATCTGAACCAGCTGGAAGAGGAGATTTCCAAAAATATAAATTATCTAAATAAATTGTTCCTCCTGTTCCTCCATCAAATTTGAATTGGATTACGCTGTTAGGGTTGCCTGTAAGACCTGCAACAGGAATATCAAGAGATTGCCAAGAACCTGGTACGCTAGAAATAGCGTGAGGAATTTCAGCACCACTACTAATTGCGAACACATTTGGTGCTTGAGCATTTGTCCATACATCAACATGCAAGAATTCAAAACCTGAAATGTTTTGAGGTGTACCAGCCCAATCAGTACCTTGATAATTGAAATTTGCATATTGAAGTGTATTATCACCTGCAACTTGAATTTCAGTCACGACTGTAGATTGCCCCCAACCTGGATTTGTATTCACACCAGTTATATTAGTGTAAGCAGAACCATAAATCGAAATTACATCAGCTGCATTTCTTGCAGGTGGTGTTGGAGCTGCTGTCGTGGGCATTTGAGAATAGCCTATAGAAATACAAAACAACGCAAATAGAAAAGTAATTTTTTTCATAATGTTTATTTTTTTGAATTAAAAATTTTATTATTCCAAATATATCTTATAAATAATTAGTATATCCATAATCCTAGATATAGAAACTATACAAAAATTAAAAATTAAAAAACAATAATAAAATCCAATAAACAAAAGAAAAACAATATGTTAGAAGCACAATAACTTTTATTTGCAACCCGTTTAAAATTAGAATTATAACGGTTTCGTATAGGTAATGTATAGGTGTTAATCCATTTAAACTTTAAAATTTCGTCGCTTAAAAGTTGTGAAAAAACTTAATTTGATTTAATTACAAATTCAAGTTTAAATAAAACAATTTTTATTTTATAATTTAGGAAACTTTATGATTTTCCTTCTTTAATTATTTATGTATAAAGCTTTTATTTATGTAAATTTGCATTTCTTTACAAAAAGCTATGATTAAAACCGATTTTTCCAAACTAGAATCTAAAAAAAACATCCTAATCAAAGGAGCACAATTACACAATCTTAAAAACATTGATGTAGCTATTCCTAGAAACAAATTAGTTGTAATTACTGGTTTGTCTGGTTCAGGAAAATCGAGTTTAGCTTTTGACACACTTTATGCTGAAGGACAACGAAGATATGTTGAAAGTTTATCTTCTTATGCACGTCAATTTTTAGGTCGTTTGGATAAACCAAAAGTAGATTACATCAAAGGAATTGCTCCAGCGATTGCCATAGAACAAAAAGTAAATACTACAAATGCTCGTTCTACTGTTGGAACTTCAACAGAAATATACGATTACCTAAAATTACTATTTGCTCGAATTGGTAAAACCTTCTCTCCAATTTCTGGAAATGAAGTTAAAAAAGATTCTTTAGCAGATGTTGTTAAATATGTTCAAGAATTAGAACAAGATAGCAAATGGCTTTTAATTGCTCCTATTCATTTAGAAGAAGGAAGAGCTATAGAAGACAAACTTAAAGTTCTTTTACAACAAGGTTTTGCAAGAATATTAGTTGATAACGAAATGATTCGTTTGGATGCTATTGAAGGCATGAATTTCGCTAAAAAAGAAGTTTTATTGATTATTGATAGAATTGTTGTCAAGCAAAACGATGAGGAATTCATGAATCGTTTGGCTGATGCCATTCAAACCGCTTTTTTTGAAGGAAAAGGTACTTGTTATTTACAAGAAGTTAATTCGAATAAAAGAGTCGGATTTAGCAATAATTTTGACCTTGACGGAATGACATTCTTGGAACCTAATATTCATTTATTCAGTTTCAACAATCCATATGGAGCTTGTCCAACTTGTGAAGGTTATGGAAATGTAATCGGAATTGATGATGATTTAGTAGTACCAAATACAGCTCTTTCAGTTTATGAAAACGCCATTTATCCTTGGAGAGGAGAAAGTATGAGTTGGTATCGTGATCAATTGGTCAATAATTCACATAAGTTTGATTTCCCTATTCACAAACCTTATTTCGAACTTTCGGAAGAACACAAAAACCTAATTTGGGAAGGAAATAAATATTTTACAGGTTTAAATGATTTCTTTACCGAATTAGAAGAAAAAAATTATAAAATTCAAAACCGTGTGATGCTTTCACGATATCGTGGAAAAACAAAGTGTTATACTTGTAAAGGAAAACGACTTCGTGTTGAAGCAACTTACGTGAAAATTGCAGGTGCAACCATTTCAGATTTAGTAGATTTACCAATTTTGAAATTAATCACTTTTTTCAAAGAATTGACCTTAAACGAATATGATGCGATTGTTGCCAAACGTTTATTAATCGAAATCAATAGTCGATTAGAATTTTTACATAAAGTAGGATTAAGTTATTTGACTTTAAACCGAAATTCAGCAAGTTTATCTGGTGGAGAATCGCAACGTATCAATTTAGCGACTTCATTAGGAAGTAGTTTAGTAGGTTCGATGTATATTTTAGATGAACCAAGTATTGGATTGCATCCAAAAGACACCGAACAGTTGATTGAAGTATTGAAAAATCTTCGTGATTTAGGAAATACAGTAATTGTTGTGGAACATGATGAAGATATCATGAAAGCAGCTGATATGATTATCGATATTGGTCCAGAAGCAGGTACTAATGGTGGTTATTTAGTGGCTCAAGGTACTTATGATGAAATTCTAAAAGCGGATTCCTTAACAGCCAAATATTTAAATGGTGAAGAACAAATTGAAGTTCCTAAAAAACGTAGAAAATTCAAAAATCATGTGGATGTAATTGGAGCTAGAGAAAATAATCTTCAAAACCAAAACTTTACCTTTCCTTTAGAATGTCTTACAGTTGTAACAGGAGTTTCTGGAAGTGGAAAAAGTACTTTGGTAAAAAAGATATTATTTCCAGCTATTAAAAAGAGTTTAGAAGGAATCAGTGAAAAAGCTGGACAGTTTACTGAATTGGCTGGAAGTTATTCTCATATCAAACATATTGAATATGTGGATCAAAATCCAATTGGAAGAAGTTCGCGTTCCAATCCTGTGACTTATATCAAAGCTTACGATGATATTCGTGATTTATATTCAAAACAACCGGTTTCAAAATTGCGAAATTACCAAGCCAAACATTTCTCGTTCAATGTTGATGGTGGAAGATGCGAAACTTGTAAAGGTGATGGTACTGTTACGATCGAAATGCAATTTATGGCTGATGTAAATTTACTTTGCGAAACTTGTGGTGGAAAACGCTTTAAAAAAGAAGTTTTAGAAGTAAAATTTGAAGAAAAAAACATCGATGACATTTTAACTATGACCATTGACGATGCTTTAGCTTTCTTTACAAAATATGACCAAAAGAAAATTGTACAAAAATTACAACCTCTACAAGATGTTGGATTAGGTTATGTACAATTAGGACAATCTTCTTCTACCCTTTCTGGTGGTGAAGCACAACGTATTAAATTAGCTTCATTTTTAGTAAAAGGAACAATAAAAGACAAAGCCTTATTCGTTTTTGATGAACCTACAACGGGTTTACACTTTCACGATATTAAAAAATTATTAGCCTCTTTTGAAGCTTTATTAGAAAAAGGACATTCTATTATAGTTATCGAACACAATTTGGACTTAATCAAATGTGCAGATTACATTATTGATATTGGTCCAGAAGGAGGAGAATTTGGTGGAAAACTAATGGCTTTTGGAACTCCAGAAGAAATTGTAAAGAATAAAAATTCTGTTACTGGGAAATATTTGAAGGAGAAACTATAAAATTTTGTTTAGAGTTTTGAGTAATTTTTGATATTTAATTAATTTATTCTACTAATGAAAAAGGAAAATTATTCATTAATTATTCTAATTTCCACTATCATAACAGTTGTTAATTATTTAACAAGTTTTATGTTCATGTCGAATTATGAAATTATAATTTTTATATGGACATTATTAAATATAGTAGTTTTTCCAATTTGGATATCGATATATTGTTACAGAATTGCAATATTAAAAAAACTAAAAAATATAATTTACAGTGGTTTAATAGCTGTAATTAGTTATTTATCAACTTATATTATCCCTTTTATTGAGTATGTAGATTTTCATACACTATCATTAAGTGGTGATAATTTAAGTATTCTAATTTTAAAATTTTTCTTTCTTTTTGGATTAATTGTATTATTAATTTCTTTAATTATATTTCATTTAAAATTAAGAAAACAAATTTAAACTTCTAATTTACAATCACTTAAAACTCATTAACAACTCATTGACAACTGCTTAACGTATTCTGGCATAGCTATTGGATTTAATTAACCAAACGACAATAGATTTAAAAATTGTTGTATTGTTTAACCTTAAATTTTAGAAGTCATGAGAAAAATTACACTTTTAGTAGCAAGTTTATTACTCATAAGTAATGTAACTATTGCATCAGAAAAAAATGTGTTTGGTGCAAATGAAGAAGGTTATCGCTTTATTACAGATTATAGAGATGCTGACCCAATTGTTTTCAAAGAGAGAGGAATAGAATTCTATATCTTTTTAGATGGTCAATTTGATTTTAATACACAACCAACAACTTCAGGCACAAGATATCGTACTGAAAACATGAACAGAACATTTGGTGCACCTGGTGTTAGAACTGTAACGGTTTCAAATACTTATTATGGACCAGCAATAGGAGTGCGTGTAGAACATGATAATCAAGGTCGTGTGAGACGAGTTGGAAATGTTTTCATCAACTATGATGCTTATGGAAGAGTAAAAAGAATTGGCTCTGTTTACATGAAATACAACAGTTTTGCTCTGAAACAAGTAGGTGGAATGAAAATTTTCTACAACAGAAGAGGTCAAATCGTTGACGTAGTTGGATTTGTAAACAGTTCAAGCTATGGAAATGGATACAGCTTTAACGGAAACGGTTATGGAAACGGAAACAATTATGGATATGATTCAAATACAGATGAAGATTTTTACTACTACAGAAAAGATGGTAGCAAAGTAAAAATGGATGATTCAGATATTGTGGAAATCAAAAGAGAAGAGAAAGAAAGAAAAAGTAAATAATAGTTTGGTTAGTTAGTTAGTTTTTAAAGTCCTGTTAACAAAAATGTTAGCAGGATTTTTATTTAGGGTTATTTAATGAAAGTTAACCGCTGATTTGCAGATTTTTAATTAATTTTGACACTGTGAATCTAACGGCAAATACTAAAATCCAATCTTTCTTAAAACATTTTCCATAACAACATTTATATCATCAGACAGTTTCAATTTATAACTTAAAAACAAGTAAATAAATGAAACAAAAATAGATTTTAAAACAATATTAATGATTGGGTGAAAAGAAAAATCCCAAAAATAAAACAACAAAAAGCAACCTATTAATACTCCAAAAGCAGTAATTGTTTTTGAAGTAAAAGGAAATAACTTCATGCGTTTTACCACAAAAAGTAATTTGGATAAACTATATAGTGTTATGGAAAGTAAAGTGGCAAAAGCTGTTCCTTTTAATCCATAAAGCGGAATAAAAATCATATTTAAAATTACAGTTAAAGTCACTAACAAAACTCCTAAAAACAAAACTGTTTTATAATATTTTGAATTGAAAATAATAGCATTATTATTTCCTAATATTAAATCGAAATATTTCGATAATCCTATAGTAAATACCACAAAAATTCCACCTGAATATTCTTTTGGCAACAATAAATACAACTGATTGATGTTTACCAAAATCCCTAAAAATATCAAACCACCTACAATTTGTAACGTAATTGAAGTCTTTTTATACAAATCATTCAGCTCATCATGTTTGTTTTCACTCATTAATTTAGCAGTAATTGGATACGTAATTTGATGCATAGCTCGACTTGGAACAGCAATTACTGTAGCAATAAAAATCGCCACAGAATAATAAGCAATGTTTTCAATCTTAACATAGTTATTCAACATGAATTTGTCGATTTCTAAAAACAAATTGGCAATTCCACCAGTCAGAATAATGAATAAACTATAAGTAATTATCGCTTTTGAATTCGTTGGAAGTCTAAATTTAAAAGAAGGAAATCTAACTTTATAAGCATAAATTTTCATCAATAACATTGAAAAAAAGTAAATTCCCATTAAAGAATATACAAACTCAACTGGAGTTATCCAATCAAAATAAACGGCAAAAAGACTAATACTAACTAAAATTCGAAGAAAAACTTCTTTAATAAAATTCCCTAAAACCGATTGCAAATGCACTTTTACCCAAGCATAAAATATTTCAAAATAACCCATACAAAGTCCGATTACAGGAATTTGCCAGATGTAATCATATACAATTGGATTTTCTTTTGATAATAAAGTCGCAATTTGATGATAGCCAAAATATCCAACCAACGAAAACGGAACAATCAACAACAATGGAAGTAACAAAACAAAGGTTAAAAAAGATGATTTTTCTTCTTCAGTCTTATATTCATTAAAATATTTCACCAATGTATTATGCACTCCAAAAGCCATCAAAGGCATCATAATATTGGCTGCTGACAAGACATAACCTACCAAACCATAATAAGTATCACCCAAAAACTGAACGTACATATACAACGTATTTATCGCTCCAATGGCAAAACCAATGTAAGTGATTACGGTGTTTTTTAAAGATTGATTCAGGACAATTCCCATGAAATAAGTTATGAGTTATGAGTTATGAGTTTGGTTAAATGCTCGGTTAGTTTTTTTCTGCTGTATTTCTGCAAGCCTACAGCATTAACTTGTAACGTATTTTGCTTGAATTGATTATAATACCTTTCAATTTGTGATTTTAAAGCTTCTTTATCTTCGTATGTAAAGAATGTTCCTGTATTGGTTTCTTTGATAATATTTTTGAAATCTGCATGTTCTGGTCCAATAGCTAAAATTGGTCTATCGGAAACCATATATTCAAATAATTTTCCAGGAATGATGCAATTTGTAGCTTCTGAATCAATTTCAATTAACAATAGAACTTGTGAACTTCTTTGCTCTTGTAAAGCTTCATTATGAGAAACATAGCCTAAATGATTTACATAATTTTCTAATCTAAACTCATTTATGGTTTCTAGAACTTCTTTGCTCACTGCTCCAATTAATTTCAATTGAAAATCGTTGGCAAATTCTTCATTTTCTTGGACTAATTCGGATATAGACTTCCATAAAATTCTTGGATTTCTTTCCGATAAAAACGAACCAATATGTGCTAAAGTGAATTTTGAATCCATTGGCTTTTTGGAAACATTCTCAACATCATAACCGTTGGTAATGACTTCAATTGGTTTTGAAGTAATTTGTTCAAATTCGGCTTTTGTAGTTGGTGAAGTCACTATTAATTGGTCACAACTATTCATGACTTCTTTTTCTAAATCTTTATGTTTTTTAGCTGAATTTTTTGATAATTTCAAAGCTTTATGATAGCCTATAGTTGTCCAAGGATCACGAAAATCGGCAATCCATTGGATGTTATTTTGTTTTTTCAGACCTAATCCAATCAAATGCACACTATGTGGTGGACCAGTTGTAATAATGGTTTCAATATTGTTTTCTTGAATATATTTTTTAAGGAATTTCACAGAAGGTTTTACCCAAAAGATTCTTGCATCAGGAATGAACATATTTCCTCTTATCCAAAGTAACGTTCTTTCAATAAAAGATTGTTTTTTCTTATTGGGAATAATTCCTGAACTGATTTTCTTAGTTTTGTTTTTCGACAAAAATGAAGCCAAACCATAAGGTTCAAAAATGCGCTGTTTTATAATGGTTGCTTTCTCTGAAACTTCTTTAATCAAATTCTCGTCCAACAAAGGATAAGTCGGATTTTCTGGAATATAAACTATGGGTTCGATACCAAAATCAGGTAAATATTTTACAAACTTTAACCAACGTTGCACTCCTGGTCCACCAGCTGGAGGCCAATAATAAGTGATGATTAGTATTTGTTTTTTTTGTTTCAGGTTGTTTTGGTTAAAAGTTTAAAAGGTTATGAGGTTAAAAGGGTTTGTAATTTAATCTTAAATCAAAAATCGTTAATCTTTATTCTTTGTCAAGCTGAATTTCATTCAGCTTCTAAATTATTTTTGAGATGCTGAAATAAATTCAGCATGACAAGATTGTGTTTACTCTTTCTTCTTTTCTCTTTCTTCTTTATTCTCAAAATAAATCCCAACAATCAATAACAACAACATACCAATTGTACTAATTAATACAATCGTACTTCCTGTTTTAACAACTTGTGGTTCAAATTTAAATTCTATAGTATGATTTCCAGCAGGAACTTCTAATCCTCTTAAAGCATAATTTACTCTATAAATTGGAGCTTCTTTTCCATCTATATTGGCATTCCAACCGTTTGCATAATACATTTCTGAAAACACTGCAAATCCTTTGTTTGAATTAGTTGATTTATATTTTAAATGATTTGGTTTGTACTCAATTAAATCTATTTTTGCCAAGGAATCTCTTTTGAAATCTCCAAAAACTTTTCCTTTTGTTTTTAAAGCATTTGGATTAATGACAGCTACATCTTTTGTTCTCAAACTATCCAAAGCTTTCATTTCTTCATCAGCTGAATTTACTACTTTTATTTTTTCAACAAACCAAGCATTCCCATTCACATCAGGGTTTAATAAAGCTACGTCTTCTCCTTGCTCGTTGGCTTTTATAATATATTTCGTATTCAACATATTATAAACTTGTAAATTGTTTTTTGCAATTTGGTAATCAAACAATTCTTGCATTCTCTTAGGTTTCACAGCACTGTAACCACCAAGTGACTTATGGAAGTAAGAACTTCTAGCACTGCTCATATTCCCTGCCACTTCAAAAACTCTAAAATGTGTCGTGTCTTGTAAGATGTTTTGATCAGCTTCAGTCATTTGATAAGGTATATCAATTTCTCTTTTTGATTTGAAGTTTTCATCGTTTACGTATTTTTTATCCACTAAAAACAAATCAAAAATCATTACTAATCCCACTAAAATAACTGCATTCTTTTGTGAGATTTTATTTTTAATTGAACCATACATTACAACAAAAACTACTGCCAAAAAGCCTAAAGAACGAAACACATCAGAAGAATACATTGCTGCTCTATCTTCTTTTAGAACACTCATAAAATCATAGCCATAAGCTTCTGCATAATAACTGTCAGCTGGTCCAGAGAAATTGAACATTCCTTTGAACATTAATAATGAAATTAAAATTCCACCAACAATTGCTCCTGATTTCCATAAACCATTCCATTTTTGGGCATCATCAGCTTTATAGAATGAATATAATCCTAAAATAGCTAAAACTGGCATACATAATTCCAATAAAACTTGGATTGACGAAACAGCTCTAAATTTATTGTATAATGGTACATAGTCAATAAAGAAGTCCGTTAAAAAAGCTAAATTTTTTCCCCAAGAAAGAAATAAAGAAATTAAAATTCCAGCTAATAATGCATATTTTACTTTTCGTTTTTCAACAAAAAAGGCTAAAACTGCCAAAAAGAAAACGATAATTCCTACATAAGCTGGTCCGGAAACTCCTGGTTGATTGCCCCAATAAGTTCGCAATTGTTTTGTAATCATAGTAGCTTCATTCTCACTTGCTCCTTGTGAAATTACATATTGAAACATTTCTGAATCTTTTCCTAAATCTTCATAACTCGCACCACCAAAAAGCCTTGGAGCAATTAAGTTTAAACTTTCTGCAATTCCGTAACTATAATCTGTAATGTATTCGTAACTCATCGCATTCGAACTTTCTTTTTTAGAACCATCTGGTTCATAAGTCAGTTCGCTATCACTTCTGGTTGAAAATTTTGCATATTCTGATGTTGCTAATAGACTAGTTGCGTTTGCTCCAACTGCAAAAATTCCAGCAAAGGCAAAAACTCCAACTACTTTGGCTAAACCTTTAAAATCTTTTTCTTTTATGAAATGAATAAAATAATATATAGAAACCACTAAAAGTAAAATCAACAAATAATAAGTCATTTGAAAGTGGTTCGCTTGAATTTCCAATGCTGCTGCAACCATAGTTAGCAATCCACCAACAATATATTTTCGTTTAAAAACCAATAAAACTCCAGCTAAAACCATTGGCATATAAGCTATAGCATGAGCTTTTGCATTGTGTCCGGCTCCGATAATAATTATCATATAAGTCGAAAATCCGAAAGCTAAAGCCCCAAAAAACGCTTTTAGTGGATCTATTTTTAAAACCAATAATAAAATATAAAACCCTAAAAAGTATAAGAATAAATAATCTGCTGGTCTAGGTAAAAAACGCAAAACATCATCAAAGTGACCAATAAAATCGTTTGGGTATTTAGCTCCTAATTGATAGGTTGGCATTCCACCAAAAGCACTATTAGTCCAATATGGTTCTTGGTTGGTTTCTTTTCTAAAATCGTTTTGCTCTTTTGCCATTCCAGTATATTCTGCAATGTCATGTTGGTAAATTTGTTCTCCTTTTAAAACAGGATAAAAATAAATAACGGCTACAATTACAAACCCAAGAACAGCCAATAAATGAGAAGAATATTTTTGCAAATTTTTCATGCTACTAATTAAAATTTTGATGATGCTAAAGTAAATAAAAAAAGGATATCGTTAAAATATCCTTTGTGTTATTGTTTAAATCGTATTAATCTACTTCTTCATAGTCAATATACTCACCTACTTTCGTCTTTTCTTGAGGATTAACCTTTGATTGTTTATTATTTTGAGAAGTAGTTTCTTTATAATTTTGCTGTTGCTTAAACTGGTTTTCCATTTTTTGTTGCACTTTATTCATGGCTTTTTGCATAAGTATCGGTGCAAAAATTCGAATTAAGAATTTAAACAAATAATAAAATAAAACTATGTAAGCTAGCGTTCTTAATAAACCTGTAAATGATGCTTCTATCATTGTAATCTAATTTTAAAATTCAAAAATACAATTATAAGTAGTAAAAACCCCTAAATTGTTTCTTAAATTTATGATAAAATAACTACTTTTGAAAAACTTATTTAAGCCAATTATGAAAAACATTCTTAAATTACTACTGCTAACAGCACTACTTTCCACTGAAATAATTTCTGCTCAATATACAGATGTAATTAACTCCAACCGACCTGGTAAATCAATGATGGCTTTCTCTGTTGGTAAATCAGTTATTCAATTAGAATCTGGAGTTTTTGCAATAAAAGAAGAACATGATTTAATTGGTTATGATGCCAATGGATTTGGAGTAGATTTTGCCTTAAGATGGGGTGTAATCAAAGAAGAAATGGAAGCTGTTGTTGAAGTTCAGTATCAAAACGACACTTACACTAGTCCAATTGAAGAATACAAAAGAAGTGCTTTGAGAACTACAGTTATTGGTGCAAAATATTTGGTTTATGATCCTAATAAATATTACGAACAGAAAGTAAATATTAGAAGTTGGAAAGCTAATCAAGGGTTTAAATGGAGGCAATTAATTCCTGCTGTTGGTGTTTTTGCAGGAGCAAATCTTAATTTTTCTGACAATCCTTATAATTTTAATACAAATATAATTGAGCCAAAAGTAAGTCCTAAAGTAGCTTTAATAACACAAAACACTTTAGGAACAAGATGGGTTTTAGTTATTAATATTATCTATGATAAAATTACATCTGACTTTAAATCCTTAAATGGAATAATTACATTGACACATGGAATCAATGAAAAATGGTCTGTTTTTGGTGAAGCCCAAGCATATGATGGTGACTATTACAGAGACGGTGTTTTTAGAGCTGGTGGTGCTTATCTAATCAATAGTACTATGCAAGTTGATGCTTCTTTTTCAAAAAACATTAAAGATACTCCATCTATAATGTATGGTGGAGTTGGATTTTCTTGGCGTTTTGATAAAAATTATCAAGAAGTTAGGATAAAATCCCCAGAAGATAGAAAAAAGGATAAAGCCAATAAAAGTGCTAAGAAAAAAGAACCAAAATTAAATAAGAATAAAGAAAAGAAATTAAAAAAGTCTAAAGACGAAGAATAATTTCATCAAACTACAATGATTGTAATAAAAGAAGCTAAGACAAAAAAAGAAATGAAAGATTACGTGATGTTTTCTTTCGAATTGTACAAAAATAACCCTTACTGGATTCCTCCAATTATTGCAGAAGAACTAGAAACTTTTGACAAAGACAAAAATCCCGCTTTTCAAAGTGCAGAAGCTCACTTTTATTTGGCTTATAAAGACAATAAAATTGTTGGAAAATTAGCTGCCATAATTAATTGGGATGAAGTAAAAATACTTGGTAAAAGCAAAGTTAGATTTGGCTGGTTTGATGTTATTGACGACATTGAAGTTACAAAAGCCTTACTTGAAAAAGTATATGAACTAGGAAATAAACACAATTTAGAAACTGCTGAAGGTCCTATTGGTTTTTCAAATTTAGATAAAGTTGGTGTTTTAGTAGAAGGTTTTGATCAAATGGGAAATATGGTTACTTGGTATAGTTTACCTTATTATAAAGATCATTTTGAAAAATTAGGTTTAACCAAAGAAAAAGAATATATAGAAAGTGATTTTTCTTTTCATGGCATAAATCCAGAACCATTTCAAAAAGCAAGTGTTTTAATCAAAAAACGATACGAATTAAGATGTTTGAATTTCACAAAGACAAAAGACATTATGCCTTATGTGGACAAAATGTTTGATTTGTTTAATGAAACTTATGCTAAACTGCAATCATTTGTAGCCATAAATGACATTCAAAAAGAATATTTTAAAAAGAAGTACATCAGTTTTATCAATCCTGAATTTATTAAATTCATTGTAGATAAAGAGGATAAAATGGTTGCTTTTGCTATCGTTATGCCTGGTTTTAGTGAAGCCTTAAAAAAAGCTAACGGAAAATTATTTCCTTTTGGATTTTACCACTTATTGAAAGCTAAAAAACATTCAAAAGAAGTTGTTTTCTATTTAATAGGAGTTTTACCTGAATACCAAAGTAAAGGTGTTACAGCTATTATTTTTGATGAATATTACAAAGTTTGTCAAGCTAAAGGAATTGAAACTTGCGTAAGAACTCCAGAATTAGAAGAAAACCATGCCATTCATAATTTATGGAAGCATTTTAACAGCAGAATTACTAAACGTAGAAGGACTTATTCAATCAAATTATAAAACAAAAAGGCAGAATTAAAAATTCTGCCTTTTTGTTTAGTTGAATAATATTGTTTATTTAATAAGTTGCAATAACTTGAACCCCTTCAAAACTTTGTCCTCCAAATGTACCTCTTACTCCATCATCATCAAGTCCTACATTATCAATTCCTCCAGCAACAAAACCAATAATTGTTATTGTATGTGTTCCTGCTACTAATTCTACATAAGCAGTTCCATTTACACTATAATAACCATTGTAAACAGTTCCTGTAGTTAAAGTATTAGTATAGCTACCTGCATAATATCCATAGGAACCCGTACCATTTACTTGAGCCAAGCCACCATATAATCTAGGTCTTCCATCATCAATTCTACTTCCGTTATTAGTTGTCAAAAGAACCGATGTTTGATAATTAATACTTACCATAGCTTTACGAGTTAATGTTATTGATCCAGTGTAGAGAACGCTTTGTGCAATACTACCAGAGGCATTAGAAGATATGACTGTTTGAGGTATTGCAGTAGCTCCTGATGCATTTATAAGTGATTTTGTAGAAGTACCTCCTAATACTAAATCTCCATTAGTATCAGCATAAACGACTGATAAATCTAAACCTGTGTTATTGTTTGCAGCATTATTTGTACTGTTTAAGTTCTCAATACGTACTGTATTACCTGCTCCAGTAACATGTAATTTTGCAGAACCAGCACCCATCGTAGAACCAATAACAAGGTTCCCATTACTATTAATTCTTAATTTTTCTGCACCATTGGTTGAAACACCAATCGCATCTGCACTTGGACTAAAAATACCTGTATTTTGATCACCTTGGTATGAAAAAGTTGGTAATAAAGCTGAACCTAAAGAGTAGGATTGTAATTGTCCATTATTAGCATTTGAAATATTCCAACGATTGGTTGCATTTGTTTTTATTCTTAAGTCTTGTGAATCTATTGTACCTATAAAATTTGTACTTGCAGTTGTACCTGCATTTCCTGTTGTGGACCAGTTTTGTCCAACAGCTAATCTAACCCATTTAGCACTATCCCAGTAATAATATCCTGGAGTTACATCGGCTACTGTAGCAGTGTTATAAACCATTTCTGAAACTTCAGGAGCTACTAAAGGTGTTGCAGATGTTGTAATAGTCAAAGCTACTCGAGGGATTAGAAGACCATCATTGGTTGACGTAATGTCTAAAGTTGCTTTTGGATTTGTTGTTCCAATTCCTACTTGTGCATTTCCAATTAATGTAAAAACAAAAATAAAAGAAAAACAAAAAAAGTTAATTTTTTTAATCATAACTACTATATTTAAATTAGTGGGACTCTTATTTAAATTAGTGTCTATGGTATAAAGATAAAATTTTAAAACCAAAAAAAAAAGTCTGTAAAAAAATTACAGACTTTTTTAACACATTAAAAAATATAGTTATAAAACTATTATTTTTTTAAATCTCTTATACATTTTCTACTGTTTTAGCTGCAATTTGCTTATAAGTTCCATTAACTAACTTTTCACGAATTGCTTCAAAAGCAGACAACGTTTCATTAATATCTTCTAAAGTATGTGAAGCAGTAGGAATCATTCGTAATAAAATTATTCCTTTTGGAATCACAGGATAAACAACAATAGACAAGAAAATACCATAATTTTCACGTAAATCGTTAACCATTATCATTGCTTCAGGAATAGAACCTTCTAAATAAACTGGTGTAATACAAGTATTAGTATCTCCAATATTGAAACCCTTTTCTTTTAATCCACTCTGTAATGCATTAACATTTTCCCAAAGTTTATCTTTTAAACCTGGATTTTCACGTAATAATTGCAAACGTTTCAAAGCTCCAACTGTTTGAATCATCGGTAATGATTTAGCAAACATTTGAGAACGCAAATTATATTTTAAATAATCAATAATATCTTTATCAGCTGCTAAAAAAGCACCAATACTTGCCATAGACTTAGCAAATGTTGAAAAATACACATCAATCCCATCTTGACAACCTTGCTCCTCACCTGCTCCAGCACCTGTTTTACCTAATGTTCCAAATCCATGAGCATCATCAACTAATAAACGAAAATTGTACTTTTCTTTCATAGCTACAATTTCTTTCAATTTACCTTGTTGACCACGCATTCCAAAAACTCCTTCTGTGATGAATAAAATTCCTCCACCAGTTTCAGTTGCCATTTTTGTAGCACGTTGCAAGTTTTTTTCCATACTTTCCAAGTCATTATGCTTGTAAGTAAAACGTTTTCCCATGTGCAAACGAACACCATCTATAATACAAGCATGTGCATCAACGTCATAAACAATAATGTCATTTTTTGTTACCAAAGCATCAATACATGACATAATTCCTTGGTATCCAAAATTCAATAAATAAGCTGATTCTTTTTGTACAAAAGCAGCTAATTCGTTTTCTAATTGCTCATGAACTGAAGTATGACCACTCATCATTCGAGCTCCCATTGGATAAGCAGCACCATATTCTAGAGCTGCATCAGCATCAGCCTTTCTAACTTCAGGATGATTTGCTAAACCTAAATAGTCATTAATTGACCAGTTAAGTACTTTTTTTCCTTTGAAAGTCATTCTTGGTCCAAGTTCTCCTTCTAATTTAGGAAAAACGAAATAACCTTCAGCTTGTGAAGCCCATTTACCTAATGGCCCTTTATTATCTTGTATTCTTGCAAATAAATCTTTTACCATAATATGTTAAATATAGTTTTAAAAACCCGGCAAAAATACAAATAAAAAAGAGATTATAATAATTTATTTTTGGGAGTTTGCAAAACATCAAAATAGATTTAAAAACACTAACTGTTTGTTTTGCAACGTGCTATCCACTATATCTTTTGTAATTTAGATTTTTTATCAAAAATTTAAATTACAAAAGGATACCGTTCCTATCACTAACTCGAAAAAAAAAGAATAAAAATTAGAATTATAATAAATAATGAACGTATATTTGCACCGAGCGACACAGCAATGTGGTTACACGTTCATCATGAAAGTCGATCGCTCCAGATCGGCTTTTGTACTTTTTAGAATGTTCATTTTCAAAAATCTAGCTCCATTTCTGAAACAATTTGAAACAAAACAAACCAATTGAAACTAAAAAATAATGCAACTCGTTTTCGCTTCCAACAACCAAAATAAAATTAAAGAAATTCAGCAAATGCTTCCTGAATCAATTACTATTTTAAGTTTAGAAGATATTGGTTGCACGGAAGAAATTGCAGAAACAGCTGACACGATTGAAGGAAATGCAATTCTAAAAGCGAATTATGTTACCGAAAAATATGCTTATGATTGTTTTGCAGATGATACTGGACTAGAAGTTGACGCTTTAAATGGTGAACCAGGTGTTTATTCAGCGAGATATGCTGGAGAACATAAAAATGCTGATGATAATATGGATAAATTGCTTACTAATTTGGAAAACAAAACCAACAGAAAAGCACAATTTAAAACGGTAATTGCTCTAAATATTAATAAAAATCAACATCTTTTTACAGGAATCGTAAAAGGAAATATAATCAAAGAAAAAATTGGCAATCAAGGATTTGGTTATGACCCAATTTTCACAGCTGAAAACGATACTCGAACTTTTGCAGAACTATCTATTGAAGAAAAAGCAGCAATTAGTCATAGAGGAATTGCAGTAAAACAACTTATAGATTTTCTTTCTAAAATTTAATCCTTTTTATATAAGGAAGGTAAATACCATTTATACTTTACAGCCAAGAGTCTAAAAGAAATCATAAACAAAGAGGTTAACAAATACAAAACATCTTGATTTAAATGTACTCGCTTTAAAAGAAAAAACATAACTCCTCCAGCAATACAAACAGTTGCATAAATTTCTTTTCTAAATATTACTGGTATTTCATTACAAAGTATATCTCTTATTACTCCTCCAAAACTTGCCGTAATAGTTCCTAAAGTAATACATATAATAGGATGAAGTCCAAATTCAATCCCTTTTTCTATTCCAATAATAGTAAAAACACCTAAACCAATTGAATCAAACAAAAACAACGAAACCCTTAATCTTTCTAAATGTCTTTTAAAAAATAGTGTCACAAAATAAGCCAACAGTATAATGTATAGGTAAGTTAAGTTTCCCATCCAACCAACTGGTGTTTTTCCAATCAGCACATCTCTTAAAGTTCCTCCACCTAAAGCAGTAACAAAAGCTATTATGAATACACCAAAAGCATCGAGTCTCTTATTCAAACCCGATAAAACTCCCGAAATAGCAAATACAAAAACACCAATACTATCTAAAATTTGAAACATTTTTGAATTTATTTAATTAAAATCCGTCAAAAATAGACAATATTTAGCTTCTTCAAAGAATCAAAATTCTTAATTATAAAGATAAAAAGAGCTGAAATTGAACATTTTAGATATAATTAGCATATACCACTTATAATCAGTACCTTTGCACCCAATTTAAAATACTTTATGAATAAATTTGAACAATTAGGTCTGAATGAATCGTTACTGCTGGCGATCAAGGATCTAGGATTTGAGAATCCGTCAGAAGTGCAAGAAAAAGCGATTCCAGTACTATTGGAACAAAACACTGACTTAGTAGCTTTAGCACAAACAGGAACAGGGAAAACAGCAGCATTTGGTTTTCCGCTAATTCAAAAAATAGATGTTGAAGACAGAAGCACTCAAGCATTAATCTTATCTCCAACACGTGAACTTTGTTTACAAATTACCAACGAAATTAAACTGTATTCAAAATACATCAAAGGTTTAAACACTGTGGCAATTTATGGTGGTGCTAGTATCACAGAACAAGCAAGAGAAATTAAACGTGGAGCACAAGTAATTGTAGCAACTCCAGGTAGAATGCAAGACATGATTAATCGTGGATTGGTAAACATCAAAAACATAAACATTTGTGTTTTGGATGAAGCTGATGAAATGTTGAACATGGGTTTCTATGAGGATATTGTTTCTATATTATCAGACACTCCAGAAGACAAAAACACTTGGTTATTTTCTGCAACAATGCCAGCTGAAGTAGCGCGTATTGCTAAAAAGTTTATGAAAGAACCAGCTGAAGTTACTGTTGGACACAAAAACTCAGGATCAAAAACAGTATCACACGAATTTTACTTAGTAAATGCTCGTGATAGATATGAAGCCTTAAAACGTTTAGCCGATTCAAATCCAGATATTTTTTCTGTAGTTTTTTGTCGTACAAAACGTGATACACAATCTGTTGCTGAAAAATTAATTGAAGATGGTTACAACGCTGCAGCTTTGCATGGAGATTTATCTCAAGCACAACGTGATGGTGTAATGAAATCTTTTAGAGGAAGACAAATTCAAATGCTTGTAGCTACTGACGTTGCTGCTCGTGGAATTGACGTTGATGATATTACCCACGTAGTAAATTATCAATTACCTGATGAAATTGAAACGTACAATCACCGTTCAGGAAGAACCGGTCGTGCTGGAAAAACAGGTACTTCAATCGTAATTATCACAAAAAGTGAATTGCGTAAAATTTCAGCTATTGAAAGAATTATCCAACAAAAATTTGAAGAAAAAACAATTCCTTCAGGTATAGAAATTTGTGAAATTCAATTATTACACTTAGCTAATAAAATTAAAGATACAGAAGTTGATCACGAAATTGACAACTATTTACCTGCTATTAATGATGTTTTATCTGATTTGGATAAAGATGAATTAATCAAAAAAATTGTTTCTGTAGAGTTTAATAGATTTTTAGAATACTACAAAAAGAAACGTGATTTATCAGGTTCTGGTGAAAGAAACGAAAGAAGTTCTGAACCAAGAGAGTTTAAAGCTGGAGATTCAGTAAGATATTTTATCAATATTGGAGCTAGAGATGATTTCGATTGGATGCAGTTAAAAGATTTCTTAAAAGAGACACTTGATTTAGGAAGAGATGATGTTTTCAAAGTAGATGTAAAAGAAGGATTCTCATTCTTCAATACAGATGCTGAACACATGGAAAAAGTAATGTCAGTAATCAATGGTTATGACATGAACGGAAGAAGAATCAACGTTGAAATTTCTAAAAATGATGGTGGTTCTAGAAACTCTGGAAGAAGAGATCACAACGGAAGAAGTGGTGGAAGAAGTTCTGGTGGTGGATTTAGAGGAAGTCGTGATGGTGGAAGCAGAAATTTCACTAAAAGAGATTCAAGTTCTGGAAGTGGAGAAAGAAGAAGAAGTTCTTCGTCTGATGCTCCAAAAAGAGAAAGAAGAAGTTCTGGAGGAGAATCAAAAGGATTCTTTGAAAAAGCGAAACGCTCAAGAAGAAGCGAATAAATAAGTTAATTTTCTTATAAAACTGCGAAATATCTCTAATTGATTCGTATTTTTGAATCAATATTTAAAAAATGAGATATTTTGTAGTTTTTTTATGCCTTTTTGTTACCTCTTTTGGTTTTTCACAAACTAAAAAAGATTCGGTGGCTGTTGTTGAAAAAGTAAAAGGTACTGTTGTAAACATTGAAACTTTACTTCCAATGAATAACGTGCATGTTATTAATACAACTCAAGTAAAAGGAACAATTACAAATGGTAGTGGTGAATTTGAAATTGAAGGTGTAGTCAATGATACCATTATTTTTACCTATCTTGGTTTTGAAACAGTTAAAACAGTTATCACTAATGACTGGATAAAAAACAATACTACAAAAATCAAGCTTACGGAAAAGATTTATGTCTTAGAAGAAATTAAACTTTCACAATACAATCTTACTGGTTATCTTGAAGTTGATACCAAAATCATTCCGGTAAATGATAATTATAGAAGTAACATTAGTGGTTTATTAGCTTATTATGAAGTTGGAGATCGTTCACCAAATGCTTTAGGAAGAGTTGTTCGTTCTGTTTTAAATCCTGCTGATTTCTTGTATAATACCTTTAGTAATAAATCTAAAGAGATGAAAAAGCTAAAGCAAATGAAAGCTAATGATGACATCAGAAAGCTTTTAGCGACAAAGTATGACAGAGAAACATTAGCATCTTTATTAGAAATTAGCAAAGATGATATTCCATTGATTTTAGAAAAATGTAACTACTCAAAAGATTTTATCAATTCAGCTAACGATTTGCAAATTCTAGATGCAATTAGTGGCTGTTATGAAGAATATAAAATGCTGAAACGATTATAGATTTTCGTAAAATCTAGCTTCTACATTTTTTATATCTTTTATTGTTTTTCTGGCCCAATCAATTCGTTTTTCAAAAATTTCTTCTTCAGATAATTGCCAATCGATAGTAGAATTTCTTAATCTGTTTGTAATATCTTGAATGATGATTGCTGCAGAAACAGAAATATTTAAACTTTCAGTAAAACCAACCATAGGAATTTTCAAATAACCATCCGCTTGTTGCATTACTTCATCAGATAATCCTTCTTTTTCGGTTCCAAAAAACAAAGCAGAAGGTTTAGAAATATCAAAATTTTCAATGGTGCACGAGTCGTTGTGTGGTGTTGTTGCTATAATTTGATAACCTTTTTCTCTTAAATTATCAATACAAGCTTGACTTGAAGGATGTTCAAAAATATCCACCCATTTTTGAGCTCCCATGGCAATTTGCTTGTCAATGGATTTGCCAAATTTCTGTTCCACAATATTTAATTCTTGGATACCAAAAACCTCACAACTTCGCATTACAGCACTAGTATTATGCATTTGAAATACATCTTCAACTGCAATTGTAAAGTGTTTGGTACGATTAGTTAAAACATCTAAAAAACGTTGTTTTCTGTTTTCTGAAAGAAACCCTTCCAAATAGGTAAGTAAGTCTGAATTTTCCATTTTGGCAAAGATAACTAATTAGACTCTATTACAAAAAAAACGTCAGCTTAAGATGAATTAACATTACTTAAACTGACGCAAACAAAATAAAAACTAATCAATAATAATCATCCTACCGATTATTAAAAATTATACCCTATTTTTATTTTTGCAAAAAAAGGAGTTCCAGGTGTAAAATGAATTTCCTCTACTGATTGTGCTTCATTTTGCAACCTAGATTCAGTTAAAAATTGTGTTTCGTTCCATTTTGTATTAAAAATATTTTCGATAACTAACCCAATATTCAATTTGTTGATTTTATAATTTACATTAAAATCTGAAACAAAATACCCTTTTGCAATAACTGAATTATCTTCATTAGCAGCTCTATCTCCTAAATATCTATATTTGATTCCTGCTGTAAATCCTTTGTAATCTTTTAAAGTAATTCCACCTGTTGATGAAAATTTTGGTGCCAATGGAATATATTCTCCATAATCTACTCCAGTTCTAGCAAAAGCGTAATTTCCATCAAAATCAGCAAAAACATAATCATTTAGTTGGTATCTAAACCCCAAATCTACTCCGTAACGTCTTGATTTTCCTGAAGCTTCAACTATTCCAGCATCACCAACATAAACAAATTCTTGTTCAGAAAATAAAGTCCACAAAGCTGAATTGATTATTAAATTGTTGATTGGTTTCCATACGTTTCCAACATCAACTCCAAAAACACTTGGTACAACTTCTTTATTTTCTTGCAAAGCCACACGAGAATCATTTGAATGAAATCCAAAACCAGATTTAATGTAATATTCTACATTATTATTCTGAGAATAACTCAAATTTAATTTTGGTGACGCTTTAACAGCAGTAGTTGATAATGTCTTAAACATTGGTTCCAATGCGTTTTGGTAATTAAATTTGAAATAATCAAATCGAATTGCTGGAGCAATTTTGAATTTATTAAATTTAAATTCAGAATTAAAATAACCATACATATTTGATTCATCAATATCACCTAATTGTATATTTTCAAGTACTTCTTGTCTATTTAAAGTTCGAGATAATTCTATTCCATCAATTTCATCAGCTCTAAATCCTACTCCACTTTGCAAGGAAACAACACTATTATCTAAAAATATTTTTTTATTGAATTCAGTATTAGCTCCATATAAATTACGACTTTCTTTTTGCTTAATTTGATCACCATTTATTGGATCAACTAAAAAAAATGTAAAGTTTGAAAAAAGTGTAAAATCATATTTTGAATAGAATACATTAGTTTTCACAAAAGTATTTTCATCAATTGATTTTTGATGCGAAAGAATGAAATTTGTTCGGCTTGTAAAACCACCTTCAGTATCATCAACTGCACCAAATCTTGAAATTGTTCCGTTTTCAACCAAACGATTTGGAATTTGTCCTGAAGCATCCCAACGACTTGAAAATCTTGAGGCTTGAAGCGTTAATTTTGATGAATTATCTAATTGAACATTATATTTTCCAAAAACATTAAATCGATTAAAATTTTGAGGTGAATCAAATGGTCCATCGGTCAAGATGTATTCAGTTGCTATGTAAGCATTTTGTTTTTTATTCGTTTCTAAAAGGTTAAAAAGCCCAACAATACGTGTTGTATTGAATTGTCCAGCTTCTAATGTTATAGAACTATTATCTAATTTATCTTTAGTTTGAAAACCTACATAACCTGCAGTTGCAAAATTTCCTTGATTCGCTTTATAAGGACCTTTTCCAAAATCAATTTTATTTACTGTTTCTGGAATAATAAAGTGTAAATCAGAATATCCTTGTCCGTGAGCATGAGAAACCATATTAATTGGCATTCCATCTACGCTTAAAGCAACATCTGTTCCGTGATCCACATCAAATCCTCTTAAAAATATTTGTTCTGCTTTTCCTCCACCAGCATGTTGACCAATGAATAAACCTGGTACTTTTCTAAGAATTTCTTGTGAAGAGTTCACAGGATTTGTCATTAAATCAATTTTTGCAATGTTGTTGGTTGTGTTAATTCCTGTACTCAAAACGACTTCATTTAATTGAACAATATCATCTTCAAGGGTAATTGACAACGGCTTATTTATATTTTCAACTGTAATAACAATTGTTTTATATCCTAATTTGCTAATTCGCAAAGCATCACCGTTGTTGGTTTTATCAATACTAAATTCACCTAAATCATTACTATGAGAATGAGAATCTGTTGTTAGATTTAAAATGTAAACTTCACTTAAAATACTTTCATCAGAATCTATAATTTTTCCTTTCGCTATTTGTGCTGACAGTATTGAGTAGCAACACAACAGCAATACTGTTATATATAATTTCATGATGCTAATTTATAAGTTTTTTATTTTGCTTTCTAATCCTGGTCCTAATTCGTAAACACTTGCTAATAATTCTTCCTTCATAGGAGCAATTTGTGCTGTTTTATTATTTGCTTTTAATATTTCAGCATTGTGATATAAAATGTGAGGCTCAAAAGATTTATTAATTGTATGTTTTTGAATAATTTCTAAAGCTTTTTCTTTTTCACCTAATTTGAAATAACTCCAAGCTAATAAATCATACGATTCAGGTGTTGGTCTATTTTCAATTTCTTTTTGAGCAATTTTTAAAGCGTTATCAACTTGGTTTGGATTTTCAACCATTAGTAAAACATTGTATTTGTTATACATATCTCCATAATCATGAGAAGTTAAAATTTCGTTATATTTTTTTATTGCTTTATTTTCTTCAACTTTGTCATTTTGATATTCGGCAATTTCAGCTTTCAATAAATATAAATCTGGCACTAAATGTTTTGATTCAATATGGTCTATAATTTCCAAAGCCTGTTCAGGATTTCTTTCATGAGAAAATGTAATCCATGCAATTCCTTTTAAGGCATAAGTGTTATTATTATCCTCTTTTAAAGTTTTCAAATAATACTTATATGAGTCATTAATTCTACCTGCATGACCATAAAAATCACCGATGTTAGAATAAACCCATATTTTTAATCCTTTATTATTTTCATCTTCAGCAATTTTCAAGGCTTTTTCCATACAAGAAATAGCTGTATCTAAATCACCTTTATGATCATTCCATTTTGCTAAACGAATTAAATAATCAAAGTCATCATTGTCTTGGATAGCTGTTAATTTATCTTTAGCCAAGTCATAGCTTCCTAATTCCATGTAAACATCGAAAAGCATTTTGTTTGTGCCTATTCTATTCTCACCTAATTCTTCAGCTTTTTCTAAATGTGATAAAGCTTCTTTAAAACGGTGCTGAGAAATATAGTTACGAGCAATAGCTCTGTGAATTCCTGCATTTTTTTCCACAAATTTTTCATTTGCTTCTAATAATAGTTTTTCAGCTTTATATAAATCATCAATCTTTCCTGTAATTTCAAATAATTGAGAATATTGTGAAGCCAATGTGATTAAATAAGAAGACTGGTTTGGTGCAACATCAAATTTCGTTTGCCAAAATTTAATTTCCTTATTTATTTCTTGTAATTTTTTATTATCATTTACTTCTAAATAAGCATTATAGTCTCTTTTATTGGTAACTTGATTTGTTTTTTTGGATGTACAATTAGAAAAAACCAATGGTACTATTAAAAATAGGAATAGTTTTATTATTTTGTTAGTTTTCATTTTATGTAGGATTTAAATTAGTTTTATTTTGTTTGAAAATAAAAGAGCGTAATAAAATTACGCTCTTTTAAGTAAAGCAATTTCTACCAAGGAGAAGCTAAATATGGAAAAGACGTTAAAAACTCTTTATCATTTGAACTTACATTGTCAGAAGTTAATCCTGGATTATCAGTAGCATTTGGTCCACCAAAAATTAAAATTAATTCAACATCAATAACATCATCTGCCAAAGCTCTACCAGTTAAGACATTTGTTCCATCATAAAATGTTGTTGGAGCTGTTGTAGAAACATTTAATACGTCAGTTGCTAAAACAGTTGTGAAAGTTGGAGCATCTAATCCTAATAAATTAGTTGTGTAACCAGCATTAAGAGCTAATAACTTAGACTGAAAGGCTGATTGAAAGCTAGAACCCATTGTTGAAGGTGTTGTAGTATTGAAACTATCTTTGTCACCAGAACTAACAAATACTGTGTTAATTGCTGGACGACCCATTTGATCTTGTTGAGTATAAGTGCCACTAAAATCAATTGGTGTTTGATTTGCAGTTGATTGATTTGCTACATTATCATCATCACTACATCCTATAAATAAAAATGCAATTAGAACTGAAGCCGTAGCTGCTATATTTTTTATTGTTTTCATAATATTATTGTTTTAAGTATTTTTAAAAATTATTTTTTCTTAGTTTCAACCCAAGTATTTAATGTTCCTGAACCTCCTAAAGTAGATTTTGGAACTTCAACAACTATTGACATTACATTAGAACCTGCAAAAGTGTCATTTCCAGGATTGTTAAATGAAGTTGCAGTTCCTCCAATTATAGCTGAATACTGACCAAAGTCAAAGAAAAATGGATCATCGCGTAAGCCTGCAAACATCTTAGCTCCATTATTTGAAGTTACAATAGCTTCGTTTCCATAAGGAGTTATAGAAATACTTCCCAATGGGCTATCCGTTTTAACCATACTTGATGTTCCTGGTGTTCCTGGTGCAACAGGACCAAAGAAAAACATTACACCATTTCTTGGAATGGCCTGTATGACTAAATCTTCAACATTGTCTCCATTGTTATCAATATTGAACTCTACCATTACATTTTCATCAAATGATGCAGAAGAACTTGCACCTGGACTAATTAAACCTTGTACATTAGCAACAAACACCATATTATCAGTGTTTTCACCTTGAAATACATAAAAATCCGTAATGTCAGATTTTCCACCAGCAACAGCAGGAGCGTCAATGTGATCCGCTGCGATTAAAGTAATAGCTAAAACTCCTGTTAGAGCTAAACCTAATAAAATTTTTGATTTTTTCATTTTGTTAGTTTTTATATGATTTATAACTACAGTTACGAGGTTAATTTGTTTTTGGTTTTAAAAACGTTAAAAAAATCTTACTTTTTGATTTTTTTATTACTTTTACCAATATGGAACAAGAAATCTTACTAAAAGAACTACTCAAAAAAGATGATAAGTCATTTACCTTACTATATGACAATTATTCAAAGAGTTTATATGGGGTTATTTTTAACCTTATTAGAAATACAGAAGAAGCAGAAGATGTGCTTCAAGAAGTATTTGTAAAAATTTGGAAAAACATTGATTCTTACAATGAATCTAAAGGACGTTTATACACTTGGATGCTTAATATTGCTAGGAATACATCCATTGATAAGTTACGTTCTAAAAATTTTAACAACAGTCAAAAAAACTTATCTTCCGATAATTTCGTACATATACTCGAAGACAGCTCAAAAACGACCAATATGATAGACGCAATTGGTATAAAAGAGTTTATCATGAAGCTGAAACCTAAATGCATTCAAATAATCGATTTGTTGTTCTTTAAAGGGTATACACAACAAGAAGCATCAGATGAATTGGAAATGCCATTAGGTACAGTGAAGACGAACAATAGAAATTGTATGAACGAATTAAGAAAAATGATCCATGACTAGTAAAGAGTACATAGACACAGGAATTCTAGAATTATACGTTTTTGGTAAGTTACCTGACGACGAAATTTTAGAAGTAAAAGAAATGATAGCTAAACATCCTGAAGTTAAGCAGGAAGTTTTAGCTATAGAAAATGCTGTAATTGATTTATCTCAAAGTGTAGCTCCAAGATTATCGGCAGTTAACTATGAAAAAATAAGAAATCAATTATTAGAAAAAAGAAGAGTAATTGAAATGAAACCTAAGACAAGTTGGTCATCTTATATTGGATGGGCAGTAGCTGCAGTATTAGTAGTTGGTTTTGGGTTACAATTCAATAAATTAAATGAATCGAATCAAGTAATTGATAAATTGGGTGCTGAAAAATCAGTGATGCAAGAATCAATTGTAGATTTAGAATTAGAGAAAAAAGAAGCAGAAACGGTTTTAGCTATTCTTAGAGACAATAACAATCAAGCAGTTGCTTTAGCTGGACAAGCTGTTGCTCCTGATTCTTATGCAAAAGTTTACTATAATAAAGTAACTAAAGAAGTATACGTAGATGTAGCTGGTTTACCAACTCCTCCAGAAGGAAAAGTATATCAAGTTTGGGCTTTAAAATTGAGTCCTTTAACACCTACAAGTATTGGAGTTTTAGACAATTTTACAGCTGATAATACAAAAGTTTTCAAAGTTGACAATGCTCAAGAAGCTGAAGCGTTTGGAATTACTTTAGAGCCAGCTGGTGGAAGTGTTTCTCCAACATTAGAACAATTATACACTTTAGGAAAAGTTTAAATTTTAAAATAATACTATTAAATCCCTCAAATAATTTATATTATTCTGAGGGATTTTTTTTTAACTTTATATCAAATTATTCGCATATGAAGAAAATAGTTGTACTCACTGGTGCTGGTGTAAGTGCCGAAAGTGGCATCAAAACTTTTAGAGATGCAGATGGATTGTGGGAAGGACATGATATTATGGAAGTAGCTTCACCAGTTGGTTATCAAAATAATCCTGAATTGGTATTGGATTTTTATAACAAAAGAAGAAAACAACTTTTTGAAGTACAACCCAACCTAGCACACACTATTTTAGCTGAAATGGAAACTGATTTTGATGTAACTATTATCACTCAAAACGTAGATGATTTACATGAACGAGCTGGAAGCACTAAAGTAATTCATTTGCATGGAGAATTATTAAAAGCTAGAAACGAACAAGATATAAATTCAATTATCGAATGGAGTAAAGATATTCTTTTAGGTGATTTAGATTCAAATAACATTCAATTAAGACCTCATATAGTATGGTTTGGTGAAGAAGTTCCAGAAATGGATAGAGCCATGGAAACCATAGAAGAAGCAGATTATTTATTAGTTATCGGAACGTCTTTACAAGTGTATCCTGCAGCTGGTTTGATTAACTATGTAAACGAAGATGTTTTAGTGTATTATATTGATCCAAAACCAGCAACCATTTATGATTTAGACAATCCTTTAAAAGTGATTCCTCTTTCTGCTACTGAAGGAATGAAGATTGTTCGAGAGGAATTTAGAAGATTGAAATAGTTGGTTGTTGGTTGTTGGTTGTTGGTTGTTGGTTGTTGGTTGTTGGTTGTTGGTTGTTGGTTGTTGGTAAATTTGAAATAATAAATTAGTATCAAAATAATTAGATTACTTATTTATAAAAAGTTTTAAACTTATAACTTATAACTTATAACTTATAACTAAATTTGCATTTCTTTAAAACACAACACACAAAAAAATGCAAAATCTTACTGAATTAAACGCTATTTCACCTATCGATGGTCGTTATAGAAACAAGACAAAATCATTAGCTCCATATTTTTCGGAAGAAGCTCTTATAAAATATAGAGTTTTAGTAGAAGTGGAATATTTTATTGCTTTGTGCGAATTGCCTTTGCCTCAATTGGAAAAAGTAGATGCTAAAGTTTATGTAGGATTACGTGATTTATACAAAAACTTCAGTACAGAAGACGCTCTTTGGATTAAAGAAACCGAAAAAACTACGAATCACGATGTAAAAGCCGTTGAATATTTCATCAAAAGTAAATTTGACGCTTTAGGATTAGAAGATTTTAAAGAATTTATTCATTTTGGGCTAACTTCTCAAGATATTAACAACACTGCTATTCCACTTTCTACAAAAGAAGCTTTTGAAGATTGTTATTTGCCAACTCTTGTTGCATTAGTACAAAAATTAAAAGAACTAAGTGTGGAATGGAAAGATGTACCTATGTTAGCTAGAACTCATGGACAACCAGCTTCTCCTACTCGATTAGGAAAAGAAATTTTGGTTTTCGTAGAACGAATTGAAGAGCAAATGCGTCAGTTATTCAATGTACCTTTTGCAGCTAAATTTGGTGGTGCTACAGGAAATTACAACGCACACAAAGTGGCTTATCCAAACCAAGATTGGAAACAGTTTGGAACTTCATTTGTTGAAGAATCATTGGGATTACATCATTCTTTTCCAACGACTCAAATTGAACATTACGATCATTTTGCTGCCTTTTTTGATGCATTAAAAAGAATCAATAATATCATTTTAGATTTAGACAGAGATATTTGGACGTATGTTTCCATGGATTATTTCAAACAAAAAATCAAAGCTGGTGAAATTGGTTCATCTGCAATGCCACATAAAGTAAATCCTATTGATTTTGAAAATAGTGAAGGTAACTTGGGAATTGCGAATGCTATTTTCGAACATCTTTCAGCAAAATTACCAGTTTCTCGTTTACAAAGAGACTTAACGGACAGTACGGTTTTAAGAAACATTGGTGTTCCTGTTGGACACACTTTAATTGCTTTTGAAGCGACTTTAAAAGGTTTAAACAAATTATTATTGAACGAAACTAAATTTGCTGAAGATTTAGAGAAAAACTGGGCTGTTGTGGCTGAAGCTATTCAAACAATTTTAAGACGTGAAGGATATCCTAATCCATACGAAGCTTTGAAAGATTTAACTAGAACTAACACTGTTATCAATAAAGAATCTATTCATGCTTTCATTGAAACGTTGAATGTTTCTGATGCTATTAAATCTGAATTAAAACAAATTAAACCTAGCAACTATTTAGGAATATAAATTCTTTCAAATTAAAATATTGAAAATCCTGTTATTCATTTAGCAGGATTTTTTTTGGTTAAAAAGTTAATTAAATTTAAAAATATTGTCTAAATTTAAACGAATATCTAACTTTAGAAAAAAACTTTATGCTAACACCATTAGTTGCAAACACTACTGTTCACATTCCAAATTTAATTAATGATTTAGGTTTAATCTTAATAACTGCTGCAATTGCTGTATTGATTTTCAGAAAACTAAAACAACCTTTAGTTTTAGGGTATTTAGTAGCTGGATTTTTAGCAAGTTCACACTTTTCTTTTTTTCCAACAGTTAAAGACACCAATAGTATAACCGTTTGGGCTGAAATTGGTGTAATATTCCTTTTATTTAGTTTAGGACTCGAATTTAGTTTTAAAAAATTACTAAAAGTTGGTGGAACAGCTTCCATAACAGCCTTAACACAAATTATCTCCATGATAATTATTGGCTATTATGCCGGAAAATTTATGGGTTGGAACGAAATGAATTCTATTTTCTTGGGTGTAATTTTATCCATATCTTCCACAACAATTATTCTAAAAGCTTTTGATGAATTAGGTGTAAAATCCCAAAAATTTACAGGAAACGTAATTGGAGCTTTAATTGTCCAAGATATTGTAGCTATTTTAATGATGGTTTTACTATCAACCATTGCAGTAAGTCAGCAATTTTCTGGTGCAGAACTGATTCAATCATTATTTAAATTAGGTTTCTTTTTAATCATTTGGTTTGTTTCTGGAATCTTCTTTATTCCAACTTTATTAAGAAAATTAAAGCCTTTATTTACTGATGAAATGCTATTAATTATTTCATTAGCTTTATGTTTATTCATGGTAATTTTTGCAGCTGGTGTTGGGTTTTCTCCAGCTTTAGGAGCTTTTATTATGGGTTCAATTATTGCAGAAACCAATGAAGCAGAACATATTGAACATTTAGTAAAACCTGTAAAAGATTTATTTGGTGCAGTTTTCTTTGTTTCTGTTGGAATGCTTATTAATCCAGAAACCTTAGTTGAATATGCTTTTCCAGTAATGATTTTGACTTTGGTTACCATTTTTGGTCAATCTATAACTTCAACAATTGGAACTATAATTTCTGGACAACCTTTAAAAGAATCCGTTCAAACTGGTATGAGTTTATCACAAATTGGTGAATTCTCATTTATTATTGCAACTCTTGGGGCATCCTTAAATGTTACTAGTGATTTCTTGTATCCTATTGTTGTAGCAGTTTCAGCTGTAACGGCTTTTACAACTCCTTTTATGATAAAATACGCAACTCCAGTTGCAGGTTTTATTGAGAAAAAGTTACCAAAAAGATGGGTAAAACGAATTGAAATTTATAGTGCCAATGCTCAAGCTATAAAAACCGTGAGCACTTGGAGAAAAGTCATAAAAGATTATATTTTTCAAGTCACTATTCATTCCATTATTTTAGTGGCCATTATTCAAATGTCAAAACGATTTTTGATGCCATTGATGGATGATTATAGTTATGGAAATGTTGTTACTGCAATCATAACATTTCTAATTATTACTCCTTTTTTATGGGCTTTATCATTGCGAAGAATTGCTCCTAATGAAGTACAAGAATTATTGAAAAACAAAAAACATTATGGTCCAATAGCTGTATTAGTTTTTATTAGAATGGTCATTGGTTTATTTTTTATTGGAATGATGTTAAACAATTTCTTCTCACCAGGAACAGCTGTTTTAGCTTTTGTGGTAGCTGTTATTTTAATCTTAATTTTTCCAAAAAAAATCAACAGATTATATGTGAAAATTGAAAATAGATTTGTCAAAAATTACAACCAAAGAGAACTTTCTGTCAAGAAAATAAATCGTAATAATTTATCTCCTTGGGATGGTCACATGGCAAATTTTGAAATTGTTCCAGAATCTGATTTGGTGGGAAAACCTTTGGAAGAAATCAAAATTAGAGAAGATATTGGAGTCAATATTGCTTACATAAAACGTGGAAATTTACACATTAATGTTCCAACCAAATATGAAAAACTATATCCTAGTGATGAAATTTTTGTCATTGGAACAGATGCTCAAGTCAAGGAATTTGGAAATTATTTGAAAAAACATGAAGTAAAAGTCATCGAAGAAGAAGATTCAGATATTATTCTACAACAATTTGAATTAGAACACCAAGATTTCATTGGTTTAACCATAAGGGAATCTGAATTAAGAGAAAAAACAAAAGGCTTAGTAGTTGGTGTCGAACACAATGGAAGAAGAATTTTAAATCCTGAATCTAATTTTATTTTGAGTAAAAACGATATTGTTTGGGTAGTTGGTGATCGAAAAAAGATTGCTTCGTTTTTTAGTTCATCAAATTAACATCTCATTAACAAATGGCATGGGTTTTGTTTTGAATTTAAAATCAACCAAAAAACTATTCCATGAAAAAAACTATTCTCTTTTTTGTTGCAATCATTTTCATTTCTTGCCAAGAAGAAAAAAAAGTTGAGACGGACAATACTCCTATTTCAAAAATCAAAGATTTAGCAAATTCATTTAAAACAGATAAACTTCAAACCTTTAAATTTATATTGAAAGAAGATACATTATTTACAGGTAAAAAAGGAACTAAAATTTTTATACCAAAAGACTTATTTGAGAATTACACCAATGGTAAAGTTACTTTTGAATTAAAAGAATTTTACACAAAAGAAGACATGATTTTAAACAATTTATCTACAATAACTAATAAAGATGAATTATTAGAATCATCAGGAATGTTTTATATCAATTTTAAAGAAGAAGGAAAACAATTAAACATTAAAAAAGGGAAAAATTACAATGTAGAAGTTGCAAACAAACCTTTATCAAATAGTAATATCTATTATAATGATAATGATTCCATTTTTAGATGGAAGTTGAGTGATGAAAAAATGTATGTGGATATTCCTGATATTGTTAGAAATTATAAATTTGGTTTAATGAATGGTAAAGGTGGTTATTATAAGGAAGTCAAAACTGAAGATTTAACTAAAGTAAAAAGACAAGATTCCATTGAATTATCAAAGCTCATGCAAGAAGTAAATAGTGTAGAAATTCCTATAATTATTCCTGAAAATGAAGAATTAGATATATTTGATGAAAATAGCAAATCTAAAAAAGTTGACAAATATGAGGATATAAAAAATGACAAAACTTTATCTAATTCACAAAAAAAGAAAAAAATTAAAAACAGAGAAGTATTTTTTAAAAACAGTTCATTTTTATATAATTTCAGTTCAACAAAACTTGGTTGGATTAATATTGATAGGTTATCAAAATTTGAATCTAAAAAAATCAGTATTTCATCTGCAAAATTTAAAGAAAATGAATTTTTAATTTGCTTTAATTATTTAGATTTAAAATCAATGACAAATAATATAATTCTAAATTTTGACGGTAATTTCGAAAAAAACCTAAAAATCTCAGGAAAAATTAAAGCTATAATTTACACTGGTAACAATGAAAAAATCTACTACGATACTTTCTACATTGATATAAATAGTAAACCTAATTTCGAACTCAACCTAAAAGAAACAACATTAGAAAAACTAAAACAAGAACTAGTTACACCATAAATAAAAATCCATTAGCAAACACTAATGGATTTTTAACTTTTCACCAACCACAAAACCTCCAATTCCCACTTTCAAAACCAACCAAAATAACGTAACTTGCAGCCTTATTTAAAAGAGAAATAATGCAAGACAACAACATACTAAATTTCATAAAAAATGTATTAAAAAATAGTCCAAAAGGTTGGTTGGATATCACAACACATCGATTGGATATTTACAATGAAGCCTTAGCTAAAACTGAATTTTTAGTGGGTTTTGAAAAATTATACAGCAATAATATTTATGATACAGAAGCTTTAAACGAATTACCAACAGCTTATGATTACATTCGTTTAGGACATCCATTATCTTGTGTTTTAGAATGGGGAATTGCTAAAATCAACAATCTAAAAACCGAAAACGTTATCAGTTTTCAATCTAAGAATGTTCCTGTTTTAGCGATTTTGAGAAAAAATTTGTTGGAAAACAAAAAAACACAAATCGTTTATACCAATGAATTACCTGATTTTTTTGATGCTGAAATTATAAGAACTGTCTATGGTTATAACTTTCAACTAAACAAAGTTTCAAATCCAAATGAAATTACAAAATTTGACGGAAGCACTGTTTTTATTTCAAATCAAGAAGGTTTTGCACCAATAGATTTCAATCCAAATATTGATTTTTATATTTCTAATTATGCGCATTTAGGAAGTATTTTATTAGTAAACGGAACACAAAATGAAAATTACATTTCAGAAATCCAACACGTTAGAAGAAGAGAAACGGTTGCCATGACTCCTTCCAATTGTTTAGAAGTTTTAGAAATTTTAGTACAAAATACTAGTTTCAAAATTAAAACAACTGGAGTTGAAGAAAACAAAAAATCAGTTTTAAATTCCATTAAACAAATTACGGATACGAATTCAAAACCTTTGGTGGCTTCTAGTGGTTTGTCGATTCAATATGCGATTATGATGGGTTTAATTCATGATGCTTTGGAAAATCACAAAGGAAAAGCCATTAAATTCATAGTTCCTCCGAATTGTTATGGTGGTACAAACGATCAAGCCAGACGTGTTGCTGCGTGTATCGATAATGTCGAAATTGTAGATTTACCTGTAGATGGTGAAAATGATATGGTTCAAAGCACCGAAAAAGTTTTAAACCAAATTGCTCATGAAGATGCCATTCCATACATCATTGCAGAAATTCCAACCAATCCAAGAGTTGAAGTTCCAGATTTAGATCAACTAAAAGAAGTTTTAAGCAAAAAAAGAAAAACTTCAACTGGAGAAATTGCTATTGCTCCTGTTTTTATTTTGGATCAAACGTTTTGTCCGAATGTGCACTTTTTAGGAGAAGGAAAATTGCTTTCAACGGTTAGAGGAATTTCTTATGCAAGTGGTTCAAAATTTCCAAGTGGTGGAAAATGCACGGCTGGTTATTGTGTTGGGAACGAAAAAGCCGAAACGTTGATGCAAAAAATTGAAGAACATTTAACCCTTTGCGATAACGAAGCAACTGCTTTACAATATGAAATATTAGCAGAACAATTGCCTTCCATGAATCAAAGAATCAAAGATGCATACAAAAACACACGCGAATTTGTAAACTATATTCACGAAGTGTTACCAACTGCAAAAATTAATTTTGTTTCGGAAGAATTGGCTAATCAAGGCTTTACACCTTCTGTTTTTTCATTAGATCTTCCTACAAAAGGAGCAACTGATGCAGAAAGAGAAGCTTACAAAAGAGATTTGAATCATAAATTAATTAATTTAATGATTACCGAAATCCCAAATGAAAGCAAATATTGTGTGAGTTATGGCCAATTAAAAGGTTGCTATTGGACCATTCCAGCCACTTCAACCCAAGGAACAACTAAAGAAGGAGACAAAGATTATATTGCTCGTGTAGCTCTTTCTGCCAATATGGATTTAGAATTACACAAAAAAGTGTTTTTAGATTTTGTGAATTTAATTTAAGCTTAAATATAAAATTGACTGCAGTTTCACAGATTTTTAGAGTGAATAAATTATTCAAAATAGTACAAAAAAGTGTTTTTAGACTTTGTGAATAAAATATAAATGATATCAAGCACAACACGCTAAAAAATTAAAAATCTGCGAATCTGCGGTTAAAAAAACAAACAAATTGAAAAACGCATCCAACAATAAAGCCCATTGGAAAGTTTGTCCCGAATGCAAAGGTCGAGGCAAAAAAAGCCAGAAGCTTAAAAAGAAAGTGCGTTTAAAGTATCAAAAAGAACTAGAGGCTTTTGAAAAATCGGATAAGCAAGAAGTTGCTCCAGTTAAACCAAAAGCACACTTGAGTTCTTGTTTAAATTGTTCCGGTTCTGGATTGATTCCAAGTGATAATCCTACTATTCCTGATGCAGAAAATTATCCACATGTGGCCATTATTGGTGCTGGAATTGGTGGTGTAGCTTTAGCAGTTGCATGTTTGCATCGAGGAATTCCTTTCACACTTTATGAACGCGATGCCAACTTTGAAGCACGTTCACAAGGATATGGTCTGACTTTACAACAAGCGAGTAAAGCCATTCAAGGATTCGGAATTTTTTCGTTAGATAAAGGTGTAGTTTCGACAAGACATTTGGTACATACTCCAGAAGGAAAAGTCGTTGGAGAATGGGGAATGCGAAAATGGATGTCATCCGATTCCAAAAAAACTCCAAAACGTACAAACATTCATATTGCTCGGCAAGCGTTGCGTTTGGCTTTGTTAGAACAATTGGGAGGAAATGATGCTGTGCAATGGAACCATCAATTAGTTGATTTTAAAGAAAATGACGATAAAACGGTTGATTTAACTTTTCAAGTTGATGGAAAAATAAAAAACACTAAAGCTGATTTAGTAGTTGGAGCCGATGGAATTAGAAGTGCTGTTCGAAATTTGTTGACTGGTGATGCAATTACTCCTCTGCGCTATTTGGATTGCATAGTGATATTGGGCATTTGTCCTTTGTCAGCGCTTGAAGGTGTTGAAAGTTCTTTGTTGGATTCAGCTACGGTTTTTCAAACGGGAAATGGTAATGAACGTATTTACATGATGCCTTATGATGCTAATTCAGTGATGTGGCAATTGAGTTTTCCGATGGCAGAAGAACAAGCCAAAACCTTAAGTGCCAAAGGTTGCGAAGCATTAAAAGAAGAAGCTTGTAAAAGAACCCAATGGCACTCACCTATTCCACAAATTATAAAAGCTACCAAAGCCACACAAATTTCTGGTTATCCTGTGTATGATCGAGAATTATTGCAACCTGAATTATTAGCCAAAGGAAATAAAATCACCTTAATTGGAGACGCAGCACACCCAATGAGTCCATTTAAAGGACAAGGAGCTAACCAAGCGTTGTTAGATGCACTTTCATTAGCACGAGAAATCTACAAAAGTTGTGGCCCATTTTCTAATTGGAAAGAAAAAGGCATTAGAAAAAGTGTCTTAACCAATTTTGAAACCGAAATGTTAAAACGAAGTGCCAAAAAAGTAAAAGACTCAGCCGAAGCAGCCCAATTTTTACATTCTGATATTGTATTACAGGAAAATGATCAACCTAGAGGTAGTTGTTTGAAAGGGAAATAGTTATTAATGCAATTAGAATTATGATTTTATTTAATTGATGGAATTTTTATTTATAAGTTTTTATTATTTTTGGTTTAAAGTAGTAGGATATTTATTTCTTTATGGTGAATAAATATAAACTAAAAATAAAAAAGCATTATTGAATTTTTATATTTTTTTGAATAAAAAAACTAGATATTATGTTAATAATTTTTTAAAACTAATGGTTAAAATATCTTTAAAAATGTTAATTTTGACAAAAAAATAAACCTACAGGTTGATTTTATGAAAATATTTAGTACATTTGACGAACAATATCAAGGTGTGTATCTAGCAAACTTTGTTAATTGTTCTTTTTATCAAACACCAAAAGAGTATGAAACAGAATTGGATAAAATACAGGATCAGCTTCAAGATCCATTATTTGTGCGAAATTTTATCAAATCTTCCAAATCAGGATGGAAGCAAGGTGCATTTAAAAATCATAACTTAACATTTTTAGCAACTGATGTACTTCAAGAAGCTGCTGATTTATTTGACAAATTAAATGAAATTAGTGAAAACTCACAGAATGGTGATTGTTTTGAGCTATTATTTGATGAATTTGTTGAACTATCAAAAACTGAACGTTATGACGATCCTGGGAGAAGAAAAATGTACACATATGAAAAAGGTTCCTTATTACGTTTATATGGGGTACGTGTTGGAAATAATGCAATTATCATAACTGGTGCTGGTATCAAATTAGTTGATAAAATGAATGATACAGAAGTTTTAAAATTAGAGTTAGATAAAATGATTTATCTAAAAAATTGGTTAAAACAAGAGAACATCACAAATTCTACAGAATTATAAAATGGAAAAAAACTTAAACAAAATGATTACGAAAACAGCTACACAGTGGAAAACGAGAGCTAAACAAGATCATAATAATAGAAGAAATATTACTAGAGCTCAAGCATTTGCATTAGAGCTTATGGACTATATGGATTTACATAACATCAAGCAAATAGATTTAGCAGATAAAATGGGAGTAAGTGCTCAACAGATAAATAAAATCTTAAGAGCAAAAGCTAATCTAACTTTTGAAACGATAGATAAAATAGCTGATGCGCTAGAAGTAAATATTACATCTCCTAAAATAATGACAATAAAAAGCTCTCATTCTCCAATAATACATTATTCTATGCAAATTGTACATAAACGTAAACATAAATTTATAGAAGAAAATATGACATCAAAGAAGATAATTAAACAAAATCCTTTTTTAAATACGAATATAGAAAATATGAATTCATATATTTATACGGCAAATCAAATATAACTAATATAATGAATTACAATAAACTAGGCTTTGCTTTCACAGGCCTTCGAACTGTATCATTCGCTACTATAGATAAAGCGTACAAAAAATCTGGTGAAACAAACCTAATTACAGGTTTAGGCTATGGTTTGGACATTGAAGATCAAACTGTCACTTGTAATACTCGTTTTTCTTTTGAAAAAAAGAAAGATCAACCTTTTTTAATTCTTGAAGTACAAGCGTTATTTCAAATTGAAAAAAACGATTTTATAAATAAAGTGAAACAAAATAATAACACATATTTAGTAACAAAAAATCTTGCTGTTCATTTTGCAGTATTGACAATTGGTTCAGCAAGAGGAATTTTACATGCCAAAACTGAAGGAACACCATTTAATGAATTTCTTCTACCAACAATTGATGTTAATAATATACTTGTAGAAGATGTAACTTTTGAATTCTAAATATTAAAAATTAGTTGTAAAGCAATATCGCTTTTAGTTTTGTTCTCAATTAATTATAAAATAATTACAAATTTTTAATTAAATCTTAATTCACAAATTTTAACTTTAATTCACTCATCAAGTGATTATAAAGGTAGATTAAAAAAAAATTATGAATTATTTAAAAAATTTAGATTCTAACAAAAAAAGTCCTCTAGATTGAGGACTTTTTTATTAAATCATTCATTGAACACTACCAACTAAACTAGTACTCACTAAACTGCAAACTACTCAAATTCTTATAAATTCCGTTTTCTATTTCTAGTAATTCTTTGTGGGTTCCTTGTTCTACTATTTTTCCATCGTTTAAAACCAAAATGGCATCAGCACTTCTAATCGTTGAAAGTCGGTGAGCAATGATAATGCTGGTTCTACCTTTCATTAAATTTTCTAAAGCTTCTTGCACCAATTTTTCGCTTTCACTGTCTAAAGAAGAAGTCGCTTCATCTAAAATTAAAATACTTGGGTTTTTCAGCAAAGCACGAGCAATGGCAATACGTTGTCTTTGACCACCAGAAAGTTTTATGCCTCGTTCTCCAACCAAAGTATCTAATTTTTCAGGGAAACCATTTATAAATTCATAAGCGTTGGCTTGCTTGGCTGCAAGTACTATTTCTTCTTCGGAAGCATCAGGTTTTCCATAAGTTATATTTTCACGAATACTTCCTCCAAAAAGAATAACATCTTGTGGTACTATACTCATATTGCCACGAAGATTTTCTAAATCATAGTCGTAAATGTTCTTGTCATCAATTAAAATTTCACCTTTATCAATGTCATAAAAACGCAATAAAAGAGACGAAATAGTCGATTTTCCTGCACCACTTGGACCAACAATAGCTATTTTTTGACCAAAACCTGCTTCAAAGTTTACGTCTTTCAACACCTCTATTTCTGGTCTTGATGGATAAGAAAAACCAACGTTTTTAAAACTTACTGTACCTTTTATTTTTTGAGTAGAATGATTTTGAGTCGCATTTATTTTTTCAGGAACTTCGTCTAACAATTCAAAAACTCGTTCGGTTGCTCCAACAGCTTTCTGAATTTGGGCATACAATTCGGCAATTCCACCAAAAGAAGCTCCAATAAAAGTAGAATACAATACGAAAGAAATTAATTCTCCAATTCCTTTTATTTCACCATTAATACACAAAGTAACACCATACCAAACCACAGCAACAATGGCTCCAAACAAACAAAATATGATGAAAGAAGCAAAATAACCGCGATAAATTCCACCTTTGATGGCTAATTTTACGACTTCACTGATTTTTCCTTTGTAACGAGCAATTTCGTACCATTCATTAGCAAAAGCTTTTACATTAGAAATTCCTTGCATCGTTTCTTCCACAATCACCTGACTTTCGGCTACTTGATCTTGTACACTTTTAGAAAATTTTCTAATAAATCTTCCAAAAATAACAGCTGCAACAGCCACAACAGGAACAATACAAAGCATCATCAACGTTAGTTTTAAACTTATGGTTGCTAGAAAAATAACACCTCCAATAATTAAAATAAATTGCCTTAAAAATTCAGCAATAGTTGTCGTTAAAGTATCTTGAATTTGAGTAATATCTAAACTGATTCTACTATTCAATTCTCCTACTCTTTTTTGGGAGAAGAATGTCATGGGTAATTTAATCAGATTACTATATAAAGCCAATCGGATATTAGCTAACGTATTTTCGGTAAAATTAATAAACAGTGATAATCTAAAAAAGGAGAAAAAAGATTGCAATAATAAAATGACCATCAATCCTAAAGCTATATTTTTAGCTTTGACTAAATCTTTATCATTCACACAATCGACCAACATTCCTAATAACTTTGGGAAAGCCAAGGCAGTTCCACCGGTTAAAAGTAGAAATAGTAAGCCTAGATAGAATTTCCATTTATGATTATTGGCATAGTTGAATATTTGAAGTGCTTTGCTTAAGGTACTAGCATTAAGTTTTGATTTGGGTAAATCATTCTCTTTAAATCGAGCCATTTAGTGTTTTAATTTTTTGATTTTTCTGTCATTTTCCTATACTTCAAATATAAAGCTAAAAATGAGATTCTAAAGTCTGTAAAAAAGAAAACTTCCCGAAAAACGAGAAGTTTTGATTTTATATATAATTTCTGAATTCTAAATTTATAATCTATCTAGAATAATTTGGTGCTTCTTTAGTAATAGTCACATTATGAGGATGGCTTTCCCCTATTCCACTAGCTGTTATTCTAACAAAACGACCAGAATCTTGTAAAGTTGGAATATCTTTTGAACCACAATAACCCATTCCGGCTCTTAAACCACCAACGAATTGTTGCATGCTTTCGTTTAATTCACCTTTGTAAGGAACACGACCTACAATTCCTTCTGGAACTAATTTCTTAACATCATCTTCCACATCTTGAAAATAACGGTCTTTTGAACCTTCTTGCATGGCTTCCACAGAACCCATTCCTCTATACGATTTGAATTTTCTTCCTTCAAAAATAATCGTTTCACCTGGAGATTCTTTGGTTCCAGCTAATAAGGAACCTAACATTACACAATCAGCACCAGCAGCAATTGCTTTTGGAATATCACCTGTGTAACGAATTCCACCATCAGCAATAACTGGAACACCACTACCTTTTATAGCTGCAGCGACTTCAATCACAGCAGAAAATTGAGGAAATCCAACTCCAGCTACAACACGAGTTGTACAAATTGAACCTGGTCCAATTCCAACTTTCACACCATCTGCACCATTTTCAACTAAATATTTAGCCGCTTCTGGTGTAGCAATGTTTCCAACCACCACATCTAAATCAGGAAATGAAGCTTTAACTAATTTTAAAACATCAACCACTCCTTTTGTGTGTCCGTGAGCTGTATCGATAATTACTGCATCAACACCAGCATTTACTAAAGCCGTTGCGCGTTCAACAGCATCAGCAGTTACTCCAAGAGCAGCAGCCACACGTAAACGTCCATATTGGTCTTTATTAGCGTTTGGTTTTTGAGTCAATTTTGTAATATCTCTAAAAGTGATTAATCCAGCCAATTTATTATTTTCGGCAACCACTAATAACTTTTCAATTTTATGATCTTGTAGAATTTCTTCGGCTTGTTGCAAAGTAGTACCCGCTTTTGCCGTAACTAAATTTTCAGAAGTCATTACTTCTGTAATTGGACGATCATTTTTACGTTCAAAACGCAAATCTCTGTTCGTAACAATTCCTTTTAAAGTCATGTCTTCATCTACCACAGGAATTCCACCAATTCCATGTTCTTTCATCGCTCTTTTGGCATCACCAACAGTTGCTGATAAAAGTAACGTTACAGGATCGATGATCATTCCAGATTCAGCACGTTTTACTTTACGAACTTCAGCGGCTTGTTTTTCGATTGACATGTTTTTGTGCAAAACACCAATTCCTCCTTCTTGAGCCATAGCAATTGCCATAGCACTTTCGGTAACGGTATCCATAGCTGCAGATACAATAGGAGTGTTAAGCGTAATATTTTTAGAAAATTTAGATTGAATACTAACTTCTCTTGGTAAAACTTGAGAATAATTTGGAACTAATAGTACATCATCATAAGTAAGACCTTCTCCGATGATTTTTGTGTTGTGTGCGTTCATTGCAATTTGTTGTAGTCGTGTTAAATTGCATGCAAATATAAGAAAAAGTAATTAGTGATTAGTAATTAGTGATTAGTTTTTAACGTAAAGTTTCAAAAAAAACGAGATTTAACTAGCCCAGATAGGAATGAAAAGCATTTTTTTGAAGAATTCTATTTTTTGTTGTTGTAAAAAAGCGACCAAAGGAAGCTCTTTTTATGACTTACAAAAAAAGAATTGTTGAAAAAATCTTGTAATGGATAGCTGGAAATAGCTTCTTATAAAAGAATTATTTTTTAAGCTAATTACTAATCACTCTTCACTAATCACTATTTTAATGATAATTTGTAAAAATCTTCAAAGCTTCATTGTAAGAGCTTTCAAAACTCATTGCGTGGCAATTGGTATCTACTTTTGCTGCGGTGAAATACGATAACAATTTTTCGGTTGGCATATTTCCAGTTAAGTCATCAGCAGCCATGGGACAACCTCCAAAACCTTGAATTGCTCCGTCAAATCTTAGGCAACCTGCTTTGTATGCTGCATCTACTTTTTCGTGCCATTTATCTGGAGTGGTGTGCAAATGTGCTCCAAATTCGATGTTAGGATATTTTGGAATTAAGTTTGAAAACAAATAATCAATCACTTCAGGATTTGAAGTTCCAACAGTGTCTGAAAGTGAAAGAATTTTCACACCCATTTTATCCATTTTTTCGGTCCAATTTCCTACGATTTCCACATTCCAAGGATCACCATAAGGATTTCCAAAACCCATGGATAAATAAGCTACGACTTCTTTGTTGCTTTTATCAGCAATTTGTAGAATTTCATTTAATGTCACTATCGATTCAGCAATAGTTTTATGTGTATTTCGCATTTGAAAATTCTCCGAAATCGAAAAAGGAAAACCTAAATATTGAATTTCTTTGTGTTCAGCAGCCATTTCTGCACCTCTTGTATTGGCAATTATAGCTAAAAGTTTGCTTTGTGTTTGCGACAAATCTAATTGAGCCAAAACTTCTGCCGTATCAGCCATTTGCGGAATTGCTTTTGGAGAAACAAAACTTCCAAAATCAATGGTATCAAACCCAACTCTTAATAAAGATTGAATGTATTGTACTTTTTTTTCTGTAGGAATAAATGCCTTGATGCCTTGCATAGCATCTCTAGGACATTCAATTATTTTTACTTTTGGATTCAATGATTTGCTTTTAAAATGCTAAGATAGGAAGAATTTAATGGATAAAAAAAAATAAAATATTCCTTAAATGTGGAATAATTTAAAATATTACACTTATTGGTAATATATTAAAATATTACATTTTTTGGTAATATATTTTGTATCTTAAAAAATATTTTATAGATTTGAACTATGGATTGTATAATTACAGGAGACGTAAAAGGTTCACGCAGAGCAAAATCGCAGAATTGGCTTGACGGTTTAAAGCAACTATTTCAACAATTTGGAAAAACTCCAAAAGATTGGGAAATTTACCGTGGTGATGAATTTCAATTGGAAGTAAAAAATTATGAAGAGGCTTTATTAGTGGCTTTTCAGATAAAAGCGTATTTAAGAAGTATCAAATTAGATGTTCGAATGAGTATTGGATTTGGTGATAAAACGTACAAAGCCAAGAAAATTTCAGAAAGTAATGGAACAGCTTTTGTAAATTCAGGTGTTGGATTTGAAAGTTTAAAGAAAAACAAAACTACTTTATCGATTCATAGTTCTAACAAAACTTTTGACAAGGAAATGAATTTAATTTTGCGATTGGGTTTGTCTTTTATGGACAATTGGCTGGCTCAATCTGCTGAATTTGTATTGATTACTATTCAAAACCCTACACTTTCACAAGAAGAAATTGGATTAAAATTAGGCATCAATCAAGCAGCCGTGAGCAGAAGAAGAAAAAGAGCTAATTTTGATTTATTACTGGAAATAAATTCGGCTTATGTTGAAAAATTAAAAATGCTTGAGGTATGATGCTTTTATTCACAAAACTTTTATTGGCTCATTTGATTGGTGATTTCATCTTACAACCTAACAAATGGGTTTTAGATAAAGAAAAAAAGAAAGAAAAAAGCATTTATTTGTATTTACACACAGCTTTGCATTTAGTCTTGATGTTGATTTTTGTAGCTGAAGTTGATTTTATCATTTATGGAATATTATTAGCAGTTTCTCATGGAATTATTGATTTCATTAAACTGAAATTTCAAAAGAAAAAAACAAAACGCATTTGGTTTTCAGTAGATCAAGTATTGCATTTAGTGATGATTTTTATAGTAGTTTTGGTTTATAAAAATGCTAGAATAGATTTCCAAAATATAGATCATCAAATTTGGATTTTTATAACTGGAATTGTTTTATTAACGAAACCAACTTCAATAATTATTAAAAACATTATATCCATTTGGACACCAGAAAGCAAAAATAAAGAAGACAATTCGTTGCAAAATGCTGGAAATTACATTGGGATTTTGGAACGCTTATTTGTATTTTGTTTCATTATTACCAATCATTTTGAAGCTATTGGTTTTTTATTGGCTGCAAAATCTATCTTTAGATTTGGTGATTTGAAAGAAGCCAAAGACAGAAAACTAACGGAATATGTTCTTATTGGAACTTTATTGAGTTTTGGAATTGCAATTTTAGTTGGATTGATGGTGGAATTTTCTACTTAAGTATAGTTTTTACATCTTAAAAAAAAACTATTAATCATAGAAAACAAAAACATATTCATGGAAAAATATATTTATCTAGAAAAAATAACCAAAACAAGACTGATAATAGGGTATATACTTTTGTTCTCAGGTTTATTATTAATTATTTTTATTAACATCAAAATATATCCTATTTACCTATTGTTTTGGATAGCATTCATAATTGGTGGAATTATAACATTGACAAATGAAGGAATTGAATTAGACTTAAAACATAACCTATATAGAAATATTAGTTCAATTTTTGGTATAAAACTTGGAAGTTGGAAAAAGTTTCCGGAAATAAATTACATCTCTATTTTTAGAACAAATACAACAAAGACATTAGGTGGGATCGGATTACAATCTACAGCAACTGCAAGAATCACAGAAAAAGTAATTTTAATAAACTTATTTACTGATAATCAAAAACCAACAACTCTATACACAACTAAAAATAAAGATTTAGCTGTTCAAATCTGTTCAAAATTAAAAGAAAAATATGGCTTTGAAATAGTCAATAAACTTTAGAAAATTATTTCATTTAAAGTATAAAATCCTATACTTCTAATATATTAGTTTTTCTTAAGTAACATTGTATTAATTTCCTTAATTAATTTTGGTCCTTCATAAATAAATCCGGTGTACAACTGAATTAAACTTGCACCAGCTTCTAATTTTTCTAAAGCATCTTTTGCGGAATGAATGCCTCCTACTCCAATAATTGGAAACGATTTATTACTTTTTTCTGAGAGAAAACGAATAACTTCTGTAGAACGATTCGTCAAAGGTTTTCCTGATAATCCACCCATTTCTGATTTATTTTCTGAAGATAATCCATCACGAGAAATGGTAGTATTAGTTGCAATTACACCAGCAATTTTAGTTTCGTTTACAATTTCGATAATATCTAATAATTGTTCGTTGGTTAAATCAGGAGCAATTTTTAAAAGAATTGGTTTTGGGTTTCCTTTTGAATTATTAAGGTTTTGCAATGTATTCAATAAAGCTTTCAAAGGCTCTTTTTCCTGAAGTTCTCTTAAATTAGGTGTGTTTGGTGAACTTACATTGACTACAAAATAATCAACATAATCAAACAAGGCTTCAAAACAGATTACGTAATCATTGACTGCTTCTTCGTTTGGAGTAACTTTATTTTTTCCAATGTTTCCACCAATAAGAACTCCTTTGTTTTTCTTTAAACGAATAATTGCTTCTTCAACACCACCATTATTGAAACCCATTCGATTGATGATTGCTGAATCTTCTTGTAATCTAAAAAGTCTCTTTTTAGGATTTCCGTCTTGTGGTTTTGGAGTTAAGGTTCCAATTTCAATAAAACCAAATCCGAAATTAGATAATTCTTGATATAATTTAGCATCTTTATCAAATCCAGCAGCCAATCCCACTGGGTTTTTGAATTTTAATCCGAATACTTCTCGTTCTAATTTGGGACTTTTTACTTCGTAATACGAATTGATTAAACTTCCCACCAAAGGAATTTTATGCAAAAAACGAATTAATGAAAAGGTAAAGTGATGTACTTTTTCAGGATCAAATTGAAATAAAATCGGACGAATTAATAAACGATACATAGTAGTTGAGTTGAAGTGCAAAAATAAGAATATAAAAAAAATGTCCCACTAAAAAGTGAGACATTTTTATAAAATTTGATATTATATTTTGAAACGTTTTCTATCGTTTTCATTTAAATAGATTTTACGCAAACGTAACGATTTTGGTGTTACTTCCACATACTCATCTTTTTGAATGTACTCTAAAGCTTCTTCTAAAGAGAATTTTATGGCAGGAATAATTTTAGCTTTATCATCTGCTCCAGAAGAACGAACGTTTGATAATTTTTTAGTTTTAGTCACGTTGATAACCATATCATCACTACGTGTGTTTTCACCAATTACTTGACCTTCATAAATTTCTTCATTTGGATCTACGAAGAATTTACCTCTATCTTGTAATTTATCAATAGAATAAGGAATCGCTTTTCCGTTTTCCATTGAAATTAATGAACCACTATTTCTTCCAGGAATTTCTCCTTTGTATGGCTCGTATCCTATGAAACGGTGAGCCATAATTGCTTCACCAGCTGTAGCCGTTAATAATTGGTTACGTAAACCAATAATTCCACGAGAAGGAATATTAAATTTTACAACCATTCTATCTCCTTTTCCTTCCATTGAAAGCATTTCTCCTTTACGAACAGAAACAAATTCAACAGCTCTTCCAGAAAGATGTTCTGGTAAATCGATTGTTAATTCTTCAATTGGCTCACATTTTTGACCGTCAATTTCTTTAATAATTACTTGAGGCTGACCGATTTGCAATTCATACCCTTCTCTTCTCATGGTTTCAATAAGAACAGATAAGTGAAGAACACCACGACCAAATACCATAAATTTATCAGCAGAATCAGTCTCACCCACTTTCATGGCTAAGTTTTTTTCTAATTCTTTAGTCAGTCTATCTCTAATATGTCTTGAAGTTACAAATTTACCTTCTTTTCCAAAGAATGGAGAATCGTTGATAGTAAACAACATACTCATTGTTGGTTCATCAATAGCAATAGTTTGTAAAGCTTCTGGATTTTCAAAATCAGCGATAGTATCACCAATTTCAAAACCTTCAACACCTACGATTGCACAGATATCACCTGCTATAACTTGTTCTACTTTTTTACGTCCAAGACCTTCAAAAGTATGCAATTCTTTAATTCTTGATTTTATTATTTTTCCATCTCTTTTTACTAAAGAAATTGGCATTCCTTCTTTTAAAACACCTCTTTCTAAACGTCCAATAGCAATACGACCTGTAAAACTTGAAAAGTCTAAAGATGTAATTAACATTTGCGGAGTTCCTTCAGAAACTTTAGGAGCTGGAACATTTTGGATAACCATATCTAATAATGGCTCAATATTTTCGGTTTGATTTTTCCAATCGTCAGACATCCAATTGTTTTTTGCAGAACCATATACTGTTGGAAAATCCAATTGCCACTCTTCTGCACCTAACTCAAACATTAAGTCGAAAACTTTTTCATGAACTTCTTCAGGAGTACAGTTTTCTTTATCTACTTTATTAATTACCACACATGGTTTTAATCCTAAGTCGATTGCTTTTTGCAATACAAAACGAGTTTGCGGCATTGGTCCTTCAAAAGCATCTACTAAAAGACATACACCATCAGCCATATTTAATACACGCTCTACTTCTCCACCAAAATCCGCGTGACCAGGAGTATCTATAATATTGATTTTTGTACCTTTATATGTAACAGAAACGTTTTTAGAAGTAATTGTAATTCCTCTTTCACGTTCTAAATCATTGTTATCTAATATTAAATCACCTGTATTTTCATTTTCACGAAATAATTGACAGTGATACATAATTTTATCAACCAAAGTAGTTTTACCGTGGTCAACGTGTGCAATAATTGCAATGTTTCTGATAGATTCCATCTTATTTTTTTAGTGGTGCAAAGGTAATACTTATTTTCTAATAAAATACTAACCAATGCATTACTTTATTTATATTTACTATTTCTTAACTTTTTTCCATAAAAAAAGCTCTCAAAAAAGAGAGCTTAATATAATTTAAAACTACGTTTCTACTTATAAAGAAGCTACGTGTTTAGTTAACTTAGACTTTAAGTTTGAAGCTTTGTTAGAGTGAATGATGTTCTTTTTCGCTAATTTATCAATCATTGAAAACACATCATTTAATTTAGCTTGAGCATCAGCTTTATCAGTTGCCATACGAATTGCTTTGATAGCATTACGTGTAGTTTTGTGCTGGTACTTGTTAATTACTCTTTTCTTTTCGCTTGTTCTAATTCTTTTTAAAGCTGACTTGTGATTTGCCATTTTTTCTTAATTTAATTGTAATAATTATTTATAAACTACTAGTTAAAAAAGAAAAACCTCCCACAATTGTTACCAATCACTTTGGTTTTAACTAATAAAATAAAAACTTAAGACACCCGCTTCTATTTTACAAAACTTATTTACAACTAATTTGTAGCCCGTAGGGGAATCGAACCCCTCTTACATGGATGAAAACCATGCGTCCTAACCGATAGACGAACGGGCCAGTAACCCAGTAATTTCAAATTTGTAGCCCGTAGGGGAATCGAACCCCTCTTACATGGATGAAAACCATGCGTCCTAACCGATAGACGAACGGGCCAACATTTCTGTATTGCGGATGCAAAAATACAACTATTTTTTATTTTCGCAACAGAAATTTATTTTTTTTTAATAGGCTTTTGCAAATAAAACTCTACGTTCTGATTTTGAGCCAGTTAAAACACACTTTCCTTCCTCATCTCTTCCATCTAAAGGGATACATCGGATAGTTGCCTTAGTTAATTCCTTAATTTTTTCTTCAGTTTCAGCTGTTCCGTCCCAGTGAGCAGAAACAAAACCTGTTTTATTTTCTAAAACATCTTTAAATTCTTCAAAATTCTGAACTTCAGTAATATGCGTATCTCTATAGTTTAAAGCTTTGTTAAATAAATCGCTTTGAATAGTCTCTAATAAATCAGAAATATAACTAACAATTCCGTCTTGAGCGACAACTTCTTTAGTTAAAGTATCTCTTCTTGCAATTTCAAAAGTTTTTTGCTCTAAATCTTTTGGTCCAACCGCAATTCGAACTGGAACACCTTTTAATTCCCATTCAGCGAACTTAAATCCTGGTTTGTGTGTGGTTCTATTATCGAACTTAACTGAAATATTTAATTTTTTAAACTGAGCTACTAAATCAATTACAACAGTTGAAATTCTTTCAAATTCTTCATCTGTTTTAAAAATAGGTACAATAACAACTTGAATAGGAGCTAAATTTGGAGGTAAAACTAAACCTAAATCATCAGAATGAGTCATTACCAAAGCACCCATTAAACGAGTTGAAACTCCCCAAGAAGTTCCCCAAACATATTCTTGTTTTCCTTCTGCATTGGCAAATTTTACATCAAAAGCTTTAGCAAAATTTTGACCTAAAAAGTGAGATGTTCCTGCTTGAAGTGCTTTTCCATCTTGCATTAAAGCTTCAATACAATACGTTTCTTCAGCTCCAGCAAAACGTTCTGTTTCGGTCTTCAAACCTTTTATAACTGGAATTGCCATAAAATTTTGAGCAAAATCAGCATAAACATTCATCATTTTTTCTGACTCTTCAATCGCTTCTTGCTTGGTTGCATGAGCTGTATGACCTTCTTGCCATAAAAATTCAGCAGTTCTTAAAAACAATCTTGTACGCATTTCCCAACGCACAACATTAGCCCATTGATTGATTAATAAAGGTAAATCTCTGTATGATTGTACCCAACCTTTATATGTTGACCAAATAATAGCTTCACTAGTAGGACGAACAATTAGTTCTTCTTCTAATTTTGCATTTTCATCAACTTTTAATTTTCCTGGATTGTCTTCATCGTTTTTTAAACGATAATGTGTTACGATAGCACACTCTTTTGCAAAACCTTCAGCATTTTTTTCTTCAGCTTCGAACATACTTTTGGGCACAAAAAGAGGAAAATAGGCATTCTGATGACCTGTTTCTTTAAACATTCTATCTAATTCGGCTTGCATTTTTTCCCAAATTGCAAAACCATATGGTTTGATAACCATACATCCTCTTACTCCAGAATTCTCAGCTAAATCGGCTTTTACAACTAACTCGTTGTACCATTTAGAATAATCCTCTGCTCTTTTTGTTAAGTTTTTACTCATTACTAATGGATTGGCATAAAAATTGTTACTATTTCTTATATAAATTTTAACTAAAATATTCGACAAAACTAACTATTTTTGTGAAGTCCAACAATAAAAAACTTGCTATTATGAAAACTAATTACCAAACTCTGATAAAAAAATATCGATTATTACTATTAAGTATAGTAATGATTGGTGCATCGTCATGTAGTTCATTTAAAAATTCATCTTATGATGATAATGACGGAATTTATAGTTCTTCAACCTCTTCTAGAGAAACTACATTGGATGAAAATCAAAACTACACTCAAGTAAAACAATCAAGTGTTTATGCTGAAAAGTTTAGAGATATGCAAGATGAATTTGAGGAAACAGAATATTTTACAGATGTAGATTCTTATACTTCAAATGAAAATGCAGCTGATACTGTTTATGTTATTGAAAGAAGTTATGCAGGTTGGGGAAACAATTCAAATGAAGTAAATGTAAATTATTATAATAACGGATGGAATAATTGGGGTTGGGGTTGGAACTCATGGTATGGACCAGGATGGAATAACGGATTTTATTATGGAAATACTTGGGGATTAGGCTTTAATTATGGATGGAATTATGGATGGAACAATTGGTATAATCCTTACTATGGTTATGGATGGAATAATTGGGGATGGAATAATTGGTATTCTCCTTATTATGTAGGTTATTATAACAATCATGTTTCTTATAATGGTGGCCGAAGAGGAATGAATGGATATTATCCCGCAAATTCTGGAAGAAGTTCAGGAAGATCAGCAACTGTTACTGGCAGAAATAGTCAAATAGGAAACTCAACAATTAGAAATTCAAGAACAAGATCAACTTCAACAAGATCAAATAATTCTGCAATTTCACCAAGAAATACTACTACAAATCCTAGAACAGTATCTCCTAGAAACTCATCAAATTCTCCAAGAAGTACTACTTCTCCAAGAACAATCAACACTCCTAGAACTACAACAACTCCTAGAAGTTCTTCTTCACCTAGAAGCACTCGATCAAGCGGAAGTTTTGGTGGTGGTAGATCATCAGGTGGTTTTTCTGGAGGAAGCTCTGGTGGTGGAAGATCTTCTGGTGGAGGTGGTCGTGGTGGACGAGGTTAATTAATTGATTGAAAAAGAAAAAATAAAATTTATTATGAAAAAAATATTTTTATCCTTGTTACTAGGAACAACTTTTATTGGGTTTTCTCAAGAAACGAGACCTAGTGATGCTTTGAGATACGCAATAGATGATTTAAATGGTACAGCTCGATTTAGAGGAATGAGTGGTTCAATGGGAGCTATTGGTGGTGATTTATCAGCTATAAATATTAATCCTGCTGGTTCAGTAGTTTTTAAATACAATACATTTAGTGCTACCGTTTCAGGTTTCAACCAAAAAAACAATTCAACATATTTTGGAACAAAATCTACCGAAAATGATTTCAAATTGGATTTAAATCAAATTGGAGCTGTTTTTGTTTTTGACAATACAGATACTAACAGTGGTTGGAAAAAATTAAGTCTAGGTGTAAACTATGAAAACACTAATAACTTCAACAATCAAGTATTCTCTAGAGGCACTAATCCTTATAACTCAATTGGAAATTATTTTGTTGATGCAGCTCAAGGCTATGAATTAGAATTTTTACAAACTCAGCCTGGAGAATCAGTGAGTAGTTTATATAGTTATCTTGGTGAAACAGGTGGTTTAGGATTTGGTGCACAACAAGCATTTTTAGGCTATCAAGGTTATATAGTAAGTCCATTTGATGATGAAGATCCAAACAATATAGATTATTTCACTAACATACCAACTGGTGGAAATTTTTATCAAGAAAATTATATTAAATCCAAAGGATACAATGGAAAATTAACTGGAAATTTTGCAGCTAATTATGCCGACATTTTATCTTTAGGTATGAATTTAAATATTCACTTTACAGATATTACTAAATCTACTTCTGTGTATGAAAGTAATGATAATCCAGAATATGCAACTGGTTCAACCGTAAAGAGAATTCAATTTGATAATGATTTATACACATACGGAAGAGGTTTTTCTTTTAACTTAGGAGCAATTGCAAAAGTTACTAATGAATTTAGATTAGGATTAGCTTACGAATCTCCAACATGGTATGCTTTAAATGATGAATTAAGTCAACGATTAATAGTTGTAAATTCAGATGAAAATGGAACATATACAGATGTAGTTGATCCAAACATCGTTAATATTTATCCAAGTTACAATGTACAAACACCAAGCAAATTGACTGGAAGTGCAGCTTATATTTTTGGAACAAAAGGGTTTATAAATATAGATGTGTCTTCAAAAGATTATGGAAATACGAAGTTCAAACCTAAAAACGATGTTCTGTATGGTTCATTAAATGATTTTATGAGTGATAATTTAAAAAGAACATTATCATATAATATTGGTGGAGAATACAAAATAAAACAAATTAGCTTGAGAGCTGGTTATCGTTTTGAGGAAAGTCCGTATAAAGTTGATGCTGCTCTTGGTGATTTAATTGGTTATTCTGGTGGTTTGGGTTATAGTTTTAATAATGCTAGAATTGATTTATCATACGCAAACACACACAGAAACTATAATCAAAGTTTTATTTCTTCTGGAATGAACGACCAAGCTAGAATAAATAATAAGAATGATAATGTAAGTTTAAGTTATACAGTAACTTTCTAAACATTTCAACATAAAACAAAAGAAAACTACTTCACATGAGGTAGTTTTTTTTTATTGAAATACTAAATTTAGGAAAAACTAAATCATAAAAATTATTTAAACCAAAACAATTACATTTAAAAAGCGTAATTTTGCACTCCAAAACTCAGAAATAAATTTTCAATTCTATGAGAACCAAAACGTTAAAGAAAAATAAAATCAATGTAATTACGCTTGGATGTTCAAAAAACGTCTATGATAGTGAAGTTTTGATGGGTCAATTAAAAGCCAATGGTAAAGAAGTTACACATGAAGCTAAAAAAGACGAAGGAAACATCATCGTAATTAACACTTGTGGTTTTATTGATAATGCAAAAGAAGAATCAGTAAATACTATTTTAGAATATGCTGACAAAAAAGACAAAGGTTTAGTAGATAAAGTTTTCGTTACAGGATGTTTATCAGAAAGATACAGACCTGATTTAGAAAAAGAAATTCCAAATGTAGATCAGTATTTTGGAACAACTGAGTTGCCATTATTATTAAAAGCATTAGGTGCCGATTATAAACATGAATTGATTGGAGAACGATTAACAACTACTCCAAAAAATTATGCTTACTTAAAAATTTCTGAAGGTTGTGATAGACCATGTAGTTTTTGTGCCATTCCGTTGATGCGTGGAAAACACGTCTCTACTCCTATTGAAAAATTGGTTATAGAAGCTGAAAAATTAGCTAAAAATGGAGTTAAAGAATTAATCTTAATTGCACAAGATTTAACTTATTATGGTTTAGACATATACAAAAAGAGAAACTTAGCTGAATTGCTAGAAAATTTAGTTAAAGTAGAAGGAATTGAATGGATTCGTTTGCATTATGCATTTCCAACAGGATTTCCAATGGAAGTTTTAGAATTGATGAAACGTGAACCAAAAATCTGTAACTATATTGATATACCATTACAACACATTTCAGACAGTGTTTTGAAATCGATGCGAAGAGGAACAACATATGAAAAAACAACAAACCTTTTAAAAGATTTTAGAAAAGCCGTTCCAGAAATGGCAATTCGTACGACTTTAATTGTAGGTTATCCTGGAGAAACGGAAGAAGATTTTCAGATTTTGAAAAATTGGGTTGAGGAAATGCGTTTTGAAAGATTAGGTTGTTTTACGTATTCGCACGAAGAAAACACACATGCTTACAATTTAGTTGATGATGTTCCTGAAGAAGTGAAACAAGCACGTTCTTTAGAGATTATGGAAATTCAAGCACAAATTTCTTGGGATTTGAATCAGGAAAAAATTGGACAAACTTTCAAATGTGTCATTGATAGAAAAGAAGGACAATACTTTGTTGGTAGAACCGAATTTGACAGTCCAGATGTAGATAACGAAGTACTAATTGATGCTTCAAAATTCTACTTAAAAACTGGAGATTTTGTTATGCTAAAAATAATTGATGCCACAGAATTTGATTTGTATGCTGAACCAATAGCTTAAAAAAATTATAATATTATATAAAAAAGGAGAAAAATTATTTTTTCTCCTTTTTTACTTTGATTAAGTAGGTAGATAAATAGTCATTACCTAATTTTAGATGAACATCGTATAACCCTTTGTATGGAATTGAAAATTTTAATTCAATACAATCATTATCTTTTCGATTAATAATTGGAATAATTGATTTTGTATAATTTCCCGATATTAATTCTATATTAAATTTATTACTATCAATCTCTAATAATTCTTTCAATAAAATAGTTATTGTATCATTTTGTATAACTTCAGAATCCATTTCAGTAGGCTTAACAGGTTTAATTCCATGTCTAAAAGCTTCTCCATATATTAAAGGAGCATTAAAGAAAGTTTCTAATTTATAATCTTCTATCAATAACCATTTGACTTCTAGCGGATAATGATTTTTAACAAACATATCAGGCTCAGTCAAAAAATAACCATTGTTATAATTATATTCAAAATAATATTTATCTAAATCAAAAACACCAGTCGACCAAGTAGCATCACACAAATACCATTTATCATTTAATTGAACAGCATTCCAAGAATGATTTGGCATGTAATAATCTTCCTTAGTTTCATAAGTAGTTCTTCCAAATCCATTTATAATTTCGCAATTAATATTAGCATAATTTGACAATTCTTTTATTAAGTAAGCATAACCAGTACAGACCGTTTTCTGCTCTTTTACTAATTTTTTAAAAGATTGTTTTGAAAATTCTTTATTCCATTTTTCCAATTTTATGCTATCATTTCTATATTTTCTTCGTTCTTTATCATTCTTTAAAAAAGCTTTAAAATCGTTCTCAATATTAGAACAAACCCAAATATAAATTGCTCTAAATTTTTCTACATCAGTAGATAAAGAATTAGTAAGATTATAAGATAATATTGGCAAACTTCTTAAGTTTTCACCTTTGTAACTGCTTGCAATTGAATCTGCTTTATTAAAGTTTATAGCATCAAAATCAGATAATTGTGCTTGTAGATTTATAGAAACAAAAATTATTAAAAATGTAAATAAGTTTCTAATCATTTTTAAAAAGTCCTGTTATTTTTTGAAAAAATGTTCTTTTTGATTTGTGAATTTTACTTGTAGTTACTTCTCCTATAAATATTAAATCACAAGAATCAAATGAAGTTTCTAAATTAATTTGACTTACTTCAGAAGCCTTAATCTCAACTTTTTTTAATCCAACAAAACTTACTATTACAATTGCATCTTTATCAATTGGTTCTGGAAATTCAAAATTACCATCAAAATCGGTTGTTACACCTTTCGCAGTGTTCTTAATAACAACACTTGCACCAGCTAAAGGTCCTAATTCGTCTGAAACAGTTCCTTTTACAATAATTTTATCTGATTGATTTATAATGTCAGATTTCTCAGTTTCAATTTTTTGATTAATTTCTGTTTTAGAATTTGTTTTCTTTTCTTGTGCAAATCCATTATTAAATGATAGAAGTGATACTAATGAAAAACCCACGAAACCTTTATTCCAAAAATTAAATTTATTATTCCATAATGATTCATTTGGTAGAGAATACATTTTCAATTGATCTTGACGAAATGAACCACACGTTTTTTTATCTGTAGAATTAAAATAATTAATAATTTCTTTGTCATTCATTTTACTAAAATCAATAACTTCTTTATTACATGCATTACAAAAACCACCTTTGTCTGTTGGTAAAAAATTATTGAAATTTTCTGAACATGGTTTTTTTATCGCTATATCAATTTTTTGATTCATGGGTAAAACAAAATTTAATGTAATTCATTTACTAATAATACTTTAAAAATAGATATTTTTCCCAAATAAAGCAAGTAAATAGATTTTTTTATATATTTACTCTTTTAAAAGACATTATAAAATTAAAATTATGAGAACAAGAACTATATTTTCATTAGTATTCATGTTGCTTGCTTATATTATGCAGGCTCAATCAAATGAAGTTGAAGTTTACACAGAAGACGCAAAATTATTTACTGTTTACGTTGATGGTGTTAAGATTAACCAAACTCCATTGTCAAACGTAAAATTTACTTCAACAAAGAGTAATAACGTTGATTTCAAAATTGTTTTTGAGGAAAACCAAACTATACTTGAGAAGAAAGCTGTTGAAGTGGTTTCAAACACAAATAAAATGTCATTTACAAATGGTGCAAAAGCAGTTTATTTATTAAAACCAAATAGCACTGGTTATGAATTTATTCAAACTTCTGTAACGAACAGACCAAACACTGGTCAAAAAGTTTTAGATTAAGACACTTAACTAATAAATTAATAAGAGCTTCATTTTTAATGAGGCTTTTTTTATATTTGAAAAAATCAAAAACATGTTTTTAAAAACTACGACAATTGAAGCCAAGAAGATGATTGGATTTTCTACTAAAACTTCTTTAACAAATGACCAAACAGCAAAAATTTGGCAACAATTAATGCCAAGATTAAAAGAAATAAAAAATGCAGTTCGTGCAGATTTATTTTCATTACAAGAATATGATTTTAAAAAATTTAATGATTTTTCACCATCAACTGAATTCATAAAATATGCCTTAATTGAAGTTAAAAATTATGATGATATTCCAGAAAACTTTGAACAATTTAATCTTCCTTCTGGAAAATATGCTGTATTTTTACATAAAGGAACTTTTGCTGATTTTCCTAAAACAGCTCAATACATTTTTGGTGAATGGTTACCCAAAAGCGAATTTGAGCTAGATGATCGTCCACATTTTGAGGTTTTGGGTGACAATTATAAAGGTCATGAAAATACTGAAAGTGAAGAAGAAGTTTGGATTCCAATTAAGTAAGAATTTAAAAAAAAATAAATCATGTGGAAAGAAGAAAACAACAAATTACAACAAACCTTTAAATTTAAAGATTTTATAGAAGCTTTTGGTTTTATGAGTAAAGTTGCACTTATTGCCGAAAAAATGAACCATCATCCTGAATGGAAAAATGTGTATAACAAAGTTGAAATAACTTTAACAACTCATGATGAAGGAAATACAATTACAGAAAAAGACCGAAAATTAGCAAAAGCTATTGATGAATTATTTCTTTAATGAATGATATCTAAAACTCTATTAATTCTTACAAATCGTTTTGCATAATAGGCTTCCTTAACCGAAGAAACAATTACACCTTTACTAACTGATGAATGGATAAAGAAGATTTCATCATCAACCACTTCAGTAATCATTCCTACATGATTTACTGTTCCTCTTCCATTGGTTGAAAAGAAAATTAAATCTCCTTTTTGAGCTTGGTTTTTCTTAATTTTTTTTCCTGTTCTCGATTGTTCATTGGAAGTTCTTGGTAGTTTAAAATCTAGTTGAGAAAATGTATAACACATTAAACCTGAACAATCAAATCCACCACTTTTTGTTCCACCACTTCTATAACGTGTTCCTAAATGTTCTGAAGCAATTGCAATTAATTGATCTGCGCTTTCTAAACCTTCTATTGATAATGGAGTTGCTTCTTCAACTAATTCTTCAACCTCAGCGTATAAATTAACTTGAGCTTGAGAATTAGATGCAATTCCTTTTTTTATTATTAATTTTCTTCCAGGAAATATCTTTGATCCCACTTTTGGGTTCAACTCTTGTAATTTTGCCAATGTAATTTTATATGCTCTAGCAATACTACTCAAAGTTTCTCCACGAGCAACAACATGTGTTACTTCACCAGAATCGTCAGGTTCTTCAACATCATCATCTGCAGCAGCCATAGTTTCTAATTGAACTGAAGCTGGACTAATAATTTTATTAGGTTCTACTTTTGGCTCAATAATTTCTTTTTTAGGTTTTTCCTTTCCTTTTCGGATAACTATTTTTTGATCAATTTGAAGGTTTGTACTCAAGCCAGAATTTAATTGCTTTAATTGCTTAAAACTTACATCATATTTTTCAGTAATATGACTTATTGTTTCACCTTTTTTCACAGAATGAACTAAATCATTAGAGGAAGAAATTTCTTCTTCTTTTATATTTGATTTAGCATCTTTAGTATTTTTATTCTTTTTCAAAGCTAATTTAGCTCCAACTTGTAATTTGTTTGGAGAAATTGTTGGGTTAAACTCTTTTAATTCTTCAACTGTTAAATCGTATTTTTTGGCAATGGTATAAAATGATTCTCCTGAAACTACTTCATGAAAATCGTTTGTAACTTTTTTAGATGATTTAATTGATTTTGCTGTTGGAATAATTAGAATTGTATTCAATTGTAAAGTCTGACCTTTTACTTTTGGGTTAGATTCATATATATCATTTTCTGTTACACCATACTTTTTCGCAATAGCATAAAATGAATCACCACTAACTACTTTATGCTTTATTGTTTTTTGAGCAAAAGCAAAAGTATTAGATAGCAAAACAAACAGTACAACTAATAAAAAACGATTCATTATCAAATAGTTAAAATACTTTTATTGTATATTAAAAGTTCGACAAGATAAAAAAACTATGTTTATAAAATTAATTTTAACTTTATTTTAATTGCATAAAAAAACCACCTTTTCAGATGGTTTAAATATTATAAAGGAATATTTCCGTGTTTGCGTTTTGGAGTATCTACTACTTTGTTTTCTAGCATACTAAAAGCTTTGATTAATTTTCTTCTAGTAAATCTTGGTTCGATTACTTCATCTACAAAACCTCTTTGAGCTGCTGTATAAGGATTGGCAAATAATTCAGCATATTCAGCTTCTTTTTCTTTCAACTTTTCTTCAGGATTTGAAGCTGCTGCAATTTCATTTTTAAATATAATTTCTGAGGCTCCTTTAGCTCCCATAACTGCAATTTCAGCACTTGGCCAAGCAAAATTCATGTCAGCACCAATGTGTTTTGAATTCATAACATCATAAGCACCACCATAAGCTTTTCTTGTAATTACTGTAATTCTTGGTACTGTTGCTTCGCTAAAAGCGTATAATAATTTGGCACCATGAACAATAATTCCGTTCCATTCTTGATCTGTTCCTGGTAAAAATCCAGGTACATCCTCTAAAACTAATAACGGAATATTGAAGGCATCACAAAAACGAACAAAACGAGCAGCTTTTGTAGAACTATTTACATCCAAACAACCTGCAAGAACCATTGGTTGATTAGCTACAATTCCTATACTTCTTCCACCCAATCTAGCAAAACCAACGATGATATTTTCTGCAAAATCTTTATGAATTTCATAAAAACTATCTTCATCAATGATATCTGCAATTACTTCATGCATATCATAAGGCTTATTAGCATTATCAGGAATAACCGTATCTAATTTTTCTCTGATTTCGTCATTTAGAACATAGTCTAACTTTGGAGTAGTTTCTCTATTGTTTTGAGGCAAATAACTTAATAAACGTTTGATATCTTCCAAACATTCCACTCCATTTGGGGAAGTAATATGAGCTACACCCGATTTTGTAGAATGTGTACTTGCACCACCTAATTCTTCTGATGTTACATTTTCGTTAGTTACAGTTTTAACCACATTTGGACCAGTTACAAACATGTAACTACTTCCTTCCACCATCATAGTGAAATCAGTCATTGCTGGAGAATATACTGCTCCACCAGCACAAGGTCCCATAATCGCAGAAATTTGAGGAATTACACCGCTAGATTGCACGTTTCTGTAAAAAATATCAGCATAACCACCCAGTGAACGCACACCTTCTTGAATACGAGCACCACCAGAATCGTTTAGTCCAATCATTGGAGCACCATTTTTAAGTGCCATATCCATTACTTTACAGATTTTTTCAGCATGAGTTTCTGATAATGATCCTCCGAAAACCGTAAAATCTTGAGCAAAAACGTAAACTAGTCTTCTATTGATTGTTCCGTAACCTGTTACCACTCCATCACCATAATAGATTTCTTTTTCCATTCCGAAATCTTTGGTTCTGTGTGTGACCAACATCCCAATTTCTTCAAAAGAACCTTCATCCATTAGATAATTTACACGTTCTCTGGCTGTTAATTTCTTTTTTTCGTGATGTTTTGCAATTCGCTTTTCACCACCACCTTGTTTGGCTAAAGCTATTTTATCGTTTAATGTTTTTATTTTGTCTTGCATGTTTATTTTTTTGAGAAGAAAGAAAAAAGACCGTTTCACTGAAAGAGAAAAGATTTATCTTGCTTCTTGTTTCTTGTTTCTTTCTTCTAATTAGGCAATTTCACCAATTTCAAATCATTCAAATATTGTTTCAAAGCTATCATTGCAGCTATTTCAGCTTCAGTTGCATGTTGGGCTTTTAGTTTTTCAGCATCATAATAGTTTTTTACAAAACCTGTGTCAAATTCTCCCGAACGAAAAGCTTCATGTTGCATTACAAATTTTCCGAACCCTAATGTTGTTGCAACACCTTCTACCTGATAATTATCAATAGCTTTAATCATTAGAGCAATGGCTTCTTCACGATTTTTACCATAAGTTATCAATTTAGAAAGCATTGGGTCATAATAAATAGGTACTTCTGTACCTTGTTCTATACCGTTATCTACACGAATTCCTTCACCTTCTGGTAAAATGTATGTACTTAAAAATCCTACATTAGGTAAGAAATCATTCAAAGGATCTTCTGCATACACACGAAGTTCCATAGCATGTCCATTAATTTTTAAATCTTCTTGCTTCATAGGTAAAGCTTCACCTTGAGCGACTTTAATTTGCAGTTCTACTAAATCTATACCTGCAATAATTTCAGAAACTGGGTGTTCTACTTGCAAACGCGTATTCATTTCTAGAAAGTAGAAATTATGTTTGTCATCTAGTAAAAATTCTACTGTACCTGCTCCTAGATAATCACAAGCTTTGGCTACTTTTACGGCAGCTTCACCCATTTTTTTTCGCAATTCTGGAGTCAAAACAGCTGAAGGAGCTTCTTCCACTACTTTTTGATGTCTTCTTTGAATACTACATTCACGTTCAAAAATGTAAACAATATTTCCGTGACTATCAGCCATCACTTGGATTTCGATATGTCTTGGTTTAGTTACATATTTTTCAATAAAAACAGCTCCATCACCAAAAGCATTCACTGCTTCTGAAATAGCTCTATTCATTTGCGATGTAAAATCAGCTTCTTTTTCTACAATACGCATTCCTTTTCCACCACCACCAGCAGCCGCTTTAATTAAAATTGGAAATCCGATTGAAGTTGCAATTTTCTTAGCTTCTTCAATATCCGTAATAGCATCTTCAGTACCAGGAACCATTGGAATATCGTAATCTTTGACAGCATCTTTGGCTGCTAATTTATTACCCATCATTTCAATAGCTTTGGATTTTGGTCCTATGAAAATGATGTTATTTTTTTCGCAAAGTTCAGCAAATTGAGCATTTTCACTTAAAAACCCGTAACCTGGATGAATAGCATCAACTCCTAATTCTTTAGCAACTTCTATGATTTTATCGCCTCTTAAATACGATTGACTGGAAGCTGCTTCACCAATACAAACCGCTTCATCAGCAAATTTGACGTGTAAAGCATTTCTATCTACTGTAGAATAAACTGCAACCGTTTTGATGCCCATTTTTTGAGCTGTTTTCATTACTCTTATGGCAATTTCACCACGGTTGGCAACTAATATTTTTTTAATTTTTTTCATATATTTTAGATAAAAGAAGAAAGACCACTACGTTGAAAGAAAAAAGATTATTTTAAAATAAAGGATTACTTCTCTTATATCTTTGTTCTTGCTTCTTGCTTCTTGCTTCTTGCTTCTTTATTTATTCAAATTCTATTAACAATTGTCCTTTTTCTACAGCGTTTCCTTTTTCAACTGCAATAGATTTTATGATTCCATCTCTTGGTGAAAGGAAACTGTTTTCCATTTTCATGGCTTCTAAAATTAATAAAGGATCATTTTCTTTTACTTCTTGACCAACAGAAACATTGATTTCCAAAATTAAACCTGGCATTGGTGCTTTTATAGCATTTACGATTTTGGTTCTACCTTTTTCGATTCCCATTGCTGTTATTAATTGGTCTAATTCGTTAGCAATGGCTACTTCGTAAACCGAATTATTTACTTTAACTGTATATTTTTTGGAAGCTAAATCGGTTGAAACTACTTCAACTGAATAAGGTTTGCTTTCTTTTAAGACATGAAATTTGTTATTTGACAACTGTATTTCATCTAAATTTTTTAAATCGCTTTCGTTGAAATCAAAGTTATTTTCTTGATTTACAGAAAGTTTATAGTTTGTACTCATAGTGTAATTTTTATGAAGGGTAAATTTACAAAAAAGAAAACGTTTTCGTAAATGAAATATTGGTAAAATGATATAGTTGATGAAAAAGTCAATTTTTCTATTTAATCGAATGCGTTAATGATGGGAACGGCATCCTTTTTTTGGTTTGTACTTCGACAGGCTCAGCATGACAAACCAAAAAAAGATATAGTGGACAGCACGACCTGGAAGGGAACGCCCAAATAATTATAAAACTAGTAAACCAATTTCCCTCAAAGAATTTATTGATTTTGAATACCAAAACAACTCAAAATCATCTAAATTAGCTTCATAATCGGACTTTAATTGAGTAAAAGTCATCTTATTATTTGAAGTAATTGAAATCTTTTCTAACGTTTCAATTAACCATGCTCCTTTTTCTTTTTCAACAATGATTTCAGTTACATTTTTTTTATCGTGAAAAGTCAGTTGCATCATTTCCCAACTGTTTCCTTTTTTGGATTTTGTGAAGGTTTCGTATGTTGGCTTTCCTCCTATCCAAACAATTTTAGCTGAAGGTTTTGTGTTGAAATCGGTTGAATCTTGAAGTGCGTTATAAATAAAATCCGGTAGAATTTTGGTGTTTGGAATTTTGAAATCAAACCAATCTTGTAAAGGATAATCAAAACAAATTCCGTGCATATAATTGAATAAAGATTTCTTTAAACCAAAGCTGAATTTCTCGTGATTGATTCCGGTTTTATCTTTGAAAGCTATGTCGTTATTGGCAAAAGTTACTTCATTTTGTTGAGGAATTACTCCGGATTCTTCTGGATACATACCTACTGGAGAATGAGCAGTCATGGCAAATTGATGCCAAAAACCCGATTGCAAAACCCCAATTTCAAACAATTGACGTACCATTTCCAAACTATCCACCGTTTCTTGAACCGTTTGCGTTGGGTAACCGTACATTAAATACGCGTGAACCATTATCCCACTTTCCGTGAAGTTTCGTGTCACTTGAGCTACTTGTTCAACCGTTACTCCTTTTTTAATTAGTTCTAAAAGTCGGTCAGAAGCTACTTCCAAACCACCAGAAACTGCGATACAACCAGAAGCTGCCAACAAAATACATAAATCTAACGTAAAACTTTTTTCAAAACGAATGTTGGTCCACCAAGTTACTTTTAGGTTTCTTTTTAGGATTTCCAAAGCTACCTCTCTCATCAAAGCTGGTGGTGCCGCTTCATCCACGAAATGAAAACCGTTTTCCCCAGTTTGAGCAATAAGTTCTTCCATTCTATCTACCAAAGTCTTGGCAGCAATGGGCTCATATATTTTAATGTAATCTAAAGAAATATCACAAAACGTACATTTTCCCCAATAACATCCGTGAGCCATGGTTAGTTTGTTCCAACGACCATCTGACCAAAGACTGTGCATTGGATTGGCAATTTCGATAACTGAAATGTATTTATCTAATAGTAAATCAGAATAATCTGGAGTTCCGACTTCGCTTTGTTTGTAATCTAGTTTTGTTGAGTTGTTTTTGTAAACTACTTCGTTGTTTTCTAGGAGAAATGTTCTTTTAAATTCTTTGGAATTTGGAATTTCAATATTGGAATTTAATAATTCGATAGGTAATTCACCATCATCTAAAGTAATGAAATCGAAAAACTCAAAAACACGTTTGTCTTTTAAATCTCTTAATTCTGTGTTTGGAAAACCACCACCCATTGCAACTTTTATTTCAGGAAAATTGGCTTTTAAAAATTGAGCACATCTAAAAGCGCTATACAAATTTCCTGGAAAAGGAACAGAAAAACAGATTAATTTAGGTTGGATTTCTTCTACTCTTTCATTTAGAATTTTTAAAGTGATTTTATCAATGAATGTAATTGTATTTTGTAATTCATTGTATAATTCATCAAACGAATTGGCACTTCTTCCTAAACGTTCGGCATAACGACTGAATCCAAAATTTTCATCTACACATTCTACTATAAAATCGGATAAATCTTCTAAATATAAAGTTGCTAAATGTTTGGCTTTATCTTGCATTCCCATAGATCCAAAAGCATATTCCAAATCATCTACTTGATCAAAACGAGAAGCCTCTGGCAAGAAATTACCACTACAAATTTGTCGAGCTAAAGTTGGATTTTTTCCTTGAAGGAATGAGATTACGTTGTCAATGGTGTTGATGTAATCGTTTTTTAAGGCATAGATTCGTTTTGAGTTGTTGGTTAATGGTTGTTGGTTGTTGGTGTTGAAAATTGCAATCAATCCTTCTTTTGAAAATATTTTTAAAATCACTTCTATTCCTAAATCCATTTGAAAAGTTTCAATGTTTTTGGTATTTAGAAACCCTTTTATATATGCCGTTGCTGGATACGGTGTATTCAGTTGGGTAAAAGGTGGTGTGATTAAGAGTATGTTTTGCAAGGGTATTTTTTTTGCAAAGGTAAAGTATATTTTAAGATTTCTATAATACTTTAAAAAATGTAATTTACTACTTTTACAAAAAAAATTAAACTATGCCATCTGACTGTATTAGCTACCAAAAATCAGGATATTTTTCTAAATTAATGAATGATTATTTAGACGAAAAAACCAATTTAAAAGCATTGTACAGTAGATTTCCGAAGTTGGAAAATTTTTCAGAGCAAATCCAAGAAAAACATAGTAACTTTCCATTTAAAAATAGAGAACTTTTAGTTGATTCACTCAAGAAGCAATATCAAAACTTTAAAACTTCTGAAACAACTTTAAACAATATAAAACTTTTAAACGAAGAGAATACTTTCACCATTACAACAGGTCATCAATTGAATTTATTCACTGGACCTTTGTATTTTTTGTATAAAATTATTTCGACTATCAACCTTTGTGAACAATTGAAAAAGGAATATCCTAATCAAAATTTTGTTCCGATTTATTGGATGGCCACTGAAGATCATGATTTTGAAGAAATCAATCATTTTTGGTTTAAAGGAAAGAAAATCACTTGGCAAAAAGAGAGTTTTGGACCAGTTGGAAGATTATCTACAAATGGTTTAAAAGAAGTATTTGAACAATTTTCAACTGAATTAGGAATTGGAGAAAACGCAACTTATTTAAAAGATTTATTCATAAAAGGGTATTTAGAACATTCTAATTTAGCTGATGCAACTCGTTATATTGCTAATGAAATTTTCAAAGAAAAAGGATTGGTGATTTTGGATGGTGATGATAAAAATCTGAAACAATTATTTATACCTTATGCCAAAGAAGAATTAGTCAATCAGACATCAAGTGAAGAGGTTTTGAAAACTAACGAACTTTTAACAAAATATAAAATCCAAGTCAATCCACGAGAAATTAACTTATTTTATATTGAAGATAATTTGCGTGAACGAATCGTTTTTGAGGACAATTCTTATAAAGTTTTAAATACCAATTATGCATTTTCGGAAAGTGAAATTTTAGCTGAATTAGAAAATCATCCTGAGAAATTTAGTCCCAATGTGATTTTGAGACCTTTGTATCAAGAAGTGATTTTACCTAATTTATGCTACATTGGTGGTGGTGGTGAATTGGCTTATTGGTTGGAATTGAAATCTAATTTTGAAGCAAACAATGTGACTTTTCCAATGCTTTTACTTCGTAATTCTGTTTTAATAGCTACTGAAAAACAAGCTGAAAAAGCGGATAAGTTAGAATTGACTTGGACTGATTTATTCAGTAAACAACAAGATTTGATTTCGAATAAAACAAAAGAATTATCAAATTTTGATATTGACTTTACTTCTCAAAAAGAACATTTGAAAAAGCAATTTGAAAACTTATATGAAATTGCAGTCAAAACGGATAAATCATTTATTGGTGCTGTAAAAGCACAAGAAGTTAAGCAAATAAAAGGATTAGAAAACCTTGAAAAACGCTTACTGAAAGCTGAAAAAAGAATTTTAGCTGAAAAATTAGAACGCATTACTTCTTTACAAAACGAATTGTTTCCAAAACAAAGTTTACAAGAACGAAAAGCGAATTTCTCAGAATATTATTTAGAATTTGGAACTGAATTGATAGATAAATTGTTTGAAGAGTTGAAACCTTTGGAAAACGAGTTTAGTATTTTGGTTTTGTAGTTTAAACCCAAAGACATTAAATTTTTAGCAAAGTTTTCAAAACCATAATAAATAAAAAAAACTCTTTCTCTTCTAGCCCTGATTGCAGTGAAAATCCTTTTTTGAAAAAAAAGATTGTAACGAAAAGCAGGAAATACATAATTAAAAATGCCCAAGCCTTTCGCTTCTAAAAAATTAGTAAACTTTTAAACTGATAAACTTTTAAACTTTAATCTAAATACACTACTTTTGCACTCAAATTAAAAAAATAAAACGTTATGGCAACGAATAGAACTTTTACAATGATTAAGCCAGATGGTGTTGAAAACGGACACATCGGTGGAATTTTAAATATGATTACTGAAGGTGGTTTCAGAATTGTAGCGATGAAATTAACACAATTAACTGTAGCTGATGCAAAAGAATTTTACGCTGTTCATGCTGAAAGACCTTTCTATGGTGAGTTAGTTGAGTTTATGACTAGAGGTCCAATTGTAGCTGCTATCTTAGAAAAAGAAAATGCTGTAGAAGATTTTAGAACTCTTATTGGTGCTACAAATCCTGCAAATGCTGAAGAAGGAACTATTCGTAAAAAATACGCTACTTCAATGGGTGAAAATGCAGTTCACGGTTCAGATTCTGATGAAAATGCTGCTATTGAAGCTGCTTTTCATTTTTCTGGAAGAGAGATGTTCTAATAACCAGTATTCAGTTGGCAGTGTTCAGTGAGCAGTTTGTCTAAAAATACAAAATCCCGTTTCTTAATTGAAATGGGATTTTTTTATCTGAAAATCTGATGTCTAAATATCTAAAATCCTTTATCTTAATACAATTGATTTTACAATTTCTTTTCCCATTTCTTCATTTATCATTCTGATTATTTTGTCTTTTCCATAACTTAATTCGTTTCTTAAAACGGCTGAAGATAATTTTACATATAATGTTGTTCTTTTTAGTAAAACTTCTTCCGTATAATTGTTAACTCCATTTCCCATTAGATTTTTCCAAGCTTGTTCCACATCAATTTTATCCATTCCAGCATCTAATTTATTGACTTGGATGAATTCTTTTAAAATGTCTTGAAGGGAATTTTCTTCGTTAAATCGTTTTGCCATCTGTTGATGATTTATTTTTTGGTGAAAAAAGTTGGTCTTTTGTAATGATATTCTAAATCATTTTTATTTTTAACTACTAGTTTTTCTTTGTTTAATAAAAGAATTTCTTCTTTCCATTTAGCAAAATCAGTTTGGTAGTTTATGTAGCATTTTCCTTCTTTGAATTCAATTACAAAGTCTTCAGAAACATCATTAGTTAGAAAAGTACCATCAAATTGTTGCATACCTTTTTTTCGAGTACCTTTTTTATCTTTGAGTTCAAAAAAATCAAACGTTTCATTGGTTTTATATTCTTTGTCTTCACCTTCTGGAAGTTTTACTTTTTCAATTTCCCAATAACCGTTAAGGTTTTGAATGTCAGTTTCTTTTATAGTTTCCTTACAAGAAACAAAAAAAGTAAATGCAAGTATAATTAGTATCTTTATTTTCATATTTTTAATATTGCACTAAATTACAAATATTTAGTTTTGAATTAAACTATTTTATACTTTTATTGTCTAATTTAAGGTAGCAATCTTATTATTAATTAATTATGAAAAAAATACTTCTCTTTGGTTTACTATTTTCTTTTTTGATTTCTTGTTCTAAAGATGATTCTCCAGCTAATGAGGGAATTTATTTTCCTCCAAATGGTTCAGATGTTTGGGAAACAAAATCTATTAGCGATTTAGGTTGGAACCAAGATAAATTACAACCTTTATTAGATTCTCTACAAAATAATAATACAAAAAGTTTTATTATACTACATGATGGAAAAATTGTGGTTGAGCATTATTTTGGAACACATACAGCATCTTCTCCTTGGTATTGGGCAAGTGCTGGAAAAACGCTGACTTCAACTGTTTCTGGAATAGCAGAACAAGAAGGTCTAATCAACATTAATAATAAAGTTTCTGATTATTTAGGAACAGGTTGGACTAGTGCTCCGTTAGCGAAAGAGAATTTAATAACTTGTAAAAATTTATTGTCTATGAATTCAGGATTAGATGATGCATTAGGTGATGATGTTTCACCAGCAAACCTTCAGTATGTTGCAGATGCAGGAACACGTTGGGCTTATCATAATGTGTATGTAAAAATGCAAGATGTAGTTGCACAAGCTAGTGGACAAAGTTGGGATAACTATTTCAATGCAAAATTAAAAAATCCAATAGGAATGTCTGGTGCTTGGATTCAATCTGGTGGACTGAGTGTTTATTGGAGTAACACAAGAAGTATGGCTCGATTTGGTTTAATGATTTATGCGAAAGGAAAATGGAATTCGACTCAAATAGTAAATGAAAATTATTTGAATGCTGCGACAAATACTTCACAAAATATCAATCAAGCTTATGGTTATTTATGGTGGTTGAATGGAAAATCTTCTTATCATTTACCACAAACACAAATTCAATTTAATGGAACATTAATACCAAATGCCCCAAATGATATGTTTGCTGCTTTAGGAAAAAATGACCAAAAAGTTTATGTTGTACCTAGTAAAAAATTGGTAATTATAAGAATGGGAGATTCTGCTGATGGAACTAATTTTGCTCTATCAGATTTTGATAATATGCTTTGGGGAAAAATTAATGAACTAATAAATTAATTATTTCGAAAGCTTTTTTCTCTGGTTGAAAAATAGATGCACTGCATAAAAAAATAAACCGAAAGACATCAATCTAAAGATAACTAAGTAATTTTCGTTATCAAAAAGTAAAGGTAATGTAGCAAATACTATTGCAATAATTACAATTACCAAAGGACTTTTTAAAAGTGATTTATCCATATTTTATTTGAAAAAAGAATCAACAAACTCTATTTTATTAAAAACCTGAAGGTCATCAATACCTTCACCAACACCAATATATCTTACAGGAATTTGAAATTGGTCAGAAATTCCAATTACAACACCACCTTTTGCTGTTCCATCTAATTTGGTTACAGCTAAACTCGTTACTTCTGTTGCAGCTGTGAATTGTTTTGCTTGTTCAAAAGCATTTTGACCTGTTGAACCATCTAAAACTAGCATTACATCGTGTGGTGCATCTGCAACTACTTTTTGCATTACTCGTTTTACTTTAGACAATTCATTCATCAAGTTAATTTTGTTATGCAAACGACCAGCTGTATCAATAATTACAATATCTGCATTTTGTTTAACAGCAGATTCTAATGTATCAAACGCGACAGAAGCAGGATCACTTCCCATTTGTTGTTTTACAATTGGAACTCCAACTCTATCTGCCCAAATTTGTAATTGGTCAATAGCTGCTGCTCTAAAAGTATCTGCTGCTCCAAGAACAACATTATAACCTGCTTTTTTGTATTGTGCAGCTAATTTTCCAATAGTTGTTGTTTTCCCTACACCATTTACACCAACAACCATAATTACGTATGGTTCACCTGTTTTTGGAACCTTAAATTCAGTTGTATTTTCTTGATTTGTTTCTGATAGTAAACCAGCAATTTCTTCTCTAAGAATTAGGTTTAATTCATCTGTACCCAAATATTTATCTTCGGCTACACGTTTTTCAATACGCTCAATAATTTTTAATGTAGTGTTTACACCAACATCCGAAGAAACTAAAATTTCTTCTAAATTATCTAAAACCTCATCATCAACTTTAGATTTTCCAGCTACAGCTTTTGTTAACTTAGAAAAAAATGAAGATTTAGATTTTTCTAAACCTTTATCTAAAGTTTGTTTTGCCTCTTCACTTAAGTTTTGGTCTTTTTTATCGGAAGAAAATATCTTTTTAAAAAAACTCATTGGGTAAGTTTGTTAAATTTCAAACAAATGTAAAAATAAAAAAGCTACTTTCAAACGAAAGCAGCTTTTCTATATATTATTTTATAGTCTTATTTCTTTTTTAAGAACTCATCAACTAATTCAGGAGCCATAACTGACTCAACAAATGTATAAGCACCAGTCTTTGGAGATTTAACCATTTTAATTGCTTTGGTTAATCTTTTAGAAGCTGTTTGTAATGTTGCTACGGTTTTCTTTGCCATAATTCAATATTTTATGAAGTTTTACAGAAGTAAAATTTCTAATTATTTAATTTCTTTGTGAACAGTTACTCTTTTTAAAACTGGATTGAATTTTTTAATTTCCAATCTATCTGGAGTGTTTTTCTTGTTTTTAGTAGTGATATAACGAGAAGTTCCAGCTACACCAGAAGCTTTGTGCTCAGTACACTCTAAAATAACTTGTATTCTATTACCTTTCTTTGCCATCTTTATATATATTTTTTAGAGGTTTTCGGATTAAAATTTCAGTCCGTTAGCTTTTGCTTTTTTCATAGCAGCTTCAATACCAATTTTATTAATAGTTTTTAAAGCAGCAGCAGATACTTTTAAAGTTACCCATTTATCTTCTTCTGCAACATAAAAACGTTTTTTAAATAAGTTCACAGAGAATTTTCTCTTTGTCTTATTCATAGCGTGAGAAACATTGTTTCCAGTCATCGCTCTTTTTCCTGTAAGTTCACAAACTCTTGACATTATTGTAGTCTTTTATCGTTATTCTAAATAAGGGTGCAAAGAAACAAAATTTCTTCGAATAAACAAACAAAGTTTACTATTTTTTTAAAATTTCTTTATACATCATTTCAAAGGCTTTATTTACTGCTCTATCTATTACTTTTTCTCTTGGTTGACCAAACTCAAATCGTTCTACAAAAACTTCATTAAGTGTAGCAATTGCTATATAAACAACTCCAATATCTGCATCAGAATCACCTTTTAAAGGACCAGCATTTCCTGTTGTAGCAATAGCATAATCAGAATGCATAATCTGCTTCACATTTTGAACCATTTCAAGTGCAACTTCTTCACTAACAACTGAATGTTTTTCAATAGTATCTTTCAACACATTTAGAACATCAATTTTGGATTGTGTAGCATAGGTCACTAAACTTCCTTTATAATAAGCCGAAGCTCCACTAATTGCAGCCAACATTTGTCCAATTTTTCCACCAGTACAACTTTCAGCAGTTGCAATTGTGAGTCCTTTTTCTGCTAATTTTCTACCTAAAACAACTTCAATGGAGTCATCTTCTTCAAAACCTACAATTACATCTTGAATTATCGGTGTTAATTTTTCAATTTGAATCCTAACTGCATCTCTTAATGTTTTCTCATCTATTCCACGAGCAGTTAGTCTTAATCGAACTCTTCCTGGACTTGGCAAATAGGCTAATTTTATAAATGAAGGCAAATTGTTTTCCCAATCTTCTATTTGTTCTGCCAACAAACTTTCTCCTCTTCCATAAGTCATAATCGTTTGATGAACAATAAACGGTCTTTCAAATTTCTGCATCAAATTTGGAATAACTTCATTGTCTATCAAATATTTCATTTCATAAGGAACACCTGGCAATGAAACAAAAATAGTATTTTCGTGTTCCACCCACATTCCTGGTGCTGTTCCCATTTTATTAAATAAAACTTTAGCTTTTGAAGGAACAAGTGCTTGATCTCTATTTAATTGGGTAATTGGTCTTTTATAGAAACCTTCAATAATTTCTTTTACATGATTTAATACATTTTTATCTTCAATTAAAGTATCATTGAAATACTCACAAAATGTTTTTTTAGTAATATCGTCTTTTGTTGGACCTAATCCTCCAGTTATAATTACTACATTAACTTTATTTTGCAATTTTTGAAAGGTAGATAGTATATGTTCTTTATCATCAGAAATAGAGAGCATTTCGTAAGTAGCAATTCCTATTTTATCTAAAGCTTTTGCTATATATGAAGAATTAGAATCAACGATTTGGCCAATAAGAATTTCATCGCCAATGGTTACAATTGTTGCTTGCATACCTATTTTATGTTGTGATTTTTCTTTATCTCTTTAGAAGATAAATTTATATGAGATTTGAGTGATTTATAGACTTCTTTTACCTCTTTTTTCTTTCCTTCAGCTTTTGCCCAATTCAAAATAAGATTTACCTCATCATAGGCTAAATCCATTCCTAATAAGTCTAGAGTGGGTTTTATTTTATGAGCAGCAGCATAAGTTTTCTTGAAGTCTTTTTCTTTAATGCCCTTTTTAATATTCTTAATTTCAGTTGGCACTTCTTCCAAAAATAACACTAGAATTTGATGCGCAAAATCTGTATCATTTTCTGAGATTTCATATACTTTTGCTAAATTATAATGCAATGCCATTATTTGACTTGAATTTTAAATAGTTGCTTTCCTTCAATAAATCCGGTTAATTCATCACCATTTTTAACTTGTGCTACACCTTTTGGAGTTCCTGTAAAAATAATATCTCCTTTTTTCAACGTAAAATATTGAGAAACATATGAAATCAATTCATCAATTTTCCAAAGCATTAAACTTGTATTTCCTTGTTGCACTACATTTCCATTAGAATGTAATTCAAAATTAATATTTTCTAATGACTTAAACTCTTCTTTTGGTAAAAAATCACCAATCATTGCAGAACCATCAAAGGCTTTCGCTTTTTCCCATGGTAATCCTTTAGCTTTTAATTCAGCTTGCATATCTCTTGCCGTAAAATCGATACCTAAACCAATTTCCTCATAATAATTAGGAGCAAATTTTGGACTAATATATTTTCCAACTTTACAAATTTTGACTAAAATTTCAACTTCATGATGCACATCTTGACTAAAAGCAGGAATCACAAATGGAAATTTCTTAAGAATTGGAGCTGTATCTGGCTTTAAAAAGATAACAGGTTCTGTTGGTTTTTCGTTATTTAGTTCAGAAATATGGTCAGCGTAATTGCGACCTATACATATTATTTTCATTTTATTGGTAATAGGTTTTGGGTTATAGGTCATGGACTATTACCAATTACCTTTCACCCATAACCACTATTTAGTGTTTAACTTTCTTAATTTAATAGCTGTCAATACTTTTTTAGTATACAGAGGGAAATCAGCATTTTGCAACCAGCTGAAATAACCAGGTTCTTTTTCTAAAACATCATTAACCAAAGCTCCTTTGTGTTTTCCAAAAGAGAAAATTTCTTTTCCTTCTTTGTTTAATGCTATGAACCCCGCAAAATCAACTGAACGTTTTCTTGTAGTAAATTCAGACAATGACTTAATATCGTTTTCTAAATCAGGATATCTGTCTAATTGAGCTTTAAGAATTTCATAAGTAGCCATAGTATCTGCTTCGGCTGAATGTGCATTTTCTAGACTTTCACCACAATAAAATTTGTAACCAGCACTTAATGTTCGTTCTTCTTTTTTATGAAAAATAGTTTGAATATCTACTGAGACTCTGTTTTTCATGTCAAAATCTACACCTGCACGAAGCATTTCTTCAGCTAAAAGCGGAATATCAAATCTATCAGAATTAAAACCTGCTAAATCAGAGTCTTTAATCATGTTATACACTTGAGAAGCTAATTCGGCAAAAGTGGGTTCGTTGGCTACTTTTTCATCAGTGATTCCGTGAACAGCTGTTGTTTGTGGTGGAATTGGAATCGTAGGATTTACCAACCACGTTTTACTTTCTTTATTTCCGTTTGGATATACTTTAAAAACTGCTATTTCTACGATTCTATCTTTTGCTACATCAACACCTGTGGTTTCTAGATCAAAAAAGCAAATAGGTCTAGTTAGTTTTAATTCCATTAATTCTTTTATTTAAAAAATATACAATTATTATTTCGGCTAATACTAAATTAAATGTCCAACCTAACCATGAAACTATTCTATAAGTATTCATTGGAAAAGGTTGAAACAAAAATACGATAATGAATTTGAAAAGTCGCAACGAAATAGCAGATAATGTGAGAGCAAAACTTCTAATAGCAAATTTTTGATGGTTTATGAAATCCAATCTTCTTACATAATAAAATGACAGATAAGTGAATAAAAGCCATAAAACAGATAAAATGATAAAAGCAATTTGAGAAATTATTCCACCATTTGCATAGTAACTCATTATTAAACCAGAAGGTCCAGAGAATAATAAAATGATTACAATGTAGAGTTTACCAAAGTTTCTATGCAGTTTTGAATATTTTTTTCTAATGAATGATGAAAATTGTATCCAACCAAAAGCTATGAGAAATATACTGGTGTAAACATGTGTAAAAAAAGCAATCTTGTAATGAAACAATTGAATTTCATCTTGCTTAATTCTCAAAAATGCTACATCAAAATTTAATGGAATATATTGAACTGTTATTAAAAATAATAAATACGAAAAATAAGCATATGCTAACCATAAAATATATTTTGAATATTTAAAAAACATTATCTTCCAAAAGTATCGTAATATTCAGCTGCATTTTGTTCATAACGAAGTAATAAATCGATATTTTGTTTTTCAATTTCTGTTAAATCGTCTTTTACATCTCCAAAAACTGGCATATACCAATCGAAGCTTTCAAAATAGATTCTCAATTGTTTGTCTCTAAATGCAAATCCGTGACGTGCAAAAATGGAATTTCTAAGAATAAAAATATCTGCTTTTGTAAGGTTAGCTACGAATTCTTTTTCTAACAATTCTTTGGAAGCATTTTTTTCAAATATTTTATCTGTTGTTGAATAAAATTCAAAATCTTCATACTCTTCAACTTCACCATCAATGGTATCTGTATATTTAATTGTCTTCGATTTGTCGGTATCTTTAAAAGAATAATCTAATTTATTTTCAATATCATAAACAAACATCTTTTTTTGTAGTTTGCATTTTCTTTTAGAAATTTTTATATCTTTCGGATTATAGGCAGACCAATTTCCATCCAAAATAGTGTCTTTTTTTAAAACATACATTTCAAAAGTACCATCATATTTTGATTTTAAAAATTCTTCTACTTTAAAATTTATAGCTGAGTGATTTTGTTTTAAAACACCTTTAAAAGGACTAATATTTCCTGCGACAATACTATGTCCAAAAATTGAATCTTCTTTTATTTCATCAATTGAAAATGTAATCTTTCTATTCATTAAACTATAGCTTTTTTCAATAAATAAATCTTTGTCTGCCATTGTTATTGAATCAAATTGTTCCTGTGTTATATCTGCTTGGAAGTTTCCAACCCAATAGCCTAATAAATCTTCTACACTATTCACAGCATTTGAATTTGTAATTTCTGGTTCTACAAATTGAATTTCTGCAAATGTATTTTCAGTAACTAAAACAGGTTCATTTTTTATAGCTTCTTTACAACTAAAAAGAGAAACTAAAATACTGAATGCGATAAATTTTTTCATACAACTAAAATTAATACAACGAATATAGACATTATTTAATTTATGGCACAATCCGTTTTCCAAAATTAATTAGAATACGAGGTTTTACAAATCCTGTGGTTTTAGTTCGCATATTCCCTTCATAATCAGCAATTATTAAAGTAGGGTAACTTCTGACATTATATTTGTGTAAAATGGCATTTCCTTCATCAGTTTCTCCATCAATTGCAATACAAATGAAGTTTTTATTGAAATACTCTCCAACTGCTTCATCTTTAAAAGTTGTCTTTTTTAACTTTTTACACGGTCCACACCAACTAGCATATACATCCAAAAAAACAGGTTTGTTTTCTGCTTTTGCTTTTGCTAATGCTTCTTTGTAAGTACCTTTAAAGAAATTGATTCCTTTTTTGTATACCTCTTTTTCGGGTAATGTAAACGAAAGTGATAATAGAGTAAAAAATAGAATTAAGATTTTCTTCATGATTTTTTTAATGTAATTTACAAAAAAACCGTTAAGATTTTCATCAAAACGGTTGTTGTTTTTTTTAGACATCAAGAATTAGAACCTTCTAATCTGCCATGCTTGAAATTGATTAGTTTTATTAGAAGTAAAAGAATTACCTGTATTAATATTTATTGCAAAACATAATGAATTTGAAGATTGCGATGAACTTAATAAATCCACATTATCAAATGTTATTAAATTTGTGAATTTTAATTTATATAATTCTTTTAATTCGTCAATAGATGGCAAAAACCAATTATTTTGACCATTTAAACTTGTGTTCATACACATTGTAGCTCCTACACTATTATAATTACAAAAGTTACTAATTATAACTGAGTTTTCAAAACCAGTTCCAATGGTGTTTTGTATTCCATTTAAAAAAGTATTAGCAGTACAACTTGTACTAACCCATCTAAAATATGAAAAACTAGTTGTTTGCAATTTTGATGGTGCAGCTTCTAAATACCTCCAACCATTTGTGGTTTCACCTTTGTCATAAAAAACGTAACCTCCAGAACCTCCAACATAACCACAAGACTTAAAAGACACCTGGTTTCCGTAATAGTATTGTCCATTATATTGCACATAACTTCTTAAATAATAGGTAGTATTTGGGCTAACATAATAAGAAGGAGACAATGTACCACCGTCAATGTTTAAAGTAAAAATCCCTGAACCATTAGTAGCATCTTGATATTTTTGGTTATTTACTGTTGGGTTTTGGCTTGTACTATAGCAAACTCCTCTTTCCACATTCGTAGATAAATTATTACCAACTGTTACTTCAACACTAAAACCAGTAGTAGAGATGTTTTTTACTAAACCAGTATTTAAATCTAAATTTTGAGTAAATGTAACTTCATTACCATACTTAACCTCACCAGTTTCATAATTCTGCACAAATGCTTTTAAATAATAAGTTTCTCCTAAAGTAATACCATAAATTGTACTTTCAAATGTATTACCATTTAGGTTAGAACTATTTGCAGTATAAGAATTTCCACCTATTGTAGGATTAGGATTTTCACTGTAACAAAGTCCTACATTATAAGAGTCATTATTTAAGGTGGTTGACAAATTACCTCCTGTTAAAACAACATTATTATTATGATCATAAGATGGTGTTTTTGTGGTGATTATTAAATTAACAAAAGGATCAACAGGTGTATCTGGTGTTTTTGGACCCGAATCATCAGAACTGCTGCAAGATTGTAAAATTGTAAGTGTAAATAAAATTAAAAATAATTTTACATTTTTCATATTAATAGAATTTAAGTTAATTTAAAAATTTCGCAAATATAATTGTTTTCCTATAAAAAAAGCCTAAAAATAATTTTAGGCTTTTAAATCTTTTTTGAATTATATTTCTCTATTAATATCCCAAGCTTCTAAATACTCGGCTACTCGTTTTACAAAACTTCCTCCTAATGCTCCATCTACTACTCTATGATCATAACTGTGAGATAAGAACATTTTTTGACGAATTCCAATAAAATCACCTTCTGGAGTTTCGATAACTGCAGGAACTTTTCTGATGGCACCAAGTGCTAAAATTCCAACTTGTGGTTGATTAATAATTGGAGTTCCAAATACAGAACCAAAAGTCCCAACATTTGTTACGGTGTAAGTTCCACCTTGTGTATCATCTGGTTTTAATTTTCCAATTCTTGCTCTATTAGCTAAATCGTTAACTGCTTTTGCCATTCCAACTAAATTCAATTGATCAGCATTTTTGATAACAGGTACAATTAAATTTCCGTTTGGTAAAGCAGCAGCCATTCCAAGATTGATGTTTTTCTTTTTAATGATATAATCACCATCAACTGAAATATTCATCATTGGAAAATCTTTTAATGCTTTAGCAACCACTTCCATGAATAAAGGTGTGAACGTTAATTTTTCACCTTCACGTTTTTCGAAAGCATTTTTAACTTTATCTCTCCATTTGAACATATTTGTTACATCAACTTCAATGAAAGATTGCACGTGAGCAGAAGTTTGCACTGAAGCTACCATGTAACCTGAAATCAACTTACGCATTCTGTCCATTTCAACAATTTCATCTCCACCATTTACTGAAACTGGAGCTGCTTTTGGAGTTTCAACTTTAGTTGCTTGTGGTTGTGATTGAGCCACTGGTTGAGTTATTACTTTTTCAACTGGAGCATTCTCTCTATTGGCAACATAATCAAGAATATCGTTTTTAGTAACACGACCGTCTTTACCAGTACCGTTTATTTTGTTTAATTCTTCTACAGAAACTCCTTCAGCAGAAGCAATATTTTTTACTAATGGTGAGAAGAATTTATCTGATTCTGAAAAATCTGGAGTAAAATTTAAATCTGTTTTTATTGTTGATATTTGTTCTTCTATTTTTTGAGCAGCAACTGGTTCATTTGACTGAATTGGTGCCAAAACAGGTTCTGAAACACTTCCTCCTTCTGTTTCAATAATAGCAATTGTTTGTCCCACTTGAACTACATCATCCACATTGAAAAGAATTTCTGTTAAAACACCAGAAACTTCACTTGGTACTTCGCTATCTACTTTATCGGTAGCAATTTCAAGCACAGCTTCATCCATTTCAATAGATTCACCAACATTTTTTAACCAATTTGTAATGGTTGCTTCTGCAACACTTTCTCCCATTTTAGGAAGCTTTAATTCAAATTTTGCCATATTCTTACTATACAGTTAGATTCTTTTGATTCGATTGCAAAATTAATAAAAGTTTTGACTATTTACCTCGAATTCAAAAAATATATTACTCTTTTTTATTGATTCCTTAATTTGTTATTTCTTGAATAACTTCACCTCTATCGTTTGAATTATTACTTCCGATTAAATAATTAGATGAACTTATGTAATTTTTAAAAGTAATATTACTTGCTTTTTTCTTTTCCATGAATGCAATTATATCTTTGAAACTAAATGAATTAGTATCAAATATTATTTCAATACTTTTTACAAAATCATTATTAAATTGCTTAAAATCAGATAAATAAATTATTTTACTATTCAGATTTAAGGTTAATTCATCTTTTGAAAAAACAATATATTCATCAATTACTTTCTTTTCTGTTTTCTGTTGATTTTTCTTTACAATGCTAAACGCAAAAGATCCAACTTTCATCATCACATCAAAAATAGCTGATTTTTTAAAATGTTTTTTATAGAAAAACTGCATCGCTTCGCGAAAACGTTTCATGTACAAACCATCTCGCACTGTGCTTTCCCCTTTATAGTGAATAACTGAAGTTTCATGAAAATAATAGTTTTCTTTTCCTAATTTCAAAACCATATAACTCAAATCAATATCATCTGAATACATAAAACAATTTTCATCAAATCCTCCAACTTGGGTATATAAATCACGTTTTAAAATCATAAATGCACCAACCAAAATATCTACTTTTCCAGACTGATTTTCAGTTAAATGTTGCACATAATATTTTCCGAAAAAGTTTGAAACTTTATACAATCCAAAAATCTTTGTAAAAGCTACCCATGGAGTTGGAACACCTCTTTTTGATTCTGGTAGAAAATTTCCTGTTCCATCAATTAATTTACAACCTACTATTCCTAGTTTGGAGTTTGGAGTTTGGAGTTTGGAGTTTAAAATTTTTATAAAAGTATCTTCAGCTACAACAGTGTCCGGATTTAATATGCATAAATATTCTCCTTTAGCTTCTGCAACTCCAATGTTATTTCCTTTTGGGAAACCTACATTTTCTTTATTTTCAATGAGTTTTATATCTGGAAATTTCTCTTTCATCATCAGACAACTATCATCTGATGAATTATTATCAATCAGAATGATTTCGCCATCAATGTTTTCTAATGCTTTTTGAACACTAAAAACACACTGCTCTAAAAAGTAGCGAACGTTATAATTGAGAATGATTACTGATAATTGCATAGTGCGAATATAATTAATCTTTAAAACTATTTATAGCAACAATTTATTTAATTCAGAAAATCTTAATATCTTCGAAGTTCAAAACATCCTAGATTCCTTATTAACAAATCAATAACTTTTCAAAATGAAATTTTTATTTAAAACATTAGTTTTTTTATTGTCATTAAATTTGTTTTCACAAGAAGACATCAAAGCCAACTACGACAAAAAAGAAGTTTATATTCCTATGCGAGATGGTATTAAACTTTACACAGCAATTTATACACCAAAAGACATTTCTAAGGATAAAAAATACCCTATATTAATGCAAAGAACTTGCTACAGTATTGCACCTTATGGAGAAGAAAACTTTAAAAAATCTTTAGGACCAAATTCTTTTTTAGAGGAAGAGAAATACATTTTCGTGTATCAAGATGTACGTGGAAGATATATGAGTGAAGGCACTTTTACCAATATGACTCCACAAGTAGAACACAAAACAAAGAAAGACGTTGATGAAAGTACTGACACTTATGATACTGTAGATTGGTTAATAAAAAATATCAAAAACAATAACGGAAAAGTTGGTCAATATGGAACATCATATCCAGGTTTTTACACAGCAGTTGGAACCGTTGCCAATCATCCTGCTTTAGTTGCATCTTCTCCACAAGCTCCAATTTCTGACTTCTTTTTTGATGATTTTCACCATAATGGTGCTTTTGTAATGGGCTATTTTAGAACTTTTCCAGTATTTGGAGTTCAAAAAACCAAAGCTGAAAATAAAGCTTGGTATACCGATCAAATGATTCGACCAACTTCTAAAGATGGTTCCATTTTCTATAATGAACTTGGAACTGTTAAGGAAGCTACTGAAAAATATTATAAGGATAATTTTTTTATGCAAGAAATTGTGAATCATCCTAATTATGATTCTTTTTGGCAATCCAGAAATTTATTACCTCATTTAAAAAACATCAAACATGCCGTAATGACTGTTGGTGGTTGGTTTGATGCGGAAGACTTAGCTGGACCATTAAACATCTACAAAACCATCGAAAAAACGAGTCCAAAAGCAAAAAACACGATTGTAATGGGACCATTTTCCCATGGTGGTTGGTCAAGAGAATCTGGAAAACACTTTCATAATGACATCTATTTTGGAGATAGTATTGCGACTTTTTATCAGAAAAATATAGAATATAAATTCTTCAATCACTATTTGAAAGGAAATTCAAAAAATGCCGTTGACCTACCAGAAGCTTATATGTTTGATACTGGAAAAAAAGAATGGAAAGAATTTACAACTTGGCCTCCAAAGGAAAGTTCAAAATTTAATTTTTATTTGAGTTCAAATGGAAAATTAGAAAATGAAAAAGCTCAAAACAATTCTTTTTCAGAATATTACAGCGATCCAAATAATCCTGTTCCAAGTAGTATTAATTATGCCGAATACAATGGATTTACACCAAGAAACTACATGAGTGAAGACCAACGTTTTGCTTTAAACAGACCTGATGTAGTTACCTTTACAACTGATTATTTGACAGAAGACATTACTTTAGCTGGAGAAATTATGGCTAAACTAAAAATAGCTTCTTCATCTTCCGATGCAGATTTCATAGTAAAGTTAATAGATATTTATCCTGCTGATGAACCTCAAAATGCAGATAAACCGGATGTTCTTTATGCTAATTATCATCAAATGGTTCGAAGTGAAGTAATGCCCACACGATTCAGAACTAGTTTTGAAAAGCCAGAAGCATTAACTCCAAATCAAACTACTGAAGTTAATTTTAGATTACAAGATGTTTTGCATACTTTCAAAAAAGGTCACAAAATACAAATTCAAGTAGAAAGTACTTGGTATCCAATGATTGCTGTAAATCCACAGAAATTTTTAGAAAATCCATATTTAGCTGATAAAGAAGATTATACAAAAGCCTTTATCAAAATCTTTAATGATAGTCATATTGAGGTCGAAATTTTAAAATAAATTTGAAAGCTGTCTGAAAAGGCAGCTTTTTTTATTTACTATTAAAACATTGTTTCATTATAGGCAATAAACTACTTTTGCACTTTTAAAATCTAAATACCAAATTCACTGTGAATTACCTTTCTGTAGAAAATATATCAAAAGCATATGGCGAACGTGTTTTGTTTGAAAACATCTCGTTTGGAATTAACAAAGATCAAAAAATAGCTTTTATTGCCAAAAATGGTTCTGGAAAAACCACCATAATGAATATTTTAAATGGTTTTGACGAACCAGATACAGGTCAAGTTGTGGTTCGAAAAGGAATCAATATGGCTTTTCTTTCTCAGAATAATAATTTGCAAGAAGAGCTTAGTATTGAAGAAAGTATTTTCGCTTCAGATAATGAAATTCTAAAAATTATTGAGCAATATGAAAAAGCTTTAGAAAATCCAGAAGATGAAGAAGTGTATCAAAGAGCTTTTGATGATATGGACCGACACAATGCTTGGGATTTTGAAACGCAATACAAACAAATTCTTTCCAAACTTAAATTAGACGACTTAAAACTTAAAGTCAAAAGTCTTTCTGGTGGACAAAAAAAGCGTTTGGCATTAGCTATAATCTTAATTAGTCGTCCTGATTTATTAATTTTAGATGAGCCTACCAATCACTTGGATTTAGAAATGATTGAATGGTTAGAAAGTTATTTTGCCAAAGAAAACATCACCTTATTTATGGTTACGCACGACCGTTTCTTCTTAGAACGTGTTTGTAATGAAATCATCGAATTAGACAATGGAAAATTATACCAATACAAAGGAAATTATTCGTATTACTTAGAAAAGAAAGACGAACGAATTGCTTCTGAAAATGCCAGTATTGATAAAGCTCAAAACTTATTCGTAAAAGAATTAGCATGGATGCGAAGACAACCAAAAGCTAGAACGACCAAATCAAAATCACGTCAAGATGATTTTTACAAAATCAAAGAAAAAGCGGAAAGTCGTAGAAAAGAAAATGTAGTTGAATTGGAAATCAACATGGAACGAATGGGAAGTAAGATCATTGAATTGGTTAAGCTTAACAAAAGTTTTAAAGACCGAATTATTTTAAATGATTTTTCATATTCGTTTCAAAGAGGTGAAAGAATTGGAATTATCGGAAAAAACGGTACAGGAAAATCAACTTTCTTAAACATCATGACCCAAACCATGCCACCAGATTCTGGAAAGGTAATTGTTGGAGATACTATAAAAATTGGATATTACACTCAAAGTGGTATCAATCCAAAACCAGGTCAAAAAGTTATTGATATCATTAAAGAATATGGTGAATATATTCCTTTGACTAAAGGAAAAATTATTTCGGCTTCGCAATTATTAGAACGTTTTTTATTTGATGCCAAAAAACAATATGATTTTGTAGAAAAATTAAGTGGTGGTGAGTTGAAACGATTATATTTATGTACGGTTTTAATCCAAAATCCAAATTTCTTAATTCTGGATGAACCAACTAATGATTTAGACATTGTTACCTTAAATGTATTAGAAAGTTTCTTATTAGATTTCCCAGGAAATTTATTAGTAGTTTCTCATGATAGATATTTCATGGATAAAATTGTGGATCACTTATTTGTTTTCCGTGGTGAAGGAGAAGTGGAAGATTTCCCAGGAAATTATTCTGATTTTAGAGCTTATGAAGATTCAGCAGATGTGCAACAAAAAGAAGACAACAAAGCGGAAAAGAAAGACTGGAAACAACAAAATATAACAACAGGTTTATCTTTCAATGAGCAAAAAGAATATCAAAAAATCGAACGAGAAATTAAAGATTTAGAATTCGAAAAAGCTAAAATAGAACAACTATTCACTGATGGAAAAGTGGCTGATGATGCTATAGAGATTAAAGCAAAAGAATTGCAAGCAATCATTCAAAAAATTGAAGCTAAAGAAGAAAGATGGTTTGAACTTTCTGCTAAAATGGAATAAGGTTGCACAAGGTCACATTAAGTTTTGCACAATGTTTCTCAAAGTTTTTTTTCTTTAATTTCTTTGCGTTACTTTGTGCCAAATATAGAGAAACTTAGTGCTACAATTAATTAAATCCTATCTAAAATTTCTAAAAAACTCCACAAATCAACATGGAGTTCATTCACCATTTGTATATAGTTTAGTTACAAAATGTTTTTACGATAATAAGAATTATGCCGAATATGAAATTCTAAAAAAATACAGAAAATCGCTTTTAACAAATAAAGATTTCATAGAAGTAACCGATTTTGGAGCAGGTTCAAGAGTTTTTAAATCCAACAAAAGACAAATTTCAAAAATTGTAAAAACAGCTGGAATTTCATCCAAAAGAGCTAAATTACTATTTCGAGTTGTAAATTATTTCCAACCCACAACCATTTTAGAAATAGGAACATCTTTAGGATTAGCCACTTCTGCACTATCTTTAGGCAATAAAACTTCTAAAATAATTTCTTTAGAAGGTTGTTCAAACACAATCACTATTGCAAAATCTCAATTACAAGATATAAACAACATCGAATTCATAAACACAAGATTTGAAGATTACTTTCAAAACTCCAAACTCCAAACTCCAAACTTCCAACTAATCTACTTCGACGGTAACCATTCCAAAAAAGCAACTTTAGATTATTTTGAACTTCTTTTACCAACAACCACAAACGAAACCGTATGGATTTTCGATGATATTCACTGGTCAAAAGACATGGAAGAAGCTTGGGAAATTATTAAAAAACATCCAAAAGTAAGAGTCACAATCGACACGTTTCAATGGGGATTTGTATTCTTTAGAACAGAACAAGAAAAAGAACATTTCGTAGTAAGAGTTTTATTTTAAACACAAAGACGCTAAGTTTTTCGCAAAGTTTGCTAAGATTTTTTCTAATTTCTTTAATTTTTCAAATCTGTGTTCCAAAAAATCAGTTTCTAAGTGTAACAATTTCAACCTTAATTCTACTTATGTTTAGTTATGAGTTCAAATTTTCTGAATTCTAAATTCTAAATTCTAAATTCTAAATTCTAAATTAAAATGTCAAAACCCATCATAGAAATCAAAGGAATCACCAGAAATTTCCCTTTAGGAAGCGAAACTGTTTATGTCTTAAAAGGAATTGATTTAACCATCAACAAAGGTGAATACGTTGCCTTAATGGGACCATCAGGTTCAGGAAAATCCACTTTGATGAACATTTTAGGTTGTTTAGACACACCAACGGCTGGTTCATACATGCTAAACGGAAAATTAGTCAGCGAAATGCACGACGATGAATTAGCAGGCATTAGAAACACCGAAATCGGATTCGTTTTTCAAACCTTTAACTTAATGCCAAGAACAACTGCTTTGGACAACGTAGCTTTACCAATGGTTTATGCAGGTTATTCAAAATCAGAAAGAAATGAACGCGCTACCGAAGTACTTACCCAAGTTGGATTAGCCGACAGAATGGATCACAAACCCAACCAACTTTCTGGTGGACAACGTCAACGTGTAGCTGTTGGTCGTGCTTTGGTCAATAAACCGTCTATCATTCTTGCCGATGAACCAACAGGAAACTTAGATAGTAAAACTTCTGTCGAAATCATGGGACTTTTCGATGAAATTCATGCCAATGGAAATACTGTTATCTTAGTAACACACGAAGAAGATATTGCCGCTCACGCACACAGAATCATTCGTCTTCGCGATGGTGTAATCGAAAGTGATAAAAAGAATAAATAAACATTTTTTGTCATGCTGAACTTGTTTCAGCATCTATATCTTTTGAAATTACTATTAATTTTTGAAATTGTATTTTGAGGTTGAAGCAAATAGCTTGGGCTTAATTTAGTTATGTATTTCCTGCTTTCCGTTACAATCTCTTCGAGGATTTCCACTGCAATCATGGCTATCAGAGAAATCATTTTTACTTTTATAAACTTTAGGCTATCTTTGAGGAAATTTAAACAAACATGATTCTTCTGCTTTCAGTTATTATTATTTTATACATTATCTTAAAGGTTTTGCATAAAAAGTATCCTAATAATATGAATCACAGAAAATCATTTCAGTTAAAGTCAAATAAGAAAAGTAAAAATGAAAAAGAAACTAACTAAAATACTCAAAAGCATTGCTTTATTAGTTATAATTCTCTTTGGATTGCTTTACTTTTTCCAAGAAAAAATCATATTTCATCCACAAAAATTAGATAAAAACTACAACTTCGCATTTGAAAATAAATTTGAAGAATTAAATTTTAAAACTAAAGATGGAGTTTCATTAAATGGCTTATTATTTAAAGCTAAAGAATCAAAAGGTTTAGTTTTTTATCTTCATGGAAATGCTGGTTCATTAAAAAATTGGGGACAAATTTCAGATTTATACACTTATTTAGATCATGACATATTTATACTAGATTACCGTGGATTTGGAAAAAGTGAAGGAAAAATAAAAAGTGAAAAACAACTATTTGAAGACAATCAAATTGTTTATGATAAATTAAAAGAAAGATACTCTGAAAAAAATATTATTGTAATTGGATATTCAATAGGTTCAGGTATGGCTGCCAAATTAGCTTCGGAAAACAGTCCAAAACATTTAATTTTACAAGCTCCTTATTTCAGTTTAACAGATTTAGTGAAAAATAAATACTCATTTATTCCTTCGTTTCTTTTAAAGTATAAAATAGAAACCGAGAAATTTTTAATAGATTGTAAAATGCCAATTACAATATTTCATGGTGATAATGACAATGTAATTTATTATGGTTCTTCAATTAAATTAAAAAATAAATACAAAGACAAAATAGATTTTATTACATTAAATGGAGAAAGTCATAATGGCATTAATGAAAATTATGAATACGCAACCCAATTAATGAAAATTCTAAATTATAAACCAAAAGAAATTCTAAATTCTGATTTCTAAATTCTAAATTTCACATGAAAGTCTACACAAAAACAGGAGATAAAGGAACCACAGCACTCTTTGGAGGCACAAGAGTTCCAAAACACCATATAAGAATCGAAAGTTACGGAACCGTTGACGAATTAAACTCTTACATAGGATTAATTCGCGATCAAGAAATTGATGCTCATTACAAAACCGTTTTAGCTGAAATTCAAGATAGACTATTCACTGTTGGAGCCATTTTAGCAACTCCACCAGAAAAAGAAACGCTAAAAAACGGACAACCTAGACTTCAAAATTTAGGTTTAGTTGAAACTGACATTGAATTTCTAGAAAAAGAAATCGATACCATGGAAGAATCTCTTCCTCAAATGACGCATTTTGTATTGCCTGGTGGACATACAACTGTGTCATATTGTCATATTGCACGTTGTGTTTGTCGTAGAGCTGAGCGATTATCTGTACATTTAAATGATTTAGAACCTACAGACGAACTTGTTTTGACATACTTAAACCGACTTTCTGACTATCTTTTTGTGTTGGCACGAAAGTTGTCCCAAGACTTAAACGCTGAGGAAGTAAAATGGATTCCAAAGAAGTAAGTTTGCAGTATTCAGTTTGCAGTAATCAGTTACTGTTTTAAAGTAATTTAGTATGTTGTTTAACATAGATACTGAACACTAAAAACTGATCACTGAACACTAAAAAAAAGACGTTCTTAAAAATAATTATAAAATAAATCAAAAAAAACTTGACTATTTGAGTTAAAAATTTATTTTTGCACAAATTTAAATCGATAAAAAGATGTATTGGACATTAGAATTAGCATCCTATTTAAGTGATGCACCTTGGCCAGCTACCAAAGACGAGCTTATAGATTATGCCATTAGAGCTGGAGCTCCTTTGGAAGTAGTGGAAAATCTACAGTCTATAGAAGATGAAGGAGAAATCTACGAATCAATGGAAGAAATTTGGCCAGACTATCCTACAGACGAAGATTATCTTTGGAATGAGGATGAGTATTAAAAAAATAAATAATCACAACAAAAAAGTCTCTACTTGAGGCTTTTTTTTTGGTTATATTTACAAACTATTAGATAAAACAAACTATTATGAGTTTTTTAAATTCAATATTGAAAGCTTTTGTGGGTGATAAATCCGAAAAAGACATAAAAGCTATCCAACCACTTATTGCAAAATCACACACTTTTGAAAAAGCACTTGAAGCTTTATCACATGATGAATTAAGAGCTAAAACAGCTGAATTCAAAGATAAAATTAAACAAGCTAGAGCAGAAAAAGATGCTAAAATTGCAACCTTAAAAACAGATGCTGAAAACACTATAGATATTGATGCAAGAGAAGACATTTATGCAGCAATTGATGTGCTTGAGGCTGAGGCTTATGAAATTTCAGAAAAAGTCTTAAATGACATTCTACCAGAAGCTTTTGCTGTAGTTAAAGAAACTGCAAAACGTTTTAAAAATAATTCAAGTATCACTGTTAAGGCTACTCCTAAAGATATTGAATTATCAGCTACAAAAGCATACATCACAATTGATGGTGATAATGCTGTTTGGGCAAACTCTTGGGATGCAGCTGGAAAAGCAATTACTTGGGATATGATTCACTACGACGTTCAGTTGATTGGTGGTGCTGTGTTACATCAAGGTAAAGTTGCCGAAATGCAAACAGGTGAAGGAAAAACTTTAGTAGCAACTCTTCCTCTTTATTTAAATGCATTAACAGGAAATGGTGTTCACTTAGTAACAGTAAATGATTATTTAGCACGAAGAGATAGTACTTGGAAAGCTCCATTATTCGAATTCCACGGAATGACTGTTGATTGTATCGACAATCACCAACCAAATTCAGATGCAAGAAGAAAAGCATACAACGCTGATATCACTTACGGAACAAATAACGAATTTGGTTTCGATTATTTACGTGATAATATGGCTCATGCTCCAGAAGATTTAGTACAACGCAAACATAATTTTGCTATTGTGGATGAAGTTGACTCGGTTTTAATCGATGATGCTCGTACTCCATTAATCATTTCTGGTCCAGTACCACAAGGTGATAGACAAGAATTTAGCGAATTAAAACCAAAAGTTGAAAACTTAGTTAATTTACAAAGACAGTTAGCAACTGGATTTTTAACAGAAGCTAAAAAATTAATCAAGGAAGGAAATACAAAAGAAGGTGGTTTCCAACTTTTAAGAGCTTATAGAGCCTTACCAAAAAGTAAAGCCTTAATCAAATTTTTGTCGGAAGAAGGAATCAAACAATTGCTTCAAAAAACTGAAAATCAATACATGGCAGATAACAATCGTGAAATGCCAAAAGTAGATGAAGCTTTATATTTCGTTATTGAAGAAAAAAACAATCAAGTTGAATTAACAGATAACGGAGTTCAATTTTTATCACAAGATACAGATGCTAGTTTCTTTGTTTTACCTGACATCGGAACTGAAATTGCTAAAATTGAAAAAGCCGATTTAAGCAAAGAAGAAGTTGCAGAAAGAAAAGACGAATTATTCAAAGACTTTTCTATTAAATCAGAACGTATTCATACTTTAACACAATTACTAAAAGCATATTCATTATTTGAAAAAGATACTGAATATGTTGTGATGGATAACAAAGTAATGATCGTTGACGAACAAACAGGTCGTATCATGGATGGACGTCGTTATTCTGACGGTTTACATCAAGCGATTGAAGCCAAAGAAAACGTAAAAATTGAAGCAGCAACGCAAACTTTTGCAACAGTTACTTTACAGAATTACTTCAGAATGTATAGCAAATTAGCTGGTATGACAGGTACTGCTGTTACAGAAGCTGGAGAATTATGGGAAATCTACAAATTAGATGTTGTTGAAATTCCAACTAACAGACCAATCGCTCGTAAAGATAAAGAAGACTTAATTTATAGAACCGTTCGTGAAAAATTCAACGCAGTTATTGAAGATGTTGTTGGTTTATCAAAAGCTGGTCGTCCAGTATTGATTGGAACAACTTCTGTTGAGATATCTGAATTATTGAGTCGAATGTTAAAAATGCGTGGTATTCAACACAATGTATTGAATGCAAAAATGCACAAAAATGAAGCTGAAATTGTTGCTGAAGCTGGAAAACCAGGAGTAGTAACTATTGCAACTAACATGGCTGGTCGTGGAACGGATATTAAGTTATCTGATGAAGTGAAAAAAGCTGGTGGTTTAGCAATTGTTGGTACAGAACGTCATGATTCACGAAGAGTTGACCGTCAGTTAAGAGGTCGTGCTGGTCGTCAAGGAGATGTTGGTAGTTCGCAGTTCTATGTTTCATTAGAAGATAACTTAATGCGTTTATTTGGTTCTGAAAAAGTAGCCAAAGTAATGGACAGAATGGGATTACAAGAAGGTGAAGTTATTCAACATTCGATGATGACTAAGTCTATTGAACGTGCTCAGAAAAAAGTAGAAGAAAATAATTTTGGTGTTCGTAAACGTTTATTAGAATATGATGACGTTATGAATGCACAAAGAGAAGTAGTTTACAAAAGAAGACGTCACGCTTTACACGGAGAACGTTTGAAAGTGGACATTGCAAATATGATGTATGACACTTGTGAATTAATCGTTCAAGAAAACAAAGCTGCTGGAGATTTTAAAAATTATGAATTTGAATTAATTCGTTATTTTTCGGTAACATCACCTATTTCTGAAAGTGAATTCAACAAACTTTCTGAAATGGAAATTACCGGAAAAACATATAAAGCTGTTTTAGCACATTACGAAGAAAAAGTAATTCGCAATGCAGAAGAAGCTTTCCCAGTAATTAAAAATGTTTACGAAAATAACGACGGAAAGTACGAAAGAATTGTAGTACCGTTTACGGATGGAATTAAATCTTTAAACGTTGTTACAAACCTTGAAAAAGCATATAATACACAAGGAAAATCGCTTGTTAGTGATTTTGAAAAAAATATCACTTTAGCAATTGTAGATGAAGCTTGGAAGAAACATTTACGCAAAATGGACGAAATGAAAACTTCGGTTCAGTTAGCCGTCCATGAGCAAAAAGATCCATTGTTGATTTACAAATTTGAAGCCTTCAAGTTATTCAAAAAAATGATTGACGATGTGAACAAAGAAGTGATTTCATTCTTATTTAAAGGAGATTTGCCTTCTCAAAATCCAAACGAAATTCAAGAAGCGAAAGTTATTCGTCAAAAAGAAAATTATACAGAAAGTAAAGAAGCAACAGAAATTAATGATTCTGCGGAAGCTAACAAACAAGCTGGACAAATGGCAAGCCAAAGACCACAAGTTACAGAAACAATTGTTAGAGATACTCCAAAAATTAACCGTAATGACACTGTTACTATCAAACATGTAATGAGTGGAAAAACGGAAACCTTAAAATTCAAAAAAGCTGAAAGCATGATTGCTTCTGGAGAATGGGTTTTGGTTTAGAAATTCAGAAGTCAAGATTTAGAAATCCTCAATTGAAAAATTGGGGATTTTTTTATTTTAAATTTAAATGAATATTTTTTCCAATCTCAATTTCTACATCATTCACAAAAAACAACTTTCCATCTTCATAAGTTGCTTCAATTAAATAATGACTTCCTTTGAAATAGTTTTGAGTAACTATTACTTTCAATTTTGAATCTTCTACAACTTGCAATTGATTTGGATAAATCAAAATTAACTCATCAGAAGCTTTATCAAAATAACTAGCTTTTATTTCGTTAACATCATCAAAAAGAGAAGCTACGTAATAATTGGGTGGATTTGCAATTAATTTTTTTGGTGTACCTTTTACCAACTGTTTTCCATCTTTTAAAACTACTATTTCATCTACAAAAGGTAAATAATCATTTTCATCGTGTGAGGCAATTATAGTAGTGATTTTATGTTCTTTCAAATATTTAAAAAGACTTCTGCGTAAACTATTTTTTCTAAAATTATCAATATGACTAAAAGGTTCGTCTAACAATAAAACTTCAGGCTCTAAAGCCAAAACTCTTGCTAAAGCTACTCTTTGCATTTGTCCACCACTTAAAAATTTGGCTTTCACATTGGCAAATTCAGTCATTTCTACAATTTCAAGTAATTCTAGAATTCGATTTTGTTTCTTTTCTTTATCAATATTGGACAGGTATTTTCCAACATTTTCTGCAACTGTGATGAAAGGCATCAAATCAAAATCTTGTGCCAAATACTTCATAAAATCCATTCCAGGAACTAAATGGTATTTTGGACCTAAAACTTCTTCTTCTTTCCAAAATATTTTTCCTTCATCTAAATCATGTAAACCATAAATTAGTTTTAACAACGTACTTTTTCCACAACCACTTTCACCAATTATAGCAAGAGTTTTGCCTTCTTCTAATTCTAAAGAAAATGTTGGAATTGTTTTTTGTTTTAAATACGAAAATGAAATATCTTGAATGGAAAGCATTATATAATTTTAGAATACAAATTTACAATAACAATTGCAATATCAATGTTAAAAGTCAATTTCAATAAATTAAACTACAAAGTTTAAAACCTCAAAGATTATTTCAATTTCTCTAATTTCTTGAATCTGTGTTCCTAAAAAAATAAAAAGAGCACAACTCTATTTAAAAGTAATGCTCTTTTCAACCAATCTAACTAAAAATTAAATGTATTTTTCAAATTGCTTTGTTTGTACTCTTGCTTTTAAATCGTGAAGTAAATTATACAATCCGAAAAATGTTCTATTGATGTATAAAAAATGTTTTGAACCTCTATTTCCATTCATTTTTCTTAATTGTGTGTCTTTTGAGAATTCCTCTCCCATTGCAGCGATTTGACCAAAAAATTCTGTATCAGAAAAATCAAAGAAATCACTATGAAAAGGTTTGGTAAACAAACTCAATAAACGATGAAATAAAGCTGTGAAATATTCAATTTCTTTTGGAGAATCATCTTCACGAAGAATTTCTAATTCATATAACTTCTCATTGAAAAGTTTTGGATTATCAATAATTTCTGGTCGAGCCAACTCAAAATAAGGCACATAAAAATCTTCGGGAACTTGTTTTATGCAACCAAAATCAATCGCAATTAAGTTTCCTTCTTTATCCACCAAAAAGTTTCCTGGATGAGGATCAGCATGAACTTGTTTCATTTTGTGCATTTGGTACATATAAAAATCCCACAAAGCTTGTCCCAATTTATCTCCTAAATCTCTATCTTCATTGTGAGCCGTAAATTCAGATAAATGTTCACCATGCATCCAATCCATTGTCAAAATTTTCTCTGAAGAAAGGTTTTCATAATACCTTGGAAAACGCAAATTATCTATTTGAGCACAAGCCTTAGAAATCTCATTTCCTTGTTTCAATTCCAAATTATAGTCGGTTTCTTCCATTAATTTATGTTCCACTTCCTTGAAATATTTTTCCGAATCTTTTCCTTGCAAATTAAACATCTTAATCGCAAAAGGTTTTACAATAGCCAAATCAGAACCAATACTTTCAGCAACTCCAGGATATTGAATTTTTACAGCTAATTCCTTTCCATCTTTAGAAGCTTTGTGAACTTGTCCAATACTAGCTGCATTTACCGAATTTTCAGAAAAAGTATCAAAAATTTCTTCTGGTGCTTTTCCTAAATATTTTTTAAATGTCTTTCTAACCAAAGGAGCAGACAAAGGTGGCACAGAAAATTGAGCTAATGAAAATTTTTCAACATAAGCTCTCGGCATAATATTTTTTTCCATGCTCAACATTTGAGCTACTTTTAAAGCACTTCCTTTTAGGCTTTTTAAACCATCATAAATGTCTTCTGCATTGTTTTCATTCAACTTATCTTTTGTCAAAGATGGATTCACCACTTTTTCACTGTAATAAGCCAAATAATTTCCTCCAACCTTAAAACCTGTTTTTACCAGTTGTCCAGCACGTTCTATTTTGTTAGTCGGAATTTTATCTAATGTTTTCATATTTTCTAATTAAATCGCTCTTTCCAAATGAATTTTCCTAAATCAATCACGCTTTCCAAAGGAGTTGTGTCCAAAACATCTAAAATAGCTTTGACTGATTTTTCAATCATAATGTCTGTTTTTTCAAATCCTTTTGAAGTATCATCCAACCAAAATTTCAACAAAAACAAAAATTGAATCCAAGCTCCTTCAGCATAAATTGGTTTTGTTATTTTTTGAATAGTTTCATTTTTAGGTTCTTCATTTTCATCAATAATTTGATTTATGAATGTTTTGAAATGAGTTCTTAACCCTTTTAATTGTTTTAAAGCTTTCAAACCTTCTTTATTATCTTTCAAAGTAAAATAGACATAACTTCTATTCAATGTTAATACTTCAAACATGGTAAAGTATAAAGACAATAATTTATTGCGATTTGAGTAAGAAGTAAAATTTTCATCTTTTGTTAAATTTGAAGCTGTATTTTCATAAAACTTAATCCAAATATCTTCTTTCAAAGCATCTATAGAACCATAAAAACTATAGAAGTCTACTTCTTCAATTTCGTTTTCTTTACAAAATAAGAAAATATTTTTAGGTTCAGTATTATGAGACAATACATAATCCATATACAAACTAACAATTGCTTTGTCGTCTATTTTTTTCTTTTTAGAAGTTTGTTTTTTAACTGGCATAATCTTGATTTTAAATATAGTATAAATTTACAAAACCGTTTTCCTTTGATAAAAAAACAAGAACCAAAGTTTTGTTAAAGTTCTTTCAAAAAAAAAGACCACTTAATTTAAGTAGTCTTTGTTATTATTTGTATATTTTAAATGATTATTCTCCTGCTTCTTTTTGAGCATCTTCAATCATTTTTTCATTAGCAGTAATCGCAAACTCTACACGTCTGTTTTTACTTCTTCCTTCTACAGTTTCGTTATCTGCAATTGGGTCTGCAATTCCTAAACCTTTTGTAGTAAAACGAGCAACACTTAAACCTTTTCCAGCTAAATAACTTTTAACTGAAGCAGCTCTTTGTTCTGATAATTTTTGATTGTATTCAACAGCTCCTGTGCTATCTGTATATCCAAAAATAGTAATATCAGTATCTGCATAACTTTGAAAAACCGGAATTAATTTGTCTAAATTTGCTTGAGCTTGAGCTGTTAAAGTTGATTTATTGGTATCAAAACGAACTGCATTTTCACCTAAAACCAATTTAATACCTTCTCCTACTCTTTCCACTTCTGCACCAGGTAAAGCTTCTTTAATTTCACGAGCTTGTTTGTCCATTTTGTTACCAATAATTCCACCAGTAACTCCACCCACTACTCCACCAAGAACTGCTCCTAATTCAGAACTTCCTCCTTTAACATTGTTTCCTATAACTGCTCCTAATACTGCTCCAGCAGCTGTTCCAATAGCAGCACCACGTTGTGTTTTATTTGTGTTTTTTACAGCTTCACAACTTGTAAAAAGTGTTGCTGCTAAAAAAACTACCGACAAACTATACATTATTACTCTTTTCATCTTTTTTTATTTTTTGGTTAGTATTATTGTTTTTGAAATTGGTAAGTTACTTCTTTCATGGAACCTCCAACATTTATTTTATCAATCAATTCAAAGCTAGTTTCTGTTACGTTAGCCACTCTCAAAATATAACCTTGATTTACTTTCTTCGCTTTGTAATCATTTATAATTTTCATTACAAAATTTCCTTCTTGATTTATGTACCAAGTAATTGGTGAACTAAATGCAATGCAATTTGCATCATTCAAAGTCATAGTTCCTTTGTTATTGTTAGAAACAAATTTCCAAGAACTTCCTACAAAACATTGTGAATCTGCTAAATCAAATGAAGTCACTTTGATATAATCTGAACCTGGAAAACTTACATTTGTAACCATCCAATCTCCTTTTATTACTCTTTCTGTCTTGTTGTCAACATTAGTGTTTGTAACTGATTGCGATTTACATCCAAATAATAAAACGGACAACACCATTATTAGAATACTTTTTTTCATAATTAAAATTTTAGTTAAATTAAGTTATACAAAATTAGGTCAGAAACTTTCTACTTTCTTATAAAATTACAAAATAATTTAACAAAATTCCAACATCAGTCAATTTGTCAGACGAAATGCAATTGGTACTCTATTTGTCTATTAAAAATTCAAATTGTTTAACTAAAAAAATATACATATGACAACAGGAAAAATTAATGTTTCAGTTGAAAACATCTTTCCCTTAATCAAAAAGTTTTTATATAGTGATCACGAAATATTTTTACGTGAACTAGTTTCTAATGCTACTGATGCTACTTTAAAATTAAAGCACTTAGCTAGTATTGGTGAATCAAAATCAGAATATGGAAATCCAATTATTGAAGTAAAAATTGATAAAGAAGGAAAGAAATTACACATTATTGACCAAGGATTAGGTATGTCTGCTGAAGAAGTAGAAAAATACATTAACCAAATTGCTTTTTCTGGAGCTGAAGAGTTTTTAGAAAAGTATAAAGATTCTGCCAAAGATTCTGGTGTAATTGGACATTTTGGATTAGGATTCTATTCTGCTTTTATGGTGGCTTCAAAAGTTGAAATCATCACAAAATCGCACACTGGTGCACCAGCTGCTCATTGGACTTGTGATGGAAGCCCTGAGTTTACTTTAGTTCCAAGCGATAAAACTACAAGAGGAACAGAAATCATTCTTCATATTGCCGAAGATTCTTTAGAGTTTTTAGAAGAGTCAAAAATCAAAGGTTTACTTACAAAGTATAACAAGTTTATGCCTATTCCAATTAAATTTGGAACAAAACAAGAAGCTCTACCGAAACCTGAAGATGCTCCTGAAGATTACAAAACAGAATATAAAGAAGTTGATAACATCATCAATAATCCAAATCCAGCTTGGACAAAACAACCTTCAGAACTAACTGATGAAGACTATAAATCATTTTATAGAGAATTGTATCCAATGCAATTTGATGAACCTTTATTCAACATTCATTTAAATGTAGACTATCCGTTTAATTTGACTGGAATTTTATATTTCCCAAAATTATCGGCTGATTTACAAATGCAAAAGGACAAAATTCAATTGTACCAAAACCAAGTGTTTGTAACAGATAATGTAGAAGGAATTGTGCCCGAATTCTTAACGATGTTAAAAGGTGTAATTGATTCTCCAGATATTCCTTTGAATGTGTCTCGTTCTTATCTTCAAGCTGATGGAAATGTAAAGAAAATTTCAAATTACATTACCAGAAAAGTTGCCGATAAATTGAAATCTTTATTCACTGAAAACCGTGAAGATTTCGAGAAAAAATGGAACGATATCAAAATTGTTTTGGAATACGGAATGCTTTCTGAACCAAAATTCTATGAAAAAGCTGGTTCATTTGTTCTATATCCAACAGTAGATGAAACTTACTTTACTTTAGAAGAATTAAAAGAAAAAGTAAAAGATACTCAAACGGATAAAAACGGAAAAACAGTTATTCTCTACGCTTCAAACAAAGAAGCACAACACAGTTATATTGCTGCTGCAAAAGACAAAGGATACGAAGTTTTATTGTTAGATAGTCCAATTGTTTCACATTTGATTCAGAAATTAGAAGGTGACAATGAAAACTTAACGTTTGCTCGCGTTGATGGTGATGCTATTGATAAATTGATTGAAAAAGAGGAAACTCAAATTTCAAAATTATCAGATGAAGAAAAAGAAACTTTAAAAGCTTCTATCGAAACTATTGTTCCAAAAGAGAAATATAGTGTTCAGTTAGAAGCAATGGATAGCAACGCTGCACCATTTATGATTACGCAACCAGAATTTATGAGAAGAATGAAAGAAATGAGTCAATCTGGTGGTGGAGGAATGTTTGGAATGGGTAATTTCCCAGAAATGTACAATTTGATAGTAAACTCAAATTCTGAATTCGCGACTTCATTGTTAAATACAAAAGACGAAACGGTTAAAGCCAACTTAGTGAAACAAGCTTTAGATTTAGCTAAACTTTCTCAAGGATTATTAAAAGGAGAAGAATTAACGGCTTTTGTGAAACGTAGTTTTGAAACTATAAAGTAATCTAATTTGTAATTCTGAACTTGTTTCAGAATCTCATCTATTTAAAAGGATTTAGATACTGAAATAGAAGATTTTATGAAGTTAAATAAAATTTAGCACAACAAAAAGAAACCTGTGAGATTATACTTGCAGGTTTTTTTAATTAATTTTATATATTAGCTAAAAATATACTAATGATTCTTAATAAAATACACTTAACATATTGCCACAGAAAACCAGAGCGTTCATTTTTTTGGAAAGGGAAACAATTCCCTGTATGTGCAAGATGTACAGGTATTCACATTGGATATTTAACTTTTCCAATTTTTCTTTTCGGTTTTGTAACACTAAATTTTTGGATTACCATTTTAATGATAATTCCAACCTATTTGGATGGTACAATTCAAGCTTTTTTTAACAGAGAGAGTAATAATTTCATACGAATTACAACAGGAATAATTGCTGGAATTGGGTCAATGTCCTTGATTTCAATCATTGGAAAAAAAATTGGGGACTACATATTATTATTAATTTAAAACCAAAATAATGTCAGAAAACTTTAACGAATTTGAACAAAAACCTAAAGACGAATTAAGTACAGGTTTGAAAGTACTATCATTTTGCATTCCTTTAGCTGGAGCAATTATTTATTTTACAAAAAAAGAAAAAGAACCTAATGCTGCACAATCAGCTTGTTATGCTGCACTAATTGGAATGGCAGTAGGATTGGTATTTAATGTTCTAATGCGTGTAGGTGGAATGAGTTAATCAACTTAGCTCAAAAAAAAATTAAAGAACCTGTAAGTTATTTCGAAGTTTCGGAACTTGCAGGTTTTTTTGTAGCTTTGAATTTCAAATAACTTTACATACTTTAAAAATTTGTGAAAAAAATATATTTATTTCTAATATTTCCTTTCTTGTTAGCTACAAAATGTGCTACTAAAGAAATTGATTTTATTATAGAAAACGAATCAAAAGACAAGTATTATATTACATCTACAAAAAACATTGATTTAATTAATAAATATTTATCTTCTAAATACATTGATGAAGATAGGGTAATTAATGTTGATGAAAAGATTGTTAAACCATTATTCTTAGAAGTTTCTTTAAATCATTATGAATCAAAAAAAGGTCAATACGTTTTTTATACTATTAAACAAAATGATTATAACAATCGTAATTTTGAGTTTGATAGTATTTGTGTTGAAAAAAATAAGTTTAATGTAAAAAATGTAAATACTATTTACATTAATAGAAAAAAATATTTTAAATCAACCAATCACTAGATGCAACAAAAACCAACCCTATACTTCAAAAATCACACAGAATGGAGAAATTGGCTTCATGAAAATCATGATAAACACAAAGCTGTTTATTTGATTTTTTATAAAGTAGCTAGTGAAACTCAAAGTATGCGTTGGGAGGAAGCTGTTAAAGTTGCTATTTGTTATGGTTGGATTGATTCAACAGTAAAAAAAATAGACGAAGAACGAAGACAACAACTCTTTACACCAAGAAAAGACAAAAGTGTTTGGAGTAAAGTTAACAAAGATTATATTGAAGATTTGATTGCTAATAATTTAATGCATGAAAGTGGTTTAAAAAAAATAGAAATTGCTAAAAAAAATGGTTCGTGGGAAAGTTTAGATGCTGTTGAAAATTTAGAAGTTCCAGATGATTTGCAAAAAGCATTTGATGCCAATGAAATTGCTTTTTCTAATTATGAAAACTTTAGTAAATCGTATCGAAAAAGTTATTTATATTGGTTAAATCAAGCCAAAAGAGAAGAAACAAGACAAAACAGAATTGCTCAAATTATCGATTTGTGTGAGAAGAATATTAAAAGTAAATAAGAAATTAATGTTAGGATTATTTAAAAAATTAGTAGTCAAGTTAGGTGGAGTTGATACATCAGAAAAAAATCATGTAGATATTTTTACAGAAGAAAGAATCACAGATGTAATTGGAGACAAAATTGCAAGTAAAGAAACAGGTGGAATTTGGATTAAAGTGCAAGAATTAGCCGAATTTCATTTTTTAAATGTAACAATTGTTGGAACTAAAAACTTTAAAACTCATAAAGGAATTACGTTTTATTTTATTGGAAATGACCAAACCTATGAATTACATTCTGACACTAAAGAAATAGCATCAGATAATTCAAATATCTCGAATCAATGGATAACTCAATTTAGTTTTGACATTACAGAAGTTGATTTTGATACAATGCTAACTGAAGGAAATACAATTGAAGTGAAAAGTAATAAACAAACGGAAGTTTTTACAATTATAAAATAATGCAAATTCATTCTAAAATTTTCCTAATTCCTTTTTTCTTACCTCTTTTTATTTGTATTTTTATGCTAATGTAATGATTAGTAACCCAAATTATTTATTATGAAAAAATCAATCTTATTTTTATTACTGCTAACTGGCATTATTTTCAGTGCTTGTTCTACTTCAAAACAAGCTAGTTCAAATGACTTATTCAATACAACTTGGGAACTAGATTACATCACAGGTTCAAGAATTGCTTTTGATGGATTATATCCAAATGAAAAACCTAATTTAATTTTTGACGAAGAAACAAACCGAGTACATGGAACAAACAGTTGCAATGGTTACTCTTATAAATATACTTTTGATAAAGACAAACTAACATTTAGTGAACCTGGTCCAGCAACTTTAAGATATTGCGAAGGAAATGGAGACAAAGCTTTTTTACAAATGATGGAAAAAGTTGAATCTTTTTCTTTTGATGAAAACAAAAAATTAAATTTAATCGCTAATGGAATTCCTGTAATGCGATTTAAAAAAGTATCTAATTAATTAAAACCAAAACAGCATGAAAAAATTTCTTATTTTAACTTTAGCAGTAGTAACTTTTGCAAGCTGTAAAAACGAAGAATCACAAAGTATTGAACCAACAGAAATTCCTTTAAAAGAAACAGCAAAAGAAAACACCCATCCATCATCAACAGAATGTTATGAGTATAATGCTGATGGAAGTAAAGTTCAGTTAAAAATGACCAACAAAGACAATGAAGTTTCTGGTGTGTTGACTTACGAACTAAAAGAAAAAGACAGCAATAAAGGAACTATCAAAGGAGAAATTAAAGATAATAAATTAATAGCTGTTTACACATTTCAATCAGAAGGAACTGAAAGTACCAGAGAAGTTGCTTTTTTAATGAAAGACAACCAATTAATTGAAGGTTATGGAGAAGTTGTAACGGAAGGAAATAGTGTAAAATTTAAAGATATTTCAAGTTTAGATTATTCTTCAAATATGCCTTTGTCTAAAGTAGATTGTCAGAAGTAAATAAACTTTAAAAATATTTAAATTAAGCCTGAAAGTATATCTTATCAGGCTTTTTTTAGTCTAATTTTTAAGAAAAGGTAACAAAAATCGTTTTTTATCGTCTTATGATTATACTTAAAAAAAACTACTACTTTGGAAACTATACTTTCAATCAACAACCTCAACAAAATATTTGGAAAAAAAATTCATGCTGTAAACAATGTTTCTTTTGAAATCAAAAAAGGAAATGTGTATGGAATTTTAGGTCCAAATGGTTCAGGAAAATCAACAACTCTTGGAATTGTATTAAATGTAGTCAATAAAACTTCAGGAGATTTTTCTTGGTTCAATGGAAGTTTAGAAACGCATGATGCTTTGAAAAAAGTGGGTGCTATTATTGAAAGACCCAATTTTTATCCTTACATGACTGCTCAAGAAAACCTAGAGTTAGTTTGTAAAATAAAAAATATTCCTTTTACTAAAGTGACTGAAAAATTGGAGTTAGTAGGACTTTTAGATAGAAAAGATTCCAAGTTCAAAACGTTTTCTTTAGGAATGAAACAACGTTTGGCTATAGCTTCTGCCCTATTGAATGATCCAGAAATATTAATTTTAGATGAACCAACAAACGGTTTAGATCCACAAGGAATTCGTCAAATTCGTGATTTAATTCGATTAATTGCTTCACAAGGAACTACTATTTTATTGGCTTCTCATTTATTAGATGAAGTCGAAAAAGTATGTTCACATGTTGTTGTGCTTCGCTTTGGAAAAATGTTATATGAAGGTCCAGTTGATGCAATGGCTTCCAATGAAGGATTTTTTGAACTTCAAGCTAAGGATTCAAATGCTTTGATTACGATTTTAATGAATCATAATTCGGTAGAAAAATGTGTGGAAGAAGAAGGAAAAGTTTTAGTGTTCTTAAAAAACAAATTAGAAGCTGATGAATTAAATCAATTTCTTTTTGAAAATCAAATAGTTTTAAGTCAACTAATCAAAAAAAAACATAGTTTAGAAGAACAGTTTTTACAATTGACCAAATAAATACTTTAGAACTCCAAACTTCTACCTACTGAATCATACAATTAAACAATTTCACGATTCAACAATTAAACAACAAAAAATCATGATAAGATTATTCCAAATAGAAATCCAAAAACTGTGGAAAAACAGAGCTAGTAAAGTATTAACTATTACCTATTTTGTTTTACTTACATTAATTTCGTTAATAGCTGCAATAGAGTTTGACATTGGTCCAATACATATTAGTGTAGCTGATCAAGGAGTTTTTAATTTCCCTTTTATTTGGCATTTTAACACATATGTTGCTGACTATTTCAAGATATTTTTAGCAGTTGTTATTGTTTCTATGATGGCCAATGAATATAGTTATGGAACTTTAAAACAAAATCTAATTGATGGAATGAGCAAGAAAGAATTTGTGCTTTCAAAGTTTATTACAGTTGTATTATTTGCTTTTATTTCCACTCTATTTGTGTTTATAGTTTCCATGATTTTAGGATTAATGTATTCTTCTTACACTGAAGTTGGAATCATTTTTTCACAAGTAGATTATATTTTAGCTTTTTTCGTAAAACTAGTTGCCTTTTTCTCATTCTGTTTATTCTTAGGAGTCTTAATTAAAAGAAGTGCATTTGCTTTAGGTTTTTTATTTTTTTGGTTTCTCTTCGAAAACATCTCATTTGCAATTATTAAATATGGAATTCTACGTAGGAAAGACAGTGAGGAAATTTGGGTAGACAAAGTTTATGATTTCTTACCATTAGAATCCATGTCAAATTTAATTGTAGAACCAATTACAAGGTTAAACTTTGCTAAAACTATTGGTACGCAAGTCGGAATTGAAAATGTAAAAGATTATAGTGTTCATTATTCAACTATGTTAATTGTGTTAATTTGGACAGCAATCTTTATTTTTGGTTCGTATTACATAGTAAAGAAAAGAGATTTATAGTATCTTTGCCCTCGCTATGAAGGGAATAAAATTTATACTATTATTTGTGTTAGCTGTTTTTTTTAGCCAAAAAAATTACGGTCAATACATCACAACTAACGAAAATTATACTGCTCAACAACTAGTTGAAGATGTTTTAATTAATAGTCCATGTGCAACTGTTTCTAATTTCTCTGTTTCAGGAGGAAATTTTACATCAGGAGAAAAAAGTTACGCTTACTTTGATGGAACTGGATCAACTTTTCCATTTCAAAACGGAATCGTTCTAAGTACTGGAAAAGCCTCAAACACTCAAGGACCAAACAACTCATTATCAGACGATGGTGCCAATATGGGTTGGAATGGAGATCAAGATCTTGAACAAGCCTTAGGTATTTCTAATACTTTAAATGCAACGATTTTAGAGTTTGATTTTATATCTGTAGGAAATAAATTTAGTTTTGATTATATTTTCTCTTCTGAAGAATATCAAGGAAGTGCTCCTTGTAAGTATTCTGATGGTTTTGCTTTCTTATTAAAAGAAGCAGGTTCAACAAATCAATATCAAAATTTAGCTTTAGTTCCTAATACAAATACTCCTGTTTTAGTTACTACTGTTCATCCTTTAATTTCGGGTGGAAATGGGTGTCCTGCCATAAATGAACAATATTTTGATGCATTCAACGGAACAAATCATCCAACTAATTTCAACGGACAAACAGTAGTTTTAACTGCTCAAGCTGATATTCTGCCAAATGTTTTATATCATATAAAATTAGTAATAGCAGATGAAGAAAATTATAGATATGATTCAGCTATATTTATTGGTGGTGGAAGTTTTAATTTTGGAATTGATTTAGGTGACGATCGTTTAATAGCAAATGGAAATCCATTATGTCAAAACGATAGTTTGCTTTTAGATGCTACACAAGCTGGAACAAATACTTATCAATGGTTTCAAAATGGAAATTTACTTATTGGAGAAACAAATCCAACATATAATATCACATCAGCTGGTAGTTATGCTGTGGAAGTAAATATTAATGGTTCTTGTATTTCTGAGGGAGAAATTGAAATTGAATATGCACCAGTTTTAAATGTAATACAAGATGAATTTACACAATGTGACACGGATGGAACACAAGATGGCTTTACAAGCTTTGATTTAACTACTATTGAAAATCAAATATTTTCAAATTTACCAACCAGTTTTTCAATTTCATTTTTTGAAACAACGAACGGAACAAATGTTTTGCCAACAAACTACACAAATACAACTTCATATCAACAAATTATTTATGCCAAAATAACAAATATTCAAGGTTGTTACCAAGCTTATCCAATAACACTAAAAGTAAATACATTATCTATAGGACAAAATGAAATAATTGGTTTGTGTAATGGAAATTCAAGCACATTATCAGTTCCAAACGGATTTACTTCATATAGTTGGAATACAAACCCTGTTCAAACTACGAATCAAATCAATGTAAGCTCAGCTGGAATTTATACGGTAACAGTTACGAATTCAAATGGCTGTTCTGCCACAAAAACATTTACAGTAGAATTATCAGAGCCAGCTACAATTACAAATGTTACAGTAAATGATTTTAGTGATAACAACTCAGCTACAATCGAAGTAACAGGAAATGGAACTTATGAATATTCTTTGGATGGAAATACTTATCAAGCGAGTAATACATTTTCTTTTCTTGCTACTGGTAATTATAGTTTTTACGTTAGAGATACCAAAGGTTGCGGAATTACACCTGGAACTTTCCAAGTATTAGCAGCTCCTAAATTTTTCACTCCAAATGGAGATAGTTTTAATGAAACATGGTATGTGCCTTTGTTAGCCTTACAACCTAAAACAATTATTACTATATTTGATAGATATGGAAAGTTGATTTATAGTTTTAAAGCCAATCAACCAGGTTGGGATGGAACTTTAAATGGAAAAATGCTTTTCGCTGATGATTATTGGTATACTATTACATTTGAGAACGGTAGAATTGTCAAAGGTCATTTTAGTTTAATTCGATAAAATATGATTAAAAATTTAATTTTAGTAGCTATTGGTGGTGCTTCAGGAAGTGTTTTGAGGTATTTAGTTCATTGGATAGTTTCTAAAAAATCATACTCAACTTTTCCTTATCAAACTTTTTTAGTAAATATTATAGGTTGCTTACTAATTGGCTTACTTGTTGGATATTTATATAAATACAATACAGAAAACGAATCCTTAAAACTTTTATTAATTACAGGTTTTTGTGGAGGTTTTACTACCTTTTCTGCGTTTGGTTTAGAAAATGTAAACATGATTCAAAATCAAAATTATCAACTAGCATTAATTTACACTTCACTATCATTAATTTTAGGTATTTTAGCCGTTAGTTTAGGAATAGTCATTTCAAAATAAGAAAAATAAATAATGTTTAATACAAACGAATTACAAGAATTAAAAAGCCTTTTATTATCACCTAAAAAAATCAGCATCATACCACATAGAAATCCAGATGGAGATGCTATGGGTTCAACATTAGCTTTGTATCATTTCTTAAAAAAATTAGATCATCAAGTTGTTGTTGTGGCTCCAAATGAGTTTCCTGATTTTTTAAGTTGGTTACCAGATGCTGATAAAGTTCTTGTTTTCGAAAGAGAAAATGACAGAGCCAAAAAAGAAATCGAATGCAGTAAATTAATTTTTACATTAGATTTTAATGCTTTACATAGAACAGGAGATGTAATGGGTGCTTATCTTGAAACATTAGATATTCCTATGGCAATGATTGATCATCATCAAGCTCCAGATTCTTATGCTAAATATACTTTTTCTGATGTTACTTATGGTTCAACTTGCGAAATGGTTTATCATTTTATTGAAGCTTTAGGTTATAAAGAAAGTATTGATAAAGATATCGCAACTTGCATTTACACAGGAATCACAACCGATTCTGGTAGTTTTAGGTATCCAAAAACAACAGGAGCAACACATAGAGTAGTTGCTGATTTAATTGATAAGGGAGTTGACAATTCTGCAATTCATAATTCATTATTTGACAATTCTTCAACAAATCGTTTGAAGATTTTAGGAATGGCTTTGAACAATATGGTGGTTTTACCTGAGTATAAAACATCTTATATTACGTTGTCACAAGAAGAATTAGACAGTGCAAACAATCAAAAAGGTGATACCGAAGGAATTGTTAATTATGGATTATCAATAAAAGGCATAGAGTTTGCAGCAATCTTCATCGAAAATAAAGAAGAAGGTATTATTAAAATCTCATTCCGTTCACAAGGAGACTTTGATGTTAATCAATTTGCTCGTACACATTTTAATGGTGGTGGACATATTAATGCAGCTGGAGGAAAATCTTTACTCTCATTAGATGAAACTGTGAAAAAATTTATTGCTATTTTAGCATCTGAAAAAAAATGAAAATGAAAATAAAAAAAATAATCTTATTAGCAATTATAGGTATATTCTCTATAAATTGTACTAACCAACAAGCAAGAAAACCTGTTTCACAATCATCAGGTTCTTTTATAAATGAATCCATTGAAAGAAACAAAGTATTGATTGCTGAAGAAGAAGAAGCTATAGATAAATTCATTAAAAACGATAGTTTAAATGAATATATATCTTCTCCAAAAGGATATTGGTATTCTTACAACACTAAAATTGATGAAGCTACTAATACTCCAATAAGAGGAGATATTGCCTATTTTGATTATGAAATTAAAAAGTTAGATGGCACAACAATTTATACCAAAGAGGAATTAAAACCTCAAACCTATTATGTAGATAAAGAAAATATATTAATGGGTTTACGTGATGGAATTAAAATCATGAAAAAAGGAGAAGAAATCACGTTTCTATTTCCTTCTCACTCTGGATTTGGGTATCATGGTGACAACAATAAAATAGGGACAAATGAACCTTTACTTTGTACAGTAACTTTAAACGACATAAAAAAAGACACGTCTAATAATTAATTTAAACAATGAGAAAATTAAATTTATTTTTTATCGCTCTAGTAGCGCTTTTTACTTCATGTAAAAATAACCCTTACGCAGATTTAGGAGATGGTTTATTTGCAAATATCGAAACCTCAAAAGGAGATATTATTGTAAAATTAGAATACCAAAAAACTCCTATTACTGTTGCCAATTTCGTTTCTTTAGCGGAAGGAAAGAATCAATTTGTGGAAGAAAAGTTCAAAAACAAACCTTTCTATGACGGATTAACATTTCACAGAGTTTTAAAAGATTTCATGATTCAAGGTGGTGACCCAGATGCTTCTGGTTTAGGTGGACCTGGATATAAGTTTAAAGATGAATTTGATGAAACACTTAAACACAATAAAGCTGGTGTTCTTTCAATGGCAAATGCCGGACCTGGTACAAATGGTTCTCAGTTTTTTATTACTCATAAAGAAACTCCTTGGTTAGATGGTGTTCATACAGTTTTTGGTGAAGTTGTTAAGGGAATGGAAAATGTAAATGCAATTGAACAAGGTGATACTATTACAAAAATTTCTATCATTAGAAATGGTTCAGATGCAGAAAAATTTGATGCTGTTAAAGTATTTACAGATTACTATAAAGTTGAAGCTGAAACTATAAAAATTGCAGAAGAAAGAGCAAAAGCTGTAATGGTAGATAAAGCAAATTATTTAACTGAAAAAAGAAAAGAAGCTACTAAAACAGCTTCAGGTTTAGAATACATAATCATCAATAATGGAGCTGGTGCAAAACCAAAAGCAGGAACTCAAGTTTATGTAAATTATGCAGGTTATTTTGAAAATGGTGATATGTTTGACACAAGTTATGCAGATGTGGCCGAACAATATGGTAGACTTGATGCAAAAAGAAAAGAAATGAATGGATACCAACCTTTTCCTTTTGAATATGGCAAAAAAGTAGGTTTAATTCCAGGATTTATTGAAGGTTTAGAAAACATGAAATTTGGAGATAAAGCATTAGTGTTCATTCCATATCAATTAGGTTATGGTGAAAATGGTAGCGGACCAATTCCTCCAAAAACAAATTTAGTATTTGAAATAGAAATGCTTGAAAAAGCACCTCAATAATAAAATATTTACAATGAAAAAATTAGTTTTATTTACACTATTAATTAGCTCCCTTTTTTCTTTTGCTCAAACAGAAGATGGATTATATGCTAAAATGAAAACCAATAAAGGAGATATCCTTTTAAAATTAGAATATCAAAAAACACCTATCACAGTAGCAAATTTTGTTTCTTTGGCAGAAGGAACTAACCCATTTGTAGAAGATAAATTAAAAGGAAAGCCATATTACAATGGATTAAAATTCCATAGAGTCATTGCTGATTTCATGATTCAAGGAGGTGACCCTCAAGGAACTGGTGCTGGTGGACCTGGTTATAAATTCAAAGATGAATTTGACGAAAGTCTAAAACATACTAAACCAGGAATTTTATCAATGGCAAATGCAGGACCAGGTACAAATGGTTCTCAATTTTTCATTACACACAAAGCAACACCATGGTTAGATAATAAGCATAGTGTTTTTGGAGAGGTTATAGAAGGAATGGATGTGGTAAACGCAATTGCTCAAGGAGACCAAATAATGGAAGTAAACATTATCAAAGTTGGTGAGGAAGCAAAAAAATTCGATGCAAAAAAAATTTTCAGTGACTACTACGGAAAAAAAGACGAAGAAGCTAAGGCAGCAAAAGAGATTGCAGATAAAGCAGCAAAGAACAAATTAGCTTACATAACTAAAATGAGAAAAAAAGCTAAGAAAACAACTTCAGGTTTAGAGTATGTTGTTGTTTCTAAAGGTAAAGGTGCCAAACCAGCAGCAGGAACAACGGTCTACATTAACTACGCTGGTTATTTTGAAAATGGTGAAATGTTTGATTCAAGTTATGAAGAAGTAGCCAAAGAATATGGAAAATTTGACCATCGAAGAAAAGATTCAAATGGTTATCAACCATTTCCTTTTGAATATGGCAAAAAACAAGGTTTAATTCCAGGATTTTTAGAAGGATTAGATTATATTAATTATGGTGATAAAATTCTTTTATTTATCCCTTATAATTTAGGATATGGAGAAAAAGGTGGTGGACCAATTCCTGCAAAAACAAATTTAGTTTTTGAAGTTGAAATGCTTGAAAATATTCCACAGTAAAAGGAAACAATAAATTTTAAGAAGGTATTTAGAGTCAAATCTAGATACCTTTTTTTATAAAGTAACTATTTAAAAACCAAAAGTTAAATTTCATCGTATATGTAGTATCAACAATAAAAACTATATATATGAAACCAAAAACTACGTTTAAAAACTTTATGGCTCTTACAATTTTTCTTCTGGGAATAACCGTTTCCTTTGGGCAAGTAGTAACGAGCAGTGCTGACGATGGCTCAGCAGGAACTTTAAGAAGTCAAATAGCTGCAGCCTCATCAGGAACAACTATTACATTTGCACCTAGTGTAACTAGCATTATCTTAACAACAGGTCAAATCACTATTGATAAATCTTTAACAATTACAGGTAATGGCATTACAAATACAACTATCAATGGTAACGCAAACGGTAGAATATTTGATGTTACAGCTGGTAATTTTATCTTAAATGATATTCTATTGACTAACGGATTAGCTGACAATGGTGGAGCAATTCAAGTTACAGGAGCAAATCTTACAATAAACAATTCTTCTATTTCAAATAGTATAGCAAATGGAGCTTCTGGAAGTGGAGGTGCAATTATACTAAACTCAAACTCAAGTTTAACATCTTTATTATCATCTTTTACAGGTAACATAGCAAATAGAGCTGGTGGAGCGATTGAAGTAACTGCAGGAACAACAACAATTTTAACAAATGTAACATTATCAGGAAACAATGCAGGAGTATCTCCAGCTACAGCTGCACCAGGAAACGGTGGAGCTCTTCACGTTTCAGGAAACGGTACTGTAACTATTACAGGTGGAATGGTAAACATGAATATGGCTGCATCTGAAGGTGGTGGTTTATGGAATGGAACTGGAACAATGACAATTGACGGAACTACTATTTCAAACAACACTGCTGCAGGAATAGCTTCTGATAACGGTGGTGGTGGTATTTACAACCTAAATAATGGTACATTAAACATATCAAATGCAACAATAACAAATAACATGGCTACTGGAACAGCAGGTTCTGGTGGTGGAATTCTTAATGATGTTGGTGCTACTTTAAATGTAACAAATTCTACAATTACAGGAAACACAGCAAACCGTGCTGGTGGTGGAATTGAAGGAAATGCAACGATGGGAACTTCATTCGTAAATTTAACAGGTGTAACTTTAAACGGAAATACTGTTTTTAATTCACCTGGAAACGGTGGTGGTTTACACATGACTGGACCTGGAACAATAATGATTACTGGAGGAACAGTTAACAACAATATAGCTGGTGCAGAAGGTGGTGGATTATGGAATGGTTCTGGTATGATGACAATTAGTGGAACAACAATCGATGGAAACACAGCTTCTGGTGCAGCACTAGACAATGGTGGTGGTGGTATTTATAACTTCAACGGTGGAACTGTTTTAATTCAAAACGGAGCTATGATTACCAACAATATTGCAGATGGAACAGCAGGTTCAGGTGGAGGAATATTAAATGATGCTGGTTCTACTTTAACAATAAACAACTCAACAATTTCAGGAAACAGAGCTAATAGAGCTGGTGGTGGAATTGAAACTCAAGCAGGTTCAACTGTTACGCTTACAATGGCAACATTGACAAGTAACAATGCTGGTTTAGCTCCTGCTGTTGCTGCCCCAGGTAGTGGTGGTGGTTTACACGTTAGTGGAAATGGAACAATCAACATTACTGGTGGAATGGTAAACATGAATATGGCTGCTTCTGAAGGTGGTGGTTTATGGAATGGAACAGGAATAATGACTATTGATGGAACTACAATCAATGCAAACACTGCAGCTGGAAATGATCCAGATAATGGTGGTGGTGGTATTTACAACCTAAATAATGGTACATTAAACATATCAAATGCTACAATATCTAACAATATGGCTACTGGAACAGCGGGTTCTGGTGGTGGAATTTTAAATGATGTTGGTTCAACAACAAATATAACAAACTCTTCAGTTACTGGAAATTCTGCAAACCGTGCTGGTGGTGGAATTGAAGGAAATGCAACGATGGGAACTTCATTCGTAAATTTAACAGGTGTAACTTTAAACGGAAACACTGTGTTTAATTCACCTGGAAACGGTGGTGGTTTACACATGACTGGACCTGGAACAATAATGATTACTGATGGAACAGTTAATAACAATATAGCTGGTGCAGAGGGTGGTGGTTTATGGAATGGTTCTGGTATGATGACAATTAGTGGAACAACAATCGATGGAAACACAGCTTCTGGTGCAGCACTAGACAATGGTGGTGGTGGTATTTATAACTTCAACGGTGGAACTGTTTTAATTCAAAACGGAGCTATGATTACCAACAATATTGCAGATGGAACAGCAGGTTCTGGTGGAGGAATATTAAATGACGCTGGTTCTACTTTAACAATAAACAACTCAACAATTTCTGGTAACAGAGCTAATAGAGCTGGTGGTGGAATTGAAACTCAAGCAGGTTCAACTGTTACGCTTACAATGGCTACTTTAACAAATAATAATGCTGGTATTGCTCCTGCAATTGCTGCTCCTGGAAGTGGTGGTGGACTTCACGTTAGTGGAAACGGAACAATCAATATTACAGGTGGAATGGTAAACATGAATATGGCAGCATCAGAAGGTGGTGGTTTATGGAATGGAACTGGAACAATGACAATAGATGGAACTACAATAGACGCTAATACTGCTTCAGGAGCTGACCCTACTAACGGTGGTGGTGGTATTTATAACTTAAATGCAGGAATTTTAAATATTTCAAATGCAACAATTAGCAATAACATTGCAAACGGAACAGCGGGTTCTGGTGGTGGAATATTAAATGATGTAGGTTCGCAATTATCAATAACTAATACATCAATTACAGGAAACACAGCAGTAAGAGCTGGTGGTGGAATCGAAGATAATTCAGGAACTAGTACTATTCTATTGACAAATGTAAATTTAAACAACAATAGTGTATCAGGACCTCCAGGAAACGGTGGTGGTTTACATATTACTGGTGCAGGAAATGTAACAATTTCTGGTGGAACAGTAAATGGAAACACTGCTTCACTTGAAGGTGGTGGATTGTGGAATGGAACTGGTATTATGAGTGTTACAGGAACAACAATCAACGGAAATACTTCTACAGGAAATGCTGCTGATGATGGTGGAGCTGGAATATTTAACAACGGTGGTACTTTAATGTTAGATACTGCAATGGTAACTAATAACAACGCAACAGGAACTTCTGGTTCTGGTGGTGGAATATTAAGTATAGCTGGTCCAGTTACTATTTTAAATTCAACTTTAGATTCAAATTCAGCTAACAGAGCTGGTGGTGCAATTGAAGCTATTAATGGATCTTTAACTATTACAAATTCAAACCTTACCAATAATGATGTAGATGGAACAGCTGGAACTGCTAATCCTGGAAACGGTGGAGCAATTCACATTTCTGGAGTTGTAACAACAATGATAACTGGTGGAACAGTTTCTAACAATGATGCTGGTCGTGAAGGTGGTGGATTATGGAATCAAACTGGTTCTACAATGACTGTTACTAATGTTACTTTAGATAGTAATACAGCAAGTGGAGCAGCAATCAATCAAGGTGGTGGAGCAATCTTCAATAATGGTGGAACACTTAACGTGAATAATTCTACTCTATCAAATAACATAGTGGATGGAACTTTAGGAAATGGTGGAGCTATTCACGTAAAAACAGGAACTGCAAACGTAATGTTATCTACAATTTCAGGAAACACTTCAGCTAATGATGGTGCTGGAATTTACAACAATGATATGTTAAACATCAACGCTGTTACAATCGCAAATAATTCTGCAACTGCAAATGGTGGTGGAATTGCAAACAACAGTGCTACTACTCCATCATTAAAAAACACTATTGTTGCAACAAACACAGCTGCTACAGGTGTAGATGTTTTCTCAACCACTACTCCATTAACTTCAAACGGTTATAATTTAATAGGTGCTGACGCAACAAATGCATTCCCTGCAACTGCTACAGATATTGAAGGAATGAATCCATTTTTAGCACCATTAGCTAACAACGGAGGGACGACTTTAACACATGCTTTACAAACTAATAGTCCAGCTTACAATACTGGTGCTCCAACAGATTTATTTAACGACCAAATTAACAATGCTATTTTTGGAGGAACAAGAGATATAGGAGCTTATGAAGCACAAATGGCTTTAGCTAACGCTTCATTTGCAGGAAAAGTAGCTGCTATTTATCCAAATCCAACAACAAATGGATTAATAAATATTATTTTACCAACTGATTTTGACACTCAAGTTAACGGAACAATCTACGAATTAAGTTCAGGAAAAATAGTTAAACAATTCAATATTTCAACTACTAACTCTGAAATTAGATTAGATAATTTATCTACAGGTGTTTATGTAATGCAACTAGTTGCTGATACATTTACAGAAACACACAAGTTAGTTATTGGTAGATAAAACCCTGATTTCCCCAAATCATGAAAAAGCCTTTACGTAATTGTAAAGGCTTTTTTATTTTTATTATATTTGAAAGACGATTAAACAGTTAAACAAATAAAGCAAAAAATGGAACATCAACTACAACTCCTAAAAACTCGTTTCTACGAAAACCCAAACCGTCACAAAGACTTAGATTGGCATAAAATCGAAGAAAAACTAATAGCTAATCCTAAAAAAATAGCCATATTAGAACAAATGGAAAAAACAGGAGGTGAACCAGATGTAGTAGGATTTGATGAAGAAAAAAACCAGTATTTATTTGTAGACTGCTCAAGTGAGAGTCCAGCAGGCAGAAGAAGTTTTTGTTATGACAAAGAAGCTCTCGAATCGAGAAAACAAAACAAACCTAAAGACAGTGCAGTTGAAGCTGCAAAAGCAATTGGTATAGAACTTTTAAACGAAGATGAATACAGAAATCTACAACAACTAGGAAACTTCGACACCAAAACATCTAGCTGGTTAAAAACTCCAGAAAAAATCAGAAAATTAGGAGGAGCTATTTTTGGAGACTTTAGATTTGACACCGTATTCATATATCACAATGGAGCAGAATCTTATTACGCTGCAAGAGGCTTAAGAGGAATACTAAAAGTTTAAAGAACGGTCAAACGATTAAACAGTTAAACAAAAAAATGAACACAACTATCAAAACATACAACCAAAATCAACCAAATCCATATCTTGAAATTTGTAACCAACTTATGCAAATCATAGATAATGAGTTGATTGAAGCTGAAAGTAAAATTTGGCATGCTCATCCTGTTTGGTTTTTAGATGGAAATCCAATAGTTGGGTATAGCATCCAAAAAGCTGGTTGTCGATTAATGTTTTGGAGTGGAGCCGATTTTGAAGAAGATAAATTAAATACTAGAGGAACTAAATTCAAAGATGCGTCCATTTTTTACACAGACATAAATCAAATTAACCCTGAAGAAATAGAACGTTGGCTAAAAAAATCAAAAGAAATTCAATGGGATTATAAAAATATTGTAAAACGAAAAGGCCAATTAATAAAACTAACCCAATAAACACAAACCCTTTTAACCTCTTAACCACATAACCTTTTAACTCTTCTAGAATGAAACCAACAGCCGATCACAACGAAAGAATAGCAAAGATGACTTTCGCATCTGTATATCCGCATTATATCACAAAAGTTGAAAAAAAAGACAGAACCGTTCAAGAACTTCTTCAAGTAATAGAATGGCTAACAGGTTTTAACGAAAAAGACTTACAAAATCTCATTGAAGAAAAAGCAACATTTGAAACTTTTTTCCAAAAAGCAAATCTTAATCCAAACGCTCATTTAATCAAAGGAGTAATTTGTGGTTATCGAATTGAAGAAATTGAAAATAAATTAACTCGTGAAGTTCGTTATTTAGACAAATTAGTAGACGAATTAGCCAAAGGAAGAAAAATGGAAAAAATTTTAAGAACATAAATCTTCTAAATTCCACGATTCAACAATTAAACAAATAATCATGAAAAAAACAATCCTACTCCTACTCCTAATTACAATCTTATTCAGTTGCAAACAAGCAGCAATAACCTACAACGACCCAATTCCAAAACATGATAGTTTAAAAATTACATCCAAATTTTTAAACGAAGACCGAATAATTAATATTTGGACACCACCAAAATACGAACAATCAAATGACAGTTTGCCTGTTGTATATATGCCAGATGGAGGAATAAAAGAAGACTTTCCACACATGGCAAACACTCTAAGTGAATTAATTATAGCAAAAAAAATTCCTCCATACATTTTGGTAGGTATCGAAAACACAGATCGAAGAAAAGATCTTAGCGGACCTTCAAAAGTAGCATACGATTTAGAGTTTATAAAAAATCCTGGAGGTTCAAACAACTTTAGAAGTTTTATCCAAAATGAATTAATGCCTACCATCAATAAAAAATATAAAACTACTTCTAAAAAAACCATTATCGGAGAATCCTTAGCTGGACTATTTGTTGTAGAAACGTTTATGCTTCAACCCAACTTGTTTGATAATTACATTGCATTTGATCCTTCCCTTTGGTTCAACGAACAATATTTAGTCAAAAATTTTGAAACCTTAACGAAAGACAATGACTACAACAACAAAAAACTTTGGTTTGCAGGTTCAGATGCAGAAGACATTTCAAAATACACCAAACAATTAGAAGAAAAATTAAAAAACAAAAAAACCTCTTTTTCGTGGAAATATTCAGATGAACCAACAGAACATCACAATACTATTTTCAGAGCCACAAAAGAAAAAGCGCTAATTTGGACATTAAATAATTAAACAATTTTATACAATGAAATTTAAAATACTAACCGCTTTACTTCTTGCATCATTTACAACTTATGCACAAAACAATTGCCAAATGTTTAGAACAGGTAAATTTCAAAACATTAATAAAGGTGTTGTCAATTCAACAATTGAAAGAAATGATTCCATTCAACATGAATATTTTGCAGATAAAGAGATAAAGTTAAAAATAACTTGGATAGATAACTGTACTTATAAACTTAAATTAGTATTGGGAAATGATGCATTTTGGAATGGAAGACCCAAAGATCTTTCAACTCCTGATTTAATAGTTAGGATTACCAAAACAAATGGAAATGAATACGAACAAGAATCAAGATCTGAAGGAGATGACTTTATTTATAAAAGTACTTTAATTAAAATAGAATAAAATCCATATTTAAAAGAAAATTACATTTCAATTAAACGATTCAACAATTAAACAGTTAAACGATTAAACAACAAAAAAATGGCACTAATCAATCCTTACATCAACTTCAACGGCAATGCCGAAGAAGCATTCACTTTCTACAAATCAGTTTTTGGAGGTGAATTTGCACAAGTAATGCGTTTCAAAGACATGGCAAGTTCAGAATTTCCTGTATCAGAAAAAGAAGAAAACAAAATAATGCATATTGCATTGCCTATTGGTCAAAATGTCTTGATGGCCAATGATGTTCCAGAAAGCATGGGAACAGTTAATGAAAATGAAAACCGTTCTAAAATATCAATCAGTGCTGAATCTCGTGAAGAAGCTGATAAATTATTCAATGGTCTTTCTGCAGGTGGACAAGTAGAATTTCCTATGTCAGATAGTCCTTGGGGTTCTTACTTTGGAATGTTCAGAGACAAATATGGCATTGAATGGATGGTAGATTTTGATCCAAAATACAAAGGTAAAATCTAAAGTAAATCATTTAAAATTTGTAAAAATGCTTTCAAATTCTAATAAAGAAATTTTAAGTTCAAGAGTTTTGAATACTCCTGTTGAAAAAGTATATGAAGCTTTTGCCAATCCATCACATTTAAAAAATTGGTGGGGACCAGAAGGTTTTACCAATACTATTCATGAATTTGATTTACAACCAGGTGGAAAATGGATACTTACCATGCACGGTCCAGAAGTAGGTAATTATGAAAATTCATCTGTTTTTAAAACTGTAGAACCTAACAAATTGATTGCTTGGACAAGAAATTCGCAACCTTTATTTGATATGGAAATAGCTTTTGAAAAGCAAAGTGATTCCACAACAAAAATAACTTTTAGAATGATTTTCAAAACAGAAGAAGAATGTGAAAAAATAAGAAAATTTGCCGAACCCAAAAACGAAGAAAACTTCGACAGATTAGAAAAGGAATTGAAGAAAATGTAAAACATTATTACCTATCCTTTTTTACAAATAAACGATTAAACAGTTAAACAATTAAACAAAAAACCATGAAACTAGGAGCCTTCTCAATAAGTCTAGCCGTAAAAGACATACACAAATCAAAAGAATTCTACGAAAACTTAGGATTCAAATACAAAGGTGGAAACATCGACCAAAACTGGATTGTACTCAAAAATGAGAATGCCGTAATCGGACTTTTCCAAGGAATGTTTACCGATAATATAATCACTTTCAATCCTGGTTGGGATGGCAATGCAGAAAACATTGAAGAATTTGACGATGTTAGAGCCATACAAAATCATTTAAAAAAATTAGGAATAGAATTAACCAGAGAAGCTGACGAAAAAACATCTGGACCAGAATACATAACGCTAAAAGATCCAGACGGAAACAACATCCTAATCGACCAACACAGATAAAAAACAAAAAACATAACTCACAACTATTCCCTTTTCCCTCATAACTCATAACTCATAACTCATAACTAACAACACAAACCCTCTTAACCTTTTAACCTTATAACCTTATAACCTCAAAAAAAATGGCAACAACAAACACTTATTTAAACTTCAATGGAAATTGCGAAGAAGCATTTAATTTTTACAAATCAGTCTTTGGAGTAGAATTTAATTACATCGGACGATTTGGAGAAATGCCCGAAAGTGAAGACTATAAAGTTCCAGAATCAGACAAAGGTAAAATTATGCATGTTAGTTTACCCATAGGAACTTCAATTTTAATGGGAAGTGATGTTGGTGGTGATTGGGCTCCAACATATGTTCAAGGAAACAATTTTTCAGTCTCAATAACTCCAGAATCTAAAGAAGAAGCAGACAAATTATTTGAAGGACTTTCAGCAGGTGGACAAGTAACCATGCCAATGGCAGACACTTTTTGGGGAGCTTATTTTGGAATGTTCACAGATAAATTTGGAATCAATTGGATGATAAACTTAGAACAACATCAAAACTAAAAAACATATAATTATGAAAAAACTACAATACGAAATAAACATCAATGCTCCAGCAAACAAGATATATGATTTGATGCTTGGTATCACCAATAAATCAACCTATGAAAAATGGACAGCCGAATTTAATCCAACTTCAACCTATGAAGGAAGTTGGAACAAAGGAGACAAAATGTATTTCATTGGAACAGATGAAAACGGAAAACGTGGTGGAATGATTGCCGAAATTGCCGAAAACAAACCCTCTCAATTTGTTTCAATTCGTCATTATGGAATACTAGATGGTGAAAAAGAAATCACTTCAGGAGAACAAGTTGAAAAATGGGCTGGAGGACATGAAAATTATACGTTTAATGAAAATAATGGTGTAACGATAGTGAAAGTTGAAGTAGATACCATGGAAGAGTACATGGATTATTTTAATAACACTTGGCCAAACGCACTAAATAAGCTAAAAGAAATAGCAGAAAATTAGAATCGATTTTTCATTATCAAAAAAAGAAAGAGTATGAGAAAAGTAATTGCTGCAATAAACATAACTCTCGATGGAGTTTGCGACCACACAGTTGGCATTCCTGATGAAGATATTCACCAACATTACACAGAGCTTTTAAACAATGCTGGAGTCATTTTATATGGACGAACAACTTACCAACTCATGCAATTTTGGCAACAGTTCATTGAAAACCCATCTGAAGAAAAATCTATGAATGACTTTGCTATTGCCATTGACAAAGTACCAAAAATTGTTTTTTCACAAACCATAAAAAACACCGAATGGAAAAGTGCAAAAATGGCAACAAAAGAACTTGAAAAAGAAGTTGTAGCACTCAAAAAACAAGTTGGCGAAGATATTTTAGTCGGTAGTCGAAGTTTAATAATTCAACTTATAAACCTGAATTTAATTGATGAATTTCAAATTTGTATTTATCCAATGGTAGAAGGAAAAGGATTAAAACTGTTTGATCAAATAAAAAATAGAACTATTTTTAAATTACTAAAAACAAAAAAGTTTGACTCAGGTGCAATAATACTTTATTACGAACTAAAAAAGTAGTCAACCAAAATTACTTAATACCAAGAATTTTATTAAAAGATTTCAATTCACACTGATAAAATAATTTTATTTTATTTTTAAAAATACCCAATACCTTTTTCATAATACAATACATTTTAAAGTTTTCTATGTGACGAAAAAAAACCGCAGTTGTTACAAAAAAAATCCCTACTCACCCATTCTCCTATTCACTCCTTTTCCCTTTTCCCTCAAAACCCATAACATATAACCTACAACCTATAACCCAAAACCTTTTCCTCCCTTTCAACCTCAAAAAAAATAATCAATACCTTTTGTAAGATTTTAGACAACCATAACTCTTTTTACTTATATTTGAAAAAAACTTGTTACTATCCAGCCATTATGGTATAAAAGTACTAGGTAAATAGCGAGTATTACTAGTTGTGTGCAATTTACCCAAAAATCAGAAGAATATAAATTATACAATCATGAAATACTACATATTATTTTTTCTACTTATATCACAATTTAGCAACTCTCAATCAGATTATTTTGATGGAAATTATACAATTTGTCCAATTCCAAATGATAAAGAATCAAAAGAAAATTTTAAATTAGGAATAGATTGTATAAAAGCTAATTTATACATTGGTGGTGCAAATAGACTATTTTTAGATTTGATAAAAAAGGATAGCACATTTTGCGACGCATATTTTTTCGCGGGTTATACATATAGACTTTCAAATATGGACAAAGCTGCCTTAACGTATTATTACATGGCAGATAGTTTGAGCAATAAGAATTTTATTTTCAAACAAAATTTAGCTTTTATGGCTTCTAAAATGGGTTCATTTAAACTTGCAAGAAAGAAATATAGTGAAATGAAAGAATATTTCCCTGAAAGTGCTGAAGGGTTTTACGGTATAGCTTCAACTTCAATTTTTATTGGTGACACAAAAAATGGTTTAGAAAATTTAAATATTGCAATAAGGAAATATAATGAAAAAGGAATAACAATTGGAGATGAAATTTATTTTACTCAAGGAATTCTTTTAACAAGAGATGAAAAATATATTGAAAGCATTGAAGCTTTTGAAAAAATGAGCGGTAAAATTACCAAAAATGAAGAATATCGAATAAACTATGCTTTCAGTTTAATAAAAATTGGAAAGAATAATAATGACGAAAAATTAATCAAAAAAGCGAAAAAAGTGTTTGAAAAGATTGAAGATAAAACGAACTTATCTGAAATGATGCTAAACGAATTCAAATAAAAACTGCACACAACAGCGGTTTCAAGAAATGAAGAGGCTCGGGATTTATTTGAAATCGGAAAGGTTTTTAATTTAAAGTTTTGGTAATATTTGTAAAGGCTTGGTCTTAGTTCATCGCCACTTCTTGTAGCCGCAAAACGTTAGCAAACATATTAGCGCAACCAAATTCAAAAAAAATCATCTATAAAAGAAAAAACATGAAAGATATTTTAACCTTTTTGATTATAATCTTTTGTTTTGTTAGTTGTGAAAATACTGATGACGGAACTTCATCAAGCTTACCAAATTTTACATCAGAAGGAAAAAATACTTTTGGTTGTAAAATTGATAACCAAATCTTTCTTCCAAAACGAAAGATTACTGGTTCACCGTATTCTAATCCAATTTTAAAAGCGACATATGTATATAACGAATACTATTTTAATGGATATTATTTATCAATTTTTGCTAACAATGAGGTTAGTAATAAATTAATAAATATAAGATTAAATGGTGGTTTGAATCCTCTAATTGAAGGAAATACTTATCCTATTAATGTAAATCAAGACAACAATATATATGGAATTTATGAGCATTGGGGTAAAACTATTGACAATGGAGATGGAACTGGATTTACACCTGTTTATGAATTTACTACTAACAATTCAAATTTTGGAGAGTTAAAAATAATTAAACTTGATACAGAAAATAAAATTATTTCTGGAGTATTTTGGTTTGACTGCAAAGAGATTAATAGAGATACAATTTCACATATTACAGAAGGAAGATTTGATTTAAAATATACAATTGATTTTTAAAAATATGTTTGCCAACCACCATTTATAGCAATTACAAGACTAGGTTTGTAGTAAGATTTTTGTACTCGTAATCTTATGAAACAAACTTAAGCAACTCCCAAAATCATGTAATCCCAACAACGGAAGAAACCCACAAGAAACTCTTCCCTACTCACCCATTCTCCTATTCACACTTTACTCCTTTTCCCTTTTCCCTCAAAACCCATAACCTATAACCTACAACCTACAACCTTTTCCTTCCTATCAACCTCAAAAAAAATAATCAATAACCTTTTGTAAGATTTTAGAAAACCATAACTCTTTTTACTTATATTTGAAAAAGAAGTTAAAACTTGCGACTATCCTGCCAAATAGGTATAAAACTAGTAAATAAGTTGCGAGTATAAACTAGTTGGGCATAATTTGAGAAAAATGAGTAGACAAATCACATTTGGACTTATATTGATTTTAGCTATCGGTTGTAAATCAAATGAAAATAATGAATTTACCAAAGAGATTGATTCTTTACAAACAACTGAAATCAAAAAGGCTGAACCAATTGAATCAGAAATAAAAAAAGACGATACAAAAAAAAGGCAATATATCTTGCCAATACACGGTGAATTGAATCAACAAAATTTAAATAAATATTACCCTAAAGTAACTGACACAATCGAAGATTTAAGAATCATTGGTTCTGAAAAAATCGATTTGAATCTAGGAAATAATATTATAGTAAGTCTTTTACACAATACTGGAACATTTGACCAAATGATAATCTGTACTCATAATAAAGATTTTAACTTGATTGACAATTTATATATAGGAAAGGCAACAGATTTTGACAATGGTAAAAGCCATACTATTGAATATAACATAAAGGATAAAAATAAAATTATTTTCACTCAAACAGACTGGGCATATGTTGGGGAGGAAATTCAGCCTGTTAAAATTGAAAATATGAGCATTACCATAAATGAAAATGGACAAATAAAACATATGAAAACTATGCCCAACAGCGTGTATAAGAAATAGCGGGTTTAGTGTTAAATCAAAGGTAAGTGCTATTAATAAAAGTTAGTACCAAACTAAAAGTGAAGTGCTTTTTAATCCGCTACTTCTCATACACGCAAAACGTTATATGCAACTCTAAAACAACACCGTGAATAAAACTATTAAACAATGAAAATACAACTTCAAATCGTTTTGACATTCTTTGCGAGTTTGTTTTTGACAAGTTTTAGCAATTGGACTAATGCACAGACAAACAAAACTGAAATTTTACAACTTGAAGAAAATAAACGATTTTTCACTTTTACTTCTATTACCGAAATGGAATTTAGAAGTGCTTTAACAAATAATTATAACGCTTCCTTTGTAACCAAAATTAATGACACAACAAAACTTGAAAAAGCTTTTAAGTCAATTGAAAAAACTTACAACAATAGTGAAAAAGAACTTGCAGTAGAAGAGTTATGCAAATCGCCAAGATGTTTAACATCATTTAAAGCATACTATCCTACTCTTAACTTGTATTTGTTTTACATACTTGAAATGCATTATCCAAAAGCTGTATTTGTAAATTCAAATACAAGTGAAATGGCTTCAGGTTATGATAGATTTAGAGGCGAATATGGAGTAATGTCTAAAAATGGTCAATGGATTGGATTAGAGAGACAAGGTTCAGATAATTATCTACAAATTGAAATTTGTGAATCTTCAAAAAATACCATTAGTAAAAGTATTTCATTTGATTTTACATCAGTTGACATAAATGAAAAAGAAAAAACACCAATATTTTGGGTTGACAATAATACTATCTTTATTGCTGTCAAAGAATATGACAAACTTAACAACAAATTATTATCATTGTTTTATGCAATTAAATTCAAATAATGGCAATAGAAAGAGCTGCATATAACAGCGGTTTTGCTCAATGGCTGGTTTGGGCAAAATTTAAAAGATAGTCAATATCAGTAAAATAATTTAATTAATTAAGGCTAAATGCTTATTTATTAAACACTAGGCAAAACCACCAAACGTTAACACTCTAATAAACACAACAATGATAAAAATTATTACTTTATTATTTCTCTTACCAATTACTGTTTTTGGTCAGTTATCAGTTTCGCTAGAAGAAATGAAAAAAGATAAAAATGTTACATATGATAAATATGAACAGCTACTCTTTGAAGCAACAAATTATATTTTTGAAAATCCTGTGGATTTAAAATCCAAAGAATTTGTATCTGCAACTCAGATTGTAGGTTTTTGGATGAATAAAGATACTGAAATGGGAATTCCAACATTTGGTAACTTTTTCAATGCTCTAACAAACGAAGATAAACAACAATTTCTTTATATTGTTGCAATGATTAACTATGGTTTAGACCAAAAAATAAATAAGGATAGAATATTGGAATGTAAACCAATAGAAGGACAAAAATATAGCGAACAAGAAGATGTTAGAGAAGTTCAACTTGAAGGAGCAAAAATTGTTTTAAAATACATTGGTGATAAAAAGAATAATGTTAAAATAAGTTCGCAATCAAAAAAATATTTAAAAGCTTACGAAAAAGGCAACTTAGAAGATGTTTTCTTTGAATAAAAAGTGTGCCAACCACCATTTATAGCAATTACAAGACTAGGTTTGTAGTAAGATTTTTGTACTTGTAATCTTATGAAACAAATTTAAGCAACTACTAAAAAATTAAATCGAACAAAAGAAATTTATGAGCAAATTAAAAATAACCTGTCTAATACTCTTTTTGGGACTAATTAGCTGTAAAAGTCAAACAGAATCAAACCCAAAAGTCATACATAATAAAAATTTTAATTGGACTATAACTATTCCTGAAGATTTCAATTCCATAAATGAAAGCGATTGGAATAAAATACAACAAAGAGGAAAAGAAGCAATTGAAAAAACATTCGGAGAGGAAATAATTAATCAAGCAACAACTATTTTTAAATTTGAAAAAGGACAGTTTAATAATTTTGAAGCTAATTATCAACCCTATGATATTGAAATCGATGGAGATTATTTAGAAACTTACAAAGAAGTTAACTTAATAATGTATCAAACAATGGAAGCTCAAATGCCAAAAGCAAAACTTGATTCAATTTCATCAAAGCAAAAAATAAGCGGATTAGAATTTCAAAGATTTGACGTTACTATTGATTTCCCAAACGGAATGAAAATGAAAACCATTGGACTCAGCAGGTTGTTTGATAAAAAAGAGTTTACTGTAAATATAACTGCAGTGGATGAAAAAATAGCAAAAGAAATGTTAGAAGCTTTTTTAAATTCTAAATTTGAATAAACACTATTCACTAATCCCTATTTAAAACCATGACAAAAAGCGAACAACTAGCCAACCGTTTTCGAGAAGTCATTTTAAACGGAACATGGATTGCAAACACAAATTTCAAAAACCAATTAGAAAATACAAATTGGCAACTTGCAACCATTAAAGTAGAATCACTCAATACAATTGCTGTTTTAGCACAACACATCCATTATTATATTGTTGGAATAAAAAACGTGTTCATCAATGGAAAACTAGAAATCAGAGACAAATACAGCTTCAACTTTCCTCCCATAGAATCCCAAGACCAATGGGAAGATTTTCTAAACAAATTTTGGAACGACACCGAAGAACTAGTACAACTAATAGAAAAAACACCCGAAGAACAATGGAGTAAAAATTTCGTAGATCAAAAATACGGCAGCTATTTACGAAACATTGATGGAATGATAGAACACAGCTACTACCATTTAGGACAAATAGTCTTACTAAAAAAACTAGCTACTTACTCCTTTTAACAAATAAACAATTCAACAATTCAACAATTCCACAATTCCACGATTCAACAAATAAACAGTTAAACCCTCAAAAAAATAACCAACAACCTTTTGTAAGATTTTAAGCAACCTATAAAGTTTTTACCTATATTTGATAAAAGAAGTTAAAACTTGCGACTATCCAGCCAAATAGGTGTAAAACTAGGAAGAAAGTAGCGAGTATAAACTAGTTGTAGCCAATTTTTCGAGACACTATGAGTAAATCAGGAAATTACTTTTATAAATATTTTACAATTAACCAGAATTTATTCAATTCTCTTATTAATAACGAATTACATTTTTCTAATCCGAAAAACTTCAACGATCCTTTTGATTCATTACCAAGATTTAAGCTTTGTACAGATATAAACAAGTTAGAAAATTTCTATTTGTTCATCCAAGCAAATATTAATCAAAAAATAGACATTCTCAAAAGTCTGAAAGAATTTGAAAAGAAGAAATTAGATTTCGAACATTTACTCGAAGTATACCTTAAAGTTCTTGAGAAATTTGATGAAAGTTATTACAACGAAATTGGAGATTTTGAACATAGATTAATTGAAATTTTTACTTTTTATAATAACATTGAATATTTCCAAACAGCTTATAAACTCAACAATACTGAACTACAAACCAAAATGTATTTTGACTATACATTTCTCTATGTCGACATTCACAAATATGGAATTACCTGTGGTTCGCAAACAGAAACCTGTCCTGTAATGTGGGGACATTATGGCAACAATCATGCGGGAATTTGTCTAAAATTTGAATTCTATAATTCAAAAAATGAACAAGACATCTGCTTTTCAAAAGACGAAAAATTGGAAATTGTTGAAGTAGAATATACTAATTCACCTTTGGATATATTTAGTTATAACAAAGACGAACTTGAAAATTTGATATTTAAAATTTTACAAACAAAATGTGAAAAATGGGCATATGAGAAAGAAATCCGTCTTATAAACTATAGTCAAGGGTTTTTAAAAATCAACAACAAATCTATAAAACAAATCATATTTGGTTGCAAAACAACTCCAAAAGATAGATACTCTCTTTGTAAATTATTAGCTTGTTTAGGATATCGAGATTACGAAATGAAAATTGCCAGAATTCAACCTGATTCTTATGAATTGACTATTGAAACTATGAGACTGGAACACTTGGCTGGAAGCGGTGTACTTATAGAAGAATTAAATGTTAAAAAACCATTTTAAAAAAACTGGCTATAACAGCGGTTTGAAGCAATAGTTGGTTTGCTTCGTTACCTTGACGTTTTTTCTTCACGAAAAAATTCTATCTTTAACAGAAAATAATTAGTTCGCTGGCTTCACTACTGCGTCAAGCCGAGGCACGTTAAAAACAAAAACCTCTTTTTAAATAAAAAAAGAGGTTTTTTTATACAAAACAATACCACACATTTTCTAAAAAGCCAACAAAACAAACATTCTACAAACATACTCTAAAAAAAATAATAAATATTTTGTTAAAATGTTAATTCAGTAAGAATATTTATATATTTTTTGACGCCATTAGTAACAATTTAATAATTTAATTTATGGCATCAACATCAGAGGTAGGTCACGCTAAAAATGTAGCAAACTTTCAAGACCTTATTGAATTCGTCATTGGTTATGACGTCTAAATTAAAAAGCAACTACTGTTAAAAATTTCTCAAGGCTAATCAAGTTGCCCACATTTTTTTTATATTTAAAGAACAAATTTCTAAAACTTAATTTTTACGGTTAATTAGAGATCTATAAATTTAAAAATCAATATGTATGTCATTAGATAAAGCCAAATTACAAGCCTTCATCCCACTCTTCTACCTAGTCTGGTCAGATGATCTATTAACCCAAAAAGAATTCCAAACTTTACAACAGTTCATCAACTCCCAAACATGGTTAACTCAAAAAGAACAAAAAGAATTAACAGCCAAAATCGACATATTTAATCCACCTTCCAGAGAAGACATAAACACTTGGTATATAACTTTGCAAAATACCATACAACAAAACCCAAGCATCAAGTCATTGCATGATTTAGCAACAGTTTTATCAAACCACAACAAAAACCTAAAAGGAATTGCCACACAATTCACCAAACTAGAAAATGATTTAGGTATATTAGGAGAAGAAGTTATTAGCGAATTCAAAACTAATAAAAACACTTTAACATCTAACCTCAAAACCAATAGCACATTTGAAGTCAACAAACTGACATCCTTTTTAGACGGAGCACAAGAACCCATCATCAACAAAGTAAAAGAAGTCATTTCAAGAAAAGAGTTTGCCTACGAAACCTCAACAGACATAAATATCTATAGAGAAAAAGTATATGAATGGTGTAAAATCTTAGCCAAAGAAAACTTAGGCAACATGGCTTATCCCAAAAAATACGGAGGAGGAGAAAACATGGCAGACTATTTTGCAATCATGGAAACCCTAAGCTATCACGATTTAAGTTTAGTCATTAAGTTTGGAGTACAATTCGGTCTTTGGGGTATGAGTGTTTATTCCTTAGGAACAGCAAAACATCACCAAAAATATTTACAAGATATTGGTTCCCTAAAACTACCAGGTTGCTTTGCCATGACAGAAACCCATCACGGTTCCAATGTAAAAGGCTTGGAAACTTCAGCAACATACAACCACAAAACCAAAACATTCACCATACAAACCCCAAACAAAAACGCACAAAAAGAATACATAGGCAATGCAGCTGTTCACGGACAAATGGCAACCGTTTTTGCTAAACTAATCATAGACAACCACGATTATGGAGTCAATGCTTTCGTAGTTCCCATTAGAGACCAAGAAGGCAACACCTTAAAAGGTATAACCATTGGAGATTGCGGTCACAAAATGGGTTTAAATGGAGTAGACAACGGAACCATTAGTTTTGATAATGTAGAAATTCCAAAAGAAAACATGCTAGATCGTTTCGCATCCGTAAACGAAAAAGGAGAATTTGAAAGTCCCATTCCAAGTGACAACAGAAGATTCTTCACCATGTTAGGAACATTAGTTGGTGGACGAATAGGAATCCCACGTTCAGCACTAGCAGCCGCAAAATCAGGATTGACTATAGCCATAAAATATGCAGACCAAAGAAGACAATTCGGTCCAGAAGGTGGTTCAGAAATTCCTATTTTAAATTACAGAATACACCAAAGAAGATTGTTACCTCATTTAGCCAAAACTTATGCTATTCACTTCGCATTGCAATACTTAACCAACCGTTTCATCAACAGAACCGAAGAAGAAATGCAAGAAATAGAAGCCTTAGCAGCAGGAATGAAATCCTATTCCACTTGGAACACTACAACAGTACTACAAGAATGCCGTGAAGCCTGTGGAGGAAAAGGCTACCTATCAGAAAACAGAATAGATGCCCTAAAAAACGACACCGATGTCTACACTACTTTTGAAGGAGACAACACAGTTCTAATGCAATTAGTAGCCAAAAACAGATTGTCAGAATTCAGAAAAGCATTCGGAGAAATGGGTTCCATGGGCATGATAAATTACGTGTTCGAAAGTGCCAAAACAGCCGTATCACAAAAAAACCCAATCGCCACCAGAAACACAAGCGAAGAACATTTGCTAAACAACGAGTTTCATTTGCAAGCCTTCCAATATAGAGAAAAAAGCATCTTAGAATCAGCTGCAAAAAGAATCAAAAAACTAATTGATAATGGCTTAGAACCATATGATGCTTTCAACGTAGTACAACATCACATGATAGAAGTAGCACAAGCCTACCTAGAAAGAGTAACTTTAGAACAATTCCAAAAAGCCACAGCATCCGTTGAAGATGAAGCACTAAAAAACACCTTAACTAAATTGCTCCAATTATATGCTTTGCATCAAATAGAAAAAAACAAAGCTTGGTATTTAGAAGACGGTTACATGGAACCTGTAAAAACAAAAGCCATCAGAAAAACAGTAAATCAATTGTGTTGGGAAATCCGTCCAGATGCAGTTGCTTTAGTGGATGCTTTTGCCATTCCAGATAGTTGTTTAGCAGCACCGATTGCTTTTCAGTAAATAGAAAAAATAGTCTAATTAAAACCATAACATTATGAGCCAACCCGATTTTAGTATTTTAAAAGCATTATACATCAATTGTACTTTAAAAAAGTCTCCAGAAAAAAGTCACACTGATACCTTAATGAATGTGTCCAAAGAGATCATGAAAAAGGAAAAAGTCACCTTAGAAGAAATCCGTTTGATAGACCACAAAGTAGCAAGTGGCATTTATCCAGATATGACAGAAAACGGCTGGAACGAAGACGAATGGCCAACCCTTTTTAAAAAAGTAATGGACGCTGATATATTAATTGTGGGAACACCTATTTGGTTAGGAGAAAAATCTTCCGAATGTCAAAAGCTAATTGAAAGATTATACGCAATGAGTGGAAAAACAAACGAAAAAGGACAATATATCTTCTATGGAAAAGCAGGTGGTTGCATAATCACAGGAAACGAAGATGGAGTAAAACATTGTGCAATGGGAATTTTATATGCATTACAACATGTAGGTTACTCAATTCCACCACAAGCAGATGCAGGTTGGATAGGAGAAGTCGGACCAGGACCAAGTTATGGAGATACAGAATGGCAAGGCAAAAAAATAAATCCCCCAATAGGAACAGACTCAGACTTCACCAACAGAAACACCACCTTCATGACCTATAATCTTTTACATTTAGCTTTAATGTTAAAAAATCAAGGAGGTTACCCCAAATATGGAAACTCAAGAGAAGACTGGGACAACGGAAAACGTTGGCAATTCGAAAATCCAGAATACAGATAAAAAAAAACCAACTCGTTTTTGAGTTGGTTTTCTGTTTTAATATTCGAATGTTCCGTATTCACTGGTAATGGTTAGCTTCTTAGTTGGACTCTCTTCTACTCTACCCACAATTTGAGCATCAACACCAAATGATTTTGAAATTTCGATGATGTCATTTGCAATAGATTCATCTACATAAAGTTCCATTCGGTGTCCACAATTAAACACTTGATACATTTCTTTCCAATCTGTTTTAGATTGCTCTTGTATCAATTTGAATAAAGGAGGAATTGGAAATAAATTATCTTTAATCACGTGAACATTATCCACAAAATGCAACACTTTAGTTTGTGCTCCACCACTACAGTGAACCATTCCACAAATTTCTTTAGGAGTATATTTATCTAATATTTTCTTAATAATAGGAGCATAAGTTCTAGTAGGAGAAAGTACTAGTTGTCCAGCATCAATAGGACTATTCTCAACTTCATCTGTCAATTTTATTTGTCCAGAATAAACCAATTCATTAGGTACAGAAGCATCAAAACTCTCAGGATACTTCTCTGCTAAATACTTATGAAACACATCGTGACGAGCAGAAGTCAAACCATTGCTTCCCATTCCACCGTTATAACTTTTCTCATAAGTAGCTTGTCCAGAACTTGATAATCCAACGATTACATTGCCTGGTTTTATATTAGCATTGTCAATCACATCAACACGTTTCATGCGAGCAGTAACTGTTGAATCTACGATAATAGTTCGAACTAAATCTCCAACATCAGCCGTTTCTCCACCTGTTGAATGAATCGTAACACCAAATGATTTTAACTCATTTAATAATTCTTCAGTTCCATTAATAATAGCAGATAAAACCTCAGCAGGAATTAAATTCTTATTACGACCAATTGTTGAAGAAAGCAAAATATTATCTACAGCTCCTACACACAATAAATCGTCAATATTCATGATCAAAGCATCTTGTGCAATACCTTTCCAAACCGAAACATCACCAGTTTCTTTCCAATACATATAAGCCAATGAAGACTTTGTACCAGCTCCATCTGCGTGCATTATGATACAATACGCATCATCATTCGTTAAATAATCTGGAATAATTTTACAAAAAGCCTTAGGAAAAAGACCTTTATCAATATTTTTAATAGCATTGTGAACATCTTCTTTAGCAGCAGAAACTCCACGAAGATTGTAGCGTTGACTAGTATCAGAACTCATTTTTGTTGTTTGTGTGTTGTTGTGTGGCAAAGATAGGAAAAGATTTTTGGATTTTTAGAGTTTTAGAATTTTGGAACACCAATTGAAGAAATTAGAGAAATTTATAAAAATTAAGAAAAAAATGAATCAAGTTCAAGATGACTAAATTATAAAATTCGTAATTCGTAATTGATAATTCGTAATTATTTCTTCACAATCAAAATCTCCACTCTTCTATTAGCTACACGTTCCTCTTCATTTTTTTCAGGAATTGGGTAAATTGGCATAGAACTACCAAACCCTTGAAAACTCACTCGACTTGCAGGAATTCCTTTTGCAACTAAAAACAATTTAATAGCTTTAGCACGTTCACGAGATAACATTACCGAACGAGAATCAGTAACATCTGCATTACAACAAACATGTCCTTGTACTTGAATAACTAACTTAGGATTTTTTTGCATCACATCTAGCAAATCATATAAAACAGGTCGAGATTCATTCATTACCCCAAACGTATTGTGATAGAAATTGATGTCTTTTAATATTAAAGTTTTACCTACTCTTGTTTTAGTCATTCGTTCTGCTAAAGGAGCATCATCTGAAATAACTTCATCTAAAACAAAAGTTGAGTCAACCTCTATTTCTACATCTTCTTCAATACCCAAAATTTTATTTTCATTTGGTAAATCTTTTTCTTCAATGTAGTAGATGGTTACTTTTCTGTTTTCAGCTTTATTTTTAGATTGGTTAAAATTTTCACCATAACTTCTACTTTTAAAATCTTCTCTAAATGGAACTTTCTCTTTTACAATTTCAAATACATGATTAACTCTTTTTTTGGCCAAAGTATCGTTATAACCACTGCTTCCATCTTCATCAGTATAACCGTTTATAGCAACAATTTTGTCTTTGGTATGTAAAATCATCCAATCGTTTAGCTTTTTATTTTCAGCTTTTGTGAGCTCAAACTTATCACTGTTAAAATAAACAGCAAATTGTTCTTGCGCAAAAGTGTTTGTTATAAAAAAGAAAAGGATAAAGGATAAAAAAGACTTCATTTTAATGATTTAAGATTAAAAAACTAAGTAACGATAAATTTATTACATAAAAAAACGTGCCATTATTAATTTTCAAGAATCATGATTTCAACTCTTCGGTTGGCATTGCGTTCATCTTCATTTTTTTCAGGAATAGGAAATATTGGTTTTGAGCTTTTAAAACTTTTATAAGTCAATCTGTTTTTGTCTATTCCACCATAAAAAAGATAGGAATAAACTGCAAGCGCTCTAACCAAAGCAATATCTTCCGTTTCTTCAGATGCGTCTAAAGATTGACAACAAATGTGCCCTTGAATTTCAATTTTTAGTTTTGGTATACTCTTCATAACATTTAATAATTGTTCCAAAACAGCTTTAGATTCAGGAAGCACATTACCAGAATTGTTATAAAAGTTTAGGTTTTTTATAATTAATTTATCTCCTTTTCTTAACTTTTTAATTTGTTCGATAAGGTCAATTTCTTTAAAAATGATTTCAACTTTTCTATTTAAAGCCAAGTTTTCATTTTTTTTAAAATTTTCTCCTTTTGCTTCTACTATAATATTTTTATTATAAGAATTTGATTCTATATATTCTTTAATAAATTTTGCTCTATTAACTGACAGTTCGTAATTATATGAATTCGTTGATCTATAATCACAGTAACCAATAACATTTGTTATTTCAATTGCTTTATTGCTTAAAAACTGGTCCAATTTTAATTGCTCACTTTCTGTAAGTCTAAACGAATTGGTTTCAAAATAAACGGTAAACTTAGACTGCGAAAATGAAACTAAAGAAAACAAAAGAAACAGTAAGTACCTTTTCTGCATAAAAAAATTATTTTAGTTATAACGTAAAATAAAATTGAAAAGTATAAAATTATTCCCAATCTGGCATTGTTGCTCCAACAAATAGCGTTTCTCTAGATTCAAGAGTGCCAATTTCATATTTTTGAATATATCTTGTACTTAAAAAGTCGTTTGAAGTATTTACAAAAATAACCTCAGCTTCATTAGGTGAATATCTTACATCTAAATCAACTGTTCCTGGTGGCTTTTGTGTTGAAATTTCGGAAGTAGTTCCTGTTGAAAAAACATGCTGAAATATTCTTGTATCTAATTGTCTGTAATTGGCATTTTCAAACCCAGAAATATCTCTAGTAAAAAGTAATTTTTGTCCTGATACTGAAAAATTTAATCCTCCAACTGCTCCTGAAACAGGTGTGATAACTTGTGTTAAAAATGTTCCTGTAGAACTAATTACAAATACTTCTGCAGTATATCCGCTTAAATTATTTGTTTTTAATGCAATTTTAGTGCCGTCAAAACTCCAATCACATTCAGAAATTAACTTCCCTCCTGTAGTTTGATACACTTGTGTTAACCCACTACCATTGCTGTTTATTCTGTAAAGTCTATCAAAATTTGGATATATAATTTGACTTCCATTTGTATTCCAAGAAAAATTAATATAATCCGAATTAAAACCTGCAATAGGAACTGAGCTTGTTACCTTAAATACATTTGTACCATCAGGGTTCATAATATAAATATGATTTTGAGCTCCATTAGAACGAATAAAAGCTATTTTATTAGATTGATTATTTTTTCTAGGTCTCCAACTATTGGTAGCAGAATCTGTTAATTGAATTTCGTTTCCGTTATCATCACTAGTAAAAATAACGTTATTTTGCCCTATCTTCTTTACATATAAATACCTTGTTATTGGAAAATTAATAGTTGTAAATGATTTTATTGAACTATAAACCAAATCATTAATTCCATCAGATGCAGTTACTTGCCAAAAGTATTTTACACCATAAACTAAATTAGTCAATTGAAAAGAAGTATCTGTAATGTCGGAATAAATCACTTCATTTGAATTGGCATCATTTTTTAAAATCACTTGATAAGTCAAAGCATCATCATCTGGATCTGTAGCTGTCCAAGTTAAGTTAACTTGAATATTTTGATTTGTAGCATTATCTGCTGGAGTGACTAAAACAGGAGTATCTGGTGGACGATTTTCACTGGTTGATAATTCTAATTCAAATACCAATTCTGTATTAGCTCCATTTGTAACCGTTGCTGCTTCAAATTTGGTAATATATCCTTCTTTTTTGGCTTGGTATGAATAATCTCCAACTACTACATCTATCATACTAAACTTACCATCCTCATCAGTAAACACAATACTAGAATTTGGATTTGAGAACACTTTTACATTTGCAATTGGTTCAAAACTACCTGATTTTACTACTCTCCCAGAAACAGTTCCAAATTGAATTTCTTCTAAGCTATCTTCACTACATGAAACTAGTAGTATCAAAAAAAACAAACTTAATTTTATATAACTATTTTTCATAACTCTTTAATTAAATACTATTTGAAATAATAGGTTAACCCAAAACCAAAACGATAATAATAATCATCTCTTTTTCCTGCAACTACAAAATCCACATCATCACTAAATGTTAAATTATGTTCTCCAAAAAGTCTAAATCCAATATTATCAGAAACCAAATATTCAAGTCCTACACCATATTGAACTTTAAAATGTGAATAATCTGTGGACTTAGTTGTTCCAAAGCCTAAACCTCCAAAAATATAAGGTGTTAATTTGTCTTTTGGTAATAAAACAATTTCTGTATTGGCATCAAAAATTAAGTATTCATAACTTTTTCTGTTTTTAGTATCAAATTTATTCCATGCAGCTGATAGTGATAAATTGACGCTTTCCGTAAAAAAATATTTTAAACTCCCTTTTGCAAAGGGTCTAAAAAGTGGGTTTGAATAATCTCCTTGAATTCTTGTAACACCTCCTGCAAAATCAATAGCAAAATCAGATCTTTTTTTGGTTAATTTTCTATTGTAGATAGCAGATGAATCAGCTATAGATTCTTCTAAATCATAATTTTTAATTAATTCATCAATTTCATTTTGTGGTGCATCAGCGGTCCAAATTTTGTCTTTTATGCCTTCTAATACTAAAGATTCTACTGCTTTTTCAATAGCTTCTGTAACGGCCATTTGTACAGGTTCATTTGTGGTATAACCTGTTTCAACTTCTAAAAGTCTTTTAAATTTTACATACCTAAAAAAACTTTGATCAATGGCTTGAGAAAAAAGAGTTTTAGACACATAAACCGTTTTTAAAATTTTTCCATTGGATGTGGAGACCATTCTAAGATAAATAGTTACCCTATCTTGTCTATATTTTGTAGAACCACCTGCACCAAAATACCTAGCACCAAATCCACCTGTAATAATGTTAGAATCATATGAAACAATTCCTCCTTCAAGTAAAACTCCTGCATATAATAGTGGTGTTAACTGAGGTTCATTTGTGTTTTTAGAATATTCTTGTCTGGTAGAACGAATAAGATTTCTCTCTTGTAGCAGGTTTCCAATGTTTTCACGTTCAATAGGAATGAACCATTTTGAATCTTCTAATGCTTTAATTAATATGGAAGTAGCTCCTTGTGTAACTGCAGTACTAAATGTACTTCCAACTTCTGAAGCTTTGTATTGACCTGTTTGATCTCTAAACTTATAAATCCCTATAACAACGGGTTCTTTAGGTTTAGGTAAATTTTTTAATAAAGATGTAGCTGGTGTGCTCTCACCAATAATAGCTCTTTCAATACCCAAAGGTTGATTATAATAAGCACTACAACCATATAAGAAGTAAATGGCGAAAAAAAAATAGTAAAATTTTCTCATATATAAATTTATGGATTTGGGATAATAACCTGAGTTTGTTCACCAGTAGTTGTATCTAAAATACTAATAGTTAATCCACCTTCTGACGGATAAACATCTATTGATAAGCTTCCAAAAGTATATGTTCCTTCAGAGATACCATCATTGCCAAATTGTTCAGCAAATAATGATCTTGAAACTTGATTTAAAAGTTGTGAATTTAAATTATCTATAAATTTTTCTAATTCAGTCTTTTTTTCTGTTTCAACTCCATCGTCCTTTAATTTATTTTGAGATTCGGCTGAACTTAGCAGCCATTGGTAATTAAATGTATCACCTCCAAATGCTGGATTTTTTGGTTTATAAACCAAATCTTGAGCATTCATTGAAAATGAAAAAAACAATGTTAGTAGTAGGATTAAAAATTTCATGATTAGAGGCTTTTATTTAATATTGTGTAATATATTTCTTTTCGTTTTCTATTTTTTTAAGAAATTGATAGGTTTCATATAAGGCCTTTTTTGCCATTGACTCTAAAAATTCTTCATCGGGTCTTGCTAAAAACTCAAATACTACTTCATTTTCTATCATAATTACAATTTTGGTGTTTCTTCCAAAACTTAATTCTTCATTTACTTTGACTATTTGTTTTGCATTTAAATTGTAATCTCTATATAAATAATAAAAATTATCATAAAAATCTTTTCCAATTTTGGTCTTAGTTTCATCAGCAACTATTCCTGCTAATTCAATTCCATCATCTAAAATAATTACTTTATCCTTTTTTTTTTGGTCGCTAATTACGACTCTATCCTGACTAACAATTTGATTATTTTCATCGTAAAAAAGTAACAAAACTATTATTTCGTCTTCACTGCTTTTATTTATTTGTGTAGTTGAAAGGTTTTTATTTTGATTAGCATCTAATGTAAAAACACCTTCTTGTGCGTTGGAAGAACGATTTTCTGATTTTAGGTTCTTTTTTATAACTGATAATTTATAAGTCAAACTTTGAAGAATGTCTGTTAAATTTTCAGCTGTTCCTGTAATCTTAATATTTCCTTCTACATCTTCTAGAACTATTTTTGCCTTGACATCTGTGTTCAAATTTTGTGCTTTTAAACTAAAATTAATTAGTAATAAAAAGGTAAAAAGAACTGAATATGTAGTTGGTTTTTTCATTTTATTGGTTAATTATAATAATGGAAGTACCATTTCCTGTTTGAGAAATTTTCATGTCTTTTGACAATGAATTGGTTCCAATATTTTGAATATTTTGATTGTTTCCATTCTGATTCATTTCCATATTTACCTTATAATTAGTATAATATGTCAAATCACTGATTATATTATTATCTCCAATTTGAGAAATTTTTTGAGAGATTTCAGCAGCATTTTTGGTATAATCAACAGTATTATTTAGTCCGTTTTGACTAATAATAAGATTGGAATTTTCTGAAGAAATACTTGCATTAATTACATTATAATCTCCAATTTGTTGAATGTTCACACTATTTTGATTGAACTGTATTGGGTTCAAATTATTTGGCAAATTAGAAACCACAAATAATGAATTTTCTTCAGAATCAAAAAGAGAAGAACTATAAGAATTAAAAGCAGTATTGTTTTCTTCTTCTTGAGAAAAACAAATTTGCATAAAAATGATTGCAAATAGGATTATGTATTTTTTTGAAATCATACTTTAATTTTAAAATAATATAGATGAGACAGTATTTCCTTTTGGAAATACCACCTCATCATATACTAAAGTTTAGTTAGATTGTGTAACTGTTGAGTTATTTCCGTTACCAACTTGCATAACTGTACTTAGGTGTGATTGTCCAGATTGAAGTGTATTAGCAACGTTCATATCTCCTAATTGAGAAATTGCTGAATTATTCATATCTCCATCTTGACGAGTTCTAGCATAGTTATCATCTCCATCTTGGTCATGGTTAGAAACGTTATCATCTCCTGTTTGTCTTTGTCTAGACTCATTGTTATCACCATGTTGGATAGCGTAAGCATAGTTGTCATCTCCTGCTTGTCTTTGCCAGATAGTACTATTAGAAGTTACTCCACCTAATCCTTGATCAGCGATAGCGTCGTTTCCATCACCTATTTGGATTTGTTCAGCCTCATTGAAACCACCAGTACTTAAATCATTTTGATAAACTATTGCTTGGTTATTGTCTCCATTTTGCATTTGACTAGACCAGTTGTCAGTATCACCTTGAGTTGCATTAGCATCATTACTGTTCCCTGTTTGACGTTGAATAGCATAATGATTTGTTCCAACTTGATAAATATTAGCATCATTTACATGACCAACTTGTTTTTGATCAGCCATATTATCATCTCCTAATTGAGTGATATACGCTAAATTTCCTGGTGAACCGTTTGGTCCTGAGCTTTGATCTTGGATGGCATCATTACCATCTCCAGTTTGAGTAGTTGTAGCGTAGTTATTGTCAAAACGTTGTTTTTGCATTGAAGTGTTTCCGTCACCTGTTTGCGTAGTAATTGCAATATTATATTCCGCATTACCAACACCTTGATCTACAGTAGCATCATTGTTATCTCCTAATTGGATAACATCTGCTTCATTGAAATCACCATCTTGTTTAACATCAGAATCATTTGAAACACCATTTTGATTAACATCAGAGTCATTTGACTCACCACTTAGAGCAGAAACAGAACCCATTTGATTTACAACTGAGTTGTTGGTTGCTCCTACTTGTAAAACATTTGATTGGTTGGTTGTACCGTCTTGAGAAACACTACTTACGTTGCCTTGGGCAAATGCAGTCCCCGTAGCCACAAGAAAGGCTACACTTAAAATTAAGTTTTTCATAATATAAATATTTAATTGGTTACAATTTCAATATTTGGGGCTGAAAAAACTTTTAAAAATTAAAAGAATTATTTTTCTTAATTTAATATCTTGTGCTTGCAGGGATACACAATTACATAATTATATACAAATATAATTTTATATGCTTCAAACTATTTAAATAGTCAGTAGGTATTAAGCATATTATTCGCTCATTGAGTTCAAATGTAATTCTTTTTTTTTAAACACCAAACTTTTTTGCAAAAATCAACCAATATATCGATTAAATTGACAAAAAAATCGTTAAAATACTGCTTAATACATAAATTAATAGGACTTAGTTGTTAATTACATATTTAATCTCATTTTTAACAAAAAAGCCTATTCTTCTAAAGAACAGGCTTTTTAATTTATTTTAAGAGTATATTTATTATTTAGCAAATAACAACTCTCTATATTTAGTTAAAGTCCAAATTTCATCGTCAATCATCAACTCTAATTTATCTGCATGCTCTCTGATAATATCAAAATAAGGTTTAACTTTATCACAGTATGCAGCAGCCATTTTTTCAATATCTGTTAGGTTGTTAGCTTTCTTACGCTCTTCTGTCATTTTATCCACATTTGAATTTATCCCTTCAATATGTCCAGATATTTCTTTAATCATAGCTAACTGCTCTTTCGCTATTTTTTCAAAATCTTTACCGAAAATTTCTTTTAAACCTCTAACATTTTCGATTAGTGTATTTTGATATTTAATAGCTGTTGGAATAACATGATTACGAGCTATATCTCCTAAAACACGACCTTCAATTTGAATTTTCTTAGTGTACTCTTCTAATTCAATTTCATAACGAGCTTCAACTTCAACATGATTCATTACTCCTAACCCTTCAAACAAGTCCATTGCTTTTTTAGAAACTTTGGCTTTCAAAGCACTTGGTGTAGTTTTATGATTACTTAACCCTCTTTTCTTTGCTTCTTTTTCCCAAGCTTCGCTGTAACCATCTCCTTCAAAAAGGATATTTTTAGTTTGTTTGATATATTCTCTTAAAACATTAAAAATAGCTTCGTCCTTCTTTAAATCTTTTTTCTTAATCAGTGCATCAACCTCTTTTTTGAAATCTCTAAGCTGCTTAGCAACCATTGTATTTAAAGTAGTCATTGAAGTAGCACAATTGGCAGTTGAACCCACAGCTCTAAATTCAAATTTATTTCCTGTAAAGGCAAATGGTGAAGTTCTATTTCTATCTGTATTGTCTAATAAAACATCTGGAATTTTTCCAACAACGTTTAGCTTTAAGTCTGTTTTTTCTTCAGGTGAAAGTTTCCCATTTGTTACACCTTCTAATTCAGCTAAAACTCTAGTTAATTGAGCTCCAATAAAAACTGATATAATTGCTGGTGGTGCTTCATTTGCTCCTAATCTATGATCATTACTCGCTGATGCAATTGCTGCTCTTAATAATTCTTCATAATCATGAACTGCTTTAATAGTATTTACAAAGAAAGTTAAAAATTGAAGATTGCTCATCGGAGTTTTTCCAGGAGCTAATAAGTTAATCCCAGTATCAGTAGCTAAAGACCAGTTATTATGTTTTCCAGAACCGTTAACACCTTTGTATGGTTTTTCGTGGAATAATACTTTATATTCATGACGTTCTGCAACTTTTTGCATAACATCCATTAATAATGAATTGTGATCTACTGCTAAGTTAGTTTCTTCAAAAATAGGAGCTAATTCAAACTGACTTGGAGCAACTTCATTATGTCTAGTTTTTACAGGAATTCCTAATAACATACATTCGTTTTCCAAATCTCTCATATAATTTAAGACACGAGTTGGAATAGAACCAAAATAATGATCGTCTAATTGTTGTCCTTTTGCAGCAGTGTGACCTAATAAAGTTCTACCAGTAGCCATAATATCTGGACGAGAATTAGCTAATGCTTTATCTACTAAAAAATATTCTTGTTCCCAACCAAGAGTTGGTGTTACTTTTTTTACATTTTTATCAAAATATTTTGCTACCTCTGTAGCTGCTTCATCAATTGCACTTAATGCTCTTAATAAAGGTGCTTTGTTATCCAAAGCTTCCCCTGTATAAGATACAAAAACTGTAGGAATACATAATGTAGTACCAAAAATAAATGCTGGAGATGTAGGATCCCAAGCTGTATAACCTCTAGCTTCAAAAGTATTTCTAATTCCACCATTTGGAAAAGATGAAGCATCTGGCTCTTGTTGTACCAATTGGTCTCCACCAAACTTCTCTACTGGATCTGCACCATCAAATGAAGTTTCAAAAAAAGCATCATGTTTTTCTGCAGTTCCACCTGTTAAAGGTTGAAACCAGTGTGTATAGTGAGTAACTCCTTTAGAAAGAGCCCATTCTTTCATTCCTAATGCAATGTAATCTGCTAATTTTCTATCAATTTTAGTTCCGTGTTGCACAGCACTTTTTACAGCTTTATAACCTTCAGAAGTTAAAAACTGACGCATTGTTTTATCATTAAAAACATTACTTCCAAAAATAGTTGATTTTTTATCTAATTCTTCTACGTGAATTGGTGTTCTTGAATTAGCCTTTTCAAGTGCTCTAAAACGAATTGTTGACATAATTATTAATTATTTTGAAGTTATACCCTTTAAATTTGATGCAAATATAATCAAAAATTAATTATAACACATTTATACCCCTATTTTTTTTAGGGTTAAAATTTCAAAAACACACATTTCCTTGGTTTCGTTTTTAAGAAAGTAAAAAATTATATTTGTGCTCTTAAATAAATTTTATGATAGTTTGGATTGTTTTTATTGCTGCAATTATATTTTTCTTGGCTTTAGATTTAGGTGTTTTCAATAAAAACCCTCATATTATAAGTTCAAAAGAAGCTGGAATATGGACTTCAATTTGGGTCACACTTTCTTTTTTATTTTCTGGTGTAATATATTGGATATATTCCAATGGCTTTATTGAAAATCCTTCTAACCTTACTCCTACTTTAGCATCTATGAAGTTCATAACAGGTTACTTGATTGAACTTTCATTAAGTGTGGACAATATTTTTGTAATTGCCGTTATTTTTACATCCTTTAAAATTCCTCAAAAATACCAACACAGAGTTTTGTTTTGGGGAATTCTTGGAGCCATTGTTTTTAGAGGTTTAATGATTTATTTTGGAGTATTGCTTATCAATAAATTCAGTTGGATGATTTATGTTTTTGGATTATTTTTAATTTTTACAGCTGCTAAAATGCTTTTTAAAAATGATGATGAAGAAGTTTTTAATCCTAAAAAATCATTTGTATTTAAGATTTTAAGAAAAATAATGCCTATTACCTTGCATATGGAAGGACAGCATTTTTTTGTTAGAAAAAGAACTATCCTATTTGCAACACCTTTATTTGTTGCACTAATTGTAATTGAATTAATGGATGTTTTATTTGCAATGGATAGTGTTCCTGCTATATTAGCTATTACTTCAGATGGATTCTTGGTTTTTAGTTCTAATATTTTTGCAATACTTGGTTTAAGGTCAATGTATTTCTTTTTAGCAAATATGTTAGAAAAATTCAGTTATTTAGAATACAGTTTAATTGCTATTTTAACTTTTGTTGGAATTAAAATGTTAGCTCATGACTATATTGAGTTACCTGAATGGGCTTCCTTAGGCTTTATTGCTTTGTCATTATTAATTGGAATTGCTTATTCGTTATATAAGGACAAAAGTAAAAAATAAAAAAGAGGTCACTTCCCAGTAACCTCTTTTAACAAACAAACTAATCTAACCAAACTAACAAACTATTTTTATATATATTTAATCTAACTTTTTAATTGTTGATTTTTCATAACCTAACATTTTAATAGTAGCGTTATAATCTGAATAATCAACGACTGATCTATTAGTAAATGCGGCTGGAACAACAACTATTCTAAAGGTTTGATTATCTGTAACTTGACTTGATAAATTAAACAATTCAAACCCTTCCATGTATAACTCAACATCATATCTTGAGAAATTATAATCAAATCTATAATCTAAGGTTCCGTCATCAAAGTAAAATGTTTCTGGTAATAATTTCCAATAATCAGTACCATTTGAATATCCACTTAATCTATATACCAAAACCATATCCGAATTATAAATTGGAGGATTAAATGTAACCAATCTACTAAAATCATTATTAGGACCAAAAGATGTGGTTACTTCAAAAACTTCACTGATAGTGTCATAATCTACTATATCTCTTTCTACAACTTCGTTTACTGTACAACTATTTAGTGTTATCATCCCGATAAAAGCTAAAACTAAAGTATTTTTTTTCATGATATCTTTTTTTAAATGATTAATGATGTTTAACTATATTCAATTGCCGTGCCAAACTTTTTATTTAACAAAATTTTGTACTTTTGAAAGATGAAAAATAATTTGTATTTATACATGGTAATGTTAGGCTGTACACCAAAAGGAAGGCTAACAGAACAGCATGATGTTTTTTTTGGAATAGGAAATTCTTTAGCTGAATTGATTCCAAATATGAAACAATTTTGGCCAGAAGCTAAAGGAAAAATTCACATCGATGCTTGGCAAAAAGTGACTTATGTTGATGGTTTTTCTATTGAAATTATCGAAAGAAGTAAGACCATTGAAAATAATGAAAAATTATTCTTCATAAATTTAGGTGGTTACAAGGAAAATGAATTTGAAGAGTACCATTACAAAGTTTTAACCGTTGCAAAAAGTAAAGCTTCAGCCATTAAAAACAGTAAGAAAACAACTTTTTTTAAGCATTGTGGTTTTGAAGGAGCTGGAGCTTCACATATTGATGACAAATATGGAATTGATGTGGATGATATTTATAGAGTGGATGATATTTTATCGAATGAATTCAAATTAAAATACCAATTAAAAATTACAAAAACTAAAACTACAACAGAAGACAAGAAACATATAGGTTATTTAAAATTAGACAAGAAAAATACTTTAAACTTATAATTATGGGAAGAAATAACGAGAGGAACATCAAAAAACATAACGATAAATTACATAAAGAACAAGATAAAGCAAAAGCTAAAAAAGCTGCTCGTGCTGAAAAACTAAAAGCAATTGTACGAAAGTTCAACGAAGAAAAGAATACTTGATCTATATTTTACACTATATTTACTTCTTAATTTTTAAGTTACATTTTAATAATGTTTTAAAAATAAATTGATGATTTTGAGGTAACCATACAAACCTCATCTATAAGGTAAGTTTGCACAAACAACTATAAACTTATCTTATGAAAATTAAATTTACTCTACTTTTATTTTTACTAACTTATTTTATGCAAGCTCAGCTTACTACAGCTGGAGATATTGCGTTTGTAGGTTTTAATGCAGATGGCGATGACGATATTGCCTTTGTTACTTTTAAAGATATTCCTGCGAACTCAACTATTATTTTTTGTGATTCTGAATGGAATGGGGCAAGTTTTGGAACTGACGAAGGAGATTTTACTTGGAATTCGGGTTCAACTCTTATTCCAGCTGGAACTGTTATCTCAATCAATAATATTAGTGCTACAATTACTCCTTCAATTGGAACTATCACAGTTAATAATGCTGGTGGACTTTCATCTTCAAGTGATGCAATGTTTGCTTTTTTAGGAACTTCTCCTAGAACTGTTTCCATTATGTTAGCTGCTATTTCTAATTCATCAACAGGTTTTGGAGATTTAACAAATTCAGGTTTAACAATTGGTTCTACAGCTATTCTTTTACCAGAAGGAACAGATATAGCAAACTATAATGGTCCAAGAACTGGTTTAGATGCAAACGGATATTTATCACAATTAAATAATGCTGCAAACTGGCAAGTAGAAGATACTTCATCTGATGATAGTGCTAATGGAACAATTCCGGACTTACCTTTTAACAGCACAGCTTTTAACTCTAACACTTTTTCAATTTCAATGGTATCAGAAACTACGATTGTAAATGAAAATGATGGAACAGCTTCTGTTACAGTAAACCTTTCAAATGCTTCAGCTTCAATTGTAACTGTTGATGTTGCAATTCTTACTAATTCAGGAACAGCAACAAATGGAACAGAATATACGTTTACGAATCAAACAGTAAGTTTTCCAGCAAATACCACTTCACAAGTTATTTCAATTACTTTGAATAATGATGCTGTGGCAAATGGAGATAAATACTTTGTATTGCAACTTTCAAATCCAACAGGTGCAAACATAACTGGAATTACTCAAAATATTGTTTACATCTTAGACGATGAAGTTAACGTTCCAACAGCTTCAAACGCTTTAAATATAAATTATTTAAGTAGTTATTTGGTTGACCCAACAGGTTCTTCTGAAATTGTAGCTCATGATCCAACAACACAAAGGTTATTTGTAATGAATTCTACAGCTTCAAAAGTTGAAATTTTAAATTTTGCAAATCCAGCAGCTATTACACCAATCATGTCCGTTGATTTATCATCTTATGGAATTGGTGGAACAAGTATTGCCTTCAAAAACGGAATTGTTGCAGCAACTGTTGAAGGAGCAAATTTCGGAAACGGTAAAGTAGTTTTCATGGATACAAATGGAACAATTGGTTCTGTGGTTGAAGCTGGAGTTTTGCCTGACATGATAACTTTTACACCTGATGGAACAAAAGTTTTGACAGCAAATGAAGGACAGCCAAATGATGATTATACCATTGATCCTGAAGGTAGTATTTCAATTATAAATGTTAGTGGTGGATTTAATAATGTACAACAATCAGATGTTACTAATTTAAATTTCAATGCTTTTGACAGTCAATTAGCTACTTTAAGAGCGAGTGGTGTTCGTATATTTGGAGTGAATGCTACCGTTTCTAAAGATTTGGAACCAGAATATATTACAGTAGCTGATAATGGCTTGACTGCTTGGGTAACCTTACAAGAAAACAATGCGATTGCAACCATTAATTTAACTACAAACCAAATAACTGCAATTACTTCTTTAGGATTAAAAGACCATTCAATTGCTGGAAATACTTTAGATACTTCAGATCAATTTGGAGAAATTTTTATGGGCAATTGGCCAATTAAAGGAATGTATATGCCAGATGCAATGGCACATTATACTGTTGGAGGAACAACTTATTTAGTAACTGCTAACGAAGGAGATGCAAGAGATTATAATGGATTGGCTGAAGAAGTTCGCGTGGGAAGTAGTGCTTATACTTTAGACCCAACTGTTTTCCCTAATGCAGATTTACTTAAAAAGAATGGTAATTTAGGAAGATTAACAGTTACAAATGCAACAGGTGATATTGATAATGATGGCGATTTTGATGAAATTCATGTATTTGGAGCACGTTCATTCAGTATTTGGAATGCAACAACTGGACAAATTGTTTATGATAGTGGTGATGATTTTGAAAAAATTACAGCAAACGATCCAATCTACGGAGCATTATTCAATGCAAGTAATGACAATAATAATTTAAAAAACAGAAGTGACAACAAAGGTCCAGAACCAGAAGGAATTACTGTAGCAACAATTAATGGTGCTACATATGCATTTATAACTTTAGAAAGAACTGGTGGATTAATGACTTATGACATCACAAATCCTTCTGCTCCCACTTTTGTTTCTTATAAAAACAGCAGAACCATACCAACAGTTGGTGGAGATTTGGCTCCAGAAGGAATTATTTATATTGCTCCTGCTGATAATTCATTAGCAAAAGGTTTAGTAGTTATGGCAAATGAAGTTAGTGCTACATTAAGTATTTATGAAATTACAAATGATGTTTTAACGAATGATAATTTCACTGCATCGACTAACGCGTTTGTGGTTTATCCAAATCCTGTAAAAGATGGAATGGTTTATTTTAACAGAGAAGTTTCTGTAAGTCTTTTTGACATTTCAGGAAGAAAAGTTACGGAAAAAGAAAATATATCAAGTTTAGAAATGAATTACCCAAAAGGAATTTATCTTCTTAAAACTAAAGATGGTTTGGTTGAGAAGATCATTATTAAGTAAGTTGTTATTAATTCTGATTAACCTTAAAGGTCTTTCGAAAGAAAGGCCTTTTTTATTAGGTATGGAAATTCTATAAAAAACAATAAAGACATTGTAACACAGTAAGAAGTGCTTTAAGGTAATTTTACAAAATAACTTTAAAACCTTACATTATGAAAATCGGAAAAATACTTGGGGCTGTTTTAATTATTGGAGCACTATATATTGGTTACTTAGGAATTAATAAAGTCTCTAACAATAGCAAAGAAGTTGAAGTACTAGGATTAGAAATAGATGCTTCAAATGAATCAGGAAAAGAACAAGGTTTCCTATATATTGGACTAGCTGTCGTTCTTTTTGGTGGGGGAATTTATTCGTTGAATAAGAAATAAAATAGTACTATTTAAAGAATAGCCTTTCAAAAAAAATGAATGGCTATTTTTTTATTGATATAATGTAAAAATCGTTAAAAATGATATAAATATTACAAACCAATACTTACTTAAATTTGTGATAATAAAATTAATACTAATTTAAAATACTTAATTATGAAAAAGAAAATAGCAATTTTAGCTACCAATGGATTTGAAGAAATTGAATTAACGTCACCTAAAGAAGCTTTAGAAAAAGAAGGTTGGCAAACAGAAATAATTAGTCCAGAATCTGGAAGTATTAAAGCTTGGGCTACAACTGATTGGGGAAAATCATATGAGGTTGATAAAAAGATAGTTGACGCAAATCCTTCAGATTATAATGCTTTACTATTACCTGGTGGAGTAATTAATCCAGATAGCTTGAGAACAAATCAACATGCTTTAAAATTTGTAAAAGATTTCTTTGAAAAGGGAAAACCTGTTGCAGCTATTTGCCATGGACCACAAACATTAATTAATGCAGAAGTTGTAAAAGGAAGAAAAATGACCTCGTATCCATCAATTAAAGAGGATTTAATCAATGCTGGTGCAGAATGGCACGATAAAGAAGTTGTAGTTGATAAAGGATTAGTTACTAGTAGAAATCCTGATGATTTACCAGCTTTCAATAAAAAAATGATTGAAGAAATTAAAGAAGGTAAACACGAACCAGCTTTATAAAATTATAGTATAAAAGTAAAAAGGTCAAACAAAATCTGTTTGACCTTTTTTTATTATACTTAAAAAAATTACATATTCCTTCTATATTGCCCACCAACTTCAAATAAACCATTTGTTATTTGACCTAACGAACAAACTTTTGTCGCTTCCATTAACAACTCAAACATATTTTCGTTTTTAATGGCAGCATTTTGTAACTTTTGTAATTGCTCAGCTACTCTATCTTCGTAAGTTGTATGTAATTGATTCAACATATCAATTTGATATTGTTTTTCTTCTTCCGTTGCACGAATCACCTCAGCTGGAATGACCGTTGGAGAACCTTTTGAACTCAAAAATGTATTCACACCAATAATTGGAAATTCTCCTGTGTGTTTCAACATTTCGTAATACATGGATTCTTCTTGGATTTTGCTTCTTTGGTACATGGTTTCCATAGCTCCAAGAACTCCTCCTCTTTCTGTGATTCTGTCAAACTCCGTTAAAACAGCTTCTTCAACTAAATCGGTTAATTCTTCAATAATGAACGAACCTTGAATTGGGTTTTCATTTTTAGCTAAACCTAATTCTTTATTAATAATCAACTGAATTGCCATGGCTCTTCGAACTGATTCTTCGGTTGGAGTTGTAATTGCTTCATCGTAAGCATTGGTATGCAATGAATTACAGTTGTCGTAAATCGCATATAAAGCTTGTAAAGTCGTACGAATATCATTAAAATCAATTTCTTGAGCATGTAATGAACGTCCAGAAGTTTGAATGTGGTATTTCAACATTTGTGCTCTTTCGTTAGCACCATATTTATTTTTTAAGGCTTTTGCCCAAATTTTTCTTGCTACTCGACCAATCACAGCATATTCTGGATCGATTCCGTTGGAGAAGAAGAATGATAAATTAGGTCCAAAATCATTGATGTTCATTCCACGACTTAAATAATATTCCACATAAGTGAAACCATTTGAAAGCGTGAAAGCTAACTGTGTAATAGGATTCGCTCCAGCTTCTGCAATATGATATCCTGAAATCGAAACCGAATAGAAATTACGAACGTTTTGCTTGATGAAATATTCTTGCACATCTCCCATTAAACGTAAAGCAAATTCTGTAGAGAAAATACAAGTATTTTGTGCTTGATCTTCTTTTAAAATATCAGCTTGAACCGTTCCACGAACTTGCGATAAGGTCTTAATTTTTATATCGTTATAAACGTCAATTGGCAATACTTGATCACCTGTAACACCTAACAGCATTAAACCTAAACCATTATTTCCTTCTGGTAATTTTCCTTGGTATTGAGGTCTTTTGGTTCCTTTTTTCTTGTAGATTTCAGTAATTTTAGCTTCTACTTCATCCACCAAACCATTTTCTTTGATGTATTTTTCACAGTTTTGATCAATAGCTGCATTCATAAAGAATCCTAACAACATTGGTGCTGGTCCATTAATTGTCATAGAAACCGAAGTTAAAGCATGACTCAAATCGAAACCCGAATACAATTTTTTAGCATCATCTAAACAACAAATAGAAACTCCAGCATTTCCAATTTTTCCATAAATATCTGGACGCAAATCTGGATCATTTCCGTATAATGTTACACTATCAAAAGCTGTGGACAAACGCTTTGCTGGCATTCCTTGACTCACGTAATGAAAACGTTTGTTGGTTCTTTCTGGTCCACCTTCACCAGCGAACATTCTACTTGGATCTTCTCCTTCACGCTTAAATGGATATAATCCTGATGCAAATGGAAATTCTCCAGGTACATTTTCTTGTAAATTCCATTTTAAGATATCACCCCAAGCTTTGTATTTTGGTAACGAAACTTTTGGAATTTGAGAATGCGATAACGATTCTGTATGCGTTGCAATTTTGATTTCTTTATCACGAACTTTAAAAGTGTAAAATTCGTTTTTATATTTTTGAACTTTTTCATCCCAAGTAAGAATCACTTCCCAATTGTAGGCATCTAAGTCCATTTTAATTTTATCAAATTGTTGAATTAACAATTCTAAAAATACTTTATTTTCTTCTGTTCTATTTAATGAATCTGCTACGATTCCAGTTTTATCAATTTGAGGAAGATTTCCGTTTACGGATTCAATCGTTTTGAAAATTCCGTATAATTTTTGAGCCACTTCAACTTGTGTTAAAGCAATCTCATCATATTTTCTGTTGTTTTCTGCAATTTCCGATAAATAACGTGTTCTGTGAGGTGGAATTACGAAAATTTTCTCACTCATTTCACGTGTAATTTCGAAAGTAGAATTCAAATCAACACCTGTTTTTTCTACCATTTTATCCATGATTGATTTATATAGAGTGTTCATTCCAGGATCGTTGAATTGAGAAGCAATTGTACCAAAAACTGGCATTTCATCTGGATTTACATCCCAAAGGTTATGATTGCGTTGGTATTGTTTTTTCACATCGCGAATTGCATCTAATGCTCCACGTTTATCAAATTTGTTTAATGCTACCAAATCCGCAAAATCCAACATATCGATTTTCTCTAATTGTGTTGCCGCTCCAAATTCCGGTGTCATTACATATAAAGAAACATCCGAATGATCCATGATTTCTGTATCTGACTGACCAATTCCAGAAGTTTCAAGAATGATTAAATCATATTTTGCAGCCTTCAATACTTGGATAGCTTCATTTACATATTTTGACAACGCCAAATTTGATTGACGAGTTGCCAAAGAACGCATATAAACTCTAGGATTATTAATTGCATTCATACGAATTCTATCTCCTAAAAGTGCTCCTCCAGTTTTTCTTTTTGATGGGTCAACCGAAATTAATCCGATTGTTTTTTCAGGAAAATCGATTAAAAATCTTCTAACTAATTCATCCACCAAAGAAGATTTTCCTGCACCACCAGTTCCTGTAATTCCTAAAACAGGTGTTTTTGAAGTTTCATTCTTTTTGTGAATGGCATCCATAGTTTCCTTTGCAATTTCAGGAAAATTTTCTGCAGCAGAAATTACTCTTGCAATGGCTGTTGGTACTTTTTCTTCTAAATGATTGATTTCACCATTTAATTTATCACCAATCGGAAAATCAGAACGTTTTACTAAATCGTTAATCATTCCTTGTAATCCCATAGCACGACCATCGTCTGGAGAATATATTTTTTCTATTCCGTAAGCATGTAATTCTTCAATTTCTGTTGGTAGAATAACTCCACCACCACCTGCAAATATTTTAATATGTCCAGCACCTTTTTCTTTTAGTAAATCATACATATATTTTAAATATTCTGTATGTCCACCTTGATAAGATGTCATGGCAATAGCATTCGCATCTTCTTGAATCGCTGTATTTACAACTTCATCTACACTTCTATCATGACCCAAATGAATTACTTCGCAACCGGTTGATTGAATAATTCTTCTCATGATATTGATTGCAGCATCGTGTCCATCAAAAAGTGAGGCAGCTGTAACGATTCTTACTTTATTTTTAGGTGTATAAGGTAACTGTGGTTCCATTTTAAATAATTATCAATTTTAAAGGGTGCAATTTACGAATTAATTAAATTTTATACGATTTAAATGTTTTAAAATTTGAATTCTAAATTGAGGCACTATATTTGTAAATAATTTTTCAATAAAAAACATATCATGAAAAAAATAATTTTAATTTTATTAGCAGCAACTACTTTCTCAGGTTGTGCAGAATTACAACAAGTTGTTGATCAATTACCACAAGGTACAGGAATTAGTCAATTAGATATTGCTAATGGTTTAAAAGAAGCTTTAGACAATGGAATAGATAAACAAGTTTCAAAATTAACAGCAACAGATGGTTTTTTTAAAAATGAAGCTGTTAAAATTTTATTGCCTCAAGAATTACAAGTAGTTGATACAAAATTGAGACAAATTGGACTTTCTAGTTTAGCTGATGAAGGTTTAAAAGTTTTAAACAGAGCTGCTGAAGATGCTGTGAAAGAAGCTACTCCAATATTTGTTAGTGCTGTTAAAAACATGACTTTCACAGATGCAAAAAATATTTTAATGGGAAATAATACAGCTGCTACAACCTATTTAGAGACTTCAACTTCTAATGCTTTATATGCTAAATTTAATCCAGTTATTAAAAATTCGTTTGCTAAAGTTGGAGCTGATAAAGTTTGGACAAACATAATTACTAAATACAACAGTGTTCCTTTTGTAACTAAAGTAAATCCAGATTTGACAGATTACACAACAAACAAAGCTATGGAAGGAGTTTTTAAAATGATTGCTGTTGAGGAACAAAACATTAGAACAAACCTTAGTTCAAGAACATCAGATTTATTGAAAAAAGTATTTGCATTACAAGATTAAAAAGTTTCTAAAATTTTAATAATCAATAACATATAAATAACAAATAGTTAACATTAGCCAAAAATATTTTAACGACATTTGTACCGTTAATAAATAACATAAAAGTTTGGTTGAGTTAGTTAGTAAAAAAGAATGTTGTACTTAGTTGTACGACATTTTTTTTTATAGTTTAGTTTGCAAAATTTTAAAATAATCAAAAGCTTTTAAAATTCGTGTTCCATACCAAGAAAACATTTCTCCATCTACAAAAACTGTTTTAGCATGGTGTGTAAATCGTCCAATTTCAAAAGCATCTTCATCTTTAAAAGGATAAGGTTCTGAGGATAAAAACACCAAATCTGGATCACCTTCTAATCGCATCTTTTTCAATTCAACTTCTGGATATCTTCCTTTTTCTTTGTATATATTTTTAAAATGATTTGCTTCCAAAAGTGTATTGATAAAGGTATCTTTTCCGGCAGTCATATATGGATTTTTCCAAATAAAATAAGCCACTTTTTTAGAAGGCTTGTCTTTGATAAAATTTTGAAAATCTTGATACGCAAAATTGATTTTATCATGCCATTTTTGAGCTTCCGTTCTTTTACCAAATAACTTTCCAAAGTCTAAAATCATTTGCAAATTATCTTCTATTGAGCAAATATCTGTAACAATGACTGGACAAATTTGGCTTAACTCTTCAACGATTTCTTTTGTATTTTCTTCTTTGTTGGCAATAATTACATCAGGATTTAATTCTTTTACTTTTTCAAAATGAACGTTTTTTGTTCCGCCAACTATTTTCTTTGTTCTTTTAAAATGAATAGGATGCACGCAGAATTTTGTAATGCCAACAATCGCATCTTCCAAACCTAAGTCATATAATAATTCTGTTTGTGATGGAACAAGTGAAACTATTCGTTGTGGTACATTAGTAAATGTGTAGTCAATTATTTTTCCTTTAGCGTATATTAAATAATTTGTATTCAAGGTTTTAATTCTTATTTTCGTAGAAAATTCTTTAGATGAAAGCTAAAATTACTTTTCTAACTTGTTTATTGATTAGTCAAATATACGGACAAATTAATTTTAATTATAATTTTAACACCACTGGACAACGTGTGTGTTTGGTTTCTGCAAGTGTAACAGAAAATCCAGCTAGCGTTATTATTAATTTACATGATAGTGCTCAAAATACTTCACAGAATTATTCCATCAAAAGACGTCCTATCAACAGCCAAAATATGGATTGGGTAACCGTTGCTTCTAATATTCCAGCAACTACAACTTCTTGGACAGATACAAATGTTACTTTAGGAAGTGCTTATGAATATCAAATTTCAAGAAACACAGGAACTCAAACCGCAACAGGTTATGTAACTGCTTGTATAAGATATGACCAAACTGATTACAAAGGAAGAATGATTTTAGTCATAGACAATTCGTTTATAACTAGCTTGGCAACTGAAATTGCTCAGTTGAAAAAAGATTTAACATACGAAGGTTGGTTTGTAGAAGAATTATATGTCAACAGAGCCACAACTTGGGAAACAGAACCAGAAATCATAACCATTAAAAATCAAATTACTACAATTTACAATAATGCACCAACCAATGACAAACCTAAACATTTATTTTTATTAGGCCATATTCCTGTTCCTCGTTCTGGGCAAGGAGCTTTTGCACCAGATGGTCATGATGAGAACAAAGGTGCTCGTGGAGCAGATTGCTATTATGCGGATATTGATGGTGTTTTTACTGATGTCGCAACATACAATCCAGGAACTATTGACTCAAAAGCTATCAACTTACCAGGTGATTTAAAATGGGATCAAGATTTTATTCCGAGTGAATTAGAAATGGCATTTGGCAGAGTAGATTTTGCCGATATTGGTGGAAGTTCTCAAACCGAATTACAACTTTTACAAAGCTATTTGAATCGTTTACACAATTACAGAATGGTAGCTTCAGGACATGATATGGGAAACAAAACTGCTTTTAATTTTGGATATGACAATTCTAATGATGGTTCTTACAGAAGTTTGATTCCACTTTCTGGAGTAAATAATGTGTATCAATATTCTGGTACAACTATTTTCCCTTTATGGGTAAATCAAACTGGTCCTTATCAAGTATTTATGCAAAATGTTGAAATTCCTCATCCTGTGGCTTGGGATGACAATGGCATGAATGCTACAATTTTCAGTTCAGACCAAAGCTATTGGGGTTATTGGGATGATGCTCAGAACTCTTGGGGAGTTGGTCATATCAGAAATTTACTTTCAAAACCTACCAAATGTTTGGGAATACTATACACAACTTCAGCAGTAAATTTATTTCATCAAACTGGCATGGGTGAAACTATGGGTTGGAGCATCAAACGAATAATGGACCACAACCAAACTAATAATTTATACCAAAAACCCGAACAAGATTATGATACTTGGGAGTTTTGGGGAAGAACACATTTGCAATATCATGGTGATCCAACTTTGCGATTAAATCAAGTTATTCCGCCAACAAATGTTCAAGTTGGTTTGAACAATGGTCATTTAATTACTTGGAATGCTTCAACAGACTCTAATATTATTGGATATCATGTATATAGAAGTTATTCAGAAAATGGTCCTTTTGTTCGATTAACGAGTGCTCCAATCACGGATTTATCTTTCACAGATGGTGACTTAACTACTGTGATTAGATACTATTTAGTTAAAGCTATTAAATTAGAAACAACTGGAAGTGGTAATTATTTGAATCCAAGTATTGGAATAATGGCTACAAATGCTTTAAGCATTACTGGTTTTTCTGAAAATTCAGTTCAAGTTTATCCAAATCCTGCACAAAATGAAATTACTGTTGCATCCAATGAAACATTAATTTCTATTGAATTATATGATGTTAAAGGACAAAAAATAGCAACATTTAATCCAAACAACACTATTAACGTATCTAATTTGAGTCAAGGAATTTATTTCTTGAGAATTTATAATAATGAAGGTTTTTGGGTTGTAAAAAAAATAGTTAAATATTAAATTATTTCTTATCCAAATACTTAGCTATTTTATGAGTATTAGAAAGCAATATTATACCAAAAATAATTGCTACAATCCTTACATGAACCCAATACATTTCGGGTTTTTTATCTAAAATTAAATTCCCATAAGCTTGAAATTTAAAAATATTTATAATGTCAACAAATAATTGCGCAAAATTTTGAGAAATTAAAGTTCCTCCAATAAATATGATAATCAATTTAATAATTAAAACATTTGAAAATGAATTAATTTCAACTTTATCATTATCAAATCCTTTATCCAATTTAAAAAAATCAATAATTTGATCTGTAAAAGTTATTATTAGATAAATAAAAAGAGTCAGAAATATTATGCTCAAGACTCCTATTCCTAATATATTCAGTAAGAAATTAGAATCAAGATGTAAATTTAAAAATTGTGAAGCAACAGCTAAAAAACTGGCAATAATAGAATTCAATGCAATCAATTTAATAACTATTCTAAAAAAATCTCTTTTTGTCATATTATCTATTATTTAAAATTGATTCCATTTCTTGTTGTAATTTCAAAGCTTCTTCCCTAGCCTTTTGTGCAAAATCTTCTTGGCTTGAAGCATAAATAATTCCACGAGACGAGTTGATTAATAATCCAACCTCATCGTTCATGCCATATTTACAAACTTCTGATAAGCTTCCTCCTTGTGCTCCAACTCCAGGAACTAAAAGAAAACTTTTTGGAACAATTTTTCTGATTTCAGTAAAATATTCTGCTTTGGTTGCACCCACAACATACATTAAATTTTCTGAATTTTTCCAACCTTTAGAAGTTTCTAAAACCGTTTTGTATAACTCTTTCCCTTCTACATTTTTAGTTTGAAAATCAAAAGCTCCTTCATTTGAAGTTAAAGCCAACATAATAGTATGCTTATTTTCAAATGCTAAAAAAGGTTCAACAGAATCTTTACCCATATAAGGAGCAACAGTAACTGAATCAAAATTTAAATCTTCAAAAAAAGCTTTGGCATACATGGAAGAAGTGTTTCCAATATCTCCACGTTTTGCATCAGCAATGGTGAAAATTTCAGGATAGTTTTTGTTGATATATTCTATAGTTTTTTGAAGTGATTGCCAACCTTTGATTCCGTAAGCTTCGTAAAAAGCAGTATTTGGTTTATATGAAACGCACAAATCATGGGTTGCATCAATTATATTTTTATTGAATTCAAAAATTGGGTCTTCTAGTTCTAATAAATGCTTTGGAATTTTATTTAAATCAACATCTAAACCTATGCATAGAAATGATTTTTTTAATTGAATTTGTTCAAGTAGTTGTTTTGTAGTCATTTGTAGTTTGTTGTGATTGCAAATTTACAAAGTTTAATTGTTTAAAATATACATTCTATAAATATCTATTAAAATTCTGTAAATAGTTTTGATGCACCTAGCTATAAATTTGTAAAATAAATAACAAGATTATGAATGAGATAACGATACTTCAGAAAATAGCTTTATGTGGATTCAATTTAATGGTTTCTACATTCACAAGTGATTTATTGATTAATGCCAAACAAGTAAATTATTTTGAAATGTTCTTGTTATCATTTGCTATTGAGTTTAAAAACATGATAATTCCAGCAGATTTTTCTTTTTTAGAATGGATTGATATTGAAAAAATTAATATGTTAAAGATGTCATTAAAGGAAATAAGTTTTATAAATTCTTAAGCAATTATAATTATATAAGATTCATTAAAAATTCTGTAAGACAATTAGAAAATAGCCATCATATCTTTGTAAAACAAATAACAACTAATAAAAAACATATAAAAAATGGATACTAAATTAGGAATACCTCAAAAAGAAATGAAAGCCAATATTAAAAACTTGACGACAGTTTTAGCTAGTGAAATGGTTTTATATGTTAAAACAAGAAAATTTCACTGGAATGTAGCTGGAAACAGTTTTATGGAAATGCATAAACTTTTTGAAGCTCAGTATAATGAATTGGAACTTATCATAGATGAAGTTGCTGAAAGAATTGGCAAACTAGGTGAGAAAGCAATAGGAACCATGAAAGAATTTAATGACCATTCTCTATTAAAGGAATGCACTAAATATGAAGAAAAAGATGCAATGGTTGATGAGTTACTTTCAGATTACCAAAAATTAATTAGTTCTATAAGAGATTTTATTAAAGAAACAGAAGAAACTGATGATTTTGGAACAGCTGACTTTTTAACTGGAATCATTCAAAAACATGAAGAACAAGCATGGATTTTGAGAAGATATAAAGATCAAAAATAATTATTAATTCAAATAAAAAAAACGTTATGAACACAACAGAAATCAAAGGAAACTGGAACGAGTTTAAAGGAAAAATGAAACAAAAATTTGCAGATTTAACTGATGATGATTTGCTTTTTGAAGAAGGAAAAGAAGATGAATTTTACGGAAGAATTCAACAAAAAGTTGGAAAAACGAAAGATGAAGTAAAAAAAATGATTGCAGAATTATAATCAACTTCACAAATTAATTTAAACTGTCTATTGATTTATTGGTATCTTACATAGTTATTAATATATTTATAGACAGTTTTTTACAAATACAAAACCCATGAATACAACTAAAAATAAAACTCATATTGTACATGATTTATTTGCTTTTATCTTAATTGTATTCTTGGCTTATGTTACACAAGATTTTTTAATTCCCATATTTTTTGCAATTCTATTAAGTGTTTTGGTTTATCCAATTGTAAAATACTTTGAAACTAGATTGTGTTTCAATAGAATTGTTTCCATATTGATTGCCATATTAGTATTTACCTCCATTATCTTTTTAATTTTTGTTTTGATTGGAATACAGTTTCAAGATATCATGGATAAAAGTGATATGTATTATGACAAGATTTTAGAAAAAACCAATATTTTAATCAAAGAAACAGAAAACTCTACCGGAATTGAAAGCAAAGATATTGTTGGCGGAGATTCCATTGAAGTAAAAGAAATTGTTAAGAGAAATTCCAATAAAATTGTTGATTTTGTAACTCGTTCAGGAGCTATATTAAGTGACTTTGTGTTGACTCCATTATATATGTTTTTCTTTTTACTTTATAGAAGTTTTTTAATTAGTTTTTTATACAAAGCTACTTCTAAAGTAAGTGATCGAAAAAACATGAGATTGATTTTAGATCAATTATACGATGTACAACAAAATTATTTAGTTGGTTTAGTAAGTGTCATGTTTATTGTTGGAGTTTTAAACAGTATTGGTTTATTAGCTCTTGGAATTGATTATCCTTTTTTCTTTGGATTTTTATGTGCCTTGCTTTTATTAGTTCCTTATATCGGAATTATTATAGGTTCTCTTCTACCAGCATTAATTGCATTAGCTACTAAAGATTCTTATTGGTATTCTTTTGGAGTTATTGCTATTTTTGGTTTTATACAATTCATCGAAGGTAATTTTATTACACCAAAAATTACGGGTTCAAAAGTTTCACTAAATTCATTTGTTTCTATATTGGTAATTATATTATTTTCCATGTTATGGGGAATTCCTGGAATGATTTTAGCACTTCCCATTACAGCTTCTTTAAAAGTAATTTTTGATCATTCAGTAAAATTTAAGGCAATTGGTTTTGTTTTAGGACAGGCTGAAGAAAAATATTTTAGCAATAAAGCAAAATATAGATTGAAGATTTGGAAAAGAATACGAAAACAAAAAAGGAAAGAAAATAAATAATTCTTTCTACTAAAAAAACGCTCACTAAACTTACTTAGAATGTGCTTTTTTTAAGATTTTATTCTAATGTGTTCTTACAGATTTAATAAAATGATTTGTAAATTTACATTATAACCTCATTTTTAAAATTTATGAAAAAAAATATCATGTTTATAAGCTACCTATTATTTATTTTATTATTCAACTCTTGCAAAGACAACGTTAAAAATGTAAGTGAAACTGATACTTTTAAACTACCTAAATCTTTAAAAGAAGTTTCGGGTATGACTTATCTTGATGATGCTATTTGGGTGATTCAAGATAATGGAAATTCAGAAAAAATTCACAAATTGAGTCTTGAAGGAGAACTATTAAAATCAATTGAAATAAATTCAGTAAAAAATCATGATTGGGAAGCTATTACTAGCGATGAAGATGGTAACTTATATATTGGAGATTTTGGTAACAATGATAATAACAGAAAAAATTTAGCCATCTATAAAATTTCAAATGAAAATTTAGAAAAAGACAAAGTCAATATAGAATATACTGTAAATTTTAATTACGAAGACCAAGATGAATTTCCACCTAAAAAACATTTTTTATTATATGATTGTGAATCTTTTATATTACATGATGACAATTTTTATTTGTTTACCAAAAACAGAAGTAAAGGTTTTGATGGAACTTCTCATATTTATAAATTAGAAAACAAAGCAGGAAATCAAACAGCAAAACTTCTTAAAAAATATGTAACCTGCGATAGTTTTAATTCTTGTGCCATTACAGATGCTGCTATTAGTCCTGATGGAAATAAAATGGCATTAATTAGTAATAAAAGAATGTGGATTTTTACCAATTATTCAAACAGTGATTTTACAAATGGAAAAGTAAAAGAAATTAAATTTAACAGTTACACACAAAGAGAAGGTGTTACCTTCAAAGACGATAACACCTTATATATTACGGATGAAAAGACTAAAAATGTTGGAGGAAATCTTTACAAATATAAGTTAGACTAAAATCCAAAAGCTACTGCAAAGGAAACTCTTCCTTTATCAATTGGACTTGCAAAATAGCCTAATTTTGCTGTAATAGTATTTATTCCATTTATCCACAAAGCTCCACCATAAGAAGTATTCCAACGGTTTGAAGTATCGTCATCTAACCAAACTCTACCATAATCAAAACCTGCAATAACTCCATATTTCATAGGAATTAAACTTCTCTTTATAGTTCCAAGTGTTAACCTAACATCTGAAGTTTGGTAAAACGATTTTCTTCCTAAAAAGCGTTCATTTCTAAAAGCTCTCAAACCATTATTTCCACCTATTGATGCTCCATGATAAAAATCAAAATTATCGTTAGTTATCATTTTTCCTCTAAAAAGAGTTTCGTAAACTAAGTTTCCATTGGTAGTAATTTTATGCGAAAAATTAAATTTAGCCTCAAGTGTAAAGAAGTTTTTATTTTCCACATTTAAACTAGTTTTCCATTCTCCAGACATTAGAAATCCCATTCCTAAGGTTGGTAATGAAACAATATCATAATTTTCATAACCATAACTCAAAGCTGTACTGGCAAATTGTTGGTCCTCAAAAAGTCTTTTGTCAATTGTATTACTTGTTGTGACAAATCTATCTGGTGTATTATCAACTTCAATATTTTCAAAACCCAATTGGAATTTTAATTCACTACCCAATCGACCTACTTTTTTTATAGACGGATAAAAATTAAACATTTTCAACTTCACTCGATTGACATCAAAATCTATATCTTGTTCTTTATCATTGTAAACGGATTCATTTCCATAACCAAAGTAATTGATAGCAAAGTTTGGTGAAGTTACTCTTGAGTTTATTTCAAAATCATATTGACCCAATAATTTTGGAAAATGACCATTATACCTTACCTCAAAACCATTTGTTGCAAAGAAATAGTTTGGTGCAATAGTGTGTTTACTAGTATAAGGATTTTGTCTAAAACCATAATCAAAATAATTATAAACAAATCCTAATTTTACTCCATCATCAGGATTAAAACCACCACCTGGTAAAATTGAATAGGTGTTATGTTTGGCTTTTTTAGAAGTATACACATTCATTTCATAATCATCACTTAATCGTTTGGTTGTTTTTCCATCAATATCAAATTCGTTTTTCTTTGATTTATAATCATATATTTTGACATTGTTTCCATTTTCAACTTTGTATGAATCATTGTTTTGACCACCAATAATTCTGATTTTAATTTTAGATTTATAATCACCTTCAACCACAAATTTATCATCATCATCTAAACCATAAATCCAAACTTCTTTAGTGTCTTTAGCATTAAATTTTCTTTTAGATATAAATTGTTCTACACCATCTTTTTTATTTCTAATTTGTGTAACTTCAATTTCATTTTTATTTAATTTCTTGATGTAGAAATCTTCTTTTTTATCAGTACCAACAATAATAGCTCTTCTTTCAAGAATTTTATGATATTCCTTTGCATAATCCAACAATTTATCTCTTCTCGTTTTTAAATTACTTTTGATTTTATCACTTGTTTCATCAATAACTTCTTTTGGCAATTTTGAAAAAGCTCTATCAATATCTTCATCAGTTAAATTTGCTTGAATATATTTAGCTTGTTCAATCCAATCTTCTTCTTTATTTTCTTGTAATAAGGCAATATCAACAGGATAACCTGAATTATTTAAGTATTTTAAATTTTTGATTTCAGCTCCATAAGATTGCATATTTTTAAATTCAGGTAAATTTAAAAGAATACTTAACAAAGCACCACCATATTTTGGAAAAGCTTGATCTCTATCTTTAGGAATTGGTCTATAAACTACATCTTGATCACCTCTTTTAAACTCAGACCATTTCCACTGATCGGCATGTCTATCCCAATCACCTAATAAGTTGTCAAAAAGTCTGGCTCTAATAAACATTTTTTCATCCACCTTATACTTTTCATCTTTTCTAAGTTTTTTAAATAAATCATCTGTTCCAATAATATCATCCGGATTTCCAAAAAACCATTTATCTACCTGACTATCAGAAGGACGTTCTTCAAACATATACAATTTGTCACCAAAGTTGGAGTTGAATTTTCCTAATGCATCATGTTTTGGAATATATAAAAGTTTTGGATTGGTATGATATAAATCTATATCTGCAGCTAAATCATTAATAATAAAAGGTGTAAATGGATGAGCAGTTGTATAAAAATCCATTAAAAAAGATTCAATATAAGTCTCTTTTAAACTTTCTTCTACATATTGATCATTAAAAAGTGTTGCTTGAAAAAATCGGGTAGCGCTTTTTTTGACACCTCTTAAAACGTATTCATTTTTATTTTTATCTATGACACGTAAAGAATTTGTTTGATGTCCACCACCTTTTCTATCTGGTTTTAAACCTCCATAAAGTGTATCTAAAGTAGCAACATTTGCTGTGATTGTTGTTCCATAATATTTTCTATAATGTTTTCCCCATAAAAAATTATAAAAACCACTCTTTTTAGTAACTTCTAGATTGTAAATTGTTGTTTCCACAGTAGTTGGAAATTTGTTTGGATAATCTTTCTTTTCTACATTAATAGGTTTTAAAATCTCTTGTCTGTATAATACAATTTCCTTGTTGTTTTCTTTTCCATAAAAAGTCAAAATTGTTTTTCCATCTTTCATGATTTGTAAAGTGGCATAACCATTTCGTCCATATGAAAAATCTTTAGGATAAATTGCTCTAGCTGCATTAGTTTTTGTTCCTGAACCACTCACAACCTGTTTAATATTATCTCTTTCAATATATTCCAAACTATGTTCGTGACCAGATACTACAACGATATTATTATTCCCTTGAATTAAGGCTCTAATTCTTTTTGTAAGATTTGTATATTCCTTATTTAGAACATCTTGAGAGCTTACACCAGCTGTTTTTCTCAACAAATTGTACAATGTACCAATAAGTGGAATTGGAACTGAATCTTCAGCAGAAATCAACATTTTTCGCACACCAAAATGTCCACCATGTACACCGTTAGTAAACAAAGGATGATGCAAAGCTAAGATGGTAATTTTATCTTCATTTTTATTTAGAACACTTTCTAATTCTAAAAAAAACTCTTCTCTATTTTTGATGGTACAATCATCATTTATGGTTGGTATTTTGTTCCAATCTTCCAAATACCATTGACTATTAACTGTTACTAAAGTAATATTATCATTAATCTCAAAATCTTCAATTGGACACCCTTTTCTTGGAGAAAAAGATTCTTCATCATTTAAGTATTTTACCACAAATTCTTCTTGAGCATTTAAACCATCTAAACCACTATACCAATCATGATTTCCTGGAATAACTATCGTTTTTCCTTTGAAATTTTTAGTGATTTTCAATTGATTTTCAAGAATTACAACTGCTTCCTTATAAGCTTCAGATTCTTTATTTCCGTTCATTCCTACAGGATAAACATTATCTCCTAAATATATAAGAGTACTATTTTTTGAAGCCTTATCTAATTGATTTTTAAGAGGCTGAAGTGCTTCTTTAGAATTAATTTCATCTGCATTTCCAGCATCACCAATTAGATAAAAAGTATGATCAATTTCATTACTTTTAATTGAAATATCCTCAACTGGTTTTTTTAAATCTCTACCCGTTTGCACACTATAAGTAGCACATGAACTTAATATAAAAATTAAAAGAATTGAGAAGAAAAAAAATACTCTTTTTTGTAGAATAAGGTAAATATTTTGCATATTTTAGTATATTATTTAAAAGTATGAAATTAGTTAATAAAGCAGAGTTATTCGTTACAGAATTATTTGAAAACGTTCTAGAATTCAAATATACATATCATAATATTAATCACACTAAATCCGTTGTAAAAGCTGTTGAAGAAATTGCAACAAATGAAAAAATATCTGAAGAAGATTTAGAAGCTTTATTAGTTGCTGCTTGGTTTCATGATTGTGGTTATGTTGAATGTAAAGAAGGTCATGAAGAAGTAAGTAGCACCATCGTTTCAAAATTTTTACAAGAAAATAATTGTGATGCTCTTTTTATTGAAAAAGTTGAAAGAATCATTTTGGCAACCGTTTTTGACCATAAACCTAAAGACATTCTTGAAAAAATAATTTGTGATGCAGATTATAATCACTTAGGAAAAGACTGTTATTTTGAAGTTGCTTCTCACCTTAGAAAAGAATGGGAATTAACAAATTACAAATCTTTCAGTGATTTAGATTGGGCAAAAGGTAATTTAGAATTATTGGAAGAAAAGCATCGTTTTTTCACAAATTACGCTCAATTACACTGGAAAGTTGGAAAAGAAAAAAATATTAAAAAAATAAAAGAAAAGATAGAAGAAATGGAGAAACCAATTGCTGAAGAAAAAGAAACAAAAAAGAAGAAAAAAAAGAAAAACAAAAAATTAGGAAGAGGAGTTGAAACGCTTTTTAGAGTAACAATTAATAATCACACCCGTTTAAGTGATATTGCTGATAGCAAAGCCAATATTTTATTATCTGTAAATGCTGTAATTATATCAGTAGCTTTATCCGTTTTAATTCCAAAATTAGATAGTCCAGGAAATGGTTATTTATCATTGCCAACTTTTGTATTGTTATTTTTTAGTGTTTCATCAATAATCTTTGCTATTTTATCAACTCGTCCTAAAATAACAAAAACAGATTTTACGGATGAAGATGTAATCAACAAAAAGGTAAACCTATTGTTTTTTGGGAACTTTTATAAAATACCTTACGATGTTTTTCAAGGAGAAATTAATAAAATGATGGAAGACAATGATTATATGTATGGTTCGTTAGCCAAAGATTTACACTATTTAGGTATCATTTTAGAAAGAAAATATAGGCTTTTGCGTATTACTTATACCATTTTTATGATTGGCATAATCGTTTCAGTTCTTGCGTTTATTTATGCTTATAAAAATTCTTAGTCGATACTTTTAACAGTAACCCTCAATGCTTTTAAACCTGTAACACTCTGTAGATCTTCAACCTCTAATTTTTCAATAGTTGGTTCGAGTAAATCTTCAGATATTAAATACTTTAGATATTTTAAATATTCTAGTTTTTCATCATTTTGTGAGTATACAATTGTAATTTTATTGGGTTGCGTAATTCTTTCTTCAGTGTTTTTTATGAAAGACTTATCGATTCTTTTTTTCACAACTTCATATCTTGCGTTGTAAGAACCGTCAACATCAAAAAGTTTTTCTTCTAATCTAAATCTTATATTTAAAGGTGTGCTAAATACCAAAATCAGCGTTGTTACTTCTAAAGGAAATTCTAAAATATGTTTCCATTTTTGGTAATTATAAACTGTTTCGCACAACGTTTTAAGTTGCCATAATCTTAGATTATTTAAGTAGATAGTACTAAATTCTTTTTTAGGTTCGATTGATGCTCCAATGTATAAATTGTGTTCAATACCATCTGTAGCATATCTTTCATAATAGTGAGGAAAAATCTGCTGTGCTTCTATTTGTTTTTTATCTAAATAACTGGCTATCTTTTTATTAAGTACAGTAACCGACTCATCATATTTTCTCCTTGATTCGTAAATCATATTCAGTTGTTCGTCCATTTGACTTAGATACAACTCAATTTTATTTTTGACTTTATCTGAAAATTCTAAAGTGTTTAGTATAGGATGAACCTCATTTTGCACATATCTATTGAAAACACTTTCTGAATTTACTTCATAATTGTTTTCAATATCATCAGCTAATTTATTGAGCTCAAAAATAATTTGTTCAACAATCAATAAGTTGTTTTCTTTAGATATATCGTTGAAAATTGAAATTAAAATATCTAATTGTTTTTCAATATCATCTTTTGAAGCATTCAGTCTATTTTCAGAAGAACTTTTTATATCAATTTGCCCAAATAAAGCATGAACGTCTTCGAAAATTATATCTTTAAAATTATATTCTTCAATATCTTTTCCTGATTTTAAAAACTGACTGGCTTGACTTTTAAATTTCCAATAAACACTTTTGTGAATTGAGGTATATTCATTTTGAATTATAGCATCAATTTTATTTTTATTTTCTTCAATTGCCTTATCAATCGTGTTCTTAACAATTGGTAAAACCAAATTAAGTTTAGAAATATTTCTTTTCTTGATAGCATGTTTACTCTCAGATACAATCTCAAAAAAACCTACAACTAAACCGTGAGAAACAATGGGAGCAATAATTAAACTCTTAATATCTTGTTCAACTAAAGATTTTATTACTTTAGATTTTGGATGACCAATACCATAAACCTCAATATCTTGAACTACAATACTTTGTCTGTCATTCAGAAGTCTTTTAACAATTGTGTCTTCTTTATAATCAGAAATAGGTAGAAATTCTTCTTTATTAAGGATAAAACTATCTATCTGAAGGTTATTGTATTTTGGTTTTATGAGTATATCTTCATCATGATTATAAATCGTTACTCCAACTTTTAAATCTTTTATTCCAAAAATTGATCTAAAAATTTTTTTAAAAATTTCATCCGTAAAGACAGATTCAAGATTGGTTTGTAAAAGGTTTGTTTTAAGGTCAGAAACTGCGTTATCAATAGTATTTTCAATCAAAGTAAATATACTAAAACCTTCAATTGTCCAAGAGTTTAAAGGAAAAAGTTGCTTCCACAATTCATAGTTATCAAAATCATCAAGCAATTCATTTATTTGATTAGAAGTTGGAACATTTTTGGGATCATTTGGAAAAATCTTTACAAATTCATGATTGTCATCCACAATGAAACTTTTAAAAATACCATTTCCATCTTCAAATTCAACGGTTATTTTTTTATCATAAGAAATTTTATTTTCCAACAATGAGTTTAACAATAAAATGCATTTGTACTTATATAATTCATCTTCTGAAATGTTGCAAAATTTCACTTTATTATCATCTGAAGTTTCTGGTTGAGCTTGTTTTAGCTTTTCAGAAAAAAACAATAATTCTTCACCCATTGGTTTGGTAATCATTTTAAGCTCGTTCTTACTTAAATGTGATGGTATAACTAATGAAAAGAAAGAATTAAATAATGCCGAATTGTCTTGAATTGTTTTAAGATTTATCTCATTATCAATGGCTAAATTATTTATTTGAGTAAATAAACTCTCTAAATATTTAGGAGAAATTTGCAAAAAATCTTCACTCCAGACTTCTACAAAAGGTTCAATAGAAAATTTTGAATTAAAAGGAAATTTATTATTCTTAAGTTTTGTCATTATTATTTTTTATCAGAATCTACTTTATAACTTACCCCAACATTAAGAAAGAAATTGGGCTTAAATGAATCATTATAAAATTCTGAAATTCTATCATAGTTACTGTTGTATTGTTCATATAAACGACTTACAGTAACACCTGCTTTAAATGATAACCAAATATTAGAACCAAGATCTTTTGCATATGTTGGATATATAAAGATATTCATATTTCTTAAATAAGTTATATCATTTGGGTTAATTGTTGGATCTTCAGATAAATTTAAATGTGTTAAATTGCTTTCTGCATGATAACCAAATCCATAGGAATACCCTTCTTTAGCAAATGAAATAGATGCTTTTGTGGGTATAAAAGCACTAATTTTCATGTTGTCTTTTTTGTATTGAAAGTATAAAGCTGGTAGAATTCTAAACTTACCATTATTGTTGTTAACATTTATACCAATTCCATATTTGTAATTTGGATTTTTAATCACATCTTTCACAAAAACACCTGTAAAAGAAGGAAACATATCTTCATTATGAATGGGTTCTTTCCAATCAGTTCTTATGTTTACCCTTGGAGCTGCATAAAATGTCCAGTTCTCATCTAGTATTTGTCTATATAAAATCATTAATTTAAAATGATGCATATTATCAGGATAATTATTAAACTCAGGGTCGTATGAATCAAAATTGTAATCATATAATCTATAATTAATTAATCCATTAATTTTAATTTTTTTACCAATTTTAATTGTTGGCATATAACTTTGAAAATCAACTTCTGTTAAATGAGCTTTTGCATCAGCATTATTTAAATTTGAATTTGGAATGTGCGTAATTTCAAGGTGAACTGCATCAGTATCAAATTGTGAAAAAACTGGAATGCTCCATAATATAACGATACCTAAAATGAATGTATAACTTATTTTCATATGTAGTGCTTTTTGTAGTTTGTAAAATTAAACACGCAACTACAAATTGAGTTATATAATTTTTGCAATAACTTATATAATTAAATTTTAGCTACTATTTGATTTAAATTATATAACATAATTAAATTATCTTGTAAAGAGGTTTTAGATAAAACTTATCAAATTTGTGATTCAATAATTTAATTGAAAATCATGAAAAAAACATTCATTTTAATTATACTTCTTTGTCACTTTATTGGGTTTTCTCAAAAAACATCTCCATATGAAACTGATTTTTTAGTTGATGGGTCAATTATTACAGGAGTTTTAGGTGTCAATGCATTAGGTTTAACAATCATCAAAAACAAAGATTCTCTTTCGTTAGAAAAATTTAATAATTTAAATAAAAATGATGTTTGGGCTTTTGACAGATGGTCTGCTGGTTATAACAATGATAAAGCATCAAAAGACAGTGACTTGCCATTAATTGCTTCATTAGCTGTTCCGTTTCTATTTACTTTAGATAAAAACACTAGACAACATGCTGGACAATTATCTGTAATGTATGTTGAATCTGTTGGAATTTCTTTAGCTATGTTTACAATGACTGCTGGATTGGTTGAAAAATCAAGACCAAGAATTTATAGTGGTGAATTATCTGATGAAATAAGAAGATCAAATGATAACCAAAGATCTTTTTTTAGTGGACATGTAGGAGCAGCTGCTGCATCAACCTTTTTTGCTGCTAAAGTATATGCTGACTTTTATCCAAATTCAAAAGCAAAACCTTATATTTGGGCTGGTGCTGCAATACTTCCTGCTGTTGTTGGATATTATAGAGTTAAAGGTGGAAATCACTTTACTTCAGATGTAATTGTTGGTTATGTAGTTGGTGCAGCAAGCGGAATTTTAGTTCCTCATTTGCATAAAAGAAAAGAAAAAAATCTAAAAATTGCTCCAGAAATTGGTTTTGGATATCAAGGAATTGGAGTAAATTATACTTTCTAATTTTGAAGTTGAAAAAGAAAAAAATTTTAAAAGTAATTTTATGGATAATAGGCTCAATAATTGGGCTTATTTTTCTTTTATTGTTACTCATACAAATTCCTTATTTTCAAAATTTAGCTAAAGATAAAGCCGTAATATTTCTACAAGAAAAAATTAAAACAAAAGTCGAAATTGGTACAATTGACATTGGTTTTCCAAAAAAAATAATTTTAAATGATGTCTATTTTGAAGACCAATCAAACGATACCTTATTAGCTGGAAAATCTCTAAAAATTGACATTAATCTTTTTAAATTATTAAGTAATAAAGTAGAAATAAATTCAATTGATTTAGAAAAAATAACTGCTAATATTAGTGTAAATAAAGATTCTGTTTATAATTTTGACTATATCATTAAAGCTTTTGAAACTCCTAACGAGCCAAAAACTGATGAGAAAGGAATGGAAATTTCCATCAAAAAAATCAATTTAAACGATATAAAATTCAGATACAAAGATGCTGTAGCAAAAAATAATGTTGATTTATATGTAAATCATTTTGATACTGAAATTGACAAATTTGATTTGAACAACTTAACTTTTGGTGTTCCTGAAATTAATTTAAAAGGTTTAAAACTTAAATTAAATCAAGATTTAGTTGAAGCTAGCAAAAAAGCCACTCAAAAAATTAAAGAGGAAGCTGACACAAACATTTTAAAATTAAAACTTAAAGACATTAATCTTGAAAATATTGATGTTACATATAAAGATGCCATCACAAATTTAGATACCAAAATTCAATTTGAAAATCTAAAAACAAAAGTCAAAACAATTGATTTAGAAAAACAAGTTATAGCCTTAAAATCGATTGAATTAAATAAAACTAATGGCCAACTTACCTTAACAAAATCCAAGCAAACTACTCAAGAAAGTAATGAAAACACCTCATCAGGTTTAACATGGAAAATTGATGTAGAAGACATTTCAATAACCAAATTTAATTTAGAATTTGACAACAATAATGAATTAAAAACGCAAAAAGGAATTGATTTTAATCATTTAAAAATAAACGATTTAAACTTCAATGGGAATTCTCTTGCAATCAATAATGATGCTTATAGCGGAACTATTAATTCATTCACTTTCCTCGAAAAAAGTGGTTTTAGATTAGACGAATTGGCTACTGAATTCGACTACAATTCCAAAGGTGCTTCATTGAAAAACTTAACACTTAAAACACCTCAAACTACTTTGCAAGATAACATTGTAGTAAGTTATCCTTCTATCCAATCGATTAGTGAGAACATAGAAAACTTGACTTTAGATGCGAATTTAGAAAATAGCAGACTTGGTTTTAAAGATGTTTTATTACTTGTTCCAGATTTAAATTCAAATGATATTTTTAGAAATAATCCCAATGCAATTGTAAATTTTAATGCAATTGTAAAAGGGAAAATAAATAATTTAAGAATAGACACTTATAATGCAAATGGAATTGGAAATACAGAAATTAACGCAAAAGGTACAATCACAGGTTTACCAAATATTGACAATACTTTCTTTGATTTAAACATTATAAATTTCCAAAGTACATCAAAAGATATTTATGCTTTTACTCCAAAAAACACTATCCCAACTACCATTCAATTACCAGAAAATTTTAATGTAAAAGGAGATTTTAAAGGAAGTATAAATATTTTTCAAACCAATTTAGATGTAAAAAGTTCACTTGGAAATGCAATTGTGGAAGCTACTTTTGATCAATCTAGAAAAAATGATGAAAAATATATTGCTGATGCAAGTGTAGAAAATTTCGATTTAGGTAAATTCATCAAAAACAATCAATTTGGAAAAGTAACTGCAAATGCTACCATAAACGGAAAAAGTCTTGATCCTTCAAAAATGACTGCAAAACTGACTTCAAAAATTGTAAAAGCAAGATTCAATGAATACGATTACAACAACATAAACATTAACGGAAACATTGATAATGGATTATTTGTTGCCAATGCAAGTTCGACTGATCCAAATTTAAACTTTGTTTTAGATGCAAAAGGCTCATCAAATTCAGAAAAACCAACTTTAGATTTGAAGTTAAACATTGAACTTGTGGATTTGAATAAATTGAATCTTCATGCTGGTCCTTTAAAAATGAGAGGAAATATCACAGCTAATTTTGAAGATTTAAATCTAGACAATTTGAATGGAATTGTTAATGCCAATAATTTTTTAGTGGCTTTAGAAAAAGAACAATTCCCTTTGGACACAATTAGTATTCGAGCAATTTCAAATTTAGAAAAAGATTCAATTATCTTAAAATCTCAATTTGCCAATGGTTTAATTTCTGGAAATTATAAACTTTCAACTATTGCTGATCAATTGACTAATTCAATTTCAAAATATTATCAGTTGGACAAAAAATATGTTCCAAGCAAAGAAAAACAAAAATTAGATTTTGAATTCGTCATCAAAGACAATCAAATCACAAAAAAAATAATTCCAGAACTTACTGAATTATCTGAAATCACAATTAATGGAAGTTATAATTCTATCAACGATTCCATTGTAATAAATGCTTCAATTCCAAGATTAAATTATGCAAACAATGAAATTTCAAGTGGTGTTTTAAAAGTAACTACACAAGAAAATGCTTTGATGTATGATGTATCGTTAGCTAAAATTAAAAATGCAGAATTTGAAATTCCAAGAACAACTTTGGTAGGAAAACTAGAAGACAATACTGTTGATTATGCTTTGAATATCAAAGATGCAGAAAACAAAGACAAATACATCATTTCTGGAATGTATAAAGATAGTTTAGGAGCATCAATCATCAGTTTGAATCCTGAAAAATTATTATTGAATTACGAAGATTGGAAAATTGACAATGGAAATAGCATAAAAATAGAGAAAAACGGAATTTTAGTTTCAGATTTCAAAATCGAAAACAACCAACAATCTTTTTCACTTCAATCAGAAACCAATTCGGCTACTTCTCCAATTGTAGCAAAATTTGAAAACTTTAAATTGGAATCGTTAACCAGTATAGCTAAATCAAATTATGAAGTTGGTGGAAAAATAAATGGTGAAGCAACAATTAAAAATATCACCACTACTCCATTATTTGTGGCTGATTTAAACATTGACGATTTCAAAATCAAAAATGATACTGTAGGAAATCTTAATCTAAAAGTGGACAATAAAACTACAAATTTATACAGTGCAAACGTAACTTTATCAGGTTTTGAAAATGAATTAAATATTAACGGAAATTACAACATTAGCAATGAAAGTTTAGATTTTCTTGTAGACATTCAAAAACTTCAAATGAAATCTTTGCAACCTTTTACGTTAGATAATTTAAGAGAAAGTGAAGGCTATTTAAATGGAAAATTAGATGTTACTGGTAAAGCTTCAAATCCAAATATAAACGGAAATATCAAATTTAATGATGCAGGTTTTCTTGTTGTGAAACTCAATTCAAAATTTAATTTAATAAACGACAATATTGTTTTCAATACTAATAAAATTCTTTTTGACAACTTTAAATTACAAGACGAAAACGGAAATCCATTAACTATAAACGGTTCAATTAATAGTCAAGATTATACCAATTTAGGATTTGATTTAAACGTAATTGCTAAAAACTTTAGAGCTGTAAATTCAAAAGCCAAAGACAATGATTTGTTTTATGGTGAATTATATTTGGACAATAATTTAGGAATCAAAGGAACATTAGAAAGTCCAATTATTGATGGAACTATCAAAATAAATGAAGACACAAAGTTCACAATTGTTTTACCTCAAAGTGATCCATCCATTGCTGACAGAGAAGGAATTGTTGAATTTATAGATCAAGACCAACCTGTTTTAATTACGGTTGAAGACCCAACAAAACAAATTACACAAACAGAAATAAAAGGAATTGATGCTTCGGTAAATATTGTCATTGATAAAAAAGCAGAAATCTCAATTATCATAGATGAAGCAAATGGAGATTATTTAAAATTACAAGGTGAAGCTGAATTAACTGGTGGAATTGATCCTTCAGGGAAAACAACTTTAACTGGAAAATATGAATTTTCTGGTGGTGCTTATGAAATGAATTTTAATTTAATCAAAAGAAGATTTGATATCAAGCCAGGAAGTTATATTCTTTGGACTGGTGAACCAACAACTGCAAACGTTGACATCACAGCAGTTTATAAAGTTGATGCTTCACCGCTAGATTTAGTTAGTGATCAATTAGGAGATGTTCCTGCTGAGACGAGAAACACTTACAAACAAAGAATTCCTTTTGAAACAGAATTAAAAATGAAAGGAGAATTATTGCAACCTGAAATTTCATTTGACATTGTTTTACCAGATGGAAACAATACCGTTTCGGCTGAAATAATTAATACAACACAAACCAAATTAGAACAAATTAGACGTGACGATGATGCTTTGAATAAACAAGTTTTTGCTTTGTTATTATTAAATAGATTTATTGGTGAAAACCCTTTTGAAAGCGAAACTGGTGGTGTTAGTGGAGCTTACTTGGCCAAACAAAGTGCTAGTAAAATTTTATCCCAACAATTAAATAATTTAGCAGGAGATTTAATCAAAGGTTTTGAATTAGACTTTGATTTAGAAGCCACTGAAGATTATTCATCAGGTCAAAAACAAGAAAGAACAGATTTGAATGTTGGACTTTCAAAACAATTATTAAATGATCGATTAAAAGTTACTGTTGGAAGCAGTTTTGGCCTTGAAGGAGCACAACAAGAAAACCAACAAGCCTCAACAATTGCAGGAGATGTAACTGCAGATTATCTAATTACAAAAGATGGTCGTTATAAATTTAGAGCTTATAGAAAAAACAATTATCAAGTAGCTTTACAAGGACAAGTTATAGAAACTGGAGTTGCTTTTATCATCACCATGAATTATAATAAGTTTAGAGAATTATTCAAAAAAAATCGTAAAGACAGAAGAAAAGGAAACATAAAAGACAGGAAAAAGAATGAGACTAAATAATTACATCTTACTATTTTCAGCAGTTTCAATCCTTTTGAGCTGTAGCGGAACTCATAAAATTCCTGAGGGAGATTTATTGTACGTTGGTCATACTATTGATATTGAAAAAGGAAAAGAAGATAAAAAAACTAGAAAAGCAATAAAGTCTGAATTAGATGAATTAATTCGTCCAAAACCAAATAAATCTATTTTAGGAATGCGACCTGGTATCTTTTTTTATAACATTTATGATACAGTAAAAAAAGATAAAGGTTTTAAACATTGGGTAAAATATAAATTAGGAAAAGAACCTGTTTTGATGAGTAAAGTTGATTTAGAATACAACAAAAAAGTCATTCAAAACTATATTGAGAATAAAGGTTTTTTTAATGCAAATTCAAAAGCTGATTCAACCAGAAGTGGCAAAAAAGCAAAAGCTAATTATCAAATAAAATTAAACAATCAGTATAAAATTAAAAGTGTTGTTTTTCCAAAAGATTCTATTCTTTTAAGTCAAGAAATTAATAACATCAAAGAAAATAGTCTTTTAAAAGTTGGCAATCCATATGATTTAGACCTAATAAAAAATGAAAGAACCAGAATTGATGCAACTTTAAAAGAACGAGGGTTTTATTATTTCAATGAAAATTATTTGCTAGTTCAAGTGGATAGCACGGTTGCCAATCATGAAGTGGATTTAATTTTAAAAATCAAAAGTGATATTCCTGAAAAAGCAAAAAATCAATATAAGATTAACAACATTTTCGTGTATCCAAGTTTTAATATCAGAAGAGATACAATCGCTTCACGAAAAATGGACACTATTCAATATCAAGATTTGACAATTATTGATAACCGAACAGTATTTAGACCTATCATTTTTGAAAAAACATTGTTGTTTAAAAAAGGAGATTTATACAATAGAAGAATTCACAATTTATCATTAAATCGATTAATTACTTTAGGAACATTTAAGTTTGTTAAAAATGAATTTGTAGAAAATAATAGTTCGAAAGAAAATCAATTAGATGCTTATTATTATTTAACAGCTTTACCAAAAAAATCCATTCAAATTGAAACATTAGCCAAAACCAATTCAGCCAATTATTCCGGAACTGAATTAAACATCAATTGGAGCAATCGAAATACTTTCAAAGGAGCTGAATTATTAAAAATATCAGCATTTGCAGGTTTAGAAGTTCAAGTTTCTGGGCAAAATAATGGATTCAATGTGTATCGTTTTGGTGGTGAAGCCAGTTTAACTTGGCCACGATTTATCTCACCTTTTAAAATGACTTCAGGAAGTGCTTATGTTCCAAACACAAAAGCATCGATCGGATACGAATACCAATTACGAACACAATTATATTCTCTAAAAACCTTAAATACTTCTTTTGGATATATTTGGAAAGAAAACGAACGAAAAGAACATGATTTAAAGGTTTTAAATATAGCTTTTACCTCATCCAACAATGTTTCTGATTTATATAAAGAGCAAATTGCTGCAAATCCTTCTCTTCAAAAAGTGATTGACAAACAGTTAATTTTTGGCACAAATTATTCCTATACTTTCACAAATACAATGTTGCAAAACAAAAAAAACAACATTTATTTTAGAGGTGGAATTGATTTATCAGGAAACTCTTTAGGATTAATTTTAGGAGCAAATGATTATAACAACCCAAAAACTATTTTAGGAGTTCCTTTTAGCCAATACACAAAAGCTGAAGCTGAATTTCGTCATTATTATAATTTCAATAAAGAAACAAGATTTGTCAGTAGAATTATTGTTGGAGCAGGAATTCCGTATGGAAATTCTAAAGAATTACCTTTTATAAAACAATTTTTTATTGGTGGAACAAGTAGTATTAGAGCTTTTAGAGCAAGGTCTATTGGACCAGGAACTTTCAATGGCAATGAAACAACCAATTCATTTTTACCAGACCAATCAGGTGATTTAAAATTAGAAATGAATGCTGAATTTAGAGGAAAAATATACGATTTTATAAAAGGAGCTGCTTTTGTTGATGCAGGAAATATTTGGTTACTAAATGAAGATGCTGAAAAACCAGGAGCACAGTTTTCAAATCAATTTTTAAGTCAATTAGCTGTTGGAACTGGTGTTGGACTTCGATTTGATTTTGATTTTTTGATTCTTAGAACTGATTTAGCTTTTCCATTAAGAAAACCATATTTACCAAAAGGTGAAGAATGGGTAATTGATGCTATTGATTTTGGAGATAGAACTTGGAGAAAAGAAAACTTAATTTTCAACTTAGCGATTGGATACCCTTTCTAAATGACTGTATATCTTGAAATTAATTTCTATAATTTTATAACTCAAAAATATTTTGGAATACTAACTTAGACACATGTATTAAGTTAAATCTAAAATTATATTATGGAATCAAATACAGTAATTAATCATAAAATTCAAGGAATCATAGCAAAAGCCATAACTACTGAAAAAGTATATAAAAATTTTGCAGAAAACGTAACTAATCAAAGTTTGAAGAAATACCTGAATTCAAAAGTTTTACAGAGGAATAGTTTAATAAAAGAATTGAAAACTTTTTTAATGAAATCTCAAGAATTAACCTTTGAAGCAGATATTAATATTTCAAATTATAAGCAAACAAATTCTTCAAAAAATGATGATCAAACAATTCTTGAAAAATCCATTAGTATTGAAAAAGATATTTTAAATCATCTTGAAGATATTTTAGACAAAGAATACATAACAATGGATTTAAGAAATATTTTAAGTAATCATTACAATAGTATCAAAATTGAATTTGAATCAATCAAGACTTTAGATGACATTCACAAAGCATATTCATAAAATAAAAAAAAGGTTCTTCTTAATGAAAAACCTTTTTTTTTATAGGAATTATTTCAATTTTAAAATTTCAAATCTCCTTCTCTACCAATATCCATTTTTAGGCCAGTTGCAGCTTGCGTTGCAATTTTTAATAAGGAAATAACTTTCCCATTTTTATTGTCCCAATAATGAACATCTGATGGTTTAACACAAATTAAGGATACATTTGGATCTTTTTTTCCTTCTTCAAACCAAGCTTTTGCAATAGGAGACCATAATTTTTCAATGATTACTTTATCCTTAAAAATTTGGGCATTACCAAAAACAGTTAGAAATTCACTATCACTAGTATTGGTATAAAAAAGTTGAACTCTATTATCTGTTTTAATTTCAAAATTTTTATTGCTTTGTGAGGAACTTATAAACCATAAATTTCCTGAATCATCCACTTTTGTACTTGCCATTGGCCTTGTGGTTATCGGCAAAGAAGTTAAATCTGTACAAAACAAACATGTTTTTGTATCGCTAATCAATTTCTGTAATTTCTCAATTGCTTTTTCCTCAAATAGGTTTTCTATCTTACTCATAATTTTAGTTTTTAAGTTTACTCAAAACTATGAATACTAAGCAGTTATTCTATTACAAGATTTTAGGTAAAACTTATAAAATGTTAAGCAATCAAAGTATATTATATAATAAAAAACTAAAATTATGTAAATCCAAACAAACCTATCAGACTTAAATTTGTTAAAATAATTTTTAAAGTAAAATGAGTAAAAAAATACTTTCATATTCACATAACAAGTCATTTTTTTCAGCCATAAAAGAAAAAAGTATTTCATTTTTTATTAATGTGGCTAATGTTATGGATTATTTGAAAAACATTACTCGAAATTTGTTTTCTAATACATTAGAATTTCAAGAATTTTTAAAACAATGTTACCAAATAGGAAACAAATCAGTTGGATTAATTTCTATAACTGGAATCATAATTGGTTTGGTTTTAACCATCCAATCAAGACCACCATTAGTTGATTTTGGAGCAGTTGCTATGTTACCAGGAATGGTTGCAGTTTCAATCATTAGAGAAATGGGACCAGTTATAACAGCTTTAATTTGTGCTGGAAAAATTGGTTCAAGTATGGGTGCAGAATTAGGTTCAATGCGAGTAACCGAACAAATTGATGCCATGGAAGTTTCCAATACAAATCCAGTAAATTTTCTAATTATACCTCGAGTTTTAGCAGCAACAGTAATGATTCCAATTCTTACCTTGTATGCTGATGCTATTGGAATTTTTGGAAGCTGGTTAGGTGTAAACATAAAAGACGATGTTAGTTTAAAATTATTTATCACACAAGCATTTAAAAGCGTTGAATTTATTGATATTGTTCCAGCTTTAATTAAATCATTTTTCTTTGGAGCAGTCATTGGTTTAGTGGGTTGTTATAAAGGTTATAATGCTGGTAGAGGAACAGAAAGTGTTGGAATTGCTGCAAATTCTGCTGTAGTTACGGCTTCATTATTATTAATCATTGTAGACTTAATTGCTGTACAAATAACTGATTTATTATAATGGAAAATTCACCTCAAAATATAATAATTGACATAAAGAATCTCAAAAAAAGTTTTGGAGATCAAAAAGTGCTTAATGGAGTTACATTGCAACTACATGAAAAAGAGAACTTAGTTGTCTTAGGAAAATCTGGTTCTGGAAAATCAGTTTTAATAAAATGTATTGTTAGTCTTTTGCAACATGACGAAGGAAGCATTCAAGTTGGAGATTATGAATTAACAAATATAAATGAAGAAGATTTAATTGAAGTTCGTAGAAAAATTGGTTTCCTATTTCAAGGAGCTGCTTTGTATGATTCAATGACCGTTCGAGAAAACTTAACATTTTCTCTTTCAAGATTGGATAAAAAGTTTTCCAAAAAAGAAATTACCAATAAAATTGAAGAAGCTCTTGAAAATGTAAGCTTACCTGATTCAATCGACAAAATGCCTTCTGAATTATCTGGTGGAATGAAAAAAAGAATTGGTTTAGCCAGAACATTAGTTGTAAATCCTAAAATCATTCTTTATGACGAACCAACAACAGGATTAGACCCAATAACTTCAGATGAAATAAGCAATTTGATTAACGATACCAAAATAAAATTTAATAATTCCTCCATAATAATTACACACGATATTAAATGTGTTAAAACAGTTGCTGATAGAATTGTAATGATTAAAGACGGAAAAGTTTATAAAGAAGGAAGTTTAGAAGAGTTTACAAAAGATAATGATCCATACATACAATCATTTTTTAATTAAGAAATCATGACAACAAATAAAAAAGCATATAAAGTTAGATTAGGTATTTTTGTATCATTAGGATTACTAATCCTTTTTATCATAATATTTTTTATTGGAACTAATCAAAATCTATTTAGTTCAAAATTTAAAATCAGTACAAATTTTGGCAATGTAAGTGGTTTGCAAGTTGGTGGTCAAGTTCGGTTCTCAGGAATTTCCGTAGGAACTATAGAAAACATTCAAATTATTAATGATTCTACGGTAAACGTGATTGCTTCGATTGATAGTGATGTAAAAAAATTCATTAAGAAAGATAGCAAAGCTTCTATTGCTTCTGAAGGTGTAATTGGTGATAGAATTTTAACGATTTCACAAGGAAGTACAAAATCTCCTGAAGTTAAAGATGGTGCTCGAATTGAATCTTTTGAACCTGTAGAATTTGATGACATACTTTCATCTATTCAAGTAACTGCTGGAAATGCAGAAATTATTACCAATGAATTAGCCATTTTATTAAGCGACATCAATGACGGAGAAGGAACCATAGGAAAACTTATGAATGATGAAGACATGGCCAATGATCTAGACAGAACAATGGAAAATTTAAGAAAAAGTTCCAAAGGGCTTGAAGAAAACATGGAAGCTGCTAAACATAACTTTCTCTTAAGAGGTTACTTTAAAAAGAAAGAAAGAGAAAAAGAAAGAGCCAGAAAAGAAGCTGAAAAAGAGGCTAAAAAAAACAAATAAACTAATATGAATCCAGAAATAGAAACTTTTAAACAATCGCTTTATCAATCTTGGTTTAGCTTAATTGATCAATTGCCAACTATTATCTTTTCAATAATTATATTCATTATTGGATTACTAATCATCAAGTTAATCAATAAATATGCTAAAAAAATAATTGTTTCAAAAGCAAATGATCCGTTGGTTGCTGACTTTATTTTAAGTATTATTTCATTAGCTCTAACTGTTATTTTATTTGTAATCTGTTTAGGAATTTTAGGTTTTGATGATGTAACAAATAAAGTTTTAGCTGCAGCTGGATTGTCAACTTTTATAATTGGTTTTGCACTTAAAGATATAGGAGAAAACTTTTTGGCTGGAATTTTAATGGCATTTCAAAGACCTTTTAGAATTGGAGATTTAATCCAAATTGACAATGTAAAAGGAAGAGTAATTGAAATGAGTTTACGCTCAACAACCATAAAAACTTTAGACGGAATTGATGCTTATATTCCAAATGCTTCAATCTTAAAAAACAACCTTGAAAATTTTACTATTGATGAATTAATGCGAAATGATTTTATTGTAAGTGTTTCACATGATGATCGAATTGATGAAGCTTTTGATATGATAGATGCAATTTTAAAAGAAAATGAATTTGTTTTAAACATTCCAACTCATGCTGTTTTAGTTGATAAAATAGAAAATGATATTGTAAATATTGGTGTCTATTATTGGTACAGAACGGATGAAGTAAAAGCTCCAGGAGGAAAACTAAAGTCTGATTTACAATTGATTATTTATAAAAAATTAAAAGCAAGTGGATTTAATTTACCAACAACAACAGTTTCATACGAAAGAATTGATAAGAATTAAAAAAAATCATTTTAATTTTAATAAATTTACGGAATAAAGTATAACCTATGAAAGTATTTATAAAGTTTGATTTTAACTCAATTTGCAAAAAAGTTCTTGAGGAAAAATTAGAAGAGCATCAGATAAAACACAAAGTTTTAGGGTTTGGAGAAATCGAATTTTTAGAAAAACTATCCAACGAAAGATTAGAAGCATTTAGCAATTCACTAAATCCATATGGAATTGAAATAGTCGAAAATCAAAAATCAATTTTAATTCAAAAAATAAAGGATACAATTGTTGATATGGTTTTTAATGAAGACACAAATGTGAATGTAAAAAGTTCGGTTTATTTAGCAGATAAGTTAGGACACAGTTATGGTTATTTATCTAATTTATTTTCTGAGGTGACTTATACTTCTATTGAAAATTTTATTATAATTCAAAAAATTGAATACACCAAACAGTTGATTATAAGCAATCAGTTATCTTTAACAGAAATTGCTTTCAAATTAAATTATTCAAGTGTAGCTCACTTAAGCTCTCAATTCAAAAACACAACAGGAATAACACCTTCTGCGTTTCAAAGAATTATAAAAAAACGTAGAGAAAACGCAACAAAAAACATAAACTAAAATAAATATGCAAGAAGATTATATCCTAATTACTTTGGCTGATGATGATGAAGATGACAGATTATTTTTTACAGATGCTTTTGATGAATTAAAAATAAACACTGTCGTTAACACTGTTAAAAATGGTAGAGAATTAATTAATTTTCTAGATCATCCGGAAACTGTATTGCCAAATATCATTTTTCTAGATTTAAATATGCCTATTTTAAACGGAATTGAATGTTTAAAAGAAATCAAACAAAATGAAAGATTCAAAGACATTGCTATTGCTATTTACTCAACTTCTTCCTCTGAAGAAGATGTAGAAAATACTTTTGTTTTGGGTGCCAACATCTATATCAAAAAGCCAAGTAACTTCAATGATTTGAAAAAAATATTATCAGATGTTGTTACTGTCAATTGGCAATATCATACTAGTGGTTTAAACAAAGAAAATTTTTTACTTAGACTATAATGCCTTTAAAAGATATAAAACATAAATCCTCCATTTTTCACAAAATTATTTTTACGATAAGTTTATTTGTAATCCTCTTTATTGGGGCAATTACTTTTAAACATATCAACAATATCTCAGATTCTTCAAAGTTATTAATGCATACTTATGAAGTCAATTTAGAGTTAGAACATCTTTTTTCATATATAAAAGATTCTGAAAACAGCATGAGAGGTTATTTAATATCTAAAGACACTATTTATTTAGAACCCTATAGAACAGCTACAAAAAACGTAAACAATACTTTTTTATCTTTAAAAAAATTAACGCTAGATAATAAAAGACAGTCAGAAAATCTGCAAGATTTATTTAAAATAGTAAACAAAAGATATGAATACATGAAAGCGTATTCAGAACAAAGTAGAAGAGTTGACATTACAAATAGTTCTAGTTTCAAAAAAAATTTTAGAGAAAGTAGCAAATTATTGGTAGACATTAGAAATAAGTTAAATGAAATGGTTGACTTAGAAGAAAGTTATCTAAAAGCACGAAATTCTGAATATAACAATCAAATTTATCTAACACCTATATTAACCTTAGGAATATTATTTATCACTCTTGTACTTTTAATCTTTGCTTACAATCAAACTACAAAAGATGTTGACAAACTACAAGCTGCATATACAAAACTAAAAAAGTCTCAATTTTTAAGTTATCAAGCTGAAATTTTATCTGAATTTGGAACTTGGGAATGGAATCTAAACACCAATGTTATAGTTTATTCTGATAATTTATATAGAATTTTAGGTACTGAACCACAATCTTTTGAAGCAGGTCAAGAAAATTTTATGAAATTTGTTCATGAAGAAGATTATCAAATAGTAAATGATATTTTTGATAAAATTTTAAAAGACGAACATCTTCCCTATTCTTATTTTAGAATTACTAGAAAAGATAATGAAATTCGCTACCTAAGGTCTATTGGGAAATTATTTGTCGATGATTTAGGAAACAAAACTGTTTTAGGTGTAACTGTTGACATTACAGACGAACACTATAAAAATGAATTACTTAAAAGCAGTAATGAAGATTTAATTAGCGCAAACAAAGAATTAAAAATATTTGACGAATCTAGTAGACAAGCAGAAATACTTGGTCAGTATGGAAGTTGGGTATTGAGCTATGACACATTTGAATTTAAATATTCCGATAATAAATTTAGATTGCTAGGTTGCAAACCACAATCATTTAATCCTACAATTGAAAAATTATTAGAATTTGTCCATCCAGATGACAAACATATTGTTATAGAAGCCAATGAAAGTGCTCTAAAAACAAAGGAAATTCCTAACATGGATTATAGAATCATTAGGAAAGATGGAAAAATTAGGCATTTCAAAACAATTGCAAAATCGTTTGTTGATTTAAGTGGAACGGAAAGCATGATTGGAACAACCCAAGATGTTACTGATGATTATAACAAGAGTGAACAACTTAGAAACAGAAATAAAGAACTAGAACAAAACATCAAAGAGTTAAATGAATTTAATCATGTGGCCAGTCATGACTTACAAGAACCTTTAAGAAAAATTCAAACTTTCATTTCAAGAATTAATGATAAAGAAAAAGATAATTTATCTGATTTTGGTAAAGAATATTTAACTCGAATTGAAAAAGCTTCAAATAGAATGCGAGTACTTATTAATGACTTGTTACAATATTCAAGAAATAATCGAACCGAAAAAATATTTGAAAAAATTGATTTAAATGAACAATTAGGCAATACCTTATCCGAACTTTCTCAAAGTATTGAAGACAAGAAAGCTATAATTAATCATAGTGAATTACCTAAAATTAAAGGAATAAGCTTTCAAATTCAACAGCTGTTCACCAACTTATTGAGTAATTCTCTAAAGTATTCAAAAGAAGATGTTACTCCAGTTATAAACATTAGTTCAAAAGAAATAATTGCTAAAAACGAACCTTCATTAAAAGACGATACCAATAAAAAATATCATAAAATTGAATTTAAAGATAACGGAATTGGCTTTGATCAAGAAAATGCTGAAAAAATATTTTTATTATTCAATCGTCTTCATGGAAAAACTGAATATCAAGGAACTGGAGTTGGTTTAGCAATTTGCAAAAAGATAGTAGAAACACACGATGGGCAAATTTTTGCAAAGAGTAAACTTGGTGATGGAGCTACTTTTACTGTTTATATTCCAGTTTAGTTTTTTTTAAGACAACACCTATTGTATGGGAATTATGTAAAATTAAATTTTAATTTCATAAGTCAAATACTGTCTTTTTTTTAGAAATTTGTATTAAAATTATATTATGTTAAACAACACAAAATTACGAACTCTTACATACTCAGTTGCTATAGTTTTAATTTTGTTTTTGTCTTGCAACGATGAAAAAGAAAGAGACTTTAGTACTTCTATGTACAATGAAAATAATTCAGAGATTGAATCAAAAATCAATTTCAGAACTGTTGCGGTTTTAAACGAAACAAATAAAAAAATAATTGATATAGCTTCAATTGCTTTTGATAATTCTAAGGAATTAAAAGAATCTAAAATAATTTTAAAAATTAAAAAAGATCACCAAAAAATTGAATCTGAATTAAAAAGAATTACTGACGAAAATTTAATAATCATTCCAGAACCTATTTTTGATTTAAAATTAAATCAAAGTTTCTTAAAAGGAATCAATTCTAGTTATTACTTAATTTCTCTACTTGAAAAAGAAATTAACAATCAAATAAAAATATTAGATTCAATTGAAAGAGGTTCAAGAGATGAAGAATTCAAAGCTTTTGCAGACAAATCAAAAGAAGTATTATTAAGCAACAACGATTTACTTGAAGAATTTTTAGAGTTATAAAATGGACTCAGTAAAAAAATATATTGTAGAGTTACTTGAAGTTATTAAAAATGCTTTCAATGGTTTTTTAGAACATAAAGTATTAAAAATGAGTGGAGCTTTGGCTTACACTACAATGTTTTCTCTTGGTCCATTGCTTCTAGTTATTTTATTTTTATCTGACATCTTCTTAGGAAGAGAAGCTATAGAAGGAACAATATACCATCAAATAAAAAACTTTGTTGGACCAGCCAGTGCTAATCAAATTCAAAATATAATAGAAAATTTAGCTTTATCTAATGAAGGAACTTTTGCCGGAATTGTTGGAGTTATAACTTTATTAATTGGAGCAACTTCAGTTTTTGCAGAAATTCAAGATTCTATAAATACTATTTGGGGAATTAAACCTAAAAAACAATCGGGCTTTTGGCTATTTATAAAAGCTCGTTTACTTTCATTTGGAGTAATTGGTAGTTTTGGATTTATTCTGTTGGTTTCTTTAGGTGTTTCCACAATAATGGATACTTTAAGCAATCGCTTATTTTCTCAATTTTCAGACTCAGCTTTTTACATTGTTTATATTGCAAATAATTTAATAACATTTACAATAATTTCACTATTATTTGGAGCCATTTTCACCATATTACCTGATGCAGAAATAAAATGGAGACAAGTTAGATTAGCATCATTTACAACAGCAATTTTATTTATGATTGGAAAATTTCTTATCTCCTTTTATATTGCCAACTCCAATCTGCAAGATGTATATGGAACTGCAGGCTCTTTTGTAATATTAATGGTTTGGGTTTATTATTCATCTGTAATATTATATTTCGGTGCTGAATTTGCAAAAAGTTATGCTATCAAATTTTCTAATCCAATCAAACCTTCAAAATTTGCAGATTTTATTCATGATGTAGAAGTTGTCTCTAAAGAAAAAAATATTCAAAACGTAGATAAAGAATTAGACGTAATAAAAAAAAAACTCTCTGAAGAAGGATTTAAATAATTAATCCATTCTGCAATATATTTCTAAACTCCTCTAAAATCAAGAGGAGTTTTTTTATTTAAAAAAATAGAAAAAAAGCCTAAATGGAAATTCTATAAAACATCAAAAATATATTATAACGAAATAGCTCTAAACCTGTTGCATCTTTGTAATGTAGAAAACGAAAAAAAAATATCAAATTAAATCTAATTACTATGAAAAACAGAATTCAATTATTTTCGGCCCTTATTTTTTGTTTAGGAACAACATTCACAAATGTACAAGCTCAAACAAATGATTCATCAAATGCACAAGTAGGTGTTAAAGGTGGTGTAAACTTTTCTAACCTTTATTCAGATGATGTTGATGACAACAATGTATTAACAAGTTTTAATGCTGGTTTTTATGCATCAATTCCATTGACAAGTTCATTGGCTTTTCAACCTGAGTTTTTATACAGTAGAAAAGGTGCTGAGTTAGAATATGACAATGCATTTGCAAGCGGTGCAACAAAATTCAAACTAAACTACATTGAAGTACCATTATTATTAAAAATCAATTTAACAGACAATATTAATGTTCATGCTGGACCTTATTTTGCTTACTTAATTGATGCAAAAGTAACAGACGAAAACAGTGATGGAGATATCAATTTTGAAGAAGAATTTAATAATGATGATTTCAACAAGTTTGACGTTGGACTTTCAGCTGGTTTAGGTTTTGACTTTAATTCAATTGGAATTGGAGCTCGTTATAACTACGGTTTATCTACAGTTGGTAAGGAAAGAGATTTTGCAGGAACCACTTATACATTTCCAGATGCAAAAAACAGCAATATTAGTGTTTATGTAGCACTTAAATTAAACTAATTCATTAACCCATAAAAAATAGAAATCATGCAAAACTTATTATATCTAATTGCAGTCATATTAGTGATATTTTGGGCCCTTGGGTTCTTTGTATACAGTGCAGGTTCATTAATTCATATCTTATTAGTAATTGCAGTAATTGCCATTCTATTAAGACTTATAAGAGGAAGAGGAATATAAAAATAACAATTTAAAAAAAAATATTATGAAAACAAGTAAAACAATAGTTGGAGTATTAAGTGGAGTTGCAGTTGGTGCAGCATTAGGAATATTATTTGCTCCAGACAAAGGATCTAAAACCAGAAAAAAAATTGCTGATAAAAGCAATGCAGCTAAAGACAGTTTAAAAGACAGTTTCGATGAATTTTTAGATACTGTTTCAGAAAAATATAGCACTTTAGTAAGTAAAGGGGAAGAATTGCTAGAAAAAGGAAAAAAAGAAGCGAATAACACCAAAGAAGAAATTACTAAACAATTATAAAAATGGATAATATTGCAACAAACATGGAAGCGTTATATGAAAAAGCTAAAGAATATGTTGATTTAAACATAGAGCTTTTTAGACTTAATGCAATTGATAAAGCAGCTGATGTACTTTCATCATTATTTGCTCGATTAATTTTAATTATGGTTGTTGCAATGTTTACTTTATTTATAAACATAGCCTTGAGTCTTTATATTGGTAAACAACTAGGTGAAATGTATCTAGGTTTTTTAATTGTTTCAGGAATATATTTAGTGTTATCCATATTGGTTTATTATTTCAGTGATAAAATGCTAAAATTACCATTAACCAATTTGGTAATCGCTAAATTATTAAAAACGAAAGCTAAAAGAAATAAATCAAATACACCAAATAATGAAACCATATAAAGACCAAAACGAAAGATTAGACTTAGCTATTGAAGAGCTGGAACTTAAAAGAGATTTGAAGTTTATCGAACTAAAACATCAATTAGCTTCAACTTATGAAAGTGTAAAACCAATAAATATGTTGAATCAAGCACTGGAAGATTTTAAAGAATCTCCAAGTATTAAGTCAAATTTACTTCAAACTGTAGTTAGTTTAGCAGGAGGCTATTTTTCAAAAAGACTTTTAATTGGTAAATCAAATTCAATATTGAAAAACTTATTAGGTTATGTTTTGCAATATGGAGTTACTAATTTTATTTCTAAAAAAGTGGATGAAAACACATAGTATTTTGGTTTGTTCAAATAAAAAAATTGCAAATTCAACAAAGCTAATTATATAACACTTTGAAAAAATTATATAACAGCTAAACACCCAAGAATAAATAATTTTATACAATAATTAAAAACTCACAAAAAGATGAAAAATTTAAAATTAACTTTAGGATTAGTTGCATTGGCAACAGCATTTACATCGTGTAAAGATGAAAATCAAGAAATGGCTCAAAAATCAGTAGATTCATATGAAAAATATGTAGATTCAATAAGTAATGTAGCAGAAGCAGAAGCTGCAGCAAATTGGGACGCTATTCAAGCTGATTATGAAAAAATGAAAATGGATGCTGAAAGTTCAGTAGCAACTGCAACAGATAAAGAACCTCTACAAAAAGATGTAGATAACGCAACAATGAAATATGATGAATATAAAGTAAAAGTTGTAGCCGAAAAACAAAAAATGGATGGTGAAAATTCAAAAATGGTATTGTACAAATCATTCTTTGGAGATAATTATGTTAGTGATGACATGAAATTTGCATGGGTAAACAAAGACAACATTTTAAGCGTTTATGAAAACTTTTATGCTACAGTTGAGAAAAACAAAGATGCTTATTCAAGAGAAGATTGGGACGAAATTAAATTGGCCTATGAAGCTTTAGATACAAGAAAAAATACTGTAGAAAACGAAGGTTTGTCTTCTGAAGATAACAGAAAAATCGCTGGAATTAAACTAAAATTTGCTCCAATGTATACTGTTAACAGAATGGGGTCTAAATCTGAAGAAAACGCAGATGCAAAAAAATAATTGTTGAAAAACAATTATGTATGTAAGTTTGGCAAAAAGCCATACTTTCGGGGAAAAAAAACAGCGAGAATTATCTCGCTGTTTTTGATTTTTATATATGCTTAGTTTATTAAAAAACTTCTGACTCTTTTAATTTTTCGGTGTTACTTACCAATTGCAATTCACTTACAATTTTTTGAATATCACCATTCATAATATTTCCTAAATCGTATAAAGTAAGACCAATTCTGTGATCTGTTACACGACCTTGAGCATAATTGTAAGTCCTAATTTTAGCAGAACGGTCACCACTACTCACCTGACTTGTTCTTTTTGTAGCATCTTCAGCTTCTTTCTTAGCCAATTCCATTTCATATAAACGCGAACGTAAAACATTTAAAGCTTTGTCTTTGTTTTTATGTTGTGATTTTTGATCTTGACATTGAGCCACCAAACCAGTTGGAATATGTGTCAAACGAACAGCAGATTTTGTTGTATTTACCGATTGACCACCAGGACCAGACGAACAGAAAAAGTCAACACGAACATCATTCATATCAATTTGCACGTCAAATTCTTCAGCTTCAGGTAAAACCATTACAGTTGCTGCTGAAGTGTGAACTCTACCTTGAGTTTCTGTCTGAGGTACACGTTGCACACGATGAACACCAGCTTCAAACTTTAAAGTTCCATAAACATCTTCACCAGTTACTTCAAAAATTACCTCTTTGAAACCACCAGATGTTCCTTCGTTCATATCAACTACCGAAGTTCTCCAACCTTTATTTTCGCAATATTTAGTATACATTCTGAATAAATCACCAGCAAAAATAGAAGCTTCATCACCACCTGTTCCTGCACGAATCTCTACCATTACATTTTTAGCATCTTCAGGATCTTTAGGAATCAACATAAATTTGATTTCTTCTTCCAATTGAGGTAAACGTTCTTTAGCTTCTTCTAATTGCATTTTTGCCATTTCAACCATTTCGGCATCAGAACCATCAGCAATTATTTCATTAGCTTCATCTATATTTCCTGTTATATTGATTAATTCTTCACGTTTTTCCATTAAGTCTTTTAAACCTTTATATTCTTGGTTTAATTGCACATAACGTTTTTGATCGGCAATAACATCAGGCTGAATAATCAAATCTGATATCTCATCGAAACGTTGTTTTACATATTGAAGTCTTTCTAACATTTTACTGCATTTATTTAGGAGTGCAAAGTTAATGAAAAAAACGATTAGTTGTTATTCATAAAATTATTGATTTTTACAAACTCAAAATCAGACTCTTAAAAACTTTATTTAAAATAAGTCTAAATAAATTTTGTCATTAAAAACACAGCTATTATTTTTGTCGTGTTATTTTAATTAAATCTAAATAAAGCAATGCGAAAAATTATTCTTTCATCTCTATTATGTTTAGGAATCTATAGTGCAAATGCACAAGAAAAAAAAGAAAATGAAACCAAAAAAGATACTATTAAGTATTTAAACGAAGTCATTTTAGAAGCAAAAAATGAAATTAAATACAAAAAAGAAACTAGTCAAAATGTTTCTAAAATGCCTCTGAACGATATTGAAAATCCTCAAGTTTATAATTCAATACCTGTTGAATTATTAAAAGATCAAGTAGTTACTAATTTTAATGATGCTCTAAAAAATGCAACAGGAGTAACTCGTTTGTGGGAATCAACTGGCCGTGGAACTGATGGTGCAGAATATTATTCAATGAGAGGTTTCTCTGTTCAACCAACAATGATTAACGGTTTACCTGGAATAAATAATGGAACAATTGATCCTTCCAATATTGAAAGTGTAGAAGTTATCAAAGGTCCTTCTGGAACATTATTTGGAAGTAGCTTAATTTCTTATGGTGGTTTAATTAATATTGTGACAAAAAAACCTAAATCAGATTTCGGTGGAGAAATTAGCTACAATGCTGGTTCTTATGGTTCTGATAGAGTAACTGCTGATATCAATATGCCACTTAATAAAGATAAAAGCACTCTTTTAAGAGTCAATACAGCGTATCAAAAAGAAAATAGTTTTCAAGATGCTGGATTTAATAAATCATTCTTCATTGCTCCTTCTCTAAAACATATTGTGAATGATAAATTATATTTCTTAGTAAATACAGAATTCACTCAAAGAGAATCAGCCAATAATCCAATGATTTTTTTAAATAGAAATAATCCTTTATCATTTAGTTCCATTGATTTATTTGAAAAAAACTATAAGAATTCATTTAACTCAAATGATTTAACAATAAGCAATCCAACTTTTAGTTTACAAGCTCAAATGATGTATAAATTATCTTCTAAATGGACTTCACAAACAGTTTTATCTAGAGGAAATAGTAAAACAAATGGATACTACCATTATTTATATGACATGTCTGATGGAAATAGCTTTCAAAGATATATTGCTAAATTAAATGGAGAAACTTATACAACAGACATCCAACAAAACTTTATTGGTGATTTTAATCTTGGAAATATGAGAAATCGTTTAGTTGTTGGATTAGATTATTATAAGTCAAACATACTTAACGGTGGTTCTGGTTGGGTTGGTAATGGAGTTGTTACTCTTCAAGATGGTGAAGATGATGGAGATTTAACACAAGCTGGTGTTGATGATTTATTAGTTGGAACTTTCAGTGGAAACACCTCAGCAATAAATGAAGTTTATAGTGCTTATGCTTCAAACATTTTAAATATTTTACCTCAACTTTCTGTAATGGCAAGTTTACGTATTGATCAATTTAAATCTTCAACTTCAACAAGTGATAATGATTTTGACCAAACAGCAGTTTCTCCAAAATTTGGAATTGTTTACCAACCAATTCTTAATAAAGTATCTGTGTTTGCAAATTACATGAATGGATTTAAAAACATTGCTCCAACTACAGTTTCAAATGTTGATGGTACTAATCAAAGATTACAATCTTTTGACCCAGAACATGCAAATCAATATGAGTTTGGTGTTAAAACAAATATTTTTAAAGACAAATTAGCCTTAACAGCAAGTTATTATAACATCACAGTTTCAAACACAGTAATTGTAGACCCAACAAATCCAAACAATTCAATACAAGGTGGAGAATCAGAAAGCAAAGGAATTGAATTGAGCTTAATCGCAAATCCAGTAAATGGATTAAATATTATTGCTGGATATAGTAATAATGATGCAAAAGTTACTAAAGATAGTCCAGCTGGTGGATATTTAGGTTTAAGACCAGAATCTGCAGGACCTGAAACTTTGGTTAATTTGTGGGCTAATTATACTTTCCAAACTGGAAATTTAAAAGGATTTGGAATTGGATTTGGAGGAAATCATGCTAGTGAATACAAAACTTTAAATAGAGATGGAATAGGTGTTTTTGCATTACCAAGTTACACTATTGTAAACACAGCTTTGTCTTACGATACAAATAAATTTAATATCACATTAAAATTGAATAACGCATTAAATGAAAAGTATTATTCAGGATGGTCTACAGTGACACCTCAACGTTTACGTAGTTTAATTGCAGGATTAACATATAAATTTTAAGTTAAATAAAACAGTAACTAAAACTCCTTATTTCGGTAAGGAGTTTTTATGATTTATAAAAATAATAAAAATGAATTTTAAAAAAGCCGTTCGAAAAATACATCTTTGGTTAGGATTAGCTACTGGAATAATTGTTTTTATAATTTCCATAACTGGGTGTTTGTATGCATTTCAAATGGAAATTTCTAATCTTGTAGAAGACTTTCGGTTTGTAGAAGTACAAGACAAACCATTTATTCTTCCATCTCAATTGCAGGCCATTGGTCAAAAAGAATTACCAAACAAACATATTCATGCCATTCAGTTTAAAGGTAAAAATGAAGCAGCAGAAGTTATTTTTTATAATGAAGAACCTCTGTATTATGATATCTGTTACATAAATCCATACACTGGAAAAGTACAGAAAACAGTTAACGAATTTTCAGGTTTTTTTAGATTTATTTTAGATGGTCACTTTTATTTATGGCTTCCACATGAATTAGGACAAACCATTATTGCAACCTCAACTTTAATTTTTATTTTAATTATTATTAGTGGCTTTATATTGTGGTTTCCCAAAAACAAAAGTGCAGCCAAACAACGTTTTTGGTTCAAATGGAAAAAAAGCACAAAATGGAAACGTAAAAACTATGACCTACATAACATTACCGGATTTTATGTTTTATCAATTGCCTTAATTTTTGCTATTACAGGATTAGTTTGGGGATTTCCTTGGTTTGCTTATTCTTATTATACAGCCATTGGTGGAGAAAAATCATTAATTTATGAAGAACCAAAATCTGTTCTACAAGATAATTTAGAAGCAACAGCAAATCCTTTAGATAAAGTTTGGTTGAAAATGCAAAAAGAATATCCAAAAGCACAATCTATTGAAGTACATCCGCAAGAAGAAGAGAACTCTCCTATTGCTGCTAATGCTAACTTAGGTGATGGAACCTATTGGCAAACCGAATACAGGTATTTTGACGCTTACTCTTTAGAAGAAATTGAAGTAAATAATATCTATGGTAAACTTAAAAACGCAACAAACTCAGATAAATTGATGCGAATGAATTATGACATTCATACAGGAGCAATAATTGGGTTACCTGGTAAAATCTTTGCCTTTTTAATTAGTTTATTAGTTGCTAGTCTTCCTGTTACAGGGTTTATGGTTTGGCTTGGGAGAAAGAAAAAGAAGAAAACCTCTTAATAAAAGACATCAAACAGAACTTTTATCACAAATAAACACATAATAATCAAACACTTATAAAATTTATTTAAAATAAGTCTAAATAAACTTTGTAGATTCAAAATTGGGTTTTATTTTTGCATCGTTATTTTAATTAAATCTAAATAAGTTATGCGAAAAATAAATTTGATAATCGGAATTTCTCTTGTAAGTCTAAGTTTTTATGCACAAGACAGTTACAAGTATGATGGTGATATAACACTTGAAAATGATACCGTAAAAATCAAAAAATACAACCTTCAAGAAGTAGTGTTGACTGGTAAAACAATTGACAATCCTGTTTCTATTGGAAAAACGGATATCAAGCCAATGGATTTACCACAAGCAACTGCAGTTATAACTAATGAAACTTTAGAAAATCAACAAGTAAACTCAATTACAGATATTCTTAAAAATGCCAATGGAGTTTATATCATGGGAAATACTGGTGGTTATCAAGAAGAAATTGCATCAAGAGGCTTTTCTTTAAGTAGTGATAATACTTTTAAAAATGGTGTTCGTTATTACAACGGAATGAGTTTTGAAACTTCAGGTTTAGAGAGAGTTGAATTCTTAAAAGGTAGTGCTGCCATGTTATTTGGAAATGTAGCTCCAGGTGGGATTTTAAACTTAGTAACTAAAAAACCTAAATATGATTTTGGTGGTGAAGTAGGTTTCCGTTTTGGAAGTTTTAATACTATTAAACCAAATGTTGATGTTTATGGTGCTTTAAATAAAAAGAAAACAATTGCGTTTAGAATCAATAGCTCTTTTCAAAAAGCAGATAGCTATAGAAATTATGTAAGTTCTGAAAGATATTATATCAATCCTTCTGTGGAATTCAAAATAACAGACAAAACTAAATTATTAGTAGAAACTGACTACACAAATGATACTAGAACTCCTGATTTTGGAGCTGGTGTAATTAATTATGAAGTTGTTGACATACCAAGAAATCGCTTTTTAGGAGTTACTTGGGGAAAATATGACAGTGAGCAACTTTCAAATACAATTACCTTAACACATACTATCAATTCAAATTGGAAAGTGAATTTTATCAATGGAATTCGTTATTACAAAACAGAATTATTTTCAAATGCTCGTCCAAACACTGGTGGTTTAATTGGAGCTGATGGAAATTGGAATAGAAACATCCAAAAAGCAGATACAAAAGATAATTATTTTACACAACAAGCCAATTTGAATGGTAAATTTTCAATCGGAAAAACAAATCACAATTTCTTGTTTGGAGCTGATGTTGAAAATTATAAAACCTACTCTACTCGTTACAACACTGAAAGCTATGATACTATAAACATTTTTGAAGATTATAATCCTGCAATTGAAGGAGCAATTCCAACGATGACAAAAAGCAGATTAACTACTACACCTATAAGTCGTTTTGGAATTTATGTACAAGATTTAGTTAGTTTAACTGAAAAATGGAAAGTTTTAGCGGGTGTTCGTTATACATACCAAGACACAGAAAATAATGTTTTAACATATAGTAGCAACAACACAGCTATCACAAACAATTATGACGAAGCATTTTCTCCAAGAGTTGGTTTAATTTTTCAACCTACAAAAAACCATTCAATCTTTGCTACTTATTCCAACTCATTTGATGTAAATACTGGTGCAGACATCAACAATGAACCTTTAAAACCTTCTATCATTGACCAATATGAAGTTGGAATTAAAAACAAATTGTTCAACGATAAAATTCAGGCTAACGTAACTGTTTATCAAATTAACAATGACAATTTAGCACAAACTTCATTAATTGATCCAAATTTCAGAGAATTAGCTGGTTCTATTAGAAGTGAAGGAGTTGAAATTGATTTAAGTGCAAGTCCATTCAAGGGTTTTCAAATTATTGCAGGATATAGTTTCAATGAAACAAAATATGTAAAAAGTAATACTTATATCGAAGGAAGTTTATTGCGTTACAACCCAAAAAACACAGCTAATTTAAGTTTCAATTATGCTATTGAAAGTGGAAAATTAAACGGCTTAAACTTTGGATTAATTAATACTTATTTTGGAGAAAGATATGCTGGTCGTTCTACTCAAGTAACTACAGAAAACGACATAAGAAGATTAATTTATTTAGAAGATTATTTCCAAGTTGATGCTACTTTAGGTTATACTTTCAAGAAATTTAGCATCAGAGCAAAATTAAGCAACTTATTCAATGAGTTAAATTACAACGCTCATGATGATAACAGTTTAAACCCAATTGCACCAAGAAATTATTCAGTTGCTTTAAATTATAAATTTTAATTTCAAATGAAAAAAGTTAACGCACGAGAACTACACAGAGATTTAGGTTATTTTTTCTTAGGATTAATTATAACATTTGCATTCTCTGGAATATTAATGAACCATAGAAGCGATTGGCATCCTGAAAAATATACATTAGAAGCAAAGGAAATTCAAATTTCATTACCCGAAGAATCTCAAATAAATGATGCGTTTGCTGAAAATTTAGCTAAAGAATTAAAAATTGACGATAAAGTAAAACGTCATATGGTTCGAAAAGGAAAATTCAAGATGCAATTCGAAAATACAGAAGTTGAAATTGATGTAGAAACAGGAAAAGGAGAAATTATCCAATTCATCAAAACACCTTTCATCAGTCAAACCATGTTTTTGCATAAAAACACTTCTAATTGGTGGATTTACTTTTCAGATATTTTTGGAATTTCTTTAATCATTATTGCAGTTACTGGAACATTAATGGTCAAACATGGTAAACATACCTTCAAACGAAGAGGTTGGAAATTAGCGTTAGCTGGCCTACTCTTTCCACTTCTATTTTTGTTATTTTTAAGTTAGATTTTAAAATCCCCAATTGTTAAAAGTTGGGGATTTTTCATTTAATTATATAACATTCTCTAAATAATTTATAAAACTCTTTTTAGCATAAAAACTTAATTTTATACAAATTAAGTAACCTCTATGAGATTTTATAAGAAAAAAAAATATCAAGTTGTATTCGCTTTAGTAATTCTATTAATTACTTTTAGAATTTACTTGCCTACTTTGGTGAAAAATCAAATCAATAAAACGTTAGCCAATATCCCTGGTTATTATGGTCAAGTTGAGGATATTGATATTGCATTATATCGTGGAGCTTATGTCATAAAAGGTATGTATTTGAATAAAGTTGATGCCAAAACACAAGTTCCTTTTCTGAATTTCCCAAAAAATGATATTTCTATAGAATGGAAATCTATTTTCAAAGGCAAAATCGTAAGTGAAATTTTAATGTACAATCCAGAGGTTATTTATGTTTTTGAAGATCAAACTCAAAAACCCACTGATGCTGATGTTGAGGATTGGACAAAAGCCTTAACCGATATTGTCCCAATTGACATTAACCATTTTGAAGCACATCAAGGAAAATTAGCCTTTGTTCAGTTGCAAGCTGATCCCAATATTGATTTACAAATCACCAATTTTGAAATGTATGCAGATAATTTGAGAAATGTTGTTAGCAGTGAAAAAACGTTGCCTTCTCCTTTTCATGCAACTGGTGTTTCATTTGGAAATGGGAATCTTTTGTTAGATGGAAATATAAATTTAATAAAAGAAATACCAGATATGGATTTAACTTTTTCTCTAAAATCTTCTAATGCAACTGCTTTAAATGATTTAACCAATCATTATGTAGGAATTGATTTTGATAAAGGAAAGTTTGAATTATTTAGTGAAATTGCCATTGCTAATGGCTATCTAAAAGGATACATAAAACCATTATTAACTGACACCAAATTAATTGGAAAAGAAGATGGTATCTTAGAAACTATTTGGGAAGGATTTGTAGGTTTCTTCAAATTTGTATTAAAAAATCAAAAAACAGATACTTTAGCTTTAAAAGTACCCATTGAAGGAGATTTAAATAATGTGCAAAGCAAAACTTGGCCAACAGTAATTAGTATTTTTGAAAACGGATGGATTGAAGCTTTTAAAAGAGAAACTGACAATGAAATTTCATTTAAAGATGCTTTTATTGAAGCCAATAAACCATTAACCAAAAAAGAGATTAGACAACAAAAACGAGAAGAAAGAAGAGAAGAAAGAAAAAATAAAAAATGAAAAAAATCCACATACTACTAAACATTACTGCAATCCTATTTTCAAGTTGTGCATCAAAAAAATTTAAAAATGTGACTTATCTCAAGGGTACTGAAAATAAAAAAGGACAACCCACTTTAAATATTTTTACTCCAAGAAATTCAAAATATACCAATACACCTGTTTTGATTTTTGTACATGGTGGAAACTGGAATTCTGGAGACAAAAAATTATATGGTTTTATTGGAAGGAATTTTGCTAAAAGAGGAATCACAACTGTTATTGCAGGTTATACTTTAAGTCCAAAAGCAAATTATAATGATATGGCAAAAGAGATTGCAGAAGCTGTAAATTGGACAAAAGATAGCATTAGAAATTACAAAGGAAATCCTGATAAAATCTTTTTAACAGGACATTCAGCTGGTGGACATTTGATTGCTTTAATTGGAACAAATCCAAAATATTTAGAAGATAAAAATATCATAAAAGGAATTATTTTAAACGATGCAGCAGGTTTAGACATGAAACATTATTTAGAGCAAAATCCACCAACCAATGAAGATGATTATTTAGCTACTTGGAGCAACAATCCTGAATTATGGAAAGATGCTTCACCAATTTATTTTATAGATAAAGAAACTCCAAAAATGATGATTTACTTAGGAAGTAAAACCTATGAGTCCATTAAAGTTGGAAATGAAAGATTCCTAATCGAATTAAATAAATTTCAACCAAATGTTAAACCTATTATTTTAAATAAAAAACACGTTCCAATGGTTTTACAATACATTTTTTCGTGGAGTAATCGTTACAAAGAAATAATTGAGTTTATTGAAGAATAAAAACAACATATTAAATCCTCAATTGAAAACGGTTGAGAATTTTTTATATTTTTACAATGAACTTGCTACTATAAATTAGTTGTATGCAATTACAAAACAAATGAGCAATAAAACTGAATTTCATAAAAAATGTTTCTTTTGCTCAAAAGAAATTGAAGAAAAGAAAACGTTAGAACATATCATTCCCAATAGTCTATTAGCCAAGCTTAAGATTAAAGAGCAGATAATATCTGGAAATTTTACAACTCAATATAGTAGAGTTAAAGTTCCCGCACATTCTGTTTGTAATAATAATTTTGGTAGTGAGTATGAAAACAAAATATTATCAATTATTGAAGATAAAGAAAGTTTGTATGAACTTATAAATAAGAATAATCAACTTGAAATTCTTTACTCACCATCTAACGATAATATATCCATAATTACAACCTGGCTAACAAAAATTTATTACGGTCTTTTCTACAATGATTTATTGAAAACAAATAATCTTGAACATAAAGATTTGTGTAAAGAAATTATAAGTTCCCAAAATTTTAAACTCACTCAAAAATCATATCAAAACGGTTATGGCTTTAATTTGCCATCGAGTTTGTATGCATTTAAATCAAATAAAAATGATTTTAATCTTAAAACACTAATTTTCCCTTCAAGTATAATGTTAAACTTAGAAGGGTTAATACTCATACTTTGTATCGGTGATGGATATTTAACTAAAAATTATTTAAACACTCTGAATATTGATAACTTAAGAAAATACTTATTCGAAAATGACAAATTAAACAGTTTTCCTACTGATTTATTCGCTTTTTCTGAAATTACAGCAATTCGTTTAAATATACCTAAACAACCAAGCTTTATGTTTACAGACAATGAAATGATAAATTTAAGCCTAAATACTTTCGTTGACAAACCAGAAGAATATTACAAAATTGACATTGATAATGTTGAATTCCAAAGAAATGAAATCTTAAAGAGTTTTGGTGTAAAATTAGAATAACTTAATATAACAACCGTTTGTGACAATTGCTTACTGAGCTTCTCCACTACTTCCAGATTTTCTTCGAAAATCCGAAAGTATTCGTATATTTGGTTTGGTTAGTGCTAAATTACCTCAACATCAGCTAGCCTAGAACCGTTACTAATAATATGAAAAAAACTCTGCTAATAATAACATTATTACTTTCAATTAAATTTTATTCTCAAGAAATAATAGAATTTAACAAAGAAGATTTTTCATTTTATTTAACAAAAGATTGTAAAATTGGTGAATGTAAAATTAGTAAAATTATTGTCTTTAAAAATGGAGAATTTATTCAAGAAATAATACCAACCGAAAATGATTTTTCCTCATTTGTAAATAATGAGAGTATTATGAAAATTGAAGATATGAATTTCGATAATTATCTTGATTTTAGAATTATTAAATCAATTCCTGCTGAATATCCATTTCCATATTTATATTGGATATATAATGAGGAAACCAAACTTTTCGAAATAAATACTGATTATCAAAAAGTTATATCACCTACATTTGATTATGAAAAAAAAATAATAATTTCTAATTGGTGTGGATATCTCAGAGATTGTTATACAGATTATTATAAATTAATTGAAGGAAATCTAATTTTTTTCGAAAGACATTTCACAAAACCTAATAGAAACGGAACACGTCAAATTGAAACTTGGAAAGTAATTGACGGTGAACTAAAATTAATTACATCCGAAGAGAAATAAATATTATTGGTAAAAACAGTTTTGCATAACGTCTTATACTTGTTTATCTTTCGGAAAAAACTTCTACAAAACATATTGGTTTTTTTAAGAATTCCTAAACATTCCAATTAATTATTTTTTTGTAACTTTAGTTTTGTAATAAAAATATAGGCTATGGAAACTACAAAAAGATTTGACCAGGCTATTACAAAATTGTATAATGCCTTTCACAACCAAACTTTAAATCCAGAATCTTGTACCCAATGTGCAGTTGGAAACATCCTAGATAACAAAGATTTTTGGAAACATTTATCTGATTATCACGGTTCAACCCAACTCAATTATGTGGGTTTAGTCAATCAGAATTTGGGTAAAAAATTCAATGGATATTCTCCTATAGAATTACTTCAAATTGAAATGGAGTTTTTAGCAAGATGTGGTTATTCTTTGCCTTTAAAAAATTACAACAATCCCAAAAAAAACATATCTCAAGATACCTTATTTTTAGGTTTATGTGGAGTTGTAGAATTACTTTGCAAATTCGATAACTTACCTAATATTATGGATTGTTCTAAGTTGTTTGCCTACGAAATTGATAATCAAACAACCAAAACCCTTGAATATATAGATTAAAAACAAGAAAACCTCGTTCATCACAAACGAGGTTTTCTATTTTCTATATTCATTGTTCTATTTTCTCTCAGGAATATTCTCCAAAACTTCCAATACAAATTTCCAATATTTTTGAGCAGAAGAAATACTAGCTCTTTCATCAGGACTATGAGCACCTTTGATGGTTGGTCCAAAAGAAATCATATCCATATCAGGATAGTTGGTTCCTAAAATTCCACATTCTAATCCAGCATGACAAGCAACAACATCTGCTTTCTTACCATTTTGTTTTTCATAAATTGAACTCAAAATATCTAATATTTCTGAATTAGCGTTTGGTGTCCAACCAGGATAACTTCCAGAAAATTCCACTTCGCAACCCATTAATTCAAAAGCTGAACGTAATGAATTCGCTAAATCAAATTTGGCTGTTTCCACAGAAGAACGCGTTAAACATTGCACACTTAATTTTCCATCACCAACTGTTACTTTAGCAATATTATTTGAAGTTTCAACTAAATCAGCAAAATCAGCACTCATTCTGTAAACTCCATTATGAGCTGTGTACAAAGCACGAACTAAAAAGTATTGAGCCATTGGAGGCATCACTTTAACTGGTGTTGTTTCTGATTTTTCAATTACAACTTCTAAATTTGGTTCGGTTGTTTTTAATTCGGTTTTAATTTCGTTGATGATATCTTGCATATCAAACACAAAAGCTTCATCATAAACATTAGCAATTATAACTTGAGCAATGCTTTCTCTTGGAATCGCATTACGTAAACTTCCTCCTTTTATAGAAGCAATTTGCAATCCAAAATCATCAAAACCATCAAACAAAAGACGATTCATAATCTTGTTAGCATTTCCTAACCCTTTGTGAATATCCATTCCAGAATGTCCACCTTTTAGACCTTTTACTGTGATTGTGTATCCAACAGCGTTTTCAGGAGTTTCTTCTTCGTCATATTCAGCTGTAGCGGTAACATCTACTCCACCAGCGCAACCAATGTCAATTTCGTCATCTTCTTCCGTATCTAAATTTAAAAGAATTTCACCTTCTAACATTCCACCTTGTAAGCCCATTGCACCAGTCATTCCAGTTTCTTCATCAATAGTAAATAAAGCTTCAATTGCAGGATGTTTTATAGTTTTACTTTCTAAAATAGCCATAATCGTAGCTACTCCTAACCCATTATCTGCTCCAAGAGTTGTTCCTTTAGCACGAACCCAATCTCCATCGACGTACATTTCAATTCCTTGTGTATCGAAATCAAAAACAGTATCATTATTTTTTTGATGCACCATATCCAAATGCGATTGCATTACGATGGTTTTTCTATTTTCCATTCCGGCTGAAGCTGGTTTTTTGATAATCACATTTCCAACTTCATCTTTTATCGTTTCGAATCCTAATTTTTTTCCAAAATCCATCATAAAAGCAATGACTCTTTCTTCTTTTTTAGAAGGTCTAGGCACTACATTTAAGTCAGCAAATTTGTTCCAAAGTTCTTTAGGTTCAAGGTTTCTTACTTCTTGGCTCATATTTTTTATTATTTAGGGTATTTTACAGGATTTAGTGAAGTATTAAAAACGGACAAAATAAATAGGGTTTCAATTTTTTCATCAATATAATACAAAAGGATGAATGGGAATTTCTTAATTGGAAAACTATGATAATCTTTATATTTAATTTGAAAAAAAGGATTATTTTTTAAAGCTTCAATATGAGTATCTAAAGTTTCATAAAAATACTCACCCAAACCATCTTGACGAGAATCATAATAATCAATAGCTTCTTGAATATCTATAATTGCTCTGGGTTCAATTACAACTTTGAATTTCATTATTTAGTCTTGAAACTAATCTTCTTTTTAACTTCTTCCCAAGGAATAAAATCCTCTTTTTTAGAAGTTTCTTTTCTTTCATCTAAAACATCTTTCATTTGTTGAGTAATAGATATATCATTCACAACAGTTTCATAATTAAATTTCTCTATCAATTTCATAAAAAAACTCAATTCGCTATCTGGAATATTTAGTGTAATTTGTTTCATTTAAATAAACTTGAAATACAAATTTACAAAAAAACTAGTCATCACAGTATTTATTTCTATTTTTATGAAAATTTTACAAGTGCAAAAAAAACACATTTTACCTTTATTATTAATTGTCCAAATTATTACTGTAAAGATATTGGCTTTCTTTCCTGAAACTATTGAAAACTATTACAGTAAAGGATTTTACCCTATTTTTTCAAAAGGATTGAGAAGTTTATTTGGTGGACTTTCTTTTTCGTTTGGTGATGTAATGTATGGTATTCTGATTTTTTTATTAATCAAATGGATTTTAAAAAACAGAAAAGGTTTTTTTAGAAATTGGAAAGTCAATGGGTTGAAGTTCTTAAGTATTCTTTCAATATTTTATTTCTTCTTTCATTTTTTATGGGGAATGAACTATTATCGAATTCCGTTACACGAAAAATTAAACATTAACAAAGAATACGAAGTAGCAGATTTGGAAGCTTTGACTGAAAAAATGATTGCAAAATCTAATGAATTGCAAGTCAGAATAACTTCAAATGATAGTGTTGCCGTTATAAATGCTTATACTGAAAAAGAAATTTTTGAAATGGCTCAAATTGGATATCACAACTTGCCACAAGATTTAAAAGAATTTGATTATAATACCAAAAGTATCAAGCAATCTTTGTTTAGTATGCCTTTGAGTTACATGGGATTTGGTGGTTATCTGAATCCGTTTACTAATGAAGCACAAGTCAATTATTTGAAACCCAAATACACTACTCCATTCACAACTAGTCACGAAATGGCTCATCAAACCGGAATTGGCTCGGAAAGTGAATGTAATTTTATTGGTTATTTGGCTGCCATCAATAATTCTGATGATTATTTTCAATATGCTGCTTACACAACTGCTGTGAGATATTGTTTTAGAAATCTAGAAGAAATCGAAGAAGGAAAAAGCAAACCTTATTTGGAAAAACTAAACAAAGGTGTATTAAAAAACTTTGATGAAAACGAAATTTTCTGGAAAGAATACCAAACTCCAATCAATACTTTTTTTGAATATTTCTACGATAATTTCCTAAAAGCCAATCAACAAAAAGACGGTTTAGAGAGTTACAGTAAGTTTATTGGATTGTTGATTGGGTATGAAAAAAATCAAATTTCAAATTAATTATCCTTTTTTATAATGATGTTTTGATAATTATATGGAATTTCTATTCCTTCTTTATCAAAACGTTCTTTGATACTTCTTAAAACATCGCAATAAAGTATAAAACCATTAGAGGTACTATTTGCGTAAGCCCAAGCTTTTAGAGACACAGAAGAGTTGTCTAAAGAAACTACTCTTGATATAACTTCTGGCACATTGCTTAATTTATCTTGTTCAGAACGATTATCTAAATGTAGTGGATGATTCTTAATCTCTTCTTCCATTATTTTTAGAGCTTTACCAATATCTGAATTATATCCAATGCCAACTTGGATAATTTTACAAACATTAGAATCAGTAAGGTTTGAATTGACAATAACTTGAGAGCTAATTACTGAATTAGGCACAATAATTCTGTTATTTTCATTATCTCTAAGAACTACTTGTCTTAAGTTAATTTCCTCAACCGTTCCTGTATAAGTTCCATTAAAAGTTATTCTGTCATTTATTCTGAAAGGTTTAAACAAAACAATTAAAAAACCACTCATTATATTACTAAGTGCTTGTTGAGAAGCCAAACCAGCAACTAAGGATAAAATACCAGCACCAGCTAATAGTGAATGTCCAATTGTTTTCATTGCAGGAATCTTAATCATTGCCAATGAAATTCCAATAATATAAATTAGAGCAATAATAAATTTCTTTGCAAAAAGAAAACTAGTTGGATCTAAATGTTTTGATCGACTGCTTTTCTTAATATATCTGTTAGCAACACCATTAAATACACTTGCAATTATTATGGTTATAACAATTACAAATAAAATATGTATTAGTAATTCTGAATCTGAGGTTAACATTTTAATCATTCTTTATTTCTTTTTGCCAAGGAAACTTCCCTTCTAATTCAACTTGTAGCGACAAACTTAAAAAAGTTCTAATGATAACAATTAAACCTAAAATTGAAACTGATTTCAATGTAGGCTCAGTAACAACTGTTGCCATAATATCTGCTGCGATTAATATTTCTAATCCCAAAAGAATGGATTTTCCAACTTTCTGTCGTAGTTCAATATAAGTAATAGAATTCGTTTTATTCATTGATAAAATAAATTTAAATATGGCAACAACTGAACCTATAAATATTGTTAATACACCAATTGCTTCCATTATTTTTGCAACATAATCTATATAAGTTTTAATATTTTCCATTGACTATTTTTTGATTAAATTAATTTCATTGTACATCAATATAAAACTAAATCTCATCTGTAGTAAAATTAACCTGATGTTTCTTTTTATAAGGTCGAATAATCAAACGAGCTTCTCTATCAAAACGAATGTAATTGTACACCCAATTTAAGAAAACAACTGCTTTATTTTTAAATCCTATTAAAGATAACAAATGCACAAACATCCAAACAAACCAAGCAAAAACACCACTAAATTTATAATGAGGTAAATCTACAACAGCTTTGTTTCTTCCAATGGTTGCCATGGAACCTTTGTCTTTATATACAAATGGACTTAATGGTTTTTTAGCTACTAAATTTATAATATTGGCTGCTAATTGTCTACCATGTTGGATAGCAGGTTGTGCCATCATAGGATGTCCTTGAGGAAAATCTTCTGAAACCATATAAGCTATATCACCAATGGCAAAAATATTTTTATAACCAACCACTTGATTAAATTCGTTGACTTTAATTCTATCAGCTCTTGCAATTAAACTTTCAGCAGACAAACCATTTACCAAAGCTCCTTGAACACCAGCTGTCCAAATTACTGTAGCACTATCAAAAGTTAAATCTGAATTGGTAGTGATAATTCTGCCGTCATAACCCATTACACGAACATTTTTCCAAACACTTACACCTAATTTAATCAAGAATTCTTCTGCTTTTTTGGAAGCATTTTCACTCATAGTATTCAAAATTCTGTCACCACTTTGAATTAGGTTGATTTCCATTTTTCGAACATCTAAATCTGGATAATCTTTAGGCAAAACGGCTTTTTTCATTTCAGCTAAAGCTCCTGCCAACTCAACTCCTGTTGGACCACCACCAACCAAAACAAAATTCATTAAACTGTGACGTTCTTCAATGTCATTTGTTAAAAGAGCTTGTTCAAAATTTTCTAAAATTAAACTTCTAATGTTTAATGATTGTGGAATGGTTTTCATAGCCATACAGTTGCGTTCCATTTCTTTGTTTCCAAAAAAATTGGTTTTTGAGCCTGTTGCCAGTACTAAATAATCATATCTAAGTTCACCAATATCAGCAATAACTTTGTTGTTTTTAGTGTCAATTTCTTTTACATCTGCTAGTCGAAAATAAAAATCATTGCTTTCTTGCAAAACTTTTCGAATAGGATAAGCAATAGAATCGGGTTCTAAACCACCTGTTGCCACTTGGTACATTAAAGGCTGAAAATTGTGATAATTATGCTTATCTAAAAGCACAACTTGTACACTTTTATTTCGAAGTTTTTTGGCTAATGCAATACCTGCAAAACCACCACCTATAATAACAACTCTTGGAAAACTTGAACGAGGTATGTTCATCGTATTAAATGATTTTTTAGTAACACAAATATACAATTGTTGTTACAAAATTTAATATAATTTATTTAAATCCAAACTTGTATTCGATATTATCGATAAAATCTACTAAAAAAATCATTATACTTGTAACATCATCATCATTTGGCATACTTATAGTTATGAATCAAGCAGCAGAAGAACTTTTTGTAAAACAATTACAAGAAAATCAGAATATAATCCACAAAATATGTAGACTATATACTTCTGATGAAGATTCGCATAAGGATTTATTTCAGGAAATAACAATTCAGCTTTGGAAAGCGTTTCCCAACTTTAGAGGTGATTCTAAATTTACTACTTGGGCTTATCGTGTTGGTTTAAACACAGCAATTACACTTTATCGAAAGAAGAAACGAACAATTGACACCATTGAATTTGATAATACCTATCACAGAGTAAAACAAGAAGATTATAATTTTGAAGAAGAAGAACAGCTAAAATTGCTATATAGTGCTGTAAATGAATTAAATGACATTGAAAAAGCATTGGTATTCTTATATTTAGAAGACAAAGATTATGCTGAAATTTCTGAAACACTCGGAATCAGTGAAGTGAATGCTAGAGTGAAAATGAATCGTGTAAAAGGAAAATTAAAAAAAATATTAAATCCGTAAAAATGGATGAATTAGAGATATTAAAAAAAGATTGGAAGAAAAAAGAAAATTCTTTTAATCAAATAACCGAAAAAGAAATTTATGGAATGCTTCATAAACGATCTTCGTCTATAGTGAAGTGGATTTTTATTATAAGCGTTTGTGAATTTTTACTTTGGATAGCAGCTTCATTGCTAATGAGGAATAATGAAAAGGTTAATAAATTTTATGATTATGACAAATTTCATGTCATGACTATTCTAGAATTTATTAACTATGGTATTTTGATTTATTTTATCATTAAATTTTATAAAAATTATAGAAAAATTAACACCATTCAACCTATAAAGAGCTTGATTAAAAATGTTTTAGACACAAGAAAAACGGTTCAGACTTACATAAAAATAATTATTCTTTACACGATAATTACAACTATAATTATGTTTTTTGTCCAATTCAACTTTGATCCAGAAATTTTAAAAATTTATCATGAAGTTGAGAGAAAAGGAAATGAAACTATGTTTATAATCTTGTCCTTAATACTTACATTAATATTCATAGGTATATTTGCTTTGTTTATATGGCTTTTCTACAAGCTTATTTATGGCATCTTATTAAAAAGATTATATAATAATTATGAAGAGTTAAAAAAATTAGAAGTCTAAAAACATGATAAGAATAATTTTTATAATAACTTCATTAGTTTTAAGTTTTGTAGTCAAAGCACAAGATTTAGAAAAAAGTTTACTTTGGAAAATTTCTGGAAATGGACTAGAAAAACCATCCTATCTGTTTGGAACAATGCATGTGGTTTGCGAAATTAATTTTGATGATGATATAATAAAAGCTTTGGATGAAACTTCGCAATTGTATCTTGAAATTGATATGGATGACCCAAAATTACAAGCAACTATGATGAAAGGTATGATGATGAAAGATGGTGTAACATTATCATCATTAATTACTGAAGAAGATGCTATAATAGTAAATGATTTTTTAAAAACTAATATAGGTACATCATTGAAATTTGTAGATAAATTCAAGCCTTTTATGATTAGTTCAATGTTTATTCCAAAACTTTTAGACTGTCCAATGAAATCTATTGAAATGGAGCTTGTAAAAATGTCTAAAGAACAACAAGAAGAAATTTTTGGACTTGAGTCAGTAGAAGATCAAATTTTAGTTTTTGATAAAATACCTTATAAAATTCAGGCTGAAGAAATAGTTAAAACTGCAAAAGATAACATGACTAGTGATAAAGCTGAAATAAAAAAAATGTTAGCTATTTACGAAGACGAAGATATTGAAGGAATGTTAGAAATCATGAATGAATCCGAAAACATAATATCTTCTGAATTTGATGACTTATTATTAAATGACAGAAATTCCAATTGGATTCCAATCATTGAAAAAGTCTCTAAAGATAAACCTACTTTTTATGCTGTTGGAGCTGGACACTTAGGTGGAGAAAAAGGAGTCATAAAGCTTTTAAGAAAAAAAGGCTACCATGTTGAAGCTGTAAAATAAAAAAATCCCATCATTAAAAAGATGGGATTTTTTTTAATATCTCCAAAGTCGCTCTTTATTTAATTTTGCTTCTTCTTCTAAGACTTCTGCTGGAATTACTTTCAAAAATGAAGGATGTTGTTCTATAGCATATTCTATTTTTTCAACAACTTCTTCTACTGTATCATTTTCATAATCAATTTTTAAAGGTTCTTTTATAACCATAGATTGTAAAATTCCTTTCTTTTTAATACGTAGACCTTTTCTATCAAATGATCTTCTAAAACCATCAATTACAACTGGAACAACAATTGGTTTGTGCTGCAAAATAATATGAGCTGTTCCTTTTCTAACAGGTTTAAACGAACGAGTTGTACCTTGAGGGAATGTAATTACCCAACCATCTTCTAGAGCTATTTTAATATTTTCAGTATCATTTGGATTTACTTCTCTTTTAACGTCTTTGCCTTCAGCTCTCCAAGTTCTTTCAACAGTGATTGCTCCAGCGTAAGCTAAAATTTTTGGTAATAAACCAGCTTCCATAGTTTCTTTTGCAGCTACATAATAAATATTCATTTTTGGATTCCAAAGATAACCTACGTTTTTAATGTTATCCTCTCTTCCTTTCAAACTGGCATTAAAAACATGAAACATAGCCACCACATCAGCAAAATAAGTTTGATGGTTGGATATGAATAAAACATTGGTATCAGGTAAATTTTTAATGATTTCAGAACCTTCAATTTGCATTTCATTGAAACCTCTATATCTTCTATGTGTCAATGCACCGAAGAGTCTAATCAACCATTTTTTTAAAAATAATATATGTCCAAAAGGATTTCTTTTAAATAAACCCATAATAGTTTAATTTTTTTTCAAGGCTACAAATGTAATAAAACCTTTTAAATTATAGCATTTTTGATATTTTCCTTTAACTCGCTCATCATCATAGCTGTTGCACCCCAAACCACATATTTTTCTACCATAAACGCAGGAACTTCAATATCAGTTGCATAAGAAGTAGTCATTTTTACTTTTGAAATAGTATTATCATCTAAAAATAATGATAAAGGAAACTCCAAAACACGCTTAACTTCATCCAAATCAGGAATAAATTGCAATTCTTCATGAGAAATTCCCATAAAAGGATACACTAAAAAATTACTTGGTGGAATATAAATTTCGCTGAAAGGTTTAATTATTCTAACTTTTTCAGGATGAACTCCAACTTCTTCATGTGTTTCGCGCAAAGCGGTATGTTGCAAATCCAAATCTTCTAATTCCACTTTTCCACCAGGAAAGCCAATTTGAGAAGAATGTACACCAGGATAAGTGTTTCTGACAATTAATGCCAAGTGAGTTATACCGTTTTTTGGATAAAACAACATTAAAACAGCAGCTTTTCTTGGGTTCTTTCCAATGTAATTTGCTTCTTTCAAAAAAGAAATTCGCTCCAATGGTGCCATTTTTGCATGAGCATCTGTGGAAAGAAGTTTTTCTTTCTCTATTTTTGGAACAAATTTGATAAATTCACTAAAAAGCATATATTTAATTAATTGTAAGTTTAAAGATAATCCAAATTTTAATTTTAACACAAATTTCCTATAAAAAATGTTTAGCAAAGAAGAAGCACAACGAATAAAAAGAGAATTTTGGGTAACTTTTGCCGAAGAATATCCAAGAAAATGGGTATTATACAACACCAAAATAAAAGATGTAGCGTTTAAGTTCTTCATAGACAATAAAAAAGCACAAGTTTTACTAGAAATAGAACCAAAAGACGAAAAAAATCGTATAATATATTATGAAAAGGTGGAATCATTAAAAACAATTTTATTAGATGAATATTTATCTGATGCCATTTTTGAACGTGATTTATATTTAGAAAACGGAAAAGCAGTTAGTCGAATTTGGGTAGAAAAATTAAATGTAAGTAGTAACAATAAAAATACTTGGCCTGAAATTTTTGATTTTTTCAATGAAAAGATGGATGCATTTGAAAGGTTCTTCTACGAATATGAAGATTATATAAAAGATTTGGAAATAAACACCTAATTAAATTGATGTTATTAATCTAACATTAATTTAATTTTATAAAAAGTAATTTTGAATAAAGAAACAATTAAGTTATGAAAAAGATTTTTGCATTAATAGTGTTAGTATCATTACAATCATGTTACTCACAAAAAAAAGAAGAAGCCAAACCTGCAGTTGAAAAAACTGAAGCGCAATGGAAAAAAGAATTAACACCTGAGCAATATAACGTTTTACGAGAGAAAGGTACCGAAAGAGCTTTTACAGGTGAATATTGGGATCATTTTGAAAAAGGAAATTATGTTTGTGCAGCATGTAATTCTATTTTATTTAAATCAGAGACAAAATTTGAATCAGATTGTGGTTGGCCATCATTTGACAAAGCTGTTGAAGGTTCGGTTAGATATAATGAAGATTACAGTTTTGGAATGGTAAGAACAGAAGTTGTATGTGCTAATTGTGGAGGCCATTTGGGTCATGTTTTTGATGATGGACCAAAAGAAACAACTGGAAAACGTTTTTGTACAAATTCTGTTTCAATTAAATTTATTCCTGAAGGTAAATCAGTTAAATAAAAAAATATTAATTTTAAGACTCAAATTTGATTATATGCTAATAGATTCTATAAAAAAAAATTTCGATGAAATAATTGATCTTTTAACTAGTTTAGACAATACAACTTATACTTTTTGTCATCCAGAATTAAGTAATGCTACCATTGGTGAACATACCAGGCATATTATTGAAATGTACCAATCGCTACTAAATAATTATGAATACGGAATTGTGAATTATGACAAAAGAGAGCGAAATTTATCCATTCAAACTGATGTTGATTTTGCAATAAAGTGCATAAAAACTATAATAACATCTATTGAAAAGCCAAATAGAGAGTTAATGCTACAGCAAGGTATTGAAGAAGTAATGTATAGTATTTCAACTAATTATGAAAGAGAATTACTTTATAATTTAGAACATAGTATACATCATCAAGCTTTGATAAAAGTAGCTATTATAAAGAACCCTGCAATTAAAGTTTGTGAAAATTTTGGAGTTGCAAAATCTACAATAGAATTTAGAAATCAATGTGTACAGTAAGCTTTGTTCCATTAAAAGATAGTTATTGTTTAACTTCAAATAGAGATGAAAGTGTTTTAAGAGAAAAAGCAATTCCTCCTACAAAATATGTCATTAACGAAAAAGAAATTTATTTTCCAAAAGATCCAAAAGCTGGAGGAACGTGGTTTGCACACGATAATGAAAATTGCATAGTTTTATTAAATGGTGCTGAAGAAAAACATATTCATAAAAATAATTATAGAAAAAGTAGAGGTTTAGTTGTAATAGACTTAATAACTTCTAAAAAACCAATAGAAGAATGGAAATCCATTGATTTAAATGAAATTGAACCTTTTACCATTGTTTTATTTTCTGAAAAAAAATTGTACCAATTACGATGGAACGAAATTGAAAAAAGTAGTTTTGAATTAGATGCTACTAAAAGTCATATTTGGTCTTCTTCTACTCTTTATGATAAAGAAATTAGAGAAGAGAGAGCTAATTGGTTTAAGAATTTCATAAATTCTGAAGAAAAAATTGATAGTAAAAAACTCTTAAACTTTCACCAATTTACTGAAGAGAAAAACAAAAATTATGGTCTACAAATAAATAGAAATAATCTTTTAAAAACGATTAGCATTACACAGTGCATAATTTCAAACAAAACAATTTCTTTTAATTATATTGATTTATTAAACTAATGAGAAGCATCAGGTTATTTGTTCATAAACTTACTAATTGGGAATATTGGCCCTACCAAGTTCTTTATACACCTGTTTATTTCCAGTATTTATACTATGTTGTTAGAACTAGATCTTTTTTCTTTTTCAATGCTTCTAATCCAACTATTAAAAATGGAGGTTTCTTTATGGAATCAAAAAAAGAAATATATGATTTAATTCCACAAGAATATTATCCAAAAACACTTTTATTTAAATCAAAAACAGAATTAAATAAAGTTTTAAAAGGCATTGAAGAGAACGAAATAAAATTCCCTTTAATTGCAAAACCTGATATTGGCTTAAGAGGAACTGCTGTAAAAAAACTAAACACTATTGAAGATTTAAAACTTTATATTAAAAATGCAAATTTTGATTTTATTATACAAGATTTAATTCCCTATGAAAATGAAATTGGTTTATTTTATGTAAAATTACCTAACAAAGAAAAAGGAATACTAACAGGTATTGTTGCAAAAGAATTCTTAATTCTAAAAGGAAATGGTAAAAACACAGTTCGAGAATTATTAGAAAAAGATCCAAGATTTGAATTACAAATTCCAGCTTTAGAAAAAGAATTCCCTTTACTTATTGATACTATTTTAGAAGAAAATAAAAATGTGAATTTAGTTCCTTATGGAAATCATTGTAGAGGTACAAAGTTTGTAGATGCAAGTCATGAAATAACCCCTAAAATGATTGAAACTTTCAATGAAATCTGTTCAAAGATCGATGGATTTCATTTTGGCCGAATGGATATTATGTACAATAGTTATGCTGATTTAGAAAAAGGTAAAAATTTTCAAATAGTTGAAATAAATGGAGCTATTAGTGAACCAACCCATATTTATGATCCTAAACATTCTCTTTTATATGGTTGGAAAGAACTTACACGACATTTTCATTACATGTATTTGATTAGTAAAGCTAATAAAAAAAATGGAGCAAAATACCTAACATTTAATGAAGGTGTAAACGAATTCAAAAACCACCATAAACATTATGACAAGATTTTAGAGTTTTAAAAAAATTAATTCAAAAGTCCTAATTTTTTTTTGGGCGTGTCCCTTTGGGTCGGGCTATCCGCACTCGCTTTTTTTGTTTCGTTTTTAAAACCGAGACAAAAAAGAGCTCAA
>NZ_JBHSGW010000027.1:361143-361595 GCF_042652765.1 Flavobacterium ponti
GATTTTAAAAACAACTATATGCTAATTAATTCTTTATTTGAAGAATTATTTGTTTTATTACAACACTTGTAGTTTTTGATGATTTTAAAAAAAAAGTTTACAACAACAAAAAACCCTTATCAACTAAATGATAAGGGTTTTTAAAAGAAAGGCGACGACATACTCTCCCACATTACTGCAGTACCATCTGCGCAATCGGGCTTAACTTCTCTGTTCGGAATGGGAAGAGGTGAGCCCCGACGCAATAACCACCTTAAGCTGGTTTGCAAGGGTATCTTGATTTTAAACAAGACAACATTACAGAATATCTTAACATACTGAGATAAATAATTTTAAATTTTGAAGAAAGTTTCTTCCTCCCGATTTCTCAGGAGGAAATTTGTACATAAGCTTACGGGTTATTAGTACTACTCGACTATGACATTACTGCCTTTACATCTATAGCCTATCAA
>NZ_JBHSGW010000028.1:0-125691 GCF_042652765.1 Flavobacterium ponti
CGTTAAGAAATAAGAAATAAACAAACAAAAATTAACCAACCCAACCAACCAATAAAAAATCCCTAATTCAAAAAGAGTTAGGGATTTTTTTATGTGATAAGTTTGTATATAATTTTAATTATCAGAAGCAAACCATTCCGCAAAGGAAGATTCGGTTTCTTGCAACCTTAAAGAATGTAATTTAATATTTTCAGGTAATCTATTTTGAATTTTAGAAGCAAAATCAATAACCATATTTTCGCTTGTAGGTTGATAATCAACTAAAATTACATGATGGTCTCTTTCTTTTAATTCCTTAGCTAATTCAATATGAGGAGTATTTTTATTAAAGACTGTTGCATGATCAAACACATCAACAATTTCTTCTCTAACAATTTTTTTTAAATCAGTAAAGTCAATAACCATACCATATTTAACATTATTTGAATCAGTTATAGGTTTTCCAAAAACGGTTACAGAAAGTTTATAACTATGTCCATGAACATTTTTACATTTACCATCATAGCCATATAAAGCATGACCTGTTTCAAAGCTAAACTGTTTTGTGATTCTAATATTGCTCATTGAATTGTTTTTATAAATTCTTTTTTAATAGATACAGTTCTAAAAATTATGTGTTAAACATAAATATGCTGTAAAGATAGAAAAGGCTATCAAGTTAATGACAGCCTTTGATTTTTTTTTTCAAAATAATTTAATTTATTCTACTTCGAATGTTTGATTGTCTCCAAAATGAGCAGTTCTAACATTCAAGGCTCTACCAGAGCCATCAACAACAAAAGCAACAATTGAAACATTATTAGAATTAGTAATATTACTCGGTAGAGCTACAGAAAAGTTTCTAGTATAAACATCTCCAGAGTTTGTTGCTCCATTTATATTATCTCCTGAAATATTTGTTAATACAGACCTTAAAACATGATTATGAACAAAGTTTTGGATAGTACTACTACCACCATAATAAGAAGTATAATTAGTTTGTGGATAAACAAGTCCACTTTCTAAAACATATACCACAAGTTTTAAATTATTAAAATTATAACCAAATTTTACGTTTACATCAACATTTATAGTACTTCCGCTTAAAGAAGGAGCTAAAGCTAAACCTAAACGAGGGTTAGTTCCAGAAGTTAAAGCAACAACTTGTTCAACATTTTCAGATTCAGGATAAGACCATTCAGTTGTTCTATTTAAATGAGCAGTTGGATAAGATGAAACATTATAAGGAGAAGTGTTAATAATATAAGGATCATTTCCGCTTTTATGAAGTGCTACAACATCTGCATCGTTAGTTTGCAAATTTACTTGTTCTATCCCATAAGAAACTCTAGGACACCAGCCACACCATGTTCCTGTAAAATCTTCAATTAATACTCTTTTATTAAAATTAATAATAGAAACAACAGTAACTTGAATAGTATTTGAAGTAAATGTTTCATTGTTTGCATTAGTGTAAGTAGAGTAAACATCAATAGTACCAACAGTGTTCATAGTGATATTGAATCCTGTTTGAGCCACTCCATTAAAATAAACAGTTGCTTGAGGGGATAAATTTGCACCATTATTACCCATTGTTGTGAAAATTATTTTATCACCATTTCCAACAGTTGATTTATTTGCAGTTAAAGTAACAGAACTTACGGGTATAGGACTTGGTAATACTGTAACAGTAATTTGATTACTTGTTTTACCATCATACTCTGCTACCACTGTAAAAGTTCCTTCTATTGGTGAAGAAAAAGAATTTCCGGTAATTGCAACTCCATCAACTTTAAAAGTTGAGTTAGAACTTACATCATTTCCATCACTTGTGGTGACAGAGAAAACTGCTGCTTCATTCACATACCTAGAAGTAAAATTACTTGCTAAAGTAATTGTAACTTCTCCTTCATCATTCGAACTACATGAAAGAAGAGTTCCTAATGATAAAAACAGCAATAAAAATTTAAAAAGTTTCATAATATTATATAAATTAGTTGTTTAATATTGCAAATAAATAAATTTTTTTTATATATATCACTTTTTTTTATTTAATTGCATCAAATTTTAAACATATTATGAAATATTACTCAATTATTTTCCTGTTATTTATAAACTTTGCAATTGGCCAAAGTAAATTACCTAATTTATCCATTAATAATTTAAGCAATCAAAAAATTAATTTAAATGAAACTTATAGAGAGGATGATAAAATTTACGTTTTCTCTTTTTGGGCTACTTGGTGTGCACCATGTATTGAAGAATTAAATGCTCTAAATGAAGTTTACGATGATTGGAAAAAAGATTTAAATATTGAAATAATTGCAGTTTCAACAGATGATTCTAGAACACAAAAACGAGTTAAACCTTTATTAAATGGAAAAGGATGGGCTTTTGATGTTTTACTAGACACAAATCAAGACTTAAAAAGAGCATTAGGAATTATAAATATCCCTTATACTATAGTGGTAAAAAATGGAGAAATTCTTCATATCCAAAATGGATTTACACCAGGTTCTGAGGAAGAGTTATATATTAAATTACAATCATTATAATGAAAAAAATTATTTTATCACTTTTAGTAATAAGTTCATTTAACATAATAGCTCAAGAAAAAAAATCCGGTCTTTTATATGGTAGTTTTGAATCTAATTCGCAATGGTACATAAATGATGAAATCAATGGAAGAGAAATCAAACATCCTGAAGATCCTTTTAGATCAAACAATTATTTACAATTAAATTATAATTACAATAAATGGACTGCTGGTTTACAATTAGAATCATATGCTCCAAATGCTTTACTAAATTATAATCCAAAATATGACGAAACTAACGTAGGAACTTATTTTCTTAATTATAAATCAAATAAAATTGACGCTACAGCAGGTTATTTTTACGAACAGTTTGGTAGTGGATTAATATTAAGAACATGGGAGGATAGAGCATTAGGAATTAATAATGCATTAAGAGGTGGAAGAATCAAGTATAGTCCTATAGATGATTTAACTTTTATTGCTTTGTATGGAAAACAAAGAACAGGTTTTGATGTAGCGAATAGTGATATTTTTGGTTTTAATACTGAATTTAATGCTAGTAGTTTGTTGAACTTTGAAGCTTCTGATTTGTCGTTAGGTTTAAGTTATGTTGGAAGAGACGAAAAAACGGATGTTGAAAAACCTAAATTTGAAAGTTTAACAAATGCTTTTTCTGGAAGATTAAATTTTTCTCATAATTCATTTTATGCGTCAACAGAATATGCATATAAATCAGAAGAACCTGTTATTATAAACAATTCTATAGATAATAACTTCATTAAACCAGGAAATGCTATTTTAGTAAATTTTGGCTATTCACAAAAAAACTTAGGAATTGATGCAACATTAAGAAGAATGGAAAACATGAGTTTTTACTCAGAAAGAGAACCTGAACTTTATATTGATAACAATTTTTCGGGTGGTTCAACAAGCTATAATTTTAACGACAAAATTGTTAATTATTTACCAGCATTGACTAAGCAACATCATTATAATTTAGCTAATATCTATGTTTATCAAGTTCAAAAAATAGACATTCCAGACCCAGCTATTGGAAAAATAGGTGAAATTGGAGGACAATTTGATATTTTCTATAATTTTGAGAAAGAATCAGCACTAGGTGGAAAATACGGTACAAAAGTTACTGTAAATATTGCAAATTGGTATAACTTAAAAGGGAATTATACTTATTTTCCACCAAGTTACAATACGGAATTTTTTGGTTCTGGTAAAAAATATTTTTCTGATTATAATATTGAGATAACTAAAAAAATAAACGATAAACTACAAGGAAACTTTGTATACGTGAATCAATATGTGAATCAAAAATTTCTACAAGGTGGTTCATTAGTTAAAACAAATATTGTTGCTGCTGATGCAACTTACAAAATTAATAAGACGCAATCTGTAAGGTTACAAGGAGAACACATGTGGGCAGATGCTGATAAAAAAAATTGGGCTGGAGCAACTCTTGAATTTTATTATAATCCAAAACTCTCTTTTTATGTTTGGGATATGTATAATTATGGTAATAATAAAGTTGGAGAAGGTAAAGTACATTACTATAATTTAGGAGGAAGCTATAGAAAAGGAGCTTCACGTGTTGCATTAAATTATGGAAGACAAAGAGGAGGATTAGTATGTGTAGGAGGAGTTTGTAGATTTGTTCCAGAAAGTAAGGGACTTTCAATTTCTTTGAGCACATCTTTTTAAAAAAATTAAACTTACTTGTAAATAAAAAAGGATAGTTTTAAACTATCCTTTTTTTTTATCTTTTTAAAGTAAAATGTGACCTAAATTCTTTTCGATTCCCATTTTCAGTATATTCAATTTTAAACCAATAATCTGTTGAAGGTAAAGGCTGTCCATTGTAAGTTCCATCCCAACCATTTCCATTAGGTTTAATTTCTTTTAAAAACTTACCATAACGGTCAAAAATAAAGATTTTTCCTTGGTAAGATTGTAACAATCCATTTATGTTCCAATATTCATTAAAACCATCTCCATTTGGAGTAAAATAAGCAGGATAAGTCACAGTTTGTATTGATTGAGAAGAAATTATACCACATTGATCTACATCTCTAACAAGTACTGTATAGTTGCCATTAGTTAAACCACCAAAAACAGGACTAGACTGCCAATTAATTCCATTATCAATACTGTATTCATAGATTCCAAAACCACCAACAGGTAGAGCTTCAATTGTAGCAGTTCCAGGTGAGAATAAAGGTGTTATTAAAATAGCACTCACACTTTCAGGTTCTGAAGAAAATGTAACTTCAATACTGTCAAAGTTTTCACATTGAGTATTTGTGTTTGTAACAATAACACTATAAGTTCCAGGTTGTGTTACTGTGTAAATTGCAGATTGATTTCCTGAAGAATTTGTTGTAGGGTTTGCAGGAGTCCAATTGTAACTATAATTTCCAGCAGTTATAGGTGTAGCATTTATAGTTTGTGAACCAGCACCAGTAATTGGATCTAAACAAACTCTAAAATCATTACCTAAGTCAAAATTAGGAATAGGATTAACTACAAGTTGAACATATTGACCTAATCCAAAACATTCATTATTAATTACACTATCTATTCTGACCCATATAAGTTGATTGTTGGCAATTGTATTTCTAAAATCCATTGAAGTATCAATTGAATTTAATCCAGCAGTTGCATCAACCTCATTTATATAATAAGAAACTTGTAAATTTTGATTAGGTGGAAATTGATTTAAGATATTCATTGTAGCATCATTTAAATCAAAATAATCAAATCCATCATTAGAAGGGTCATTTAAATCAATATAGTCGTCACACTGGCTTAAAACTATATTATTTATAGGAGTTGTTGTTGATACTATTAAATTTACTTTTACTATTCTAAAACAATTGTTTTGATTTTCAACTCTTGTCCAAACAACACCATTATTTGGAGAGGTGTAATTTGTAATATTTGTTATAGAATTTATATTATTTTGAGCGTTTGCTTGACTAGTAAAATAGGTAAAAACTAAAGTATTGTCAGTAGATATTAGTGAGTTAGCAAAAGTTAAATTAAAATCAGTAATAGCATCAGTGTCAGTATCACACTGTTTTAAATCTACATTGTTTGTCACAACCGGTAATGAATTAACTACTAAATTAAAAGATGTTATAGAAAAACAATTTGTTGTATTGTCTGTTAATCTTACAAATACCGGTTGAGTATTTGAATAATAATTGTTTAAAGGACTAATGTTGTTTTCTGCATCCATTTGACTGGCATGATAAGTAACGGTTATAGCTGCTTGTCCACCTAAAACTTCTGAATTTTTTGTTGAAAGATTAAATGTTGCAAAACCATTAGTATCATCTCCATCAAGTGCATCATCGCATATCTTAAAATCCGAAATTGGATTTATTGTTGGAGAAGTATTCTTTGTCACTGTTATAGTTGATGAAATTTCATCACAAATTCCATCACTTTCTATAGTATATGTATAGATACCATCTGCATCTATACTTGGATCATATATGCCAGAACCACTAGCCATCGCTGGTGACCAAACTCCACCAACAGTAGCATTGTTTCCTAATAAAGAGAATAAATCAATTTGTGGGTCAGTTGAACAAACATCAATAGTATTATTTGTTCCTGCATCAGGAGCTTGTTGTATAGCTACGGTTATATCAACACTGATATTTGCACATGTTGCAACATAGGAGTAATTATAAGTTCCGGGTAAATCTGTGTTAGGATCAAAAATATCACCTCCACTTGCTAAAGCTGGAGTCCATGTACCACCAGTTTCAGGATTACCATCAATAGCTTCTAATAAATCTGTTGTTCCAATAGAACATATTGTAACATTTGTATCTCTTGGTTCACTACCAAAGCCTGAGTAATAACCACCATAGCCAGCAGCACCACTAGCACCAAAGACACCAACGGCCAAAGGACCAGTAGATTCAACTACAACATTTCCAGTAAAACCAGGAATTCTGTATGTAACCCAATCTGTGGTTCCTAAAACAGCTTCTGAAGTAACGGTTGTTGGATTACCATTAACAGTTATAGTTGCAGTTGAATAAGTTAGAGCAATAATATCGCTAGTATATTGTGTGTTTCCTATTGAATTTATACTTGGAATTAAATCAACGCTTTTTTGAAAAAAACAACTTAAAGGTGGAATAAAGTTCATTCCTGTTGTTGCAGAATAGTTAGCTCCAGCTAAAACTTGATATAAATATATCGGTTTACTGGAAGTTATATACATGTTTTTATGGTTTATACCTTGATAAAATGATGGAGGGATAATTAAATAACCACCTGTGTTTATGGTAGCAAAAGGGGTTGCACTTCCATTCACAAAAACTTGAGTATTATCTTCAGTTGCAATTACTATTGGAAATTCGGAATCATCTCCACCATTACCTCTAACTACAATGTATTCTGAACCAACTTGATCGTATGACACAATTTGATCTAAATTAAAATCTTGTCCGTCAGCCGAACCTAAAGTGCCTCCTAAAGCATTTCCTGTACTCACAGCAATTGGCTTGTCAGAAGAAATTAATGCTCCAATAAAACCATCATAATTTGCACTGAAATCAGTATAACCAGATAATACAACTGACTCTCCTTTATTGAGCACAAAATTTTGCGCATTTAGTGTAATGTCACCAGAACCCGAAGTAAAAACTACATTAGTATTGTAATCAGAAACATCAACTGTTGTATTGTCTTCTGTTGCCATAAAGCTAGAAACAAAATTCCTAATTGTTCCATCACCTCCTTGAGGAACACTTCCCACTCTAAATTGAGTACCAATACCAGGTATTCCTTTGGCCACTAATACCTCAGCATGGTTACCAGAACGAACTTTAAAAGTAGCGTAAAAATCTTTTGAAGCTTCTAAAATTAATCCTTTGTCACTTTTTACAACATTGACATCAGTTTGATTTAAAAACATTAATGAAGGCTGACCATTTCCAATATTTATAGTTTGTGGATTACCTTGAGAAATAGTGAAAGGAGAACCAGGAATAGGTGTTCCGTTTCCACTCTTTACAGATACAGCAAAAGGTGTAGGGTTAGGAGTAGAAAGATATAAATAGTGGTCATTCACAACAGAACCATCTCTTGAATGTAGTGGTGGCAACCAGTGTTTATTACTTAGTTGTCCAAAAACAAAAGAAGTAAATAATATAGTAATTATTAAACTTAAACGCATCGTAATTTTTTTAAGAAGGTAAAAGTAGTTAAAAAAAGCAATATAATTTTATAAAACCCTTTGTTTATAGTATTTTAACATAAGTTTAAGCCATTAGAAAAAAGCTCTCAACTGTACATTTCCAGTGTGGATTGTTTTTGAAGTTTCACTTTTTCGACCTTGATAGTTTACATTTATATCTAAATAACTAGTTAGATTTTTTTGCAACAATAAACGCCAAGTCTGATTTTTTCCAACTTGTAAACCTTCTAATAATTGAAAACCTACAGCTGACAAAGCATTTCCATCAAATGAATTATCGTAATGCGAAAATTCTCCATTCACACTAAATCCTTTTTCGCTGTTGAAAGTGAATGAAGTTCCAAAACGATTTTGTTGTAAACTTTCACCATTTCCAATTTGGTTTTCTTTATTTTGAAATTCATAAAAAACATCCCAACTCGCATTTTTTGAAAACAAATAGGAAACCTTTGGAAAAGCTTGATAACCTTCAATTTGAAAATTTCTACTTGGATAATTTTCAGAAAAAGCTTCACTAAAAATAGTTTTTCCTGATAAAGTAAACAGCCAAGTTTTTTGAACTAAATGTTGGTATTGTAACTGATGTGATTTGGCTTTATTTTTAACCGAACCAACAGAAAGTAAATTTTTTGAATCATTAGTCAAGAAATTGTAGGTAATTGAATTTCGTTGTTTTCCTCTATTGAAGAATAAACTATTTCTAAAACTATTATTCAACCCAATAAGATTTTCATCAGAAGTTGAAAAAGGGTTTAAGTCAAAATTATTTCCATCTCTAGAAATTTTTCTGTCAATCAAAAAAGAAGTTTGGTTATAAAATTTTGACATAAATTTTAAAAAACCAGTTTTATTTTGCCATTGATTTAAGTTGAAAGTCAACGATTGGGAAAATTTATTTTGATGTGTTCGTAAAAAAATTTGATTTGGTAAAAACACTCGAACATATTTAGCCAAATCAGGAAAAGGAGCAATTTCAAACTCTTGTAATTCCTGAATTCCATTGTTGTTATAATCATTCCATGTATAGACACCTTGTCCTGGTTCAACTTCTAAATACGTAAATTCTTGTTGAGCAATTGTTCCTGAAGAGTTTTCATAAATAGTAGATAATTGCATTAATTGATCAAAAAATCTATCGTTATAAATAATTCTAGAGTTTAATGAAGGTTCATCTTTTTTAGTCGAATCTTCAAACTTTAATGTTCTGTATTTTACAAAAAAGCTTAAATTACTTTTTTCTGTCTTTACTAATTGAGAGTTTACATAATACGAATCAGAATGATTTACACGTTGAATAATTCCATTTTGTAAACTGTCGTTTTTACGTTGTAAATAGCCTAATTCCAAAAAAACCTTTGTAGAATCTCCACGACCAACAAATGCTCCGTACTCTGCAAATTTTTGGCTTAAAGCCGAAAACTCATTGGTTTCAACTAATTTCTCAACATTGTCTTCATAATTGAAACTTCCTCCAATCCAGTTTTTCTTGAAATTGTATTTTGCTTTGGTTTGATTTCGAATGAACTTAGTTTCAGAATAACTTCCATCACTTTTCATGGCACTGCTTTGATTGAAAATCGAGATGTTTTTGTGATTATAATTTCCAAAAAGACTATGTCTTGTTCCCGAAAAATTTTCAGAAAAATCTAATTTCTCCAATTGATATTTGGCAGAACCATTTTTGTTAAAATTAAAATCTAAACCTGAAAGTAATAAACTTTGATTACCTAAAGGTGTTGTTAAATTCCAATCACGATTAAATTCAATAGTAAAAAGTCTTTCAATGGTTTTAAAATCTTGTTGGATAAACTGAAAATCAGCAAAACCATCAATGGTAGTTTTTTTTGATGATAAACGTTGTTTTGCAGTTATTTTTCCCGCAATTCCATTATTGTTTTCATCATCTAAATTGGAATATAAATTCAAATCATTGTTACTCACACCAATTTCAAAATCAACTTTAGTTTTTTCTGAAGGATTATAACCTCCTAAAATTGTTGCAATCTGAATTTTTGTAGGAGCAATTAATCTGACAATCGGTTCATAATTTCCTTGAGGAATTCCTGCTATGGGTTCAATATATTCATAAATTTTTCCAATGGCTTGATTGTTTACCAAAATGTAATTACCTTGATTAGTTCCAACCAAACTAAATCGAACATTATACAATTCATCATCAGGATTATTAGAATATTCAAATGCTTCAATACCTGAAATAATAACCTTTTTGTACAAAACTTTATTTTCGGAATAACTATCTTCATAAGCTGAAGGAGCGTTCATTAAACTTAAATCATCACCAGCATTTTGTAAAACTGCAATTTGATCTTCCGATAAATTTTGCTGTAAAGGTTGATTTTTCACGTCGTTTTCGGAATATAAAAACCCACCAATATTCCATTTTTCGGTTTCGTGTGTTGCACCAGCATAAGTTACAAATCGCGTATAATTTCTATCAGTATATTGATATTCTACATTGATTCGCATTTCAGAAGTAATAGGAAATAAAGAAGTAAAAATTATTTCACCAGCATTATAATCTATGATATAATCATTGTTTTCTCCGCGAGTAAGTAAAATTCCGTTTACAAAAACTCGCTCAGAACCTGAAATTACTAAAACATACAACTCACCATTATTCCCTCGTAATTTATAAGGACCTTGATTCCCTTCTTGACCTGTAAAAGTACTTCGTGCATATTGTCCACGAACCAAAGCTGCTGAAGCGAAAATATCTGTTTTGTTTTCGTCTGAACCAAATGTGAAATGCGAAGAAATTCCTTGTACTTTTTTATTGAAATTCAAGAAGGAAGCTTTTCGGTTTTCTAAAAATAAATCTCCAGCTCTAATGTTCCATTTGTCTGAAAATAATTCAATGAAAATTTGGTCAAATTCATCTAATTTTTGCGAATAACCTCCATCTTGCAAAGGAATATTACTATCTTGAATGGAAGCTCGTAAACTAACTTTATCTGATAATTTCCCTGTAATTTGAAGATCAAGATTGGAATTCACAACCGTATTTTGATTGTTTCCAACAGTAACTCCTCTGGTGATACTTCCGTTTGTATTTAAACCATCAAATGGTCTAAATGTACTTTTGCTTGGGTTTTTTATGGTGAAAAGTTGTCCAGCTTCATTTGAAACTACTTTATTTTCATCATAAATGGAATAGGTTTTGGTCAAAAATTCAGGAAAAGTTAAATATTTGACTTCCAAAGTATCTTTTGAAGTGAAATTTTCTTTGAAAAGTAATTTTCCAGTTTTAAAATCAACTTTATAAGTAGATGAATCAATTTCAATTCCATTTTTATCTAAAACTTTAAAGAAAGCTTTGTTAATGCTGACTTTTTCTAAAGAAATAGTGTCTTTTGTAGCAACAATTTTTTTTGATTTATAAGGTGTTTGTGTTTCTTGAGCCAAAATGACCGAAACAAAAAACAAACAAAACCATAAAAACCACTTCTTGCCCATAAATACTATAACTCACAATTTTCAAAAGTAGTATATTTTTTGGGTTTTGTCTCAAATGAGTTTAGTCAAAAATTCGTGAATTTTGGATTAGTTTAAACCTACAAAACTTTGGCAAATCAAACTACTCTTTGGTCACAACTTGTAAAGTTCCTCTTGAAATTTGTTTCAATAAGATTTTTTTGTTTTTTTCAATGATTTCTGAAGCTTCTTGGTCAAAATGTCTAACAGTGTAAAGCGAAACATTTTCATTATAAGAAATCTTGAATTTTTTTGCCAAACTATTTCTCAAAGCGTCAAAATTTCCATATTTATCTTCAATACAAACTGAAAAACTAATCGCTGAATTCTGAATTAAGTTGACTTTAATTTTATATTCAGCAAACAAAGCAAAAATTTCACTCATGTGATCTTCCATCATAAATGAAAAATCTAATGATGACAATGAAAGTAATAATTGATTTTTCTTAATGATAAAACATGGAGTATGAGGATCTAAATCAGCTCCTTTTGAAACCGAAGTTCCTGGTAAAAGTGGATTTATAAATGATTTCACAAACAAAGGAATTTCTTTTCTTTGAAGTGGTTGCAATGTTTTTGGGTGAATAACACTTGCTCCATAAAACGCTAACTCAATAGCTTCACGATAGGAAATTTGGTTTAACAAAATAGCATTTTCAAAATACCTTGGATCAGCATTCATAACACCAGGAACATCTTTCCAAATTGTTACACTTTCTGCACCTAAACAATAAGCAAAAATAGCTGCTGTGTAATCAGAACCTTCTCTTCCTAAAGTTGTAGTAAAGTTGTTTTCATCTGAACCTAAAAATCCTTGTGTGATGTTTAAATTTTTCTTTTTAACTCCTTTTGAAATTAATTGTTGTGTTTGTTCCCAATCTACATTTCCATCACGGTAATTGTTGTCTGTTTTGATGTAATTTCGAACATCTATCCAATTGTTTTTTAGACCTTGATCATTAAAATAATGACTTACAATTGTGGTTGAAATGATTTCTCCATAACTAATTACTTGATCATAAACAAAACTGTAATTTGGAGATTTGTTGCTTCTTAAAAAGTATTCTAAATCAGCTAAATGACTATTTACAGCAAAAAACACATCATTGTCTTCATCATCAAACAAATCCATTAAAATTTGGTTGTGGTATTTTTTCACTTCTTGCAATGAAGCATTAAACTCTGTTGACTTTTCAAAGTAATTTTTAATAACTAATTCTAAAGCATTGGTCATTTTTCCCATTGCAGAAATAACGATTAAAACATCATCATGTCCAACAGTCTTAAGCACATTTAAAACGTTTTTTACACCATCAGCATCTTTTACTGAAGCACCACCAAATTTAAATATTTTCATTCTTATGTAAGTATTAAGATAAGAGTATTAAGTATTAAGATTTAGAAAATTATTGATTCCAATTTCATCCATTTGGACAACACACCAATCTTTAAGGATTTTTGCTCCAGATTTTTCGTAGAATTTTATAGCATTTTCATTCCAATCCAAAACATTCCACTCAATTCTTCTGACATTGTCTTTTTTACCTTGTTTTATAATTTCACTGTATAAGGCAAAACCAGCTCCAGTTCCACGTTGACTTTCTTTAACCACTAAATCTTCTAAATGAATAGTTTTTCCTTTCCAAGTAGAATATCTGTAATAGTATAAAGCAACACCGACAATATCTCCGTTTTTTTCAGCTACAAATGTATGAAATAATGGGTTTGATGAAAATCCGTCTCTAATTAAATCTTCTTCAGTAATGACAACAGCATCAGGTTCTTTTTCAAAAACGGCTAACTCAATAATTAAATCGAGTATAGCTTTCATGTCATCTTTTGTTCCTTTTCTTATAATCATGATTTGGAATTTTAGACAAAAATAACATTATGTGAAACATCTACCTAAAAATCTTATTTCTTTTCACAAAAAACACGATATTTGTGCCGACAACTCAACTACAACGATTTCATAATGGAAGAAAGAAACAAAACTTTAGGAGAATATATTATTGAAAATCAAAATGCTTTTCAATATTCAACAGGAGAATTATCTAGAATTATAAATTCTATTAGATTAGCTGCTAAAGTTGTAAATTATAAAGTTAATAAAGCAGGTCTAGTTGACATAGTTGGTGCTGCTGGTGAACAAAATATACAAGGTGAGGATCAACAAAAATTAGATGTTTTTGCCAATGAAACTTTTATTCAAACTTTAATTAATAGAGAAATTGTTTGTGGTATTGCTTCTGAAGAAAATGATGATTTTATAACTGTAGCAGGAAGTGATAAAGGACACAACAACAAATATGTAGTTTTAATGGATCCATTAGATGGTTCTTCAAACATTGATGTAAACGTTTCTGTTGGAACTATTTTTTCTGTTTTTAGAAGAGTAACTCCAGTTGGAACTCCAGTTACTAATGAGGATTTTCTGCAAAAAGGAATTCATCAAGTAGCAGCAGGTTATGTTATTTATGGTACTTCAACTATGCTAGTTTATACAACAGGTCATGGAGTAAATGGTTTTACTTTAAATCCTGCAATTGGAACTTTTTATCTTTCTCATCCAAATATGCAATTTTCTAAAGATGGAAATATTTACTCTATCAATGAAGGGAACTACATCCATTTTCCACAAGGAGTAAAAGATTACCTAAAATACTGTCAAGCAGAAGAAGGAGATAGACCTTACACTTCAAGGTATATTGGAAGTTTAGTGTCTGATTTTCATAGAAATATGATTAAAGGAGGTATTTACATTTATCCAACTAGTTCTAAAGCTCCAAAAGGGAAATTACGCTTACTTTATGAATGTAATCCTATGGCATTTTTAGCCGAACAAGCGGGTGGAAAAGCCTCAGACGGTTACAACAGAATTATGGAAATTGAGCCTACAGAATTACATCAAAGAGTTCCTTTTTTCTGTGGTAGTTATAATATGGTTGCAAAAGCTGAAGAATTTATGAAGTAAATCGCCTATTAAATTGCATTTAATCTTATAAATTAGTTGTTTGGTCGATTTTTTTTATAAATCAATTCTTTTTTTTGCACAAAAAAATTGATTCTTGATTTTTTCCTAAATTTGTAAATCCGAAACAAATGAAAATATATATTTAAATGTCTAAAAATCAAAACAAAGAGGTTGATGGAAATTCTACTGCCATTAATGAATCAGCTCAACGATTAGAAGCTATAAAAAATCTGATTTTTGGTGAAAATATTCAGCAAATTGATGCTGAATTTGATTCGATTAAAAATCATATAGAAAAAAGAAAAGAAGAAATTGAGGCTTTAATTGAAGACACTCACAAAGAACTTTCAACAACTATTGATAATTTGTCAACGGATTTAAATATTCGAATTACTGAATTAGAAGATAAAGTAAACGAAAAGACTGACGAATTAAATCATAAGAAAGTAGACAGAAATTTAATAGGTTCATTATTGGTTTCCATGGGTGAAAAAATAATGAAAGATTAATTCTTTCTAAAATGACCGATTCAGAAAAATTAGTAAAACTTAAAGAACTTCTTCTTAATGAGGATAGAGATTTTGCGTTAAAAATACTTCAAAAGATAGAATCAGTTGAAACTACTTTAAACAAAGAAGAATTACTTTCTGAAAAGGTTAGCCCAATAATAGAAAAAAAAATAGAAACTTTTGCTGAAGAAATCCCTTCAAAGCTTGGTCCTACAATTACTAAAGCCTTAAAAATTCAAATTAGAGACTCTCAAGATCAAGTTGTTGAAGCGTTGTTTCCAATTATTGGTAAAATGGTAAAAAAATACATTCAACAAGAAATGAAAAACTTGACAGAAAGTATTAATAATCAAGTTCAAAACACATTCTCTATCAAAAAATGGCAGCGTAAAATTAAATCTGTTTTTACGGGAGTTTCGGAGCAAAGCATTATTCTTTCAGAAATGGCTAAACCAAAAGTGGATCAAATTTTTATTATTGAAAAAGGTTCTGGTTTGTTAATTGCAAACGTATCAAAAGAAGATGATAATATAGACAAAGACATGATTGCTGGAATGTTGACCGCAATTAAAAATTTTGTGGAAGACGCTTTTGCCAAAGAAGAACAGAGTTTGGAGTTAATTCAATATGAATTTTATAATATTTATATTCAAAATTTAGCATCTTATTATGTTGCAGCAGTAATTTCAGGTTCATTTAATTCAGATTTTAAAGAAAGATTAGAGGATAAAATTTTAGATTTTGCCTCAAAGCACAAAAAGGAGAAATTAGTGGAAGATTCAAAAGCCACAAATAAATTAATAGAATCGTTATTTAATGATTAGTTCAAAAAAAGTAGTATTGGTAGGCCATTTTGGTGTTGGTAAGACCTCAATCATAAGACGTTTTGTAGACAATATTTTTACTGATGATTATAAAGTAACCATCGGAGTTCACATATTTAAAAAAGAAATTGAAGTAAAAGGTGAAAAACTAACCTTTGTAATTTGGGATTTAGAAGGAAAAGATGATGTTGAAAAAGTAAGAAAGTCTCATCTTATAGGAACTTCGGGCTTTATGTATGTTATTGATCCTACAAGAAACACTACATATATTAATATTGAAAGCGAAGTTGGATATTTAAAATCAAATTATCCAACAGCACAATTATTAACTATTGCAAATAAAGTAGATTTAATTGAAAAAGAAGATTTTATAAACGAAATCAATTTTCCAATAGATTTCTTTACAAGTGCTAAAACAAATGAAAATGTTGAAGCAATCTTTAACCAATTAGGATTAAATTTTTTAAATAACGAATGATCCAAAAAACCATTGACAAGTATTTAAGTATTAAGGTTCAAAAAATTGAATTTGACTTACAAGGAAAAATAATTCTTTCAGATGATGTTTTATTTTCTACCAAAAAGGCAAATTCAATTTATGAAATTCATCCTTTTTTTGAAATTATTGACCAAATTATTCAAGAAAAAAATAAAGAAGAAAATTTTAAAATAATATTACTTGAATTAGACAAAAAAACTATCATAGTTGATATAATAGTATATTCTGGTTCAAAAAAACAGAATCCTTTTTTACTAATTTTTGATAGATCAGAATACTATAAAGAAATTCAACAAGTAACTCAAGACAAGAATGAGTTATTTATTTCAAATTTCCAGCAGAATGAAAATAACAAAAAACTTAACGAAGAAAAAAGCGTTAAGAATAAATTTTTAGCATCAATAAGTCATGATTTAAGAACACCAATTACTGGGGTTTTAGGTTTGTTAGAATTGTTTAAAAAAGAAAATCTTTCTTATGAACAAAAAGAACTGTTGACAACAATAACTTCATCTGTAACTCATATGGATAGGTTAGTTGGAGATGTTTTTGATTTGTCGAAAATTGAATATGGAGAATTTAAAATTGAGAATAATTCTTTTGATTTAGACGAAATAATAAAAAACATAGAACGCGTTTATTTAGAAAAATTCATTTTAAAAAACATTGAATTTGAGGTTATTAAATCAAGCAATGTTCCAAATAAATTAATTGGAGATTACAATAGAGTTGTTCAAATTATTACAAACCTGATTGATAATGCTTATAAATATACTTCTGAAGGTAAAGTTGTTTTTGAAATCTCTACTGATTATAGAAGAGCCAAAAAAGTTAGATTAAAATTTAGTATAAAAGACACAGGAATTGGATTTGAAAAAACAAGTAAAAATCAGTTTGAAAGTTTTAAGAAGTTGCATAATGAAAACATTGAAGGTTCTGGTTTAGGATTAGCAATTGTAATTAAACTAATTGAACTAATGAACGGCTCATTTTCTTTTGATTCAAAAATTGGTGAAGGTTCTGTCTTTGAAATTACACTTCCTTTTGAAGCTAATATTGAATCTAAAAAAACAAAAACGGTAGTTAAAAAATTTACTAAAATTGATATTAAAAAGAAATTCAATGTTCTTATTGTTGATGACAATGAAATCAATCAATTAGTACTGATGAAACTGTTAGTAAATCATGGAGGTTTTTATATGGATATAGCAAACAATGGAGAACAAGCTATTGAAATGTGTAATAAAGAAAACTATCATTTAATTTTTATGGATCTTCATATGCCAAAAATGAATGGCTTTGAAGCGATAGAATTTATTACAAACAACTCTAATTTGAGTACCACAAAAATCATTGCTTTAAGTGCTTACGATATTAAAAAAGACAAAGAAATGGGAAAAACTCTTAAGGTAAATGACTACATCATGAAACCATTTTCTTCGGAAGAACTTTTTACTTCAATCTATAAAGTATTAAAAATAAAAAAGGAGCAATAATTAAATTGCTCCTTTTTTTATATGTTAAATAAATTTTATTTATTCATATGTTGCATTTCATAAACAAAAGTGTCTAAATCTACATTCAATACTAATAAAGACAAAGCTTTATCAACAATGTAAGAAACATTACTTGGTGTAAACCCTAATGCCAATGCAAAACGAGTTAAAATTGCTTTTTGTTTTGGACCTAAAACGTGATCAGCATAAACCATTCTAGATAAATCGTATAAACGCTCTAATCTTTGAACATGTAAATGTGGAGGATTAATAGGGTATTTTGAAGGGTTTTCTAAAATTTCTTCATATTCTGCTGAAGATATTTCTAAACGAATAGCTAATTTATCCAAAAACGCTCTTTCTTCTGTTGTTAAATCACCGTCTGACAAAGCTACTCTTACAATTGCTGAAAAGTGACCTTTATTTCTGTTTTTAAATTCGTTATCAAATAAATCTGAAAATGACATAGTATTAATTTTAATTCTGCAAATATACTTTTATTTAGAATTTAAATAAAATTATTTATAAGCTTTTCTTAATCTTTCTGAAAATTTGAAAATAAGTTGTAGTTTTGATATTATTAAAAAATTGCTGATGTCTGAATTTTGGTTGTATTTTAAAGTAGGAATCAATCACGTACTAGATATTAATGCTTACGATCACGTGTTGTTTTTGATTGCATTAATGATTCCTTATACTTTTAAAGATTGGAAAAGAGTGTTGCTTTTAGTGTCTCTTTTTACAATAGGACATACTTTGTCTTTAATTTTGTCTGTTTATAGTGTAATCTATGTAAATCCATCAGTGATTGAATTTTTAATTCCAATAACAATTATCGTAACAGCTTTTTATACTCTTTTTACAGCAGGTAAAAACGCAAAAGGGAACGGAAATTTATCTTTTATGGGAGTAACCACATTGTTTTTTGGTGTTATTCATGGATTGGGATTTTCAAATTACTTCAAATCTATCTTGCCAGGAAACGCATCCGATAAATTAATACCTTCTTTAGAATTTGCACTCGGAATTGAAGCAGCTCAATTAATTGTTGTTTTTGCGGTTTTAATTTTAGCTTATGTGGTTCAAACTTTCTTTAGGTTTTCAAAAAAAGATTGGGCTTTAGTTATGTCAGCTTTTGTAATTGGAGTAGTTTTGCCAATGATAATTGAAAGCGAAATTTGGAATCAATAAAATATGTCAGCAAAAAAATCAAAGTACGATAAAGCTTATCTTAGAATAGCAAAAGAATGGGGACAATTGTCTTATTGCCAAAGAAAAAAAGTTGGTGCGATAATTGTTAGAGATAAAATGATTATTTCTGATGGATACAATGGAACACCTTCTGGATTTGAAAATTGTTGTGAAGATGAAGACAATAACACAAAATGGTATGTGCTTCATGCAGAAGCAAATGCAATTTCAAAAGTAGCACGTTCCACTCAATCTTGTGAAGGAGCAACATTATATATTACTCTTTCTCCATGTAAAGATTGCAGTAAATTAATTCACCAATCCGGAATTAAAAGAGTTGTTTATCATCAAGAATATAAAGATTGCTCAGGATTAGATTTTCTAAGAAAAGCTGGTGTTGAGGTTGATTTAATTGAGGATTTAGCACAATAAATAAGAATGAAAGTTAATAAAATATATCTTCCCATAATAATTTGTTTGTCAATAGCTATTGGTTTATTGTTGGGAAATTTTATTACCAATTTTTTACCAGGTGCTGTTTTAACTAAAAACCCTAAATCTGAAAAACTAAACAAACTCATTAATTTTATTGATAATGAATATGTGGATGATATTAACACAGATTCAATTGTTGATTTAACCGTTAACGGAATTCTTGAAAAATTAGATCCACATTCTGTTTACATTGCTAAAAACGAAGTAGAAGAAGTTAATCAAAGTATGAAAGGTGATTTCGTAGGAATTGGAATTAACTTCTATTTGCACAAAGATACTGTCGTTGTTATAAAACCTATCAAAAATGGTCCTTCTGATAAAGCCGGAATTAAATCAGGAGACAGAATCTTGTTTGCTGATAAATTTCAACTTTTTGGAAAAAAAATAACAAACGAAACCTTGTTTTCAAAACTAAAAGGAGAAGAAGGTTCTGAAGTTGAATTAACTGTTTTTAGAAAATCAACCAATAAAAAATTCAAAGTAAATGTCACCAGAGATGTTGTGCCAATTAAAAGTGTGGATATCGCTACACTAATTGATGATAAAACAGGTTATATCAAAGTAAATCGATTTGCTGAAACCACTGAAGATGAGTTTCATAAAGCAATTGTAAATTTAAAAAGTATTGGTGCAACCGAACTTATTATTGATTTACGCGATAATGGTGGTGGTTATTTAGAAATTGCTGCTGAAATGGTGGATGAATTTCTAAAAGATAAAGAACTTATCGTAAAAACTATCAATAAAAAAGGAACTGAAGAAAAAACGTTTGCAACTAAAAAAGGTGATTTTGAAACAGGTCAACTAACTATTTTAATCAATGAAAACAGTGCTTCTGCAAGTGAAGTTTTAGCCGGTGCTATTCAAGATAATGATAGAGGAATTATTGTAGGAAGACGTTCTTTTGGAAAAGGATTAGTTCAAAGAGAAATGCCTCTTGGAGATGGTTCAATGATTCGATTAACTGTAGCTAGATATTATACTCCATCTGGACGTTCCATTCAAAAACCTTATGAAGATAAAGCAGATGCTTATTTTAATGAATTTGAAAAACGTTTCATTAGTGGTGAACTTTATGAAGCTGATAGTATAAAAGTTGCTGATAGCTTAAAATTTAGGACTAAAAAGGGAAGAATCGTTTATGGTGGCGGTGGAATTACTCCAGATGTTTTTGTGCCCTATGAAGCCAAACATGGTGAAGAAGGAACACTAATGATTATGAAATCTGGAATTGTGAGTTATTTTGTGTTTGAACAATTAGACAAAGACAGAAACTTTTTCAATAAAATGACTAAAGAAGAATTGAAAAAAGAAATCACAAGTAAAGACAAATATTTAACCATTTTTAAAGATTATATAGCTCAAAATGGATATATGTTGAACTTTACAAACCAAAAAGATAAAGTAAAAACTTATTTGTACGCTGAATTCGTACGTCAATTATTTGATGAAGATTCATACTACCAAATTATTCTTTCTCAAGATGCAATGATTAAAAAAGTGATGGAAAAAAAATAATCTATTTCCCCAAAGCATCATGAACCTGAACAGGTTTTCCATCGTTCCATAAAGTTAGAATATCAGTTGCAACACTTGCTCCACTTCCAGCTGCAATTGTTAGTTGACTTCTGTGTCCAGCTAAAGTTCCCATAACATAAACACCTTCTTTTACAAGATGATCATCATTTTTTAATTGCAATCTATTTTTTTCTGGAGCTGCTTTTTTATGAGGAATTACAAATTCTTCCAAACCTTCAATTAAAAACGGATTTGAAGCACCAATTCCAATAGCAACTAACTTAGTTTTGTAAGTGTTCTTGTTTGTAGTTATAGTAAAATTACCAATTTCTCCTTCAATTTTTAATACTTTTTCTCCTCCAATTTGTTCAACATGAGGATACAATTTTTGCAAATGTTCCAAACTTTCGTCTAGTAATTCTGAACCTAATTTTCCAGGAGCAATTCCATAAGCATTATTAAAAACAGCGTTTTGTAAAGAAGAGGCTTTTTGATGTGAAATAATTCCAATTTTTCTATCTGTAGCAAATGGTTTTTGTTTCGCAGAACCAAAGATTAAAGCACATGAAACTCCAGAAACTCCTCCACCAATAATTAGTACATCAAACATAAATTCTATTTATCTTTTGTTTTTTCGTCCACCATTTTCGACATTCTGTAAATCAACATCAAAAAAATGGCACAAAAACCACAAACAATTCCAATTAAAGCAACTGTGCTATTTCCTTCAAACGGATTATCAAAGTCAACTTTTGTAAAGTTAAAAATGATTAAGGCTAATGATATCACAATTATAACGTAGCTAAATATTTTCATTTTAAATTTTTATTTTATTCAAACAATCCTTTTATATTGGCTGCAAAAAGCTTTACGGCTATAGCCAACAAAATTACACCAAATATTTTTCTTATAATTCCAATTCCGTTTACACCCAATAAACGTTCAATTTTACCCGAAGATTTTAAAACCCCATAAACCACAACTACATTAATGAGTATGGCAATAATAATGTTTATTTTATCATAAACTGCTCTCAACGATAAAATAGTTGTCATGGTTCCAGCTCCAGCAATTAATGGAAATGCAATTGGAACTATAGAAGCTGTTGTAGGGTTATCTTCTTTGTATAAATTGATACCCAAAATCATTTCTAAAGCCAAAAAGAACAAAACAAACGAACCAGCAACCGCAAACGAATTAGCATCAATTCCAATGAGTTTTAAAATTTCTTCCCCTACAAACAAAAAAGCAATCATAATAACAGCTGCAACAATAGTGGCTTTTTCAGATTGAATATGACCTATTTTACTTCGTAATCCAACAATTATAGGAATACTACCGATAATGTCAATCACAGCAAAAAGAATCATGCTAATGGTGAATATTTCTTTCCAATCAAACATTTGTGTAAAATTTGGTGCAAATATAGCAATATTGTTAGATGCTACATTTCTATTTAACGATACATTATAAAAAATAAAACTTGAAAATTTATAATCCGAAAATCTACTTATCTTTGCAGCAAATAAAGTTTTTCTGAAAATCTAATTTCAGAAAATCAATAATCCCAATCAAAAATGTTTCAATTAAACAAAACCATCATATCTGAGGAAATTCTTGAAAAGGAATTTGTGTGTAATCTTTCAGCTTGTAAAGGAGCTTGTTGCGTAGATGGTGATGCTGGTGCACCTTTAGATGCATCTGAAGTTGAAAAATTGAAAGAAATTTATCCAAAAGTAAAACCTTTTTTAAGAAAAGAAGGAATAAAAGCTATTGAAAAACAAGGAACTTCTGTGGTTGGGCTTGATGGTGAACCAGAAACTACATTAATTGAAGGTAAAGATTGTGCTTATGTGATTTTTGACAAAGACACCGCTCTTTGTGGAATCGAACAAGCCTACAACCAAGGAATTATTGATTGGAAAAAACCTGTTTCTTGTCATTTATATCCAATTCGAGTAAAAGAATATGCTGATTTTGCTGCTGTAAATTATCACAAATGGCATATTTGCGATGATGCTTGTTCCTTAGGAAAAGAATTAGAAGTTCCTGTTTACAAATTTTTAAAAGAATCTTTAATTCGAAAATTTGGGCAACAATGGTATGATGAATTAGAAAAAGTAGCTCAAGAAATGAAAAAATAGTTTCTTGTTTTTTAAAATTTAAAATTCACCTTTTCTCAAAATATTTTTAACATTTTTTTCACAGTTAAAAACGCTCGTAACAAATGCATTTACTGCTGATTACAAGGTTTTGATACTTAATTTTTACTTTTGTAAAATACTGAATAACAAGTTTTTATAAATATTTTTTTGGCAAGACTTTTTTTACTCTTTGTTAAAAACTTCCCTTGATTGTGGATAAGTTTGACTTTCATTTCAAACAATAAATTGCCAACTTTGTAAACAGTTAAAATGTAACTAAATCTACAAAAATTTAATCAAATGTCATTTATAGAACCTATCCTAAAAGAAAACAAAGACCGATTTGTAATTTTTCCAATCAAGCACCAAGATATTTGGGAATGGTATAAAAAACAAGAAGCGTGTATTTGGACAGCTGAAGAAATTGATTTACACCAAGATTTATCGGACTGGAATAATAAATTAAACGATGATGAGAAATATTTCATTAAACACGTTTTAGCCTTTTTTGCTGCTTCAGATGGAATTGTAAATGAAAATTTAGCGGAAAACTTTGTAAATGAAGTACAATATCCAGAAGCTAAATTTTTCTATGGTTTTCAAATCATGATGGAAAATATTCACAGTGAAACCTATTCACTTTTGATTGATACTTACGTAAAAGATGAAGCTGAAAAAAACAAACTATTTCATGCAATTGAAACTTTTCCTGCCATCAAAGAAAAAGCACAATGGGCTTTAAAATGGATTGAATCTGATTCTTTTGCAGAAAGATTAATTGCTTTTGCTGCTGTAGAAGGAATTTTCTTTTCAGGATCATTTTGTTCTATTTATTGGTTAAAAAAACGTGGTTTAATGCCAGGTTTAACATTTTCTAACGAATTAATCTCTCGTGATGAAGGAATGCATTGTGATTTTGCTGTGCATTTACACAACCATCATTTAGTAAATAAAGTGCCAAAAGAGCGTATCAAAGAAATTATCGTTGATGCTTTAGACATTGAACGTCAATTTATTACAGAGTCATTACCGGTAAGTTTAATTGGAATGAACGCAACACTAATGACACAATATCTAGAATTTGTAACAGACAGATTGTTAGTGGAACTTGGTTGTGAAAGAGTATACAACTCATCAAATCCATTTGACTTCATGGATATGATTTCGCTTCAAGGAAAAACAAATTTCTTTGAAAAACGTGTTGGAGAATACCAAAAAGCAGGTGTAATGAATAACGATAGCGATGCCCAAAAAATTAGTTTTGACGCTGATTTTTAAGCTACACCCTATAAAATAATTCCCTTCCATTTGGGCTTGGAAGTAAAAATAGTACCAAAAACCAAATTACAAATAACCCGAAAGTAGAGAAGGGATTTTCTATTTTCAAAAAACAAAAGCCTATGTACGTAGTAAAAAGAGATGGTCACAAAGAGCCAGTTAGTTTTGACAAAATCACAGATAGAATTAAAAAACTATGCTATGGTTTAAATGATTTAGTAGATGCAGTAAAAGTTGCAATGCGAGTAATTGAAGGTCTTTATGATGGAGTAACTACTTCAGAATTGGATAACTTGGCCGCAGAAACAGCTGCTTCAATGACAATTGCTCACCCAGATTATGCTCAATTGGCTGCACGTATAGCGGTTTCAAATTTACATAAAAATACAACAAAGTCGTTTTCTGATACGGCTACTGAAATGTTTCATTATGTAAATCCAAGAACAGGAAAAAAAGCACCTCTTTTATCAGAGGAAGTATATAATGTAATTCGAGAAAATGCTGCTGTTTTAGATTCTTATATCATCTACAACAGAGATTTTAATTATGATTACTTCGGCTTCAAAACATTAGAACGTTCGTATTTATTAAAAATCAACGGGAAAATTGTAGAAAGACCACAACACATGTTAATGCGTGTTTCAGTTGGAATTCACCTTAATGATATTGATGCAGTTTTAGAAACATACGACTTAATGTCTAAAAAGTTCTTTACACACGCAACCCCAACATTATTCAACGCAGGAACTCCAAAACCTCAAATGTCATCATGTTTTCTTTTAACCATGAAAGATGATAGTATTGATGGAATTTACGATACGTTAAAACAAACAGCAAAAATTTCTCAATCAGCTGGAGGAATTGGATTGTCTATTCACAATGTTAGAGCAACAGGTTCTTATATTAGAGGAACAAACGGAACTTCAAACGGAATTGTTCCAATGTTACGTGTTTTCAATGACACAGCACGTTACGTTGATCAAGGTGGAGGAAAAAGAAAAGGAAGTTTTGCTATCTATTTAGAAACTTGGCATGCTGATATTTTCGAATTCTTAGATTTGAAAAAGAATACAGGTAAAGAAGAAATGCGTGCAAGAGATTTATTCTTTGCTATGTGGACTTCAGATTTATTCATGAAACGTGTTGAAGCAGATTCAACTTGGACATTAATGTGTCCAAATGAATGCCCAGATTTGTGTGATGTGTATGGAGACGAATTCGAAGCTCTTTATACTTCATATGAAGCAGCAGGAAAAGGTAGAAAAACCATAAAAGCTCGTGAACTTTGGGAAAAAATTCTTGAATCGCAAATTGAAACAGGAACTCCATATATGTTGTACAAAGATGCAGCAAACCGTAAATCAAATCAAAAGAATTTAGGAACCATTCGTTCTTCAAATCTTTGTACAGAGATTATGGAATATACTGCTCCAGATGAAATTGCAGTTTGTAATTTAGCTTCTATTTCATTACCAATGTTTGTGGAAAATGGAGAGTTCAATCATGATTTACTATACACAGTTACTAAAAGAGTTACAAGAAACTTAAATAAAGTAATTGATAGAAACTATTATCCAGTTCCAGAAGCTGAAAATTCAAATATACGTCACCGTCCAGTTGGATTAGGAGTTCAAGGTTTAGCAGATGCTTTCATTTTACTTCGTATGCCATTTACAAGTGATGAAGCAAAAAAATTAAACCAAGAAATCTTTGAAACATTATACTTTGCAGCAGTAACAGCTTCAATGGAAATGGCAATAGAAGAAGGACCATATTCTACCTTTGAAGGTTCTCCAATATCTAAAGGAGAATTCCAACACAATCTTTGGAACATCAATGACGAAGAACTTTCTGGAAGATGGGATTGGGCAAGCTTGAGAAAAGAAGTGATGAAAAACGGTGTTAGAAACTCTCTTTTAGTTGCACCTATGCCAACCGCTTCAACTTCTCAAATTTTGGGTAACAACGAGGCTTTCGAACCTTATACTTCAAACATTTATACAAGAAGAGTTTTATCTGGTGAATTTATCGTGGTAAACAAACATTTATTACACGATTTAGTAGATTTAGGTCTATGGAATGAAACTTTAAAACAAGAGTTAATGCGTAACAACGGTTCTGTTCAAAACCTAGATATTCCTCAAGACTTGAAAGAATTATACAAAACAGTTTGGGAACTTTCTATGAAAGATATTATTGATATGTCTCGTCAAAGAGGATATTTTATTGATCAATCACAATCGTTGAACTTGTTTATGCAAGATGCTAATTATTCTAAGTTGACTTCAATGCACTTTTATGCTTGGAAAAGCGGCTTAAAAACTGGAATGTATTATTTAAGAACTAAATCTGCAGTTGATGCTATCAAGTTTACTTTAAATAATGATAAAAAAGCAGAACCAGTTCAAGTAGCTGAAAAACCAATGGTAAAACCACAATTGGAAACTATTGCAGTAGTCAATGAACCCGTTGAAATGACAGCAGAAGAATACAGAGCAATGATTGAATTAGCTAAAAATGCTGGTCCAGATGATTGCGAAATGTGTGGTTCTTAACTAAAAATAGAATAAAGATAAAAGAACAAATAACAGCCATCATTAATTTGATGGCTGTTTTAGTTTTTTAAAGTATATTTGAATCAAATAAAATTTATTAAAAATGTCAAAAGAAAAAAAAGGAGTTTATACAGGAAAAATCGAACAAGATGCAGACGGAAATTTCTTCTGTGGTCCATATTTGTTAGATTACAAATACACAATTTCAAATTTCAAAATAGGTGATGAGGTAAACTTGAAAACCGTAATTGAAAACCCAAGTGATATTAGTTATGACAAATATCCAAAAAAATCGAGAGTGTTTTTCTTAGCAAACGATAAAGAATAATTTATGTATACAACATCACAATCGCAAAAAGTTCGCATAACAAACGATATGTTAGCTTCAAAAGGTAAAAGACTTGCTAATTTTGTTATTGATTACTTTATAAGAATCGTATTAGTATTTGGTTTCGGCATAGTTGTGGCAATTTATGCACATTCTGTTGGAGATGAAGATATTCTTTATGCAATGGAAAACATGAATACTATAACAGAATATCTTATTGGTTTTCTGTTTTTATTTATCTATTATTTGATTTTTGAGAGTATTAATGGTAGAACAATAGGTAAATATATAACTAATACAAAAGTTTTGATGATTGATGGTTCAAAAGCTAGCAGTGATAAAGTTTTAATGAGAACTTTAAGCAGAATTGTTCCATTTGAATTTTTATCTTTTTTAGGAAATGATGACAAAGGATGGCATGATACCTGGACTGATACTGTGGTTGTGGACATAAAAAAATACGAAGAAATAAAAAATAGTAGAAATTCTATTTCTGAAATTGGAGTAGAAATTTAATTTTTTTTCAGAATAGCAAATAAAAGAGATTTTTCGATGACTCAATTGTACCGAACAAATTCAAAGAACAAAGATTTTCAAGAATTGACTCAATTATTTGATGTGTTTTTAGTTGAAATTGATGGTGATGAAAAAGATTTCTTTGCACAATACAACCAAATTTATATTGATAATGTAGTGGTTTGCTATGAAAATGAAAAACCATTAGGCTGTGGTGCTTTCAAAAAAATGGAATCAAATATTGCAGAAATAAAAAGAATGTTTGTTTTACCAGAAGCTAGAGGTAAAGGAATTGCAACAAAAATTTTAAATGAATTAGAAAATTGGACAAAAGAATTGCATTATAATTCTTGTGTCCTTGAAACTTCTCAAAAACTAGAAAATGCCATTGCTTTATATAGAAAATTTGGATATCAAGAAATACCAAATTACGGACAATATATAGGAGTTGAAAGTAGCATTTGCATGAAGAAAATATTTTAAATTACTATCCAATGATGAAATGGGAGCAACTATTGTCGCTAAAGAGACATGGTGATATAAGCAAAAGAATAAGAAAAGAAGAAGATGATACACGTTTGGGTTTTGAAGTCGATTATGATAGAATCATATTCTCTTCAGCTTTTAGAAGTTTGCAAGATAAAACTCAAGTAATTCCATTATCAAAAACCGATTTTGTGCACAACAGATTAACTCATAGTTTAGAAGTTTCTGTTGTTGGCCGTTCATTAGGAAGACTAGTTGGAAAAAAAATCATTGAAAAATACCCTTATTTATCAGAAATTCATGGGTATCAAATGAATGATTTTGGAGCAATAGTTGCAGCAGCTTCATTAGCTCATGATATAGGAAATCCACCATTTGGACATTCAGGTGAAAAAGCCATTGGAGAATATTTTAAAACCGGAAAAGGTCAACATTTCAAAGATAAAGTTACTGCTAAAGAATGGCAAGATTTAATTGATTTTGAAGGTAATGCTAACGGATTTTCAGTCTTAACTACTTCTCGTGAAGGTGTTGAAGGCTCTATTCGAATTTCATATGCAACTCTTGGAGCTTTCATGAAATACCCAAAAGAAAGTTTACCCAAAAAACCAACAACAAAAATATGTGATAAAAAGTATGGTTTTTTCCAACAAGACAAAGCATTTTTTAGTGATGTTGCAAAAGAATTAGGATTAATAAATAACAAATCAGGAAATGATATTGGTTTTGAACGTCATCCTTTAGCTTATTTAGTAGAAGCTGCTGATGATATTTGTTACACCATAATAGATTTTGAAGACGGAATAAATTTGGGACTAATTCAAGAAGAGTTTGCTTTAGAATATTTAATAAAATTGGTCAAAAACGGAATTGATTCAAAAAAATACAATTCCTTAACAACGAAAGAAGATAGAATAAGTTATTTAAGAGCTTTAGCCATTGGAAGTTTAATTCAAGATGCTGTTAAAATTTTTATCGAAAACGAAGAGGATATTTTAAAAGGAGAATTTCCTTTTGCTTTGATGGATAAAAGTCAATATGCAGCTCAAATGAACGATATAATCCAAATCAGCATTAAAAACGTATATCAAAGTAGGGAAGTTATAGAGAAAGAATTAGTTGGTTATAAGGTAATTAATACATTATTAGATAAGTTTTGCACAGCTTATAACAATAAAATTGAAGGAAACGCTTCAAATTATGATAATTTAATTTTAAAGTTATTGCCTGAAAGGTATCAATTTCAAAAAGAGGATGTTTATAACAGGATATTGCATATATGTCATTTTGTTTCTATGCTAACTGACGGAAAAGCTTTACAGCTTTATAATACGATTGAGTCTAATAAAAGTTAAAATGTTTTTTTATCACAAAAAAATATTTTAAGTTATTTTCTAAAAGCTTACATTTGTTGCCATTAAACTATTAAGAAACCATGAAAAAATCGTTACTATTATTGTTTTTATTTACAATTAGTTTAGGATTTTCGCAAGAACCAATTGCAAAAATTCAAGAATATTTAACTAAAAACAAAACAAAATTTGAATTGACTAATCAAGATATATCTGATTGGACAATCGAAAGTAAAACAAATTCTGACGCAACAAAAATTGACAACTATTTCATTAAACAAAGACATCAAGGTATTGAAGTTTTTCAATCAAACTCAAATGTTTGGATAAAAAATGGAGAAGTTATTAATGCACTTTTGGCATTTGTTCCTAATCTTTCTCAAAAGGTAAATGCAATTTCGCCTTCTGTTACAGTATTAGATGCATTATCAAATGCTAGACAATTAGTAAATGACAACTCTGTTAATTCTCAAATTATTGAGACAATCTCAGCAAATGAATTTAAATTATCTAATGGTAATCAAATAGATAGCCCTGTACTTGCAGAGTTAGTTTATCAATTCAATGAAGAAGATAAAACCGTTCGTTTGGCATGGGATTTAAATTTTTATTCTCAAGATTCAAATCATTTATGGAGTATTAGAATTGATGCAATAACAAATCAATTATTAGAAAAACATGACTGGGTCATTTCTTGTACATTTGGTGATGCAAATCACAAAAATCATAATCATCAAAAAGAGTTTTTCTTTTCTAAATTAGGATTTAATGAGTTTAACAACACTATATTGAATCCACAATCAGGATCTTATAGAGTTATACCATATAACTATGAGAGTCCAAATCACATTACAAGACAGTTAATCGCAAATCCGCATAATACAACTGCTTCTCCATATGGATGGCATGATGTAAACGGTGTGGCTGGAAATGAATTTACAGACACAAGAGGAAATAATGTTTATGCTCAAGAAGATGCAGATGGGAACAACGGAACTGGTGCAAGTCCTTCTGGTGGAGCAGGTTTATTGTTTGATTTTCCATATGGAGGAACTGGTGTTCAACCAGCTACTTATCTAGATGCAGCTACAACAAACCTATTTTATATGAATAATATCATGCATGATGTATGGTACCAATATGGTTTTAATGAAATTAATGGAAATTTTCAAAAAAATAATTATGGAAAAGGAGGAATAACTTCATTTTTAGGAGATGCTGTTTTTGCAGACAGTCAAGATGGTTCATCAACTAATAATGCAAATTTTTCAACACCTGTTGATGGAGCAAACCCAAGAATGCAGATGTTTCTGTGGACTTATGGACCAACACCTAAATACTTAACGATTAACTCACCATCTGCCATTGCAGGTGATTATACGGTGGCAAATAATACATTTTCACCAGGTAATGTACCTTTACCTGCTGCACCAGGCTTAACTAGTGATTTTGTTCTTTATCAAGATGCAACTGGTGTAAATGAGGCTTGTACTGCTGCAACTAATGCAGCGCAGTTAAATGGTAAAATTGCAGTTATCAAAAGAGGGAATTGTGATTTTGTCTTAAAAGTAAAAAATGCACAATTAGCTGGTGCGGTTGCAGTAATTATGTTAAATAATGATACTGCTAATCCAAATACCTTAGTAGGTATGTCAGGATCTGATGCTACAATTACAATTCCTGCTATTTTTGCAACGTACAATCAAGGTCAAGCTATTTTAGCTCAAATGAGTTCTGGAACTGTAAATGGTACAATTAAAAATGATGTTGTATCATTTGTTAATACTGATGGAGATTTTGACAATGTTGTTATAGCACACGAGTATGGTCATGGAATTTCTACTAGATTAGCAGGTGGACCTTCAAATTCAAGTTGCTTAAGTAACTATGAAGCTATGGGAGAAGGATGGTCTGATTGGTATGGTCTAATGATGCAATTAAAAGCTGGAGATGTAGGAACGGATCCAAAAACTATCGGTACTTTTGTAGCTGGTCAGTCAGTAAACGGTGGAGGAATAAGACAATATCCATATAGTACGGATATGGCCATAAATCCCTTAACATTTATTGATTCAAATGAACCAATCCCAACTGACCCTTCAAATACTGGTTATAGGTATGTGATTGGAGAATTTTGGGCAACAACACTTTGGGATTTAACATGGGCATATATTAATAAATATGGATTTGATCCTAATATTTATAATGGAACAGGAGGAAATAATAAAGTGATGCAATTGGTTTTAGATGGCTTAAAACTGCAACCATGTAATCCAGGAATTGTTGCAGGTAGGAATGCATTAATTGCAGCTGATCAAGCAACAACTGGTGGACAAGATTATTGTTTAATATGGGAGGTTTTTGCAAGAAGAGGTGTTGGAGTAAACGCTTCATCTGGAAGCAACAATAATCCAAACGATCAAATACAAGATTTTACTGAGCCTTCTCCAGGACCAAACTGTGTGTTACAGGCAAGTTATTTTGATAATGATGATATGATTAAAGTTTTCCCTAATCCATCAAACGGGTTATTAAATATTGCTATTGCGAAATATAATGGAAAATTAAATATTGAATTATATGACATTAATGGAAGAAAAGTATTTAGTCAAAATATGAATGACTTTAATGCAGAAAAAACTATTAATCTTCAGTCAATTCAATCAGGAATATATTTATTAAAACTTGATGGGGATGATTTATCATACACTAAAAAGTTAATAATAAACTAAAAGAAATTATCAATAATAAAAAAAAACAGCACTTTATTTGGGTGCTGTTTTTTTAAGTCTTCTCCTGAAATTGCTATTTGCAAAAAATATCTTAATGGAAAACATGAAGATATTCGCAATGTGAAACTTACCCTAAAAGACTAAACTTTATGTCTTTAGATTACAAATTGTTCAATATATAAAACCTAACAAATTAAAAATTATTCAAGAAAAAAATTATAGTATTCAACCTCACTCAACTTTATTTTGTATTGAAATAGTGATACACAAAAGTGTCTTATTCGTAATACATAAAGAAAACCGCTATTTAACTAAACAAAAAAAAAAGACTACAAAATGTCTTTTAAATTATAAATTGTTTGAGAAATACAGCAAGGAATAATACCAATAGCTCAAGTAAAAGAAGAAGCATTAAACATCAGTGCTTCTTTTTTTATATTTTAGTTGAAGTAGTAAACGTATCCAAAATTAAAAGTCAACGAATAATCATTTGTTTTATTTTCAGGATAATCATTTCTATTAGGATTTATACCATCAACCCAGTCAGAAGTATAATATTGTAATCTTGAATCAAATATTAATGAGTTATAATCATCTAATCTATACCTAACACCAACACTAGAAGTTAATGAAGCAACAGGACTACTATCGTTTCTTGTTCCGCTAGAATATTTTTCAGGTGTAGTTAAAGGAGTTCCTATTGGTCCTAAGTCAGATTCAACTTTTGAAGTATAATAGCCAATTTGGCCTCCTAAACTGACATAAGGAGAAAATGTTTCACCTCTATTATAATCATCAGTTTTCCAAGGATAAAACTCCATTTGAAGTCCAAGATTTATAGTACTTGTAGATCCATGCATAGCTCTAAGTTGATTAGCAAAAACACTTGTTTTGGCTGGATCAACATATTTACCAAAGTGCTCTAAATCAGTTTTCATGTATGAAACATCTAGTCTTAATTTAAAATTTTCTCTTAAACTTCTATAGTTTTCAATAAATGAGAAATAATAAAATCCACCTACAGAAAACCCCATGTTTTTTGAAAAATTTTCAAAATCACCACGTTCACCATAATCAGATTTAAAAAAAACAGGACCAGCCATAATTCCAACTTCTTGATAAGTTCTTCCAAATTGTGCATGCGATTCAGCACCAAAAAACAGAACGAATAAAGACGGAATAATAAATTTTTTCAACATTTGGGTTTTATTACTTTGAACCACAAATATATAAAAACAATATTCACATTTGAAAATTTAATCTAAAAAAGACCTAAAAAGAATAGAATTTTAAACATTTGATAATCTAAGAAATTAAAATTTAAGTCAAATTACTAAAAATCAGTTAAATTTTATGTAGAATTACTAAAACTTCGATAGAATTATTACAATAAAATGTATATTTGCCAACGGTTACGAAAACGTTTTTTCTAATATAAATTACACTATTATGAGTGCAAGTATTTCATCATTTATTGATGCGGTTGCTAAAAGAAACCCAAATGAGCCTGAGTTTATGCAGGCAGTCAAAGAGGTAGCAGAAACTGTTATCCCTTTTATTGAAGAAAATAAAAAATATCAAAACAAAATGCTCTTAGAAAGAATGGTTGAACCAGAAAGAGTTATTATGTTTAGAGTGGTTTGGACAGATGATTCTGGTAAAACTCAAGTTAATAGAGGATATAGAATTCAAATGAATTCAGCTATTGGACCATATAAAGGAGGAATTCGTTTTCATCCATCGGTTAATTTAAGTATTTTAAAGTTTTTAGCTTTTGAGCAAACTTTCAAAAATAGTTTGACAACATTGCCAATGGGTGGTGGAAAAGGAGGAGCTGATTTTGATCCAAAAGGAAAATCTGACAATGAAATCATGCGTTTTTGTCAAGCTTTCATGACTGAATTATCTAAACATATTGGTGGTAATACTGACGTTCCTGCTGGAGATATTGGTGTTGGTGGAAGAGAAGTTGGTTATATGTTTGGTCAATATAAAAGATTAAGAAACGAATTTACAGGAGTATTAACAGGTAAAGGAATTTCTTTTGGTGGATCATTAATTCGTCCTGAAGCTACAGGTTATGGAGATGTTTATTTTGCTCAAAGTATGTTGGCAACTAAAGGTGATAGTTTTAAAGGAAAAACTGTTGTAGTTTCTGGTTCAGGAAACGTTGCTCAGTATGCAATTGAAAAAGCAACTGAACTAGGAGGAAAAGTTGTTACAGCTTCTGATTCATCTGGATATATTTATGATGCAGACGGAATTGATGCTGAAAGATTAGCTCATATCATGCAAATCAAAAATGTTGATTTTGCAAGAATTTCTGAATATGTAAAGAAATATCCAAACGCAAAATTTGTAGAAGGAAAACGTCCATGGGAAGTGAAATGTGATGTTGCTTTACCATGTGCTACTCAAAATGAATTAAATGAAGAGGAAGCAAAAGCTTTAGTTTCTAATGGATGTATCTGTGTGGCTGAAGGAGCAAATATGCCTTCAACTCCAGAAGCTATTGAAGTATTCCACAAAGCTAAAATTTTATTTGCTCCTGGAAAAGCATCTAATGCTGGTGGTGTAGCTACTTCAGGTTTAGAGATGTCTCAAAACTCTATCCGTTTAAGCTGGACAAGTGAAGAAGTTGATGAAAAATTAAAAAGTATTATGGCAAATATTCACGAAGCTTGTGTAAAATATGGTGCAGATTCTACTGGTTATGTTGACTATGTAAGAGGAGCTAATATTGCAGGATTTGTTAAAGTTGCTGATGCTATGCTTGCTCAAGGTGTAGTTTAAGATACAATTCTAAATAAATTTATAAAAGCTCTTCAATTTGAAGGGCTTTTTTTTATCATAAAAACGTAGTTTTAACGTTTATAAGTATATTTGCTAAAAAAAGGAACATTTCCTGCTATGAAAAAACTTTTTATATTTCTTTTGTTTACCGTTATTTCTTATTCTCAAACTAACCAACTTTGGAAAGGGTATTATTCGTATAATGAGATTATTGATATAAGCTATGGAAACACAAAAGTAGTTGCAGCTACTGAAAACGCTTTGTTTTCTAAAAATATAATTTCTGGAGATTTAAGTATAAAAAACTCTATTGATGGTTTTAAACCAGAGACAATCACAGCAGTTTATTACAGCCAAAATTATAATTTAACTTTAACAGGAAATGATAATGGTTTATTAATTATCACTAAAGATGATGGTACAATAATTAATAAAGTTGATATCATTAACGAAGTACCTGTGCCACCAAACACAAAGAAGATTAATCATTTTTATGAATATGAAAATAAAGTATATATTTCAACAGATTATGGTATAACAGTTTTAAAGTTAAACAATTTAGAATTTGAAGACACATATTACATTGGTAATGGTGGACAAGACATACCAATTCTTCAAACAACTGTTTTTAATGGTAATATATATGCTGTTACAAGTCCAAGTGGAATAAAGAGAGCATCAATAACAAACCCAAATCTTATTGATTATAATCAATGGATAAGTTTTGATACAGGTATTTGGAAAGGTATAACTAATTTTAATAATCAATTAGTTGCCTTAAATGCAGATAATAATGTATACAGACATAATGGGACTTTTTTTCAAAATGTTGTTTCTCTTCCTCAACCAGGAATAAAATTTATCTCAACAGAAGATAATTTAATTATTACCTGTAATAACCATGTTTATGTGTTAGATATTTTATTTTCTACAATAGCACATATAACCCAAATTCCAGATAATATAAATTTATTCACTTGTGCCATAACTATTGGTGACGATTTATTTATTGGCACCAAAAAAGAAGGTCTTTTTCAAACTAAACTATCAAATCCATTAACTTTTGAATTGCTTTCACCAAACGGACCTGTTCAAAATTACATTTTTAGAATAAAAAAAATTGCAAATGATTTATGGGCAACTTATGGAGGATATGACAGTACATACCAAACTAATTATTTATTAGAGAGCATTAGTAAATATTCCAAAGAAGTTGGTTGGAGTGAAATAGATTCTGATTTGTTATTTGGAGCTGGAGCTCTAACAGATATTGTTGCTAATCCAAATAATGAAAAAGAAGTTTATATAAGTTCTTTTCACAAAGGACTTTTAAAAATAAATGATGAAAATATAATACTTTATGATCATATAAATACTGCCCCAAATGGACTTGAAAGTCAACAATGGCAACCTGTTATACCAAATTTTATTTTGGTAGCGATAAATGGACCTGCATTTGATAACAAAGGTAATTTATGGATGACTAATTCTTTAACCTATAAAGGATTAAAAGAATTAAAAGCAAATGGACAATGGCAATCTTATGATTTTACTAATACATTGACAGAGCCATTTTACGAAAGATATTCTAGAATCGCAATTGACAAAAATAATACGAAATGGATACCGTCGTATAGAGCAAACGGGTTAATTGGTTTTAATGAAAATTACAATAATAAAACAATATTGCTAAAAGGAGATGATGAAGGGAATTTACCTAGTTTAGCTGTAAAATGTGTTGCAGTCGATAATAGAAATCAATTATGGATTGGAACTTTTAGAGGTTTACGTGTTTTGTCTTCTGTAGACAAATTTATAAATGAAACAGAATTAACCGCAAATTCAATAATTATAGAAGAAGATGGTTTAGCGCAAGAGTTATTTTATCAACAATCAATAGCAGATATAGAAGTTGATGGTGCCAATAATAAGTGGATTTCAATTGAGGGAGCTGGGGTTTTTCTTGTTTCACCTAATGGTCAAAACACTCTTTATCGTTTTACTAAAGAAAATTCTCCTCTTCCCAGTAATAGTATTTTAGATATTGAAATTGATAACGTTACAGGTGAAGTTTTTTTTGCTACAGAAAAAGGATTAATTTCTTTTTTAGGAGTAAATACAAAACCAAGTGACGATTTATCCAATGTATATGTTTACCCAAATCCTGTAAGGCCAGATTTTAACGGAACAGTGAAAATTAGTGGATTAATTGATAAAGCTAATATTAAAATTACTGATATTGAGGGTAATTTAGTGTATGAAACAACTTCAGAAGGTGGAACGATTGAATGGGATACAATGGCTTTTGGAAAATATAGAGTAGCATCAGGAGTTTATATGATTTTTATTTCAGCTGAAGACGGAATTGAAACTAAAGTTAAAAAAGTTATGATAATACGATGATTAAGAGTTTAAAAAGTATTCAAATTCAACAAGCAAATTGCTTTGATTTTTTAAGATTTTTTTTTGCTTTTCAAATTTTATTATACCATTTAGCCGTTCTTTCTCAAAATGAAAAGCTAACTATTTTGACTGTGTTTTCTAATGCTAATCTAGCAGTTAAAGGCTTTTTCATTATAAGTGGTTTTTTAGTTGCAAAAAGCTATCTTAACACAACTACATTGAAAATGTATTTTATTAAAAGAGTAAAAAGAATATTACCAGCCTATTTTTTTGTTGTTTTTTTAGCCGCTTTAGTTCTCTTTTTTGTGAGTAATTTGAGTTATAGTGAATACTATTGTAATGCAGATTTATATAAATATATTGTTTGGAATTCTATGTTTATGAATTTTGTTCATCCATGTTTGCCAGGAGTTTTTTATAATAACTTCATGTGTGTGGTAAATGGATCATTATGGACTTTAAAGGTAGAAGAAGGTTTTTATTTGGTCTTGCCTTTGCTTTTTTTTTTAATTTTTAAAATTAAGAAAACTGCATTAGTACTCTGTGTAATATATTTATTATCTTTCTTGTATTGGTATGTTTTAGATTTTCATTTTCGCAAGCCATTATTTGCAAAACAATTACCAGGGTATTTGTCATATTTTTGTACAGGTATTTTTTTATTTATTTATCACCAAAAATTATTCAAAAAAAAATGGCTTTATTTAGGTTTAGCTATATTAGTAATTTTAGCAACGTATAAAATTAACGTAGCTATAAATGTCTTTTACCCAATGGCTCTTGGAACAATAATAATTGTAGCAGCATATACAATTCCAATATTTAATAATTTTGGAAAATATGGAGATTTTACTTATGGATTGTATATCTATCACTTTCCTATAATTCAAATTTTCAAGCAATATAATTTATTTGACAAATACAATCCATTTTTGATGGCTTTCTGCATAATTATAATGACTTTTATTTTTGCAATTTTTTCATGGTTTTGTGTTGAAAGAAGATTTTTAGATAGGTACAAAAAACAATGTATAAATGCAAGTTAAAACCAAAGCAATTGTTCTTTCAATTTTAAAATTTCAAGAAAAAAGTCTTATTGTAAAATGTTTTACACAATCTGATGGTTTGAAATCTTATTTTGTTAGAAATGCATTTTCTTCGCAAAAAAACAATCAAAAAATTGCTTACTTTCAACCTTTAAATATTCTTGAAATTGAAGCTAATCATAAAAATAAAGGAAATTTAGAACACTTCAAAGAAATTAAATTAGCATTTCCTTATCAAAGTATAAATACCAATATTTTTAAAAGTACCATAGTAATTTTTCTATCAGAAGTTTTACATCACAGCATCAAAGAAGAAGAAAAAAACGAAAACTTATTCTCTTTTTTAGAAACTGCTTTACAATGGTTAGATACACATGAAGAAATATCAAATTTTCATCTTATTTTATTATTACAAATGACAAAATATTTAGGCTTTTATCCAGATATTTCTCAAAGAGAATTACCTTATTTTGAAACTATTGAGGGAGTTTTTTCCCTTTTTCAAGGTACAAGTTGCTTGTCAAAGCATGAAACGAGTTTATTTAACCGTTTAATTGATGTGAAATTTGATGATTTGCAATTAAATTTTGCTTCGGTTGAAAGGCAATTACTTTTAAAAATCCTATTAGATTATTATGCAATTCATCTTGACGGATTCAAAAAACCTAAATCACTAGAGGTTTTAAAGGAAGTTTTTAATTAATTTTTTTATTTCATAAACATTGCTATTTTTGAGAAAAATTTACAAATGAAAAAAAATATAATAATTCTTTTTACTATTTTGATTTACAGTATTACTAATGCACAATCAAAAGATTTATTAAAATTAGCAAAAGGAGATTTTTTAGGAATGAATGCAATATTCGATAGTAAAGAAAACCTATTTGGATATGTTTCTATTTATGGATATGGTAAATCTGGTGAAAAAACAAAAAAATTTGAATACGTAATTTTAGATAAAAATTTAAACCCAGTTGCAAACAAAGAATTTGAGGGAGACATTACTGTTGCAGATTATTATGCTTACATGGATTTTAAAGGGCAAATTATTTTGCAACCTTCTTCATTAGACTATAGTTTAAAATTAAAAGAAATGTTTTCACCATCATCAATGGTAATTGATGTAGATAAAAATGAAATACATAAGAAAATACATTATGATTATGATGGTAAAAATTTCATAGAAATTGATCAGCCTAAAAATTGGAAAGAAAACAAAAAAGAGGATAAGGCAGAAAAAAAAGAAAAAGGTTATAATTATGTTTCTCGTGTTTATGAAATTAAAGAAGGTGGGTTTTTAGTTACAGAATTTAATAATTATGGAACATATATAAACAATAACAGTATTAGTAGATTTGACGACAACAAGCAAGAAATATGGAAATACAAATACAATATATCTGGTGATAAGAAAAGCAAGGAAATTTTAAATGTAATTGAAAAAGATGAAAACTTTATTTATGCTTTTTTAGAAACAAATAAAAATAAAGACAAGTCTTTTAATTTATTAGTATTAGATATAAAAACAGGGAAAGAAGTTCACAACGAAAACTTATCTCAGCCAAATTCAGATGTTTTAGATAATATTTTATATTTAGGAAGAATAGATAATTGTAAAAATTTTGATGATTCTATTGTTCTATTAGGAAGAGATTATAAAAAAGGTAATTTAACACAAACTACAGGTTTCGTTCGTTTAATTATTGATAAAAAAAATTTTAGTATTGAAACTAAATACCTAAACTATGAATTACATTTAAAAAAGCATATACCTAAATTAGACAATTATGGAGGTGTAGAAGGTGGTTATTTATTAATACCAAAAGATGTGTTTTTTTTAAAAAACGGCAGTGTTGGAATTCTAATGGAAAAATACAAGCCACAAGGGCAATATTCTGCTTCTAAAACAACAGATTTAGTTTATATATATACCAATAAAGATTTTAGTGTCAATGGAGTTCAGATTTTTGAAAAAGAAAAAACAAAATGGTTTCACTCTGATTATCTTTTTTCACAATATTTAAATGATGGTAAGGATGTTGTTTTCTTTTTTAAAGACCGTCAAAAAGATAATGAGACTAAAGAGAAAAATTGGAATTTGTTTATTAATACATTGATTAATGGTAATTTCAAACAAGAAGTTGTTCCAATTTCTTCAAAAGAAAACATAATTTTTCCATATGTTGCTAAAGAAGGCTTTATTTTATTACAAGAATTTAATCAAAAAGAAAAATACAATAATGTGAGATTAGAACGATTGAATTATTAGGGAGTTTTATTATAAAAATCTGCAATATTTTTTATTTCTTCAATCTTTAAATTCCACATAAAATTTAAAAATTGCTGATAGCTTTCACTATGATTTTTTGGATCAACTGTGTCTAAATATCGATTGAGTTTATAATCTTTTCTTGCATCATATATTTTTTTAAAGCATTTACCTAGCCAATCTTTGTAGAAAGTTTGGTTTTCTAATTCTTCATCCTCTTCAAAAAACTGCATTGCAACATAAATACCTAATCCATATTTTTCATTGTAGTAAAAATTAGGTAATATTTCTGTTTTGGTTAAATCTCTTAATAAATTATATGATGAATCAGCTAATAATGATTTCTGTTCTTTTTCTAATTCATTAAAATAAGATTTTAAATTAGAAACTCTTTCTATTGTTTCAGGATGAGAAGCTATAGAATCTTTATCAAATTTTTGTTTATAACCCTCATAGTTATAAGAAGTAAAGTCATCATTTTCTAACCAATTCTCATTAAATTTTTGATGTGGTAAATCAAATAGATTTAAATAGATTTTTTTTGACACTTTATTAGGAGAAATTGTATCAAAATCTAATAAATTTTTAAGAGCATTTATATATTCAAATTGATTTTTGTTAGTTCTTTTATACAAAACATAACCTAAAGAATCGGCCTCAGTTTCATGTTTTCTTCTTAGTGCTTTTTCTGCATATATTCTACTTTTTACATAATCAAAAGCTTTTGTAGTGCGATTGTTTTTCTCTTCACGTAAACCCTTAACAATGTTCGACTCATTAAGGTTTTCAGTAATGTTTTTAATTTGACTATTTAATACATGGTTTAAAATGTTATGTCCTAACTCATGAGAAATTACAGCCATCAATTGATCTCTATTATCAAGCCAATTAAATAAACCCATATTTACTACAAAAGTGTTGTTAGCTAAACAGTATGCATTTGGATAATTACTCTTTTCAATTAATACCTTTATGTTATGAGGGATGTTTGGATTATCTTTTCTTAAATCACTAATAATATCTTGAACATATGTTTCTAAACCTGATTTAAAAGTGAAATTTTTATCTTTAATTTCTTCAATAAATTCAGATTCAAAATTTTTATAAGTGTTAATTAATGATTTAGATACTTTACCAGAATTATTTTCTTTAATACTTTTTATTAAGATCTCATTAGATTTTTTAAAATCTGATATAAATAGGGTTCTTTCTTTATAATCAGAAGTATCTACAAGCGTGGTTTTTTGTGCAAAACTTGAAGTTAAAAAGAAATAAAATAAAAAAACAAATAAAGTATTTCGCATATAATTAATTTTTTTTCCGCAAATATATCTAATATAACTATTTTATGACCTTTATTTTTTATTATCTTTTCTCAAAATTCATTACTTTCGCAAATTGATTTAAGAAAACGATAAAATGAGCACAAAATTTACTGAATATAAAGGACTTGACTTGCCAACTGTAGCATCAGAAACCCTTAAATTTTGGAAAGAAAACAACATATTTGAACAATCAGTTACTTCTCGTGAAGGAAACCAACCTTATGTTTTTTTTGAAGGACCTCCTTCTGCAAACGGTTTACCTGGAATTCACCACGTGATGGCTCGTGCTATTAAAGATATTTTTTGTCGCTATAAAACTCAAAAAGGATTTCAAGTTAAACGTAAAGCTGGTTGGGATACACACGGTTTACCAGTAGAACTTGGAACCGAAAAAGAACTAGGAATCACCAAAGAAGATATCGGAAAAACTATTTCAGTATCAGAATATAACGAAGCGTGTAAAAAAACCGTTATGCGTTACACTGATGTTTGGAATGACCTTACCGAAAAAATGGGTTACTGGGTAGATATGAATGATCCTTATGTGACCTACAAATCAAAGTACATGGAAACCGTTTGGTGGTTGTTAAAGCAAATCTACAACAAAGATTTGTTGTACAAAGGTTATACTATCCAACCGTATTCACCAAAAGCAGGAACAGGTTTGTCTTCACATGAAGTGAATCAACCAGGAAGTTATAGAGATGTAACTGATACAACTGTAGTTGCTCAATTTAAGGCAATTAATGAATCATTACCAGATTTCTTAAAAGGATTTGGAGATATTCATTTTTTAGCTTGGACGACAACTCCTTGGACTTTACCTTCAAACACTGCATTAACTGTTGGGCCAAAAATTGATTATGTTTTGGTGGAAACTTTTAATCAATATACATTTAGACCTATAAAAGTAATTTTAGCTAAGAATTTAATTGCAAAACAATTTACTAAAGGTTTTTTTGAGAGTACTGATGCAACTGATTTCGAAAATTTCAAAGAAGGAGACAAAAAAATTCCTTTTCAAGTTTTAAAAGAATTCAAAGGTGCAGATTTAGTCGGAATTCGCTACGAACAACTAATGAAATTGGCTTTGCCAAACGACAATCCAGAAAATGCTTTTAGAGTAATTTCAGGAGATTTCGTTACAACAGAAGATGGAACAGGAATTGTTCACACAGCACCAACTTTTGGAGCAGATGATGCTAAAGTGGCCAAAGAAGCTTCTCCAGAAGTTCCTCCAATGTTGGTCAAAGATGCTAATGATAATTTAGTGCCTTTAGTAGATTTACAAGGAAAATTCATTGAAGGTTTAGGTGACTATTCTGGAAAATATGTTAAAAACGAATATTATAACGATGGTGAAGCTCCAGAACGTTCTGCTGATGTTGAGATAGCTATCCAATTAAAAGAAGAAAACAAAGCCTTTAAGGTTGAAAAATACGTACACAGTTACCCACATTGTTGGAGAACTGATAAACCTATTCTATATTATCCATTAGATTCTTGGTTTATTAAAGTTACCGAAGTTAAAGAACGTATGTTCGATTTAAACGAAACCATCAACTGGAAACCAAAAGCAACTGGTGAAGGTCGTTTTGGAAATTGGTTAAAAAATGCAAATGACTGGAACTTATCTCGTTCAAGATATTGGGGAATTCCTTTACCAATTTGGAGAAATGATGAAGGAACAGAAGAAATATTAATTGGTTCTGTTGAAGAATTATACAACGAAATAGAAAAATCAATCGCAGCAGGTTTCATGACTGAAAATCCATACAAAGGATTTCAAATCGGAAATATGGACGAATCTAATTACGATTTAGTGGATTTACACAAAAATGTGGTTGATGATATTGTATTAGTTTCTCCATCAGGTAAACCTATGAAACGCGAAAGTGATTTAATTGACGTTTGGTTCGATTCTGGTTCAATGCCTTATGCTCAATGGCATTATCCATTTGAAAACAAAGAAAAAATTGACGGAAATCAAGATTTTCCAGCTGATTTTATTGCAGAAGGAGTTGACCAAACAAGAGGTTGGTTTTATACTTTACATGCTATTGGAACATTAGTATTCGATAAAATAGCTTATAAAAATGTAGTTTCAAACGGATTGGTTTTAGATAAAGAAGGACAAAAAATGTCTAAACGTCTAGGAAACGCAGTAGATCCATTCACTACTTTAGCTGAATATGGTCCAGATGCTACACGTTGGTACATGATTGCTAATGCAAATCCTTGGGACAATTTAAAATTTGATATTGAAGGTGTTGCAGAAGTTCGTAGAAAATTCTTTGGCACATTATACAATACGTATTCGTTTTTCAGTTTATATGCAAATATTGATAATTTCACTTTTGCTGAAGCCGAGATTCCATTAGAAGAAAGACCAGAAATTGACCGTTGGATTTTATCAGAGTTAAATTCTTTGATTAAAGATGTAGATACTTTCTATGCGGAGTACGAACCAACTAAAGCAGCAAGAGCAATTTCTGATTTCGTTCAAGAAAATTTGAGTAACTGGTACGTTCGTTTGTGTAGAAGACGTTTCTGGAAAGGTGAATATGGAACTGATAAAATTGCAGCTTATCAAACCTTGTATACTTGTTTGTTGAATGTGGCTAAACTTTCGGCTCCAATAGCTCCATTCTTTATGGACAAGCTTTACAGAGATTTAACACAGACTACACATTCAGAAAATTTTGACAGTGTACATTTGGCAAAATTTCCAGAATTTGTTGAAAAATATGTTGATAAATCGTTGGAGAGCAAAATGTTGAAAGCACAAACGGTCTCTTCTTTAGTATTATCGCTGCGTAAAAAGGAAATGATTAAGGTACGTCAACCGTTGCAAAAGGTAATGATTCCAATACTTGATGCTTCTCAGAAGGCAGAAATCGAAGCAGTTTCTGACCTAATAAAAGCAGAAGTAAATGTGAAAGAAATCTTACTTTTAGATGATGCTTCAGGGGTTTTAGTAAAGCAAATTAAGCCTAATTTTAAAGCTCTTGGACCACGTTTTGGAAAAGATATGGGATTGATTGCTAAGGAGATACAAAATTTCACTGCAGAAAACATCGATGAAATTGAAAGACAAGGTCAGCTTAGCATCAATATTGGAGAAAAAAGTATAAATTTAACATTAGAAGATGTTGAGATTTCTTCGCAAGATATTCCGGGTTGGTTGGTTGCTAGCGCTAATGGTATCACAGTAGCTTTAGACATAACAATCACCGAAGATTTAAGAAAAGAAGGAATTGCAAGAGAGTTAGTGAATAGAATTCAAAACATTAGAAAGGATAGTGGATTAGAAGTTACAGATAAGATAAAAGTTCAGTTACAAAACAATGGTATTTTAGAAGATGCAATAATGAGTAATGAAGACTATATCAAATCTGAAACATTAACCGAAAGTTTAGTTTTTGTGGATGAAATAATAAATGGCACAGAAATTGAATTTGATGACATAAAAACAACAATATTAATCTCAAAATAATACCCCTATGATGACAGAAGAAAAAACGAGATTTTCAGACGCAGATTTAGCTGAGTTTAAAGAATTGATTTTACAAAAGATTGAAAAAGCTCAAGCCGATTTAGATTTGATAAAAAGTGCTTATATGAATGATTTGAATAATGGAACTGATGACACATCACCTACATTTAAAGCATTTGAAGAAGGAAGTGAAACCATGTCTAAAGAAGCCAATTCTGCTTTGGCAATTCGTCAAGAAAAATTTATTCGCGACTTAAAGAACGCGCTTTTCCGTGTAGAAAACAAAACTTATGGTGTTTGTAAAGTAACTGGAAAATTAATTAACAAGGAGCGTTTAAAATTAGTTCCTCATGCAACTATGAGTATTGAAGCTAAGAATTTGCAACGATAATTTTTAAAATAACACAAAGCACTCTTTTAAGAGTGCTTTTTTAATACATTACATTATGAAGTTTAAACTACTTATTTTATTATTAATTCCTTTTTTACGTTTGCTAAATACTATAAAGCAACAGTTACTTTCTCTGACGGAAAATCATTAAATGGTTTTGTTGAAACGCCAAAGATGAAAGATTCAAAAATTAATTTTAAAGCAACTGAAAAAGGTGAAAAACAAGAGTTTGAAACCAATTCTTTAGAATCTATAGTTTTTACCTATGATAATAACACTTCAGTTACTTATGAAGCTACTTATATCATGAAATCAAAGGATTAAAGTATTCAAAAGAACCTTCTAAAAATAAACATTTACTGATTTTAGTTTATGATGGAATCATGAAAATTTATTGTGAAAACACTAATTCATCATTTTTAAATGATAATAAAGGTATTGGAAATGATGATAATTATTACATGAAGAGTAAAAATAAGCAATATCCTCAATTTGTTTTTACAAATATGAAAGGTTTTTCAGCTGGAAAATTTAATTATATCAAAAAAGCAATAAAAAAATATTTGGAAGATGATTGTCCACAAATTGAAGGATTATTATTGAAATATGATATAAAAGAAAATGGTTTTGGAAGAATTGGAGAGGTTTATGATGAAACTTGTGGGAAATAATAGGAGACTTTGACTCACAAAGTTTGTGTTACAATACCAAAAATAAAAAACAAACCCTTCTAAATAATTAAGTTTAGAAGGGTTTGTTTTTTTTAAGTCTTAATACTTAATTCTATAATTTTAATACTTTCTATTATAAATCAAACTTAATTCCTTGTGCTAAAGGCAACTGATCTGAATAGTTTACTGTATTGGTTTGTCTTCTCATATATACTTTCCAAGCATCAGAACCTGATTCTCTTCCACCACCAGTTTCTTTTTCACCACCAAAAGCACCACCAATTTCAGCACCAGAAGTTCCGATGTTTACATTTGCAATTCCACAATCTGAACCTGCAAATGACAAGAATTTTTCTGCTTCTTTCATTTCATTGGTCATAATGGCTGATGATAAACCTTGAGCTACACCGTTTTGTAATTCAATCGCATTTTCAACTTCACCTGAATATTTCATTAAGTATAAAACTGGAGCAAAAGTTTCATGTTGAACGATTTCAAAATGATTTTCAGCTTCTATAATTGCTGGTTTCACATAACAGCCAGATTCGTATCCTTCTCCTTCTAAAACACCACCATCAACTAATACTTTTCCACCTTCAGCTTTGGCTTTTTCAATCGCAGCTAAGTAAGTATTTACAGCATCTTTATCGATTAGTGGTCCAATATGATTTTTTTGATCTAATGGATTTCCAATTGTTAATTGTTTGTAAGCTCCTACAATTGCATCTCTAACTTTATCATAAACCGATTCATGGATGATTAGTCTTCTAGTTGAAGTACATCTTTGTCCAGCTGTTCCAACTGCACCAAAAACAGCTCCAGGAACAACTACTTTTAAATCTGCAGTTGGAGTAATAATGATAGCATTGTTACCACCTAATTCTAATAAAGATTTTCCAAAACGTTCCGCTACTTTCGCACCAACAATTCTTCCCATACGAGTTGAACCTGTTGCAGAAATTAATGGAATTCTAGTATCAGTAGTCATCATTTCACCCACTTTATAATCACCGTTGATGATGCATGAAATTCCTTCTGGTAAATTGTTTTCTTTTAAAATTCCAGCAATGATGTTTTGACAAGCAATAGAACATAAAGGAGCTTTTTCTGAAGCTTTCCAAACGCAAACATCACCACAAATCCATGCTAAAGCTGTGTTCCAAGACCAAACGGCTACTGGAAAGTTAAACGCAGAAATGATACCAACCACACCAATTGAATGCCATTGTTCTCTCATTACGTGACCTGGTCGTTCTGATGGAATTGTCTGTCCGTTTAATTGACGAGATAAACCTACAGCAAAATCACAGATATCAATCATTTCTTGAACTTCACCGTAACCTTCTTGTAAAGATTTCCCCATTTCGTAAGAAACTAATTTCCCAAGAGGTTCTTTTAATTCTCTTAATTTGTTTCCAAATTGACGAACAATTTCTCCTCTTTGTGGAGCTGGCATAGCTCTAAATGTTTTGAAAGCCGAAGTTGCAGCTTGCATTACTTTTTCGTAATCTTCTTTTGTTGTAGCTTTTACTTTTCCTATTAATTGACCATCGACAGGAGAATAACTTTCAATGATTTCTCCATTTGAAAACCATTCGTTTCCTGTTGAGGTTCCTTCGTTAATGGCTTTCACTCCTAGTTTTTCTAGTGCTTCAACCATTCCGAATTGTTGTGCTATTGTTGACATTGTAACTTTTTTTAATGTTTTTGTTATATTTTTAGCAAAAATAGTGGTTTTTTTATGATATTCATAATAGCCCAGATAGTAATGGCATCCTTTTTATCTTTTTTGCATAAAAAAATAAAAAGATAGAATGAATAGCTGGAAAAAGCTCCAAAAAATTATTTTACAAATCGTTTGTCAGTTTCCATAACTGTTCCACATTTATCACAAGTTCTCAATTTTTCTGAACCATAAAAATGTTTGAAATGAGCCAAGAAATCTACTTCGATATCTTTTAATTCAAAATAAACTTCATATAATTTATGGTTACAGTTGTCACAAAACCAAAGTAGTCCATCAGGAATATCTTGTCCGGCACGTTTTCTTTCTACGACTAAACCAATAGAATTTTCTTCTCTAACAGGTGAATGTGGTACTTTTGCGGGAAGAAGAAACATATCTCCAGGTCCTAATTTCATAGCTTTCTTTTTGCCATTATCTTGAACATAAACAGTGATATTTCCTTCTAATTGATAGAATAATTCTTCGGTTTCGTTGTAATGATAATCTTTTCTGGCATTTGGTCCTGCAACAATCATTACGATATAATCACCTGAACTTACATACAAGTTTTTATTGCCAACAGGTGGTTTTAGTAAATCTCTATTTTCTTCAACCCATTGATTGAGGTTGAATGGTTTTTGAATTGCCATAGTAATGTATTTTGTCTTACGAAGTTACTAAAAATAAAAAAGGTTAGCGTGAACTAACCTTTAATTTATGATATAATTGTAAAATTTATTTTGTGATTGTAAGTGTACTTTCTTTATAGTTTACTTCAACTTTACCTAAAGTTCTTAACGAATTCTCTCCAATAACTAATGGTGATGAAATACTATTTGTAATTACTGCTGTTACATTTGTTAGGCTAAAACCATTAAATTCAATACTGTCAATTGATAAGGTAGATCCTTCAGGGATTCTTCCATCAGAAAGAGAATAAGCTTGTTCACCAGAATAGTTTTCAGGCTTCACTTTTCCTGTTTTTAATAAAAATAAAGCATCTTTTCCTGAAATTAAAATATCTTCGACATCAGCATCATATACAAAACTTGATGAAGCTCCATTAACTGAACATGGAATTTCTATTTGACCTTCTTTGTTTTTTGTGAAAGAAATTTCTTTTTTTGATGAAATGGCTTTTGTTACTATCTGTCTATTTGGTTTTTGCTCTCTTATTATATAAACATAGACAGGAAAGTGATCACTAAAACCAGGAACACCATTAGAATTTCGTAAAGGATAACCTTTATATTGCCCTTCTTTTTGAATTAAGAAATCTTTGTTATATACTCCAGCTTTCCAATAGGTCCAAGAAGAATAGTCTTTATTTATGTAAGGTTCAGAAAGCATTATTTGGTCAAATAAATCCCAAGAATCTCTGTAAGCTAAAGAACCAATTCCATTGTTAGACATCTCTTCCATTGGATTAAAAATGCCAAATTTTTTCACATCTTCTTTTCTAGCAACTGCTCCAATTCCTTTTTTTACACTTTTATTGTATGGTCCATCATTTAAATCTCCCATTGTAATAATTTTCGCATTTGGATTTATTTTAAATAATGAATCAATAATTTTTCTATTTAAAGCACCTGCTGCCTCACGAGAAGGACTACTTTTTTTCTCACCACCAGAACGAGATGGCCAGTGATTCACAATAAAACTAACTTCTTCACCATCAAGTAATCCAGTAACTAATAATTGATCTCTTGTGTATATTCTTTTTGATTTAGTATCTACAACTTCAGTATCATCTGTTTCCTCTTCTTTTTCTTTTTTGTTGTTTTTTGATGCATCCTCATAAATATATAAAGGTACATTAATATAACTTGTTGGTTTAAAATGCAAAGGGTCGTATAGAAAGCCTGTGTCAATTCCTCTATGATCTGGAGAATCAAAATGTACAATTTTATAGTTTTTGTTGATTAGTCTAGGTTGTTTAACCAAGTCTTCAAGAACTCTTCTGTTTTCTATTTCACAAACACCAATTATTGTTGGGCTACTTCTTTGTTGCTCATTAGTACCTATTTCAATTAATACTCTACTTAAATTATCTAATTTCTTTTTATAGTTCTTATAAGTCCACCCTCTAGCAGGTAAATATTCTTCATCATTAATTGTTGGGTCATTAATAGTATCAAATAAATTTTCTAAATTATAGAAAGCAATGGTGTGTAATTCAAATTTTTTTTCTTGTGAAAACCCTTTGTTTACTGACGTTATAAGTAAAAGCGCAATAATTACTTGTTTAATTTTCATTTGTCTAATGTTATTTTAATATCAATTTTCTTCAAACTTTGGGCCAAAGGTATATAATATTGTTAAAAATTGTACATTTGCAGACTGTTAAGTTATATTCTTAACACAATTTTAATATTCAAAATTAATTTAATTTTTTTATGAAAAGACTATTATTAAGTATTTTATTTTTAATACAAACAATGGTTGTTTTTAGTCAAGAGGCTAGTTTACAAGGTAAGGTTATTGATTCTAAAACATTAAAACCACTTCAAAATGTAGTATTAACTATTGAAAGTACTAATCAATCTAAAGTATCAAACTCTAATGGAGTTTTTAAATTTGACAAAGTACCTTCAGGAAATCATTCTTTAATTGTTACTTACACAGGATACACCACTCAAGTGTTTCAGTTGGAATTAACAGAAGGTGAATTATTAGACTTAGGAACAGTTGTAATAGAAGAGGACATTACTACAGAAAGACAATTAAGTCTTGTTACGATTACTGAAAATGACTTAGGTGATGATAATAGTGGTTCAGAAAGTACCTCTGGGTTATTACAGGCTTCAAGAGATGTATTTCAACAAGCAGCAGCATTTAACTGGGGTCTTGCTAGATTTAGAATAAGAGGTTTAGATAATGAATATGGAGTAACTATGATTAATGGTTTAACCATGAATAAATTATATGACGGAAGACCACAATGGAGTAACTGGGGTGGATTAAATGATGCTACAAGAAATCAAGAATTTTCTATGGGTACAACACCTTCAGATTATACATTTGGAAATATATTAGGAACACAAGAAATAAATACTAGAGCTTCTTTTTATCGTCCAGGAAACAGAGTTACTTTTTCAGGAACAAATACAAACTATAGTTGGAGAGCTATGGCTACTCACGCTTCAGGTTTCAATAGTAAAGGTTGGGCTTATACCCTTTCTGCTTCAAGAAGATGGGCACAAGAAGGCCATTTTGAAGGAACAGATTATAGTGCAAACTCTTTTTTTGCTAGTGTTGAGAAAAAAATCAATGATAAACATAGTTTAAATTTAACATCTATTTTTGCTCAAAACAGTAGAGGTAAAAGTTCTCCAAACACTCAAGAGGTTACTGACTTAATGGGATATAAGTATAATTCTTATTGGGGATACCAAAACGGTAAAAAAAGAAACTCCAGAGATAAGGATATCCAAGAGCCAATGTTAATTTTATCTCACTATTGGAAAATGAATGAGAATAATAGATTAAACACTAATATCTCATATCAATCAGGTTCTATTGGAAATTCAAGAATTGACTTTACTAATGGAAATAATCCAGACCCAACATACTATAGAAATTTACCAAGTTATTTTTTAAATACATTTGACAATGACGGTAATTATACTCCAAATCAAGTAGGTGCTGATAACGCAAGAAATTTCTTTTTGAACAACAGTCAAATTAATTGGAATGCTATGTATATAGCTAATCAAAATAGCTCATTTGGTGGAAGAAGTATTTACGCTCTATATGAAGATAGAACAGATGATGATCAATTTAACGCTAATTCAATCTTGACTTCAAGTTTGTCGGATAATGTAAGCTTAAATGCAGGAGTTTCATTTAAAAAATTAAAGTCACATAATTTCCAAAATTTAGTTGATCTGTTAGGAGGAAATTATTATTTAGATATTGATCAATTTTATGTTGGAGATGCTTCACAATCAGATTTAAATAACCCAAATAGACAAGTTGGAGAAGGAGATACTTATGGCTATAATTATAACTTACATGCTAATGTTGCTGATGCTTTTACACAATTTAAATTCACTTATAATAAAGTAGATTTCTATTTAGCACAATCTTTTTCAAGAACAGAATATCAAAGAGAAGGTTTATATAGAAATGGAATTTATGCTAACAACTCTTATGGTGACAGTGAAAAAGTAAAATTTGAAAATTTTGGTTTCAAAGGAGGATTAACTTATAAAATCACTGGTCGTCATTTATTAAGCTTTAATGCTGGATATTTAACTAAAGCTCCTAATTTGAGAAATACTTTTTCAAATGCTCGTTTAAATAACAATTATACTCCAGATTTGGAAAGTGAAAATATAATGAGTTTGGATGCTAATTATATTATTAGAGCTCCAAAATTAAAAGCTAGACTTACTGGTTTTATGACAAAAATTCAAAATACTAGAGAAATTTCATTCTATTATGCTGAAAATATTTCTGATGTTGTTGGTGATGAAGATGCCTTTATTAGTGAAATAGTAACAGGAATCAATAAAAAGAATATTGGTGCAGAGTTAGGAATTGAATATCAAATTACTTCTACATTAAAAGTAACAGGTGCTGCTTCTTATGGACAATATATTTATGATAACAATCCAAACTTGTATATTAATGATGACGCTCAAGCAAGTGCAACAAATACTAATCCTCTAACTTCTTATGGTAAATCTTACCTAAAAGACTACAAACAAGCGGGTATGCCTCAGCAAGCTTATTCTCTTGGCTTAGAATATAGATCTCCTAAATTTTGGTGGGTTGGAGCAAACGTAAATTATTTAGCAGATAGTTATATTGATGTTTCTAATGTTTTAAGAACAGATAATTTTACACTTGACAATTCTGGCATTTCTTTTGACGGTGCTGATGAAGCAACAGTTAGAAGATTATTAAAACAAGAAAAATTTGACTCTTTCACTTTAGTAAACCTTATTGGAGGAAAATCTTGGAGAATTAGTAAGAAGAATAGAAACACAGTTGGTTTCTTTGCTTCAATAAATAATTTATTTGATATCGAATACAAAACAGGAGGTTTTGAACAATCTAGAAAAGCAACATTCCCAGATTTACAACAAGATTTAGTAAGTGGAACAAGAACTTTCGGGCCTAAATATTTCTATGGTTATGGAAGAACTTATTTCTTAAACTTCTACCTTAATATCTAAAATAAAAAAGAACTATGAAAAATATATTTATAAAACCGATTGTCTTAATGACATTAAGTTTAGCAGTTTTTACAAGCTGTGTAAAAGAAGATGATTTTGCAATACCTACGCTTAAACCAGTTTTATTTACTGAAAATTTTGAAGATATCACAACAGGTAGTGGTTCAAATGAAGTAGCAATTAACCTTGAAGGATGGATAAATACAAATACATCTAATACAAGAGTATGGTCTGGAAAAACATTTAGTAGTAATAAATTTGCTGAGTTTTCTTCATTTTATTCTGCATCTGGAACAACTGATGATGCTTGGTTAATAACAAAAGCAATAGATTTATCAACTTCAAATAATAAAGTATTATCTTTTACTTCTGTTAATCGTTTCTATAATGGAAGTGTTTTAAAAGTTTATATCTCTGAAGATTATGATGGGACAATACCTGGGATTTCAACAGCTAATTGGACAGAATTAAATCCAATTCTTCCAACAAGTAGTGCACAAGATGATGATAGAGTTTCAAGTGGACCAATGGATATCAGTAGCTTTATGGGAACTAATGTGAGAATTGCTTTCAGATATCAAGGAAGTAAATCATCTAATCCTACAACTACTTTTCAATTAGACGATATTAAAATTTACGAAAATTAAATAGCTATGAAAACAATTAAAAATTTAACACTAATATCACTTTTGGCAATCTTTACGGGTTGTGTAAACAGTGATGAGTATAACACACCAGACTTATCTTCTGAGTGTGTTAATTTAACGGCAACAAAAAATGTTGAGGATATTACAAATGCTGCAACTTCTACAGCAACTCAATATACCAATGATGATATTATCGAAGCGTATGTAACTTCAAGTGATGAAGGTGGGAATTTTTACAAATCAATTTCTTTTCAATCAGTTGATGGAACTAAGGGATTTAGTATGCCAGTTGATACATACAACTTATTCAATGAATTTGAGCCAGGAAGATTGGTTTATATTAACATGAAAAACCTTTATGTATCAACTTCACAAAGCTCCACAATTATTGGTAGTTTATACAATGGAAATGTAGGAAGAATAAGTGGTGTAGAATATAAAGATGTTTTAAAAAGAGGATGCACAAGCGTAGATGAAAATGAGATTCTTAAAAACCTAACAGTTTCTAATGCAAAAAACAATCAATATTTAAATATGTTGGTTGAGTTTAATAATGTTCAGTTTACAGATGCTTCTCTAGGAAAAACTTTTTACGATCCTTCTCTTAACAGTATTGGTGGAGCAACAAACCATTTGATAACTGATGAGTTTGGACAAACTATTATAGTTAGAATTAGCGAATTTGCGAATTTTGCAGCAAACGCTATTCCTAGTGGAAGTGGAAAAATAAGAGGTGTTCTAACAAAATATAATAGTGATTTTCAATTTATGATTAGAACCATTAATGATGTTAATTTATCAAATGATCGTCTAGAATTGGATTTTTATCCTCCTATAGTTGGAAATAATATTGTCTATAATGCAACATTAAACGAACCGTTTACATCATATACTACTACAAATCAAGAAAACTTTCCTAAGTACATTAATGATGCAGCACAAGGAGGTAGATATTGGCAAAGAAAGACCTTTGGAGGTAATACCTACATTCAAATAACTTCTTTTGGAGGTGGAAATACAGATACAAATCAATCGTTATTTATTGTTCCAGTTGATATGACAGCAGCTAGTACGTTATCATTCAAAACTAATGATGGATACAACAATGGAGCAACTTTTAAAGTTTTCTACACAACTAATTATGTTCCAGGTACTCAAATAACAACTGCTACTTTAGTAGATATTACATCAAACTTTACTATTTCTTCTGGAAATACTAGTGGGTATGGTGCTTCGTTTACAAATAGTGGTGTATATAATATTCCAGCTTCAATTACTGGAAATGGATTTTTTGTATTCCAATATTTAGGAAATGGTGCTTCTGGACCAACTACAACAATGCAATTAGATGATATAGTTATCAACTAATTAACATTAAATCCTAAAATAGTAATAAAAAAACGCTCTTGTATAAAAGGGCGTTTTTTTATACAATAAAATCCATTACTTTTGTGAATTAAATTTTCAAAAATGTCTCTTAAAAAAGCCTATCTCTATATTTTCATTGTTTTATTAATTGATCAAATTTCTAAAGTCTATATCAAAACTAATTTTTTCTTAAATGAAGAAGTTAAAGTTTTTGAATGGTTCAGAATTCATTTTATTGAAAATGAAGGAATGGCTTGGGGTGCAGAAATACCTGGAGATTATGGAAAAATAATATTGACAGTATTCAGAATTTTTGCTGTTTTTGGGATAGCTTGGTGGTTACAGGATTCTATTAAAAAGAATAGTTCTAAATATTTATTGGTTGCAATTGTTTTAATTTTTGCTGGAGCATTAGGTAATATTATAGATTCTGTTTTTTATGGTGTTATTTTCGACGATAGTTATCATCAAGTAGCAACAATTTTTGCAGAAGAACCTTACGGAACATGGTTCCACGGTGAAGTTGTGGATATGTTCTATTTTCCTTTTATTGTAGATTATCCTATGCCAGAATGGGTTCCTTTTATTGGGGGAAAACCATTCACTTTTTTTAATGCCATTTTCAACGTAGCTGATTTTGCTATTTCGGTTGGAGTTGGAATTTTAATCGTTTTCAATAAGAAAGCTTTTGGAGAAAATCATTTATTGGCTAAATAGTTTTAAAATTTGATTATTGTATTTGTATTCACACAAAAATCCAATTTAACATCGTTTTCAAAGACATCTTCAATTACTTCTTCTGGTTCAAAGAATGATAAGCCTATTTTAACAACATTAGGCTTGCACTCTGAAAGAAATTTATCATAGAAACCTTTTCCATAGCCCACACGATTTCCCTGCTTGTCATAAGCTAAAAGAGGCACAAAAACCACATCAATCATTTCTACTGGAACTGGTAAACCATTTATAGGTTCAGGAATATTATACTCGTTTTTCTTTATTTTAGTATTATCAGTCAATAAAAAATGAGACATATCCCTTGTTTCAAAATCTGATTTCGAAATCACAATTTCTTTGTCCTTTGCTTGTAAAATATTTAAAATGAATTCTGTATTGACTTCTTTTTGTTCTTCAATAGGTAAGAAAATATGAAAATAAGTGTTGTCCCAAATGTCTAATGATAACAATTGATTAGCTATAGCTAAACTTTTTTCATCAATTTCATTCAGGGAAAGTTGGTTTCTGGCTTCTTTAAACTTTTTTCTAGCTTCTTTCTTCAACATATAGAGTCGCTTTTAATTCGTCTATAAAAATAGTCAAATGTTCGACTTCTACATGATTCATCACCACAATTTTATACCATTTATTATTGCCTTGATGCTCTTGAGGTACCAAATGAAATTTTTGAGCTAGCATTTTTGGAATAAATTCTTCATGAATGGTAACAATATTCATAAAGGGTTCTCTAAAATATTTTACATTTAGTTTATCCAATTCATTACATAAAAATTGTGTTCGCATTTGCAAAACACTTGTCTTTTCAAACCAACCAAAAGGGCCATAAGTAAATAAAATCATCCAAACAGCAACAGCATTGGCTCCAGACCGACTTCCACAAAGGGTTAAGTCCATTCCTTCCACATATTTGGCTTCTTTTGTGATGACATTTTCAATTAAATTTTTTCTGCAAATAAAAATTCCTGTTCCATATGGAGCTTGTAACATTTTATGGGCATCAATTGTGATTGAACTAATCTTTGGATTATCGAAATTTATAACAGACTTTTCATTACTAAACGGATAAACAAATCCACCATAAGCACCATCAATATGCAATTTATACTGCAATTGATTTTTTTCTAAAAGGGAAGTATAGATTTCAGGATTATCAACTGAACCAAACATAGTTGTTCCCAAATTGGCTACAATTATAAAGTATTTTTTCCCAATTCTTTTGGCTAAATGTAACGATTCTTCTAATTGAATTTCATCAATAACTCTAGTTTCAAAGTCAACAGATACACTAATTCTATCTATTTGAAGCAAGTTGGATGCTTTTGGAATTGAATAATGTGTGTCTTCTGAAGCAATTAATACAATTTCATCCAATTTTGCATTGAATTTATTCATGAAATAATTGCGATAAATCCAAATGGCTTGAATATTAGCTTCAGTTCCACCAGGAGCAATGTAACCGTCAAATTCGTTTGGTTTGGCTTTAAAAATATCAACTGCAATAACATTTAAAACTTCTCTTTCAATATCTTGTGTGCCTCCAAAAACACTTTCAGAATTTCCAAAAGTATGACAACCAATATTATTTGGATTAGCAACAAAAGTTTGCAAAGTAGGTGCATCTTTTAAAAATGGAGCATCGTCATAAAACACTTGTCCATCTAATTTTGAAGCAGGATAACCAAGCGAAATATCTTTAGTAAAATTAATATTGTTATGAAGTACTTGTTCAATTCTGTTTTTTCGTTCTTCTTGCGAAAGTTTTTTCCAATATTGCATTTTGATAGTTTTGAGTACAAAACTAAGGGTATTGAAAAAGATAAAACATGATAAATGTTAGGTTTAGATTTCAAGTTGTGTTGAAATATGAAAAACAGCATCACCCTGATAAACAATAGGTGCATCATTTACATTGATGATATAACCATCATTGGGTGCTTTTACTTTATGTTCTACTTTTCCATAAGGGTCAGAAATCATAGCTAAAACATCTCCTTTATTTACAAAACCTCCAATTTTTACTAATCCGTGAAACATTCCTGAAAAATTAGCTCTTATCCAATTGGATTTTTCGATAAAAATAGTCTTTTCACCAAAAACCGTTAGTTCTTTTTTTGGATTTAGCATATCCAAATGTTTCAAGAAACGCATCGTTCCTTCAACACCTTCTTGAGTAACCATTTCATTTAAATCTAAGGATTTTCCACCTTCAAACAACAACATTTTTACACCTGTTTTAGTACAAGCATTTCTAAAGGAACCTGAAATATTTTTAGAATATAACGTAAAAGGTGCATTGAAAATAGTAGCCAATTCTTTTAATTCAAGATTGTTTGGTACAATTCTAATTTGTGGTGCATTGAAACGGCTTGCTCCACCAGCATGAAAATCAATTGCATAATCAACTTTTGGGATAATTTCTGTTACTAAAAAATGAGCAAATCTACTAGCCAATGAACCGTTTTTGCTTCCCGGAAAAACTCTGTTCAAATCGCGTTTATCTGGAAATTCTCTAGTTTGGTTAATGAATCCAAAAATATTGATGATTGGAATACAAATAATAGTACCTCTTTTGGGTTTGTTAATTTTCTTTCTAATTATTTGTCGTACAATTTCAGTTCCATTTATTTCATCACCATGCAAACAAGCACTGAATAGAACCGTTGGGCCATCAACTTTAGAACGTTCAATAATTACTGGAATTTTGAGTTTTGTCATTGAGTGTAATTTGGCAATTTCCACATCAATAGTTTTACTTTCTCCAGGTAAAATAGTTTCTCCTAAAAGTTTAATTATTTTATTATTCTTCATAAAATGATAATTAGTGTTAAAAGTAAGAAATTCCTATTTAGAAAATAGTAGTACTATAAAAATCTGTGTAAATTTGTGATATAAACAATTGCAATGGCTACTCCCAATCTCGAACTTCAAATACAATCGTTACCCGATAATCCTGGAGTCTATCAATATTATGATAAAGATGATAAGATTTTGTATGTTGGGAAAGCCAAAAACTTAAAAAAGAGAGTTTCGAGTTATTTTACGAAAAGTCATGATAATTACAAGACAAGTGTTTTAGTAAAAAAAATTGTTTCGATAAAACATATTGTGGTTGCTACAGAATCAGATGCTTTATTACTTGAAAACAATTTGATTAAAAAACTACAACCTAGATACAATATTCTATTAAAAGACGATAAATCATATCCTTGGATTTGCATCAAAAACGAACCTTTTTCAAGAATTTTTCCAACGCGAAGAATGGTTAAAGACGGTTCTGAATATTATGGTCCTTATACCAATTTTAAAATTGTCAATACGATTTTAGAAATGATAAAAGAATTATATCCTTTAAGAACTTGTAATTATGATTTATCGCAAGCCAATATCAAATCAGGAAAATATAAAGTTTGTTTGGAATATCATATTGGCAATTGCAAAGGACCTTGTGAAGGTTTAGAATCTTTAGAAAATTACCAAAAACAAGTAGAAGCAATTCGTCAAATTTTGAAAGGAAATTTTAAAGACAGTTTAAAAGAATTCAAAATTCAAATGAAGGAATTGGCTGAAGATATGCAATTTGAAGCGGCTCAAAAAGTAAAAGAGAAAATAGAAGTCTTAGAAAATTATCAAGCAAAATCTACCGTTTTAAATCCAAAACTATCCAATATTGATGTGTTTTCAATTGTTTCAGATGAAACGATGGCTTATGTCAACTTCTTACAAATTTCTCATGGAGCCATTGTGCGTTCACATACGATGGAAATTAAGAAGAAATTAGAAGAAACCGATGAGGAATTACTTGAATTAGCTGTAGTAGAAATCCGAGAAAGATTCAGATTAAATTCCAAAGAAATCATTCTACCATTTCCATTGTCTTTAGGTGAAAATTTAAAAATCACTGTGCCACAATTAGGAGATAAAAGACAAATTTTAGATTTATCCATCCGAAATGCCAAATATTATCGAATGGATCAATTAAAACAAATCAAAATTGTGGATCCAGACAGACATACCAATAGAATCATGGCTCAAATGAAGAAAGATTTACGACTTTCCGTTGAACCAAGACATATTGAGTGTTTTGATAATTCTAATATTCAAGGAACAAATCCAGTAGCAGCTTGTGTGGTTTTTAAAGACGGTAAACCAAGTAAAAAAGATTACCGTCATTTTAATATCAAAACTGTTGAAGGACCAGATGATTTTGCTTCCATGGAAGAAGTGGTTTTTAGAAGATACAAACGCTTGATAGATGAAAATGAACCGTTGCCTCAACTTATAATTATTGATGGTGGAAAAGGACAATTATCTTCAGCCTTAAAAAGTATTGATGCTTTAGGTTTAAGAGGAAAAATAGCCATTGTCGGAATTGCAAAACGATTAGAAGAATTGTTTTATCCGGGTGATTCTGCTCCTTTGTATTTGGATAAAAAATCTGAAACTTTAAAAGTTATTCAGTTTTTAAGAAACGAAGCCCATAGATTTGGAATTACACATCATAGAGATAAAAGAAGTAAAGCAGCTTTAACGAATTCCTTAGAATCTATTCCTGGGATTGGAGAAAAAACCATGATAACGTTACTAAAACATTTCAAAAGTGTTAAAAGATTGCAATTAGCTTCAGAAAAAGAAATTTCTGATGTTGTAGGACTTTCAAAAGCCAAAAAAATAACCGAATTTTACAAAGAAAACGAAAATTAATATTTTGATAATTAAGAGAAAAGAGAAAAGAGAAAAGAAAAAAGAGAATAGGCTTCTCTCAAAATCTTTTGTAGTTTATTTTCTGCTTTCTGCTTTCTGCTTTCTGTTTTCTACATCTTCAAATGCTCAAGATTCAATTAAAAAACCAAAAATAGGCTTAGTACTTTCTGGTGGTGGAGCAAAAGGATTAGCGCATATTGGAGTTTTAAAAGTAATTGATTCACTTAATATCAAAATCGATTATATCGGAGGAACCAGTATGGGTGCAATAGTTGGAGGTTTATATGCTTCTGGTTATTCAGGTAAAGAAATTGAATATGCTTTTGCTCAAATGGATGTAGATAAATTAATTCAAGATTACGTTCCTAGAAGTTCAAAAGGTTTTAATCAAAAACGAAATGATGAATTATATTTTTTAACCTTACCGTTTAAGAATTTAAAAATATCTTCTCCAAGAGGACTTTCTAAAGGAATGTATAATTTTAATACATTATCAAGATTAACTTACCATGTTAGAGATATTAAAGATTTTAGTAAGTTACCTATTCCTTTTTTCTGTGTTGCTACAAATATAGAAACAGGTGAAGAAGTTTTGCTAAAAAAAGGAACATTAGCAGAAGCTATGATAGCCAGTGGAGCATTACCTACATTATACAATCCCATTGAAATAGATGGAAAACTTTTAGTTGATGGTGGAGTTAAAAATAATTATCCTGTTGAAGAATTAAAAAGATTAGGTGCAGATATTATTATTGGTGTTGATGTGCAAGAAGGTTTGAAAGACAGACTTGAACTACAAAGTGTAACAAGTGTTTTGATGCAAATTTCTAATTTCAATACCATTGAAAAAATGAAAGACAAAATTCTCTTAACGGATGTTTACATTAAACCTGATGTAAAAGGAATGTCGGTTCTATCTTTTGATAAAAGTAATACTATTATTAAAAAAGGAGAAGAAGCATCGATCAATCAATTAGAAAAGTTAGTTGCACTAAAATCAAAGGATAAGATTGTTAAAGAGAAAGTGAAAGTCTGTGATTCAATTACAATAAAAAACATTACCTTAAATCATCTTAAGAATTACACAAGATCTTATGTTATTGGTAAACTAAATTTTAAACAAAATAAAAAAATTCCGTTTCATAAATTTGAAAAAGGAATAAATAGCTTAAATGCAACAGATAATTATGGATCAATTCTCTATAGTTTTGATGATAAAAATAATTTGACATTTAACCTAAAAGAGAATCAGATAAACACTTTTATTAAATTTGGATTGCATTATGATGATTTATATAAAAGCTCTTTGTTACTTAATCTTACACAAAAAAAATTATTATCAAAAAATGATGTAGCTTCTTTAGATGTAATTTTAGGAGATAATTTTAGATATAATTTTGATTACTATATTGACAATGGTTTTTATTGGAGTTTTGGAGTTAACTCTAGATTAAATACATTCAATAAAAACATTCAAAATGACTTTAATGATGGAACAACATTAACCAATTTAGATATAAATTCAATTAATATTGATTATTCAGATTTCTCAAATCGAATTTTTGTTGAAACTATCTTTAGTAAATTGTTTTTAATTGGAACAGGTGTAGAATTGAAACATTTAAAAATTCAATCTCCTACATTGCAAAATGTAACTCCAGTATTTGATAAGAGTGATTATTTTTCTGTTTTTGGAAATTTAAAATATGATTCTTTTGATAAAAAATATTTTCCCAAATCAGGTTGGTACATCAATGGAGAGCTGAAATCTTATTTGTTTTCTTCAAATTTCAATAATAATTTTGAACGTTTTTCAACTATTAAAGGAGATATAGGTATTGTAAAAACTTTTTATAAAAAAGTATCTGTCAAGCTTCAATCTGAATTAGGTTCAATAATTGGAGAAAGAACAATTCCCTATTTTGATTTTGTTTTAGGAGGTTATGGATATAACAAAATAAATAATTTTCAGCATTTTTTAGGATATGATTTTTTGAGTATATCAGGGAGTAGTTATATTAAAGGCTCTGCAATGCTTGAGTATGAGGTGTTTAAAAAGAATTACTTGAATTTTACAGCTAATTATGCCAATGTTGGAAGTAGGATTTTTGAATCTACAGACTGGTTTTCTCATCCAAAATTTTCAGGATATGCTTTTGGGTATGGATTTGATTCTTTAATTGGTCCTTTAGAAATCAAGCATTCTTGGTCTCCAGATACAAAAGAACACTACACTTGGTTTAGTATTGGATACTGGTTTTAATAAATTAAAATATTTTTACGATATTTGTACTAATGAAAAAATGGGATAATTTATTAGCTCACTTAAAATTCCTCATCAAGAGAAATCCTGAATGAGTCTATATTCTTTTTGATTGTTAACGAAAGTTATGCAAGTCATACTTTTAAACTTTAATCTTTAAACAAAAAGAAAATGCCACTATATCACACATTAGGAAAAATTCCACCTAAACGTCATACACAATTTCGCAAATCAAATGGTGAATTGTATTATGAGCAATTGTTTGGAACAGTTGGTTTTGATGGAATGTATACAAATTCTTATCACGAACAAAGACCAACTCAAGTAAAAGAAATTAGAAAGCAATATAGTGTTGCTCCTAAAATTGCTAAAGAAAACAACATTCAATCGTATAAGTTAAAAGGATTTCAAGTTAGTCCAGAAAATGATTTTCTAGAAAGCAGAAAAATTGTTTTAACAAATTCGGATTGTCATATTGTTCTTTCGGCACCAAAAAATAAAACAACCGAATATTTTTATAAGAATACCGATTCGGATGAAATGATTTTCATTCACAAAGGGTCAGGTAAATTAAGAACAATGCTTGGAAACATAGACTTCAAGTATGGTGATTATTTGATTATTCCAAGAGGAATTATCTATAAAATGGATTTTGATACCGAAGATAATCGTTTGTTTATTGTTGAATCACATCGTCCAATTTTCACTCCAAAACGTTATCGCAATTGGTTCGGACAATTATTAGAGCATTCTCCATTTTGTGAAAGAGATATTCGTCGTCCTTATGAATTAGAAACCAATGACGAGTCAGGAGATTTTGTAATCAAAGTAAAAAAGAAAGATGAAATTTTTGAAATGGTCTATGCTTCACATCCTTTTGATGTTGTAGGATATGATGGTTACAATTTTCCATATGCATTTTCAATTCATGATTTTGAACCGATAACTGGTCGAATTCATCAACCACCACCAGTGCACCAAACCTTTGAAACAGATGCTTTTGTGGTGTGTTCGTTTGTTCCTCGTTTATACGATTATCATCCAGATTCAATTCCTGCTCCATATAATCATAGTAATATTGATTCAGATGAGGTTTTGTATTATGTTGATGGAGATTTTATGAGTAGAAATGATGTTGAGCCAGGAAATATTTCTTTGCACCCAGCTGGTATTCCTCATGGACCACATCCAGGAGCAACAGAGAGAAGCATTGGAAAAACAGAAACTAAAGAATTAGCTGTTATGGTAGATACTTTCAAACCATTGAAGGTAACAGAAGAAGCTTTGAAAATTGCCGATGGAACTTATTTCCAATCTTGGTTAGATAAATAAAAATAAAAACATAAACGACCCTTTTAGGGTTCAAAACCCTAAAGGGTTATATAAAAATAATAAAAATGAGTAAAGAAATAAAATCAGTAAACTACGGTTTAGAAAAAATATTTGAAGGAGCACAAGACTTTCTTCCTTTGTTAGGAACAGATTATGTAGAGTTTTATGTAGGAAATGCTAAACAAGCAGCCCATTTCTACAAAACGGCTTTTGGATTTCAATCACATGCTTACGCAGGACTGGAAACTGGAGTAAAGGATAGAGCTTCATATGTATTGAAACAAGACAAAATACGTATAGTTTTAACAACTGCTTTAAAAAGCGATTCTGCAATTGGAGAGCATGTAAAGAAACATGGTGATGGTGTTAAAATTGTAGCTCTTTGGGTAGAAGATGCTCGTTCTGCTTACGAAGAAACAATGAAAAGAGGTGCGAAATCATACATGGAACCAACTGTTGAAAAAGACGAAGATGGTGAAGTAGTTCGTGCTGGAATTTATACCTATGGAGAAACAGTTCACATGTTTGTAGAACGAAAAAACTATAAAGGAGAATTTTTACCAGGATACCAAAAATGGGTTTCAGATTATAATCCAAAACCAACAGGTCTAAAATATATAGACCATATGGTTGGAAATGTAGGTTGGAACGAAATGAATACTTGGGTAAAATGGTATGAAGACGTAATGGGATTTGTAAATTTCCTTTCTTTTGATGACAAACAAATTACTACAGAATACTCAGCTTTGATGTCAAAAGTAATGTCAAATGGTAATGGAAGAATCAAATTTCCTATCAACGAACCAGCTGAAGGAAAGAAAAAATCACAAATTGAAGAATATTTGGATTTCTATGAAGGAGCAGGAGTTCAACACATTGCTGTAGCAACAGATGATATTTTAACAACTGTTGCAGATATGCGTTCTAGAGGAATTGAGTTCTTGAGTACACCACCACAAGCATATTATGATGCAGTTCCATTGAGATTAGAAGCACACAATCATAAACTTCAAGAAGATATTGATAAATTAATGAGTCTAGGAATTATGATTGATGCTGATGAGGAAGGTTACTTATTGCAAATTTTTACAAAACCAATTGAAGACAGACCAACGTTATTTTTTGAAATAATTCAAAGAATGGGTGCTCGTGGATTTGGTGCAGGTAATTTTAAAGCTCTTTTTGAGTCAATTGAACGTGAACAAGCATTGAGAGGTACATTATAAAAAACGCTTATTTTTTCACATTATCAAAAAATAAGCACTTTTGTTAGATAATAATCAGTTAAAAAAGTTAAAGTTGAAAAATTAGTAAGAATAATTCAAAACCACACTTACCTTTGCACTCGCAAAAATGAGGAGGGTGGTTTCTCCGAAGTTTTTATATAAGTTTTTCATAATTTATAGTTTTTTGGTTGGTTAATAGCATAAAAACTCAGTCCTTTTTTGGACTGGGTTTTTTTGTTTTGTAAATTTGGTACAGAAATTGCATTTTCTATAGTAAAAGAAAAATTAAACAGTTATGAAAAAATTTATTTTATTAACCTTAGTGTTCATTTTTACAAACTCATTTACCCAAAAAGAAGATTCTTTTACAACGGGTGAATATTTTAAATTAAGAATCCATTACGGTTTAGTTACGGCAGGTTATGCAACTTTGGAAATTAAGGAAGCCGTTAGAAACAATAAAAAAGTACATCATGTAATAGGAACGGGTTATACAACCGGAATTACAAAAGCATTTTTTAAAGTAAGTGATAATTATCAAAGTTTTTTTGATAAAGAAACAGGTAGACCTTATCAATTTTTAAGAAAAATAGATGAAGGAGGCTATACAAAATACCAAGAAGGTTTTTTTAATCAATCAAATAATTCAGTATTTGTAAAAGATTATAAAAATAATACTGAAAAAACATTTACAGTTCCAGAAAATGTTCAAGATATTGTTTCTGCGTTCTATTATTTAAGAAATCATCCAGATATTGATAAAGTTAAAGAAGGAGAATCAATTTCTATAGATATGTTTTTTGATGATGAAACTACAAAGTTTAAGCTAAAATATATTGGAAAAGAAGATATAAGTACTAAATTTGGAAAAGTTTCTTGTATGGTGTTTAGACCTTACGTTCAAGCAGGTAGAGTTTTTAAAGAAGAGGAGAGTTTAACTGTCTGGGTTTCAGATGATGACAATAAAATTCCTGTTAGAATAAAAGCAAGTTTAGCTGTCGGTTCATTGAAGGCAGATCTTTACGAATACAAAGGACTAAAACATACGTTTAAAGTCAAAAAATAATATCGATGGAAATAAATCCAGAAATTGAAAAAAAAATTCAACTTTTAGATGAAAAATTTCAAAAAATAGATCAAAAAACTGAAACACATTTAGAAGGTCTTCTATGGTCTAAACCCATAACTTATTGGGATTATATTCAAACAGATGCACTTCTAAATCTTCAAACACAAAGAACAACTTTGCCTGATGAAATGGTTTTTATCATGTATCATCAGGTAAATGAGTTGTTATTTAAAATGATACTTTGGGAAATTCAACAATTGTGTCATACAGAAAAACCTCAAACTGATTTTTTTACTGAAAAATTAATGCGAATTTCTCGCTATTTTGATATGCTTACTACATCATTCGATATTATGGGTGATGGAATGGAAGTAGATCAATATATGAAATTTAGAAATACTTTAACACCTGCGAGTGGTTTTCAAAGTGCTCAATATAGATTGATTGAATTTGCTTGCACAGATTTAATTAACCTAATTGATCACCGTTTTAGAGCAACAATTGACAGAAACACTCCTTTTGAACATGCTTTCGAACATTTATACTGGCAAGCAGCTGGAAAAGACCACACAACAGGAAAAAAATCATTTCTTATTTTAGAATTTGAGCGTAAATATAAAGCGGAATTTCTTCGTCATATGGAAGAATATAATACCATCAATATTTGGCAAAAGTTCAAACAAATACCAGAGAAAGATCAAAAAAATCCTGAATTGGTAAAAGCTATGCGTCATTTAGATAAAACAGTAAATATTACTTGGGTGATGGGACATTTAAATGCCGCTAAAAAGTATATTGGAAGTGGTGATGCTACAGGTGGTAGTAATTGGCAAAAATATATGCACCCAAAATACCAACGAAGGATATTTTTCCCAGAACTATGGACTGAAGATGAATTAGCAACATGGGGTGAATAGCCTAACAACACAAACGATTTGAAATATTTATTATATATATTCTTAACTATAACATTATTTTCTTGTAAAAAGGAAGAAGAAAATTCTAAAGTAAAGAAACCAATTGAAAAAACAGAGCCCATTGTAAAAGACTTTGATATCATTTTTAATGATTATAAGGTTAAAATTGATACATTAAAATCTGGTGACACGTTTAGTACAATTTTAGATGGTTATGAATTGAACAATTATTCTACTTTTCAAGTAACCGAAAAAATTAAAGACTCTTTTAATCTTCGTTCTATTAGAGCAGGTAAGCCTTATTATCTTTTCTTGGATAAAAAAAACAATAAAGATTTAAAGTATTTTGTATATGTAAAAGACAGAACTAATTATTTGGTTGTTGATTTTAGAGATTCAACGTTAGTTGTTCAAGAAAAGGCTAGACCTTCAACCATAAAAAGAAGAACTGTGGCCACAGAAATTGAAGGCTCATTATCTGAAACTTTAAGTAAAGAAGGTGTTAGTGCTGGAGTTGCTTCAAAACTGGCAAAAATATTTGAGTATTCAATTGACTTCTTCAAAATCCAAAAAGGAGATAAGTTTGCAGTTATATTAAAAGAAAGATATATTCAAGATTCTATTTATGATGGAGTTGTGGATATAGAAGGTTCATATTTTGAATATAAAGGAAAAAAAATCTATGCTTTTCCATATAAAATGTCTGAAAATCAAAAATTTGCCGATTACTATGATGAAAATGGTAAAGGGTTAAAAAGTATGTTTTTAAAAGCACCTTTAGACTTCTTTAGGATTTCCTCAAAATTCTCAGGCAGACGTTTTCACCCAGTACAACAAAGATGGAAAGCTCATAATGGAACAGATTATGCAGCACCACAAGGAACTCCAATAAAAACAACTGCATCTGGAGTAGTAGAAAGAACAGGTTACACAGCTGGAAATGGAAATTATGTTAAAGTAAAACACACTCCAACTTATTCAACTCAATATTTACATATGTCTAAAATTTTAGTAAAAAGAGGACAACGTGTAACTCAAGGTCAAGTTATTGGTAAAGTTGGAAGTACAGGTTTAGCAACTGGTCCACATGTTTGTTATCGATTTTGGAAAAATGGTGTTCAAGTAGACCCATTTAGACAAAATTTACCAAATGCTGAACCAATGGATAAAGCAAATAAGGCAAAATTTTTAGAAAAAATTGAACCTTTAAAAAAAGAATTGGATAGTGTTACTGCATTAAAATTTAAAGAAGAATAAGAATCATGTCTTTACAAAACATCAACCCTTCAACAACCGAAGCTTGGCAAAAGCTTAGAAATCATTTTTATGATATGCAAGCAAATTCTATAAAAGAAATGTTTGCCAATGATTCTCAAAGAGTAGAAAAATTTAATATTAAATGGGAAGATTTTTTAGTAGATTTTTCAAAAAATAACATTACTGAGCAAACAATGGACTTATTAGTTGAATTAGCTAATGAAGTGGAGTTGAAAAAAGCAATTGAATCTTATTTTTCAGGTGAAAATATCAATCAAACAGAAGATAGAGCAGTACTTCATACAGCTTTAAGAGCTAATGAAAATGATGAGGTTTTATTTGAAGGTAAAAATGTAATTCCAGAAGTTTTTCAAGTAAAAGCGAAAATTAAAGAATTTTCAAATCAAGTTATTTCAGGTAATAAAAGAGGATTCACAAATAAAGCATTTACAGATATTGTAAATATTGGTATTGGTGGTTCTGATCTTGGTCCTGCAATGGTTACAGAAGCTTTACAGTTTTATAGTAATCACTTAAATGTTCATTTTGTTTCAAATGTTGACGGTGATCATGTTATGGAAACCATCAAAAAATTAAATCCTGAAACAACATTGTTTGTAATTGTATCTAAAACTTTTACAACACAAGAAACACTTTCTAATGCAGAAACTATTAGAGAATGGTTTTTAAAATCAGCAAAACAAGAAGATGTAGCAAAACATTTTGTGGCTGTTTCTACTAATATTGAAAAAGTGACTTCTTTTGGAATCAATTCAGAAAACATTTTTCCAATGTGGGATTGGGTTGGTGGACGATTTTCACTATGGTCAGCAGTCGGTTTATCAATTAGTTTAGCAGTTGGTTTTGACAATTTCAATGCTTTATTAAAAGGAGCCAATAAAATGGATACTCATTTTAAAGAAACTTCATTTGATAAAAATATTCCAGTTGTTTTAGCTCTAATAAGTGTTTGGTATAATAACTTTTTTGGTGCTGAAACAGAAGCTTTAATTCCATATACTCAATATTTACAAAAATTAGCTCCTTATTTACAGCAAGGAATAATGGAAAGTAATGGTAAAAGTGTTGGTAGAGATGGAAACCCAGTAAATTATCAAACAGGAACTATTATTTGGGGTGAACCAGGAACAAACTCACAACATGCTTTTTTTCAACTGATACATCAAGGAACAAAATTAATTCCAACAGATTTCATTGGATATAAAGAATCATTGTATGGAAATAAAGACCATCACGATAAATTGATGTCTAACTTTTTTGCTCAAACAGAAGCTCTTTTAATGGGTAAATCTGAAAGTCAAGTAAAAGCAGAATTCGATAAACAAGGAATTTCTAAAGTAAAAGCAGAATTTTTACTACCATTTAAGGTTTTTAGAGGTGATAAACCAACTAATACACTTTTAATAGATAAACTTACTCCAGAATCTTTAGGTTCATTAATTGCACTGTATGAGCATAAAATATTTGTGCAAGGAATTATTTGGAATATCTTTAGTTATGACCAATGGGGTGTTGAATTAGGTAAGCAATTAGCAAATTCAATTTTAGATGAGATAAATGCCAAATCAATAAATCAGCACGATAGTTCAACTACTTTTTTATTGAATCAATTTTTAAAATAGTTAATAATTTACATAACTTCATATAGCCCTTTTTTCAGAAATGTTAAAGGGTTTTATTTTTTTACTATATTTGTTTTAACCTAAAAACAAACAAATTATGTATCAAACTATTCAATCATTACACTCTACCTTAGCTTATGTAGCTCTTGGAGTTTTATTATTAGCAGTTATAAATGCTATTTATGGTTTATCAAATAAAAAATTATTTGCAACAAAAGATTTAAGATTATCTCTTTTTGCTTTAATCTTTTGCCATATACAATTAGTGATTGGTTTGATTTTGTATTTCGTTTCCCCAAAAGGTTTAGAAGCAATTAATCAAATGAGTAATTCCGCATTAAGGTTAACAGCTGTTGAACATCCTTTAATTAATATTATTGCTATTGTATTAATTACTATGGGATGGTCAAAACATAAAAAACAAGAAAGCCAAAACGGAAAATTCAAAAAAATTGCTGTTTTTTACACTTTAGGGCTTATATTAATATTATCAAGAATTCCATGGTCTAGTTGGATGGCATAATTTTTTAAAACCCAAAGACAATAATAACCTACACTTAAAGATATCAGTTTTGATGTCAAAAATATTACGGTATGAAAAATAGTGTATTAATTAGCGTTTTTGTGTCTTTTATTGCTTTGTTAAGTATTACAAATGCAAACCAAAATCATAGAAAATTTAAAGATAGTATTACCTCAAAGGACACTGTTAAAGTAAAAGATACAATTATCATTGATACTTTAAATTTTAATTTAGAAATGTATCAAAAAGAGGCTCATGCTTCTTATTACCATGATAGGTTTACAGGAAGAAGAACTGCAAGTGGGGCAATTTTCAATAATAAAGAGCTAACTTGTGCTCACCCAAAACTTCCTTTTGGAACTAAATTAAGAGTAACTTCTGTTAAAACTAATAAATCTGTTGACGTTACTGTAACAGATAGAGGTCCTTTTGTAAAAGGGAGAGATATTGATTTATCAAAAAAAGCTTTCATGCTTATTGCTCCTGATAGATATGGAGGACATATTCGAGTCAATATCGAAATCATAAAAGAAAATTAATCAGCAATTGCTGATTTTTTTTTGCCTAAAAAGTTTAACAAAAATTTATGTTCGGTTGGTTCGGTATTTATCGAACCATAAATTACCTTTGCCCAAAATATTTATATAATGAATGAAGAAAAGCAAGAAATGATAGAAATGTTTGGAATTCATTTCGAACAACAATACAATATTGCTCCTCTTGCAGCAAGAATTTTAGGAACGTTAATCATTGATGGTTGCAAATCAGGATTAACTTTTGAAGATTTAGTACTAAAAATGCAAGCTAGTAAAAGTTCAATTTCTACAAATTTGAATTTATTGCAGAAGATGGATTTAATAAATTATTTTACCGTCTCTGGAGATAGAAAAAAATACTTTAAAGCAGCTCCATTAAGTGAAAGACTAAAAAGATATTTATCATTAGTAGATAGTGAAAAGATATTAGTTGAAAAAATAATCGATTTCAGAGAAAAAAATTGTTCATGTCCTCAAGAAAATATTAATCTCTTAAATAGTTATGCTTACAAAGAACATATTCTAAAAGTAGAAGAACTTTTAAATCATTCTATAAATAAATTCAAACAAATAGAAATCCAAAACCAACAAATAAAATAAGAATCCACACATGAAAAAGAAAATATATTTTTTTAGTAGTTTACTTTTAGCTGTAACTATACTCTCTTGTAATCAGAAAAAAGAAGAGCCAAAAGCAAAGGAACCAGCACCATATAAAGTAGTTCAGGTTTCTAAAACCAACACAACTTTATTAGCTGAATATCCAACAAAATTAGAAGGAATCACAGATATAGATATTCGTCCAAAAGTAGATGGTTACATTGAAAAAATTTACGTTGATGAAGGTCAAGAAGTAAAAAAAGGACAATTGCTTTTTAAATTAGAAACGCAAACCGCTAATCAAGATGCAGCTGCTGCAAAAGCAAAAGTAGATGTTGCTCAAGTTGAGGTTAACAGATTAAAACCTCTTGTAGATCGCAAAATTATTAGTGATGTACAGCTAGAAACTGCTAAAGCAAATTTAGCAAGTGCAAAAAGTACTTATCAAAGTATAATTGCAAGAATAAATTACGCTACAATCACCAGTCCAGTAAATGGAATTGTTGGAACATTACCTCTAAGAATTGGAAGTTATGTTAGCAGTCAAACAGCCCAACCTTTAACTCGAATTTCAGACATAAGTAAAGTTTATGCTTATTTTTCAGTAAATGAAAAAGAGCAATTAGATATTATGATGAATGCAGAAGGAAAAACATTTCAAGATAAAATTGCCAATATGCCTCCTGTAAATTTAGTTTTAAGCAATGGTGATGTTTATCAAGAAAAAGGTAAAATAGAAACTTTTAGCGGTCAAGCTAATACACAAACAGGTTCATTCAATGTTAGAGCAAGTTTCCCAAATCCAAATAGATTATTACGTTCTGGAGGAAGCGGAACAATTCAAATTCCTACTAACTTGAAAGATGTTGTTTTAATTCCACAAAACGCAACGGTTGAATTACAAGACAAAAGAATTGCTTTAATAGTTGACCAAGAAAACAAAGTAAAATTTGTTCCTATTGAAGTTCGTGCTGTTCCAGGTGGAGAATATTTTGTTGTTGATAAAGGATTAAATGCAAATGACAAATTTTTAGTTGAGGGTGTCGGAATCATAACAGAAGGCACACCAATTAAACCAGAAGTTATTGACTTAAAAGAACTAAATAATCCTAAAAAATAATTTACAATCTAACGATTGAAAAACTAACAAATTATGTTTTCAAAATTTATTGACAGACCTGTATTGTCAACGGTGATTTCTATTATCATCGTTATCTTGGGAGTTTTAGGATTAACCTCACTTCCTGTTTCACAATACCCAGAAATAGCACCACCAACAGTAACAGTTTCTGCAAATTACCAAGGAGCAAGTGCTGAAGTTGTGATGAATTCAGTGGTAATTCCATTAGAAGAACAAATAAATGGTGTAGAAGATATGTCATATATGACTTCTACTTCAAATAATGATGGTTCTGCATCTATAAGTATTTATTTTAAATTGGGTACAAATCCTGATTTAGCTGCCGTTAATGTTCAAAATAGAGTTTCTCGTGCAACACCTTTATTACCTCAAGAAGTTACAAGATCAGGTGTTACAACCTCAAAAAGACAAAGTGATAATATCTTAATTTTATCATTATATAGTGAAAACCCTGAATATGATGATACTTTTCTTCAAAATTATGCCAACATCAATATTTTACCAAAAATCAAACGTGTACCAGGTGTTGGAGATGCTATAATTTTTGGACAAAGAGATTACTCGATGCGTATTTGGTTAAAACCAGATGTAATGGCTTCGTATGGTCTTGTTCCTTCTGATGTAACAGCCTTATTGGCAGAACAAAATATTGAAGCTGCTCCTGGTCAATTGGGAGAAAGTGGTGATCAATCGTTCCAATATGCTTTAAAATATAAAGGAAGATTAAAAAGTACAGAAGAATTTGAACAAATTGTTGTTCGTTCTACCGATAATGGTGAAGTACTTCGTTTAAAAGATGTTGCAAGAATTGAACTTGGTGCTATTAGTTATGCTGGTAGTGCACAAACTAACGGTAACAAATCTATTGCTATTGCCATTGCTCAAACTGCTGGTTCAAATGCTCAAGAAGTTATTGAAGGCTCTTTACAAGTATTGGATAAAGCTAAAGTAAGTTTTCCAAAAGGAGTAAACTATGCCACATTAATTAATGCAAATGATTTCTTAGATGAATCGATAACAAAAGTAATTCATACCTTAATTGAAGCTTTCTTGTTGGTATTCTTAGTGGTTTTTGTGTTTTTACAAGATTGGAGATCAACATTAATTCCTGCTATATCAGTACCTGTTGCTATTATTGGAACTTTCTTTTTCTTAAGTTTATTTGGCTTTACAATTAATTTACTAACACTATTTGCATTGGTACTTGCCGTTGGAATCGTGGTGGATGATGCTATTGTGGTAGTAGAAGCCGTTCATGCCAAAATGGAAGCAGGAGAACATGATCCTAAAAAAGCAGCTCATAGTGCCATGAATGATATTAGTAGTGCTATTATTTCGATAACTCTTGTTATGTCTGCAGTTTTTATTCCTGTATCTTTTATTAGCGGTTCTGCTGGAGTTTTCTATAAACAATTCGGATTGACATTAGCAGTTGCGATTGTTTTATCTGCAATTAATGCACTAACTCTTTCACCTGCTTTATGTGCTATTTTCTTGAAACCTCATAGTGAAGAAGAAAAGAAAAAAGGATTTTTGCAACGTTTTTATTCATCTTTCAATGTAGCTTTTGAAGCAACAACAATTAAATATAGAAAATCAGTAGAGTTTTTTATTAAAAGAAAATGGTTAGCCTTTTTAGGAATAGCAATTTTTGCTGGACTATTTGTTTTATTATTAAATATTACACCAAAAGCATTCGTACCAGGTGAAGATACTGGAGCTATTTTATCAGATGTATCGCTTCCTCCTGGAACTTCTTTAGAAAGAACGGAAGAAGTATTATTACAAATTGAAAATAAAGTTAAAGATTTACCTGAAATCAAAGAAGTACTTCGTATTTCTGGTCGAAGTTTAATTAGTGGAACAGGAAGTAACTACGGAATGGTAATTGTAAAATTGAAACCATGGGCAGAACGACCTGATGCTAATCAAGAAATTTCAGCTGTTGTTGGTGAATTATTTAAACGTGCAGCTGCTGTTAAAGATGCTAAAGTATTGTTCTTTGCACGTCCAACATTAGTAGGTTTTGGATTCACCAACGGATTTGAATTTCAATTGCAAGACCAAAAAGGAGGAACGATTAAAGAATTAAGTGATGTAAACAATAAGTTTTTAGGAGCTTTAAATAGTCGTCCTGAAATTAAATATGCAGCCACTTCATTTTCACCAAATTATCCTCAATATAGAATTGACCTTAATGTAGCTGCTATTAAAAACTCAGGTTTAACAGTAACTGATGTTTTGGGAACTATGCAAGGATATTATGGTGGTGTTTATGCTTCTAACTTTAATAAGTTTGGAAAACAATATCGTGTAATTTATCAAGCTGATCCAAAATTTAGAGCAGATACCGAATCGTTAAATAGTATAATGGTCAGAAATAAAGATGGTCAAATGGCACCAATTTCTCAATTTATAACCTTAGAAAAAGTTTTTGGACCACAAGCTATTGATCGTTTTAACTTATTTACTTCAGTTAAAATCACAGGTGCTCCAAACGAAGGTTATAGTACAGGTGATGCCATTAAAGCAATTGAAGAAGTAGCAAGTCAAAGTTTACCAATTGGATATGGATATGAATTCTCAGGAATGACTCGTGAAGAAATTAGTGCTGGTGGTCAAACATTGTTTATTTTCCTTCTTTGTTTAGTATTTGTGTATTTCTTATTAGCTGCTCAATATGAAAGTTACATGTTGCCTTTTGCTGTTTTATTATCATTGCCAGTTGGATTAGCAGGAGCATATATTTTTGCTTATTTATTTAATGTGAGTGACAATATTTACCTTCAAATTACATTGATTATGCTTATTGGTTTATTAGCCAAAAATGCAATTTTGATTGTAGAGTTTGCAGCAGATGCTCGACGAAAGGGTTGGAGTATTTCACAAGCAGCTGTTCAAGGTGCAACAGCGCGTTTACGTCCTATTTTGATGACATCTTTTGCATTTATTTTAGGATTAATGCCCTTAATGTTAGCTAAAGGAGCAGGAGCAGTAGGAAATAACGCTATTGGAACAGGAGCTATTGGAGGAATGTTAATTGGAACTGTTTTAGGAGTATTTGTTATTCCTGTTTTATTTATCATTTTCCAAGGGTTACAAGAACGTGTAAGTACTAAAACTATTGAAACTACTAAAGGAGATACTGAAAATTTATAAGAATATGAGAATGAGAAAACAAAATATAATCAAAGGAAGTCTTCTACTAGTTACTATGTTTATAGTGCAATCGTGCTTCGTCGCGAAGGATTATGAAAAACCTCAAGTAAATACAGATAACTTATATCGAACAGAACAAGTTGCTGATAGCTCATCTTTAGCTTCTATGTCTTGGGATAAAATGTTTACGGATGAAAAACTTCAAAGCTATATTAATGAAGCTATTCAGAATAATTTGGACATGAAAATTGCTTTGCAAAATATGGCTGCTGCAGAAGCAACAATGAAACAAGGTAAAGCAGGTTATTTTCCAACTTTAAACGGAAATACAACTTGGACACATCAAGAAATTTCTCAAAACAGTCAATTCGGTAGACTTTTTAGTAGTATAGATCAATATGAAATGTCTGCAAAATTATCTTGGGAAGCTGATATTTGGGGGAAAATAAGAAGTAATAAAAGAGCAACAGCAGCAAAATATTTACAATCTGCAGTAGCTCGACAAGCTATTCAAACTGAATTAGTGGCCAATGTTGCTTCTATTTATTATCAATTATTGGCTTTAGATGCTCAAATTAATGTAGTTACTTCAACCATTGAAAATAGAAACACTAGTGTTGAAGTAATTAAAGCACTAAAAGATGCTGGAAATGTGAACGAAGTTGCTGTTAAACAAACAGAAGCACAACAATATGCAGCGCAAATTATTTTAGAAGATTTAAAATACAATATCAAGGTTTTAGAAAACACTTTTAATCAACTTTTAGGGAAAGCTCCAAATACAGTTGAAAGAGGTTTATTTGAGAATCAAAAAATTGATGCAGAAATTAAAACAGGTTTACCAACTTTTTTATTAAGTCAAAGACCAGATGTAATAGCAGCTGAATTAAATTTTAGAAATGCATTTGAATTAACAAATGTTGCAAGAAGTTCTTTTTACCCTTCTTTAACCATAAATGCAACTGGAGGTTTGCAAGCTTTAGAATTAAAAGAATGGTTTAGTGCTAAATCAATTTTTGCCAATGTTATTACAGGATTAGCACAACCTATTTTTAATCAAAGACAAAACAAAACACGTTTAGAAGTAGCTCAAGCGAATCAACAAAAAGCCTATTTGCAATTTGAAAAATCATTGTTAGTTGCTGGTAAAGAGGTTTCAGATGCATTAGCAAATTATGAAAATGAAACCAATAAACTTGTTATTAGAAAAAAACAAGTTGAAGCATTGAAAAATGCTGCGGATTATTCAGATGAGTTATTGCAATATGGAATGGTTAATTACCTTGAAGTTCTTACGGCAAAAGATAATGCTTTGAATACAGAAATAAATTATATAGACAATAAATACCAACAACTTAACGCTGTAATTTCATTGTACAAAGCTTTAGGTGGTGGAAATTAATGAAAGAAAATCCTGTGAAAGCAGGATTTTTTTAATTTTTTCAAGATGGATAAAAAAGTAGAAATAATAGAAAAAGCGTTAGATCATTTTCTTAAAAAAGGAAGTAAAATCATTACGATGGATGATATTGCTAACGAATTTGGATTGTCTAAAAAAACGCTTTATTCCATGTTTGAAAATAAAGAAACACTACTAAATGAAGCTGTGAATTTACTTTGGAATAATTTTTTAAATGAGGTTGAAACAATTAAAAGCAGTAATGAAAACCCATTAATTAAAATTATACAGATTTACACAGTTGCTATTCAAAGAATTAGTAACATAAATCCAATTTTTTTAATTAGTTTAAAAAAATACCATTATGAAGTTTTGTGTGAATATGAGCAACACAAATTATTCATGTTTGAAAAAGTTGTAAAACCGTTATTAGAAGATGCAAAAAAGCAAAAATTAATTCGAGAAGATATTAATATTGAGTTATTCTACTATATTAATTTTGAAGATATTGATGAAAAATTATGGAAATACAAAGTCTTTGAAAAACATTCAATTCAAGAAGCATTAGACTATTTTATAATTCTAAAATTAAGAGGAATTCTAACCAAAGAAAATTTTGATTTATTCTGATTCAATTTTTACCAATTCTTAAAAGGATTTTTACTTATATAAGCATTATAATATTTTTCATCACCTGTAACTTCTTTGCCAAGCCATTCTGGTTTTTCAAAAGTTTCGTTTTCAAATTGCAATTCAATTTCTGCTAAAACTAAGCCATTATTTTCTCCATCAAAAACATCAACTTCTATGATGTGATTGCCAAATTCAATTTCATAACGCGTTTTATCAATCACACCACTTTCGCAAATTTGCAATAATTGTTCAGCTTCTTTTACATCAATTTCTTTTTCCCATTCCATTCTACTCAAACCACTTTCATTGCTTTTTCCTTTGATGGTTAAATAGCCTTTTTCTCCTTTAATTCGAACTCGAACCGTTCTTTCAGGTACAGATGATAAATAACCTTGAACAATTCTATTTTGGGTTTTAAATTGCTTTAAAAATACATCTGAAGTCACTAAAAACTTTCTTTCTATTTCAATCATTGGAAATTTGTTTAGATTAGAATTGATAATTCAAAATATCTTCAAAAATAGCATAAATTTGTAGTATGTCATTTCCACAACGCAAAATAATACATGTAGATATGGATGCTTTTTATGCATCTGTAGAACAAATGGATTTTCCTGAACTAAAAGGAAAACCATTAGCTGTTGGTGGAAGTGAAAATAGAGGAGTAGTAAGTGCTGCCAGTTATGAAGCAAGAAAATTTGGAGTTAGAAGTGCAATGAGTGGAATCCAAGCCAAAAGAAATTGCCCTGATTTAATTTTTGTCAGACCAAGATTTGATAGGTATAAAGAAATTTCCAAAAAAATTAGAAAGATTTTTCTAGATTATACAGATTTGGTAGAACCACTTTCTTTGGATGAGGCTTATCTTGATGTAACAATCAATAAAAAAAACAATCCAAGTGCATCTTTAATCGCTCAAGAAATTAGAAAACGCATTTTTGAGGAGGTTGGTTTAACAGCTTCAGCCGGAATTTCAGTCAATAAATTTGTAGCTAAAATTGCTTCAGATTATAATAAGCCAAACGGACAAAAAACAGTAAATCCAGATGAGGTAGAAGCTTTTTTAGAAGTTTTAGATATCAAAAAATTCTATGGAATTGGAAAAGTAACTGCTGAGAAATTTTATCAATTAGGTATTTTTACAGGTTTTGATTTAAAACAAAAATCACTTGAATATTTAGAAAAACATTTTAAAAACAGTGCTCAATATTATTTCAACATTTCAAGAGGAATTCATAATAGTCAAGTAAAACCTAATAGAACTGTAAAATCTTTTGGTGCAGAACGTACTTTCAACGAAAATCTTTCTTCAGAAGTTTACATGGAAGAACGCTTAATGAATATTGCTACAGAATTAGAAAAACGTTTGCAAAAAAGTAAAATTTCAGGAAGAACAATTACCTTAAAAATAAAATATTCTGATTTTTCACTCCAAACCAGAAGTAAAACACTCCAATATTACATAAGTGATAAACATTTATTGTTTGATGTGGCCAAAGAATTATTATATCAAGAACGATTAAAAGATTCAGTTCGTTTATTAGGTATTTCGGTCAATAATTTAAACAACGAACAAAAGAAAACTAAAGAAATTCCAAAAAGCGTTTCTGTACAACTACAATTTGATTTTAAGGAATAAAAAAACCACCAAGATAACTTGATGGTTTTTTAATATTTATATCTTAAATAAAATTAATCTCTACTTGATAGTTTAGCCAATAATCTTAAAAATTCTACATACAACCAAACTAGCGTAATCATTAATCCCATTGCAGAGAACCATTCCATGTATTTTGGAGCTCTTGCCTGGGTTCCTTTTTCGATCATATCAAAGTCTAAAAACAAGTTCAAAGCAGCAATAATAATTACGAAAACACTTATTCCAATACTCATTAAAGAGTTTCCTTGGTGAATAGGTTGAAAATCAATAAAGAAACCAGCTATCCAAGAAATTAAATAAAAAGCAAAAATAGCCATTGTAGCACCAATCACAACTGATTTGAATGTTTCGGTAACTTTTACAATGTTGTATTTATACAATCCAAAACAAACAATAAAAGTAATAAAAGTTGCACTAACTGCTTGAATGACTAATCCAGGATACATTGCCTCAAAAACAGCAGATATTCCACCAATAAATAATCCTTCAAACAAGGCATACGCTGGAGCTGTGTAAGGAGAAGTAGTTGGTTTAAAAGAAGCAACTAACACCAAAATAAAACCGATAACTCCACCACCAATTGCAAAAATAATTGGATTATAGCCATTTCCTACTAACCACCAACTTACTAAAGCGGTTGATAATAACATAAATAACATAGTGAAACTCTTGTTTATTGTTCCACTAACAGTCATTGTTTCTTGATGAACTGTAATAACTTCATCATTTGCTCTACTAGTGTTCTCAAAAGATTTTTCCTTTAAAAACGGATTGCTAGATTTAAATTCCATATTTTTATTAATTGTCTATTCTTATTGTTCTTTCAGTTATTTTTTCATCATACAAAAGTTTAAATTCATCTAATTTTTCAGAATTTATTTCTCCTTTTGAATTGAAAATCTTTTTATCAAAAAACAACTGCATAATTTGACGATGTGTATAAAAATCAAACTCAGTAGATTCAATAATTACTTTATTTTCTGTATTAAAGAAATATCTGTCAAAATCTTTTTTATCCAATATTTGTAAAACTAAAGCCCCTTCAAGATTAAAAATATTTGTTTCAAAGCCACCTTGCTCTTTTTCATATTTTAAAACTTGAACATTGTCCAAAAGAACATAACCTTTTTTAAAATTTACTTTTTGGGCACTAATTTCACTTGTGATGCAAATAATAAAAAAAATTGAAAATAATAAATGTTTCATTTTTTGATTTAAATAATTAAAACAAATATATAAAATTTATTCAATTTCTGATACTCTTAATGTATTCACCATTCCTTTATTGGCTATTGGCATCGCAGCTAAATTAATTAACATATCACCTTTTTTTACATATCCTTTTTCCAAAGCAATTTTGTTAATGTCTTCTACTGTGTCATCTGTACTTAGGAATTTGTCGTAGAAATAAGCTTTAACACCCCAAAGTAAATTTAATTGTGTCAAAATTCTCTCGTTTGAAGTAAATACTAAAATTTGTGATTTTGGTCTCCAAGCTGAAATTTGAAAAGCAGTATAACCACTATTTGTTAAGGTAGAAATTACTTTTGCGTCAATGTCATTAGCCATTGTTGCAGCATGATAACAAATTGATTTTGTAATAAAGCGTTTTGTTCTAATATGTGGAGCATTCAAGGGAACTTGAATAAGCGGAGAATCTTCAACAGCTTCAATAATATTGGTCATTGTTTCAATAACTTGAACAGGATAACTTCCCACTGAGGTTTCTCCAGACAACATTACTGCATCAGCTCCATCCATTACAGAATTGGCAACGTCATTTACTTCAGCACGAGTTGGAGTTAAACTAGTAATCATGGTTTCCATCATTTGTGTTGCCACAATCACTGGAATTCGAGCAGTTTTTGCTCTATGAATTAACTTCTTTTGAATTAAAGGTACTTCATGAGCAGGAATTTCAACACCTAAATCTCCACGAGCAACCATTAAACCATCACAATAAGCCACAATTTTATCAATGTTTTCTACTGCTTCTGGTTTTTCAATTTTAGCTATAATTGGAATTTTATGATCTGAATGTTTCGAAATTAAATCTTGTAACAACATCAAATCTTCTGGAGTTCTTACAAATGATAAAGCCAACCAATCTACTTTATTTTCGATGGCAAAAATGGCATCTTTAATATCTTTTTTAGTCAAAGCTGGTAAAGAAACCCTAGTGTTAGGAAGATTTACTCCTTTTTTAGATTTCAATGGACCACCTTGAACAACGATTGCTTCAACTTCAGTTTTTTTATCTGTTTTTACAACTTCAAAAATAAGTTTTCCATCATCTAATAAGATTCGTTCTCCTGCATTTACATCTTTTGGAAATTCTTTGTAGTTCATGTAAACTCTAGAAGCAGTTCCTAAAATATCTTCTGCAGTTGTAAAAGTAATTTTATCACCTTTTGCCACAACAACATCTTCTTTCATGACACCAACTCTTAATTTTGGGCCTTGTAAATCAGCTAAAATAGAAGTAGTATATCCGTTTTCATTATTCAATTCTCTAATCATTGCAATACGTTCACTTACATCTGTGTAATCTGCATGAGAAAAATTAATTCTAAACACATTTACACCTGCTTCTATCATGTCTTTTAATACAGCCTTAGTACTTGTAGCTGGTCCTAAAGTAGCGACAATTTTTGTCTTTTTGTTTGTTGACATTATTTAAAAAATTAAATTACTTTTTGTTTTTATATTGTTCTTGTCTATTTTATAAGACATAGAAACGATACTTATTTCGGAAATATTTTGTATTATTTTTTGAGTATCTAAATGATTTTCTTCTGAATCAATTTTTAAGATATAATCTGCTTTTTTTACTTCAGGAATCAAATACATGATTTGTCCAAATTGATCAAACAAAGATTCTTGTTCGTTTGCTCCTTTAATAACAGATTTATTTTCTAATAAATTCCAAAAAATTTCGTTTTTGTCATCACTAAAAAAATATCTTTCAAAAGAACCTTTTTCTCTTTTTTCTTTTTTGTCAATTACGTCTAAAAAATGAAACCGAGTATTTAAATTTTTGTTTAATAAAAAGGCAAGTTTTGAAACTTCAACAGTAGTATGAATTGCAATTAACTCATATTCATTTGTTGAGAAATCTTCTAATTGTAATTTGAAAACAGCCATTTAGTTACAAATAAGATGTAAATATACAGTATAATAAAGTTAATTAGACGTTAAAATAAATAAGAAATTGTTATTTTTTTAACGAAAACGATGTAGTTAATTGCTAATTTCACTTATTTTCCATCAATTTTTTCTTGAAATGCAAAATATGCTCTTTGAGATGCCTTTTCCTCAGCTTTTTTCTTGGAAGTAGCCCTTGCTTTTGAAACTACTTTATTGTCAATTGATAATTTTACACTGAAAAATTTTTGCCCTTCAATTCCATTATCTTCAATAAATTCAAAATGAAAAGATTTTTTTTCTTTTTGACACCATTCAATTAACAAACTTTTATAGCTGGTAATTTTTCCGTCTAATCGATCTAAATCAACGTATATTTTGATAATTTTTCTTTCAATAAATTTTTCACAAGTAACAAAACCTTTGTCTAAATAAATGGCTCCAATAAAAGCTTCAAATAAATTACCATGAATGTTTTCACCAAAGTGAGTAGGTGCAACTTTACTTTCAACAAATTGAAGTAAATTAAAATCCTTACCTAACTCATTCAAATGTTCGCGACTTACAATTTTTGAACGTGTTTTAGTTAAGTAACCCTCATCTCCTGTTGGAGCTGTTTTGTATAAAAAAGCGGAGATTACACTCCCTAAAATGGCATCACCTAAAAATTCTAATCGTTCATAATTAAAAGGGTTTCCTTTTTCATCAATAATATTTGCAGAACGATGTGTAAATGCTTTTTTATAGTATTTTAAGTTTTCAGGCTTAAAACCTAAGATTTTACTTATTTTTTCAAAAAAAATCCCGTCTTCTTGAGAACGGGATTTTGATACTATTTTTTTAATGAAATTCATACGTAGAATTAGTCTTCTAATTTTTTAAATAAGACACAAGCATTATGTCCTCCAAAACCAAACGTATTACTCATAGCAACGTTGATTTCTCTTTTTTGTGCTTTATTTAAGGTAAGATTTAATTCAGGGTCAATTCTTTCATCCACTACTGTATGATTAATTGTAGGAGGAACAATCCCATGTTTCATAGCTAAGATAGAAGCAATCGCTTCAATTCCACCAGCAGCTCCTAATAAGTGACCTGTCATTGATTTAGTAGAATTGATATTTATATTTTTAGCATGATCACCAAAAACTGCTTTAATCGCTTTTAATTCAGCAACATCACCTAAAGGTGTAGACGTTCCATGTGTATTGATATGATCTACTTGTTCTGGTTTCATTCCAGCATCGCGAAGTGTGTTTTCCATAACAGCAATTACTCCAATTCCTTCTGGATGAGGTGCTGTTAAATGGTAAGCATCAGATGACATTCCACCACCACCAACTTCACAATATATTTTTGCTCCACGAGCTTTTGCGTGTTCATATTCTTCTAAAACTAATGCACCAGCACCTTCACCAAGTACAAATCCATCACGAGTTGCATCAAAAGGTCTTGAAGCAGTTTCTGGACTTTCATTTCTTGTAGATAGTGCTTGCATTGAGTTAAATCCACCCATTCCAGCAATTGTAACTGCTGCTTCAGATCCACCAGTGATAATTACATCGCACATTCCTAAACGAATGTAGTTGAAGGCATCAATCATAGCATTTGCAGAAGAAGCACATGCAGAAACTGTTGTATAATTAGGACCCATAAACCCATTTTTCATAGAAATATGAGCAGGAGCAATATCAGCAATCATTTTTGGGATAAAGAATGGATTAAAACGTGGTGTTCCGTCACCAGCTGCATAACTCATTACTTCATCTTGAAAAGTTTCTAAACCTCCAATTCCTGCACCCCAAATAACACCAACTCTTTGTTTGTTTACATTTTCATCAGTAATTTCAGCATCTTTAATAGCTTCTTCACTTGCAGCAATAGCATATTGTGCAAATTTGTCCATTCTACGAGCTTCTTTTCTGTCAATATAATCTTCAACATTGAAGTTTTTTACTTCACAGGCAAACTTGGTTTTGTGTTTTTCTGTATCATAATAAGTTATGGGAGCTGCACCACTTTTTCCACTTACTAATGCATCCCAATATTCTTGAATATTATTTCCAATTGGAGTCAATGCTCCTAATCCAGTAACTACTACACGCTTTAATTGCATATATAAAATTTTTGGTTTATATAAAAAAACCCAAAGTGCTTTTAATACTAAACTAAAAGAAACAATGGGTATTACATAGTTTTTATTGTAATGATTGTAATACAATCAATGTTTTCAAACCGATAAAATCAATCAAGATTTTATTAAATCAGCGAAAGCTTAAATAATAACATCCACAAAGAAAACCTTGTGGATGCCTTTTGATATTATTTTTTAGCCTCTTCGATGTAAGAAACTGCTTGACCAACAGTAGCAATGTTTTCTGCTTGGTCGTCTGGAATTTGAATATCAAATTCTTTTTCGAACTCCATAATTAGCTCAACAGTGTCTAATGAATCTGCTCCTAAATCGTTTGTGAAGCTAGCTTCTGTTACAACTTCGTTTTCGTCAACACCTAATTTGTCTACGATAATCGCTTTTACTCTTGATGCAATGTCTGACATAATCTTTTAATTTTTAATTTAATTTGTTGGCAAAAATAAAAAACTTTATTTTAAAACAACATTTTTGTTACTATAATGTGCTACGAATTTAAAAAAAATAATTCATAAAGACTTCTTTTTTTTATTTTTTACCAATAATTATTCTTTTTTTTGTGGAAGAAATCAATAGTCAATGAAAAAAATTGTGCTCTTTGCTTCCGGGAACGGCACTAATGCCGAGGAGATAATTAAGTATTTTAAAAAAAGCAGTCTTGGAACTGTAGCTGCCGTGCTAACAAACAATTCTAATGCCAAAGTTGTTGAAAAGGCAAAAAAACATAAAGTTACTACTCTAATATTCAATAGAACAGAGTTAAATGAAGAATTTGTTTTAAATGAATTAAATAATATTAAACCTGATTTAATTGTTTTAGCAGGCTTTCTTTTAAAGTTTCCAGAACATATAATTGAAGCATATCCCAATAAAATAATAAACATTCACCCAGCGTTGTTGCCAAGTTATGGAGGAAAAGGAATGTATGGAATGAATGTACACAACGCTATTTTTGAAAATAAAGAGGCTGAAACAGGAATAACTATTCATTATGTAACTCCAAATTATGATGAAGGAGCAATCATTTTTCAGAAAAGTGTTACAATTTCAGATTGTAAAACACCAGAAGAGATTGCAGAAAAAGTTCATCGATTGGAACATAAATATTTTCCTGAAGTTATTTCAGATCTTCTATCCCGATAAATCGGGACTAAATTAATTATATGTCACACCAAGTAAACATATACACTGATGGAGCAGCTAAAGGAAATCCTGGACCAGCTGGTTATGGTGTTGTGATGGAATTAGTAGGAACTCCATATAAAAAAGAGTTTTATGAAGGTTTTAGACTTTCTACCAATAATAGAATGGAACTTTTGGCTGTAATTGTGGGTTTAGAAAAACTAAAAAACGATAATATGATCGTCCTAGTAGTTTCAGACTCTAAATATGTGGTTGATGCTGTGGAAAAAAAATGGGTTTTTGGATGGGAAAAGAAAGGGTTTAAAGACAGAAAAAACCCTGATTTATGGATGCGATTCTTAAAAGCTTATAGAAAACACAAAGTTGATTTTAAATGGATAAAAGGGCACAACAATCATCCTCAAAACGAGCGTTGTGATGAATTAGCAGTTATGGCTTCTCAACAAAAGAGTTTGTCTATTGATGTTTTTTATGAAAAGGAGGAAGGGAAGTTGTTGTAGATTGTTTATTTAAAATCAGAAATTTTAAATTTTACACCAAAATTTTTATCTTCAAGTTTATATATTATATTTTTCACTTTCTTTTTATCAAATGAAAAATAAAAATCCCCATCATTTTTAGTTACAAAAAGTGTATCAATTATTTTAGTATTAAAATCTGAATTAATAATAACAACATTACTATTTAAAGTTTTCTTTGGGTCTTGTAACATCTGAACGGTTTGTACTTTTCCTTTTAATGTAATATTTTCTCCTTTACAAAAACAATTTTCAACATTAGGTTTGAAGTGAAATTCTCCAAGATTTACAGAAATGTTTTCAAAACTTTTTATTTCATTATTCCAATTAACAAATGAATATTTTTCTACATGGTTACAATTACAGTTTTTTACAAAAAGTATAATTAATATTAAAAAGAGTTTATTCATAAGCCTAAAATTAATTTACCAAATCTAACAAAAAGTTGTTGTAATAAAAAGTTAAACTCCAAAAGCATTTTATACTTTTAAACTAAAAATGTATCTTTGCACCTTATTTCAAATTATATCGGATGAATAAATTATTAATTGTTGGAACCGTAGCTTTTGATGCTATTGAAACACCTTTCGGAAAAACCGACAAAATCCTTGGAGGAGCAGCAACTTACATTGGACTTTCTGCTTCTTTTTTTAAGGTAAAATCGGCCATTGTTTCTGTAGTTGGAGAAGATTTTCCACAAGAATATTTAGATTTATTAACTAATAAAAACATAGATATTTCAGGAATTGAAGTTGTTAAAGGTGGTAAAACATTCTTTTGGAGTGGAAAATATCACAACGACTTAAATTCAAGAGATACTTTAGATACACAATTAAATGTACTAGCTGATTTTAATCCAGTTGTACCTAATGATTATAAAGATGCTGAAGTTGTAATGTTAGGAAATTTACATCCTTTAGTACAATCAAGTGTTTTAGATCAAATGACAACGACTCCAAAATTAATTGTTTTAGATACGATGAACTTTTGGATGGATTGTGCTTTGCCTGAATTAATGGACGTTATCAAAAGAGTTGATGTAATTACAATCAATGATGAAGAAGCTCGTCAATTATCAGGTGAATATTCATTAGTAAAAGCAGCAGAAAAGATTCATACAATGGGTCCTAAATATGTTGTAATTAAAAAAGGAGAACACGGAGCTTTACTTTTTGAAGGTAAAAACGTATTCTTCGCACCAGCTTTACCCTTAGAAGAAGTGTTTGATCCAACAGGAGCAGGTGATACTTTTGCAGGTGGTTTTTCTGGTTATATTGCACAAAGCGAAAATGTTTCTTTTGACAATATGAAGAACGGAATTATATATGGTTCTAATTTAGCTTCATTCTGCGTAGAAAAATTTGGGACAGAAAGAATGGAAACTCTTGAAAAAGAAGAAGTTCATTCGCGCTTGCAACAATTTAAAGCGTTAACACAATTTGATATTGAATTATCATAATTTATATGCCTCGAAGTTTCGAGGCTTTTTTATTACATTAATACAACAACACAACACACTACTATTATGAGCGATGCTATTAAACACGAATGTGGAATTGCTTTACTAAGATTATTAAAACCATTAGATTTCTATAAAGAAAAATATGGTTCAGCTTTTTACGGAATTGAGAAAATGTATCTCTTAATGGAAAAGCAACACAACCGCGGACAAGATGGTGCTGGTTTGGCAAGTATTAAATTGGATGTTGATCCAGGTGAACGTTATATTAGTCGTATTCGTTCAAATGATCCTCAACCTATTCAAGATATTTTTGCTCAAATCAATGGAAGAATCAACGAAGAGTTAGAAGCTCATCCAGAATATAATACAGCTGCCCTTCAAAAAAAGAATATTCCTTATATAGGTGAGTTATTTTTAGGTCACGTTCGTTATGGAACTTTTGGTAAAAATAGTATTGAAAGTGTTCACCCCTTTCTACGTCAAAACAATTGGATGCATAGAAATCTTATCGTTGCCGGAAACTTTAATATGACTAACGTAAAAGAGTTGTTTCAAAGTTTGGTAGAATTAGGTCAACATCCAAAAGAAATGGCTGATACGGTTACTGTGATGGAAAAAATCGGACATTTCTTAGATGAAGATGTTACGGAAATTTACCAACAATGTAAAGAAAAAGGACTTTCTAAACGTGATGCTTCTCAAGTTATCATGGAACAATTAGATGTTGCTAAAATTTTAAGAAAAGCTTCTAAAAATTGGGATGGTGGTTATGCAATGGCTGGATTATTAGGTCATGGAGATTCATTTGTTTTTAGAGATCCAGCAGGAATTCGTCCAGCTTATTATTATGCAGATGATGAAATTGCTGTTGTCGCTTCAGAAAGACCAGTTATTCAAACGGTTTTCAATGTTCCTTTCGAAAAAGTAAAAGAACTAGAACCTGGAAATGCTATAATAGTTAAGAAGAATGGATCAGTTTCTTTGGAAGAAATTATTCCAGCTACAGAAAAGAAGGCTTGTTCATTTGAAAGAATTTATTTTTCTAGAGGAAGTGACGCTGAGATTTATCAAGAAAGAAAAGAATTAGGAAGATTAATTTTGCCAGCAGTTTTAGAATCAATTGATAGCGACACAGATAATACTGTTTTCTCTTTTATTCCAAATACTGCAGAAACTTCTTTTTATGGGTTGGTTGAAGCAGCGCAAGATTTCTTAAATCAAAGAAAAAATAAATATATTTTAGAAAATAGAAAAACGTTAACTGAAGAAAAATTAGAAGAAATTCTTTCAGTTAAGATTAGAACAGAAAAAATTGCCATTAAGGATGCTAAATTGAGAACTTTTATAACAGAAGATAGTAGTAGAGATGGTTTGGTAGCTCACGTTTACGATATAACTTATGGTGTGATTAAACCAACTGATAATTTAGTAATTATAGATGATAGTATCGTTAGAGGTACAACTTTAAAGAAAAGTATCATTAAAATGATGGATCGATTAAATCCTAAAAAGATTGTAGTAGTTTCATCAGCACCACAAATACGTTATCCAGATTGCTACGGAATTGATATGGCAAAATTAGAAGGTCTAATTGCATTTAGAGCAACTTTAGAATTGCTAAAAGAAAGAAATATGTATCACATTGTAGATGAGGTTTACGAAAAATCAAAAAAACAAGAGCTTTTTGCAGATAAAGAAGTAGTGAATTACGTTAAAGAATTATACGCTCCATTTACTGACGAAGAAATTTCGGATAAAATTTCAGAAATGTTGACTTCAAAATCGGTCAATGCACAAGTAAAAATCATTTTTCAAAATGTTGAAAACTTACATAAAGCTTGTCCAAAAAATTTAGGAGATTGGTATTTTACGGGTGATTATCCAACATTTGGTGGTAATAGAGTGGTAAATAGAGCCTTTTTGAATTTCTATGAAGGAAATGACGCAAGAGCTTATTAAAAATTAAATTGTTAATAAGACAAAAAAATACTCGCAGAAAGTTTGTTCATAAATTTTTTTTGCATAGATTTGTTTCACCATAGCATTAGTAGGTTAAGTTTATGGTAGATTTGGGGCAAAAAGGGTGGATTTATTTCCACCTTTTTTATTTAGTACAATCAAACAATCCTATATAAAAAAAGGGCTGAAGTTTAAAACTTCAGCCCTTTACTTTTTATGCTATTATTATTTTGCAGCAGCGTATCTTTTAGCAACTTCATCCCAGTTAATTACATTAAAAAAAGCTTCAATATAATCTGGTCTTCTGTTTTGGTAGTTTAAATAGTAAGCGTGTTCCCAAACATCCATTCCTAAAATTGGAGTTCCACCACAACCAACACCTGGCATTAATGTATTATCTTGGTTAGGAGTTCCGCAAACACAAAGTTTTCCGTCTTTAACACAAAGCCAAGCCCAACCAGAACCAAACTGTGTTGCTCCAGCTTTAGCAAAAGCTTCTTTAAATTTTTCAAAAGATCCAAAATCGTTAACAATTGCTGTAGCTAAATCTCCTGTTGGTTTTCCACCACCATTTGGTGACATTACTTCCCAAAATAAAGAGTGATTGAAAAATCCACCACCATTATTTCTAACAGCACTATTGTTCATATCTAAATTTTTAAGAATATCTTCAATAGATTTTCCTTCTAAATCTGTTCCTGAAATTGCGTTGTTTAAATTTGTTGTATATCCATTGTGATGTTTTGTATGGTGTATTTCCATAGTTCTAGCATCAATATGTGGTTCTAAAGCATCATATGCATAAGGTAATTTTGGTAATTCAAAAGCCATAATATAGTTTTTTAAAAAGATTAGTATTATTTTTATTCAAATTTACGAAATAAGCCGTTAACTACATAATACAATTTCTTTATAGTTTTATAAGATTTCCATATATGACACAAAATTCACCATCTTTTTCAATATATAATGCGTCTGCAGGTTCTGGTAAAACTTATACTTTATCAAAAGAATATATTAAAATTTTATTAAAATCTCCTTCAAATGAAGCTTATAGAAAAATTTTAGCCATTACTTTTACCAACAAAGCGGTAGAGGAAATGAAATCTAGAATTATTTTCTATTTACTAGAATTTTCAAAAGAAGTAACTTCAGAAAAAGCTTCTGATTTATTAAAAGATATTGCAAAAGAAACTGGTTTGAGTATTGCAACAATTAAAGATAAATCGAAAGTCATTATTAAAAGTATTATTCATAATTACACCGCTTTTGATATTTCAACTATTGATAGATTTACCTTAAAAATAATCAAATCATTTTCGCACGAATTAAATATTCCGTTAGATTTTGATATTTCTTTGGAAACCGATTTATTGATGCAAGAAGCTATTGAAACCGTTATTTCTAAAGCTGGTGAAGATGAAGAATTAACAAAATTACTTTTAGATTTCTCCAGAAACAAAACGGATGATGATAAAAACTGGGATATTACTTTTGATTTATTAAGTGCAAGTTCGCTTTTAACCAACGAAGACAGCAAACACGAATTAAAAGATTTTGAAAACAAAACAATCAATGATTTTGTTGAAACAAAAAAACTTGTAGTTCAAGAAATTGAAAAATTCAAGAAAAACGCTTCAGTTTTAGCACAAGAATGTTTATCGTTGGTTATTGATAACGGAATTGCAATCGAATCTTTTTCAAGAAAAACATTTCCAACTCATTTAAATAAAATTATTGAAGGAAATCTTCCTGCTTCAGACATTCATAAATTTTTAGAAGTCGAGCAAGTTCAAGTCAATAAAACAGCAAAAGATAAAGACATAATTAAAAGTATTTTACCTCAATTGCTTCAAAAATTACAATTTGCATACAAAGAATATCAAAATGTCTTTTTGTTAGAAGCCTTTAATAAAAATATTTATCCTTTATCGTTACTAAATTCAATTAATAAAGAATTCAGAAAAATTCAAGACGATCAAAATATTTTGTCAATTTCCGAATTTAATGAAATTATCAATAACGAAATCCAAAACCAACCAGCTCCTTTTATCTACGAAAAAATGGGTGACCGATACCGTCATTTTTTTATTGATGAGTTTCAAGATACTTCGGTTTTACAATGGAAGAATTTAATTCCTTTAGTTGATAATGCACTTTCTAGTGAAGAAAATGGTGTAAAAGGTTCACTTTTGTTAGTAGGTGATCCAAAACAAGCTATTTACCGTTGGAGAGGAGGAAAATCTGAGCAGTTTATTTCTTTAAGTAAAGATGAAAATCCGTTTTCAAATAAAGATAAAGAAACAGTTAGTTTAGATACTAATTATAGAAGTTATAGCGAAGTCATTGATTTTAACAACGATTTTTTCAAATATATTTCAAGTAAATTAGAAAATCCAGATTATGTCGATTTATATTTGAATCACAGCCATCAAAACAAAACCAATAAAGCAGGTGGTTATGTTAATATTTCTTTCATTGATACTTCTGAAAATGTTGAGGTAAATGACGATGAAGAAGACGATGATAAAAATACGAAATATCTAAAACAAACTTTAGTTACGATTGAAAAAGTCCTGAAAAACGGATTTCAATACAAAGACATTGTTTTATTGACTCGAACTAAATCAAACGGAGTTTTATTAGCGAATTTTTTGACCGAAAATGAAATTCCAATTCTGTCTTCTGAAACTTTGTTAATTCAAAATGCAACTGAAGTTAAGTTGATTATCAATGTGTTAAAGTATATTAACAATAAATTTGATGCTGACTCTAAATTCAATATGTTGTATTATGTGGGGAAATATTTGCAATCAGCTGAGGAAATTCATGATATAATCAACCAAAATCTACATACTTCAGAAGAAAATTTAAAAATTGCATTAGAAAAATATGATGTGATGATTGATTTTAATGCTTGTAGAAAAAAGTCGCTTTATGAAGTGGTTGAAATTATCGTTTCAGCATTCATTAAACAAAAAGCCAATAATTCGTATGTGCAATATTTTTTAGATTTGGTTTTAGAAAGAGACATCAAAGCGCAATCAAGTATTGCAGATTTTATTGACTATTGGGAACGAACAGGTTACAAGAAAAGCATTCCATCACCAGAAGGAAATAACGCTATAAAAATCATGACTATTCATAAATCAAAAGGATTAGAATTTCCAGTTGTGATTTATCCTTTTGCGAATGATAATTATTCAAAAAACAATAGAAACAAACTTTGGATTCCTTTAGAAAATAAAAATATAAATTTCCATAAAGTATTGATTGATAATAAAAAAGATGTTTTAAGTTATAATGAAAATGCAAGTGAAATTTATCAAGAAAAAAATCAAGAAGAAATTTTAGATAATATTAATGTTTTATATGTAGCTTTTACAAGAGCTGTGGAACAACTTTATGTGATTTCTGAAATTAAAATAAATAAAGATGGAAGTTTACCTAATACATTGTCATCATATATTATTGAATATCTTCAATTAAATAAAAACTTTAATAAAGAACAATTGGAATATGAATTTGGAAATCCAATAAAAGTGTCAAAAAGTGATGAAGTAGTTGTAAATTTAGATGAGATTCAAGTTGTTGAACAAAAGATAAAAACAAGTGCCATAAAAATTGCTCAAAAAGAAGCAGTAATGTGGGGAACTATTCAAGCAGAAGCTATAGAATTTGGAAACACCTTGCATGAAATCTTATCTTACATCAAAACTAATGATGATGTTAATAAAGCAATTTCAATTTCTTTAGAAAAAGGTTTAATTAGTAATTCTCAAGTTATTATAATTGAAGAAGTTATAAATTCAATTGTATGTCATTCAGAATTAGAAAAATTTTATTCAGAAGAAGCAAAAATTTATAACGAAACGAGTATAATTGACGAAAACAAAAATACTTTCATTCCAGATAGAATTGCTATTTATAACAATAAAGCTTATCTTTTAGATTATAAAACAGGTGTTCCCAAAGAAAGTCACAAACATCAAATTGAACAATATGAAACTATTCTTCAAAAAATGGGTTATAAAGTAGAAGAAAAAGTCTTGGTTTATTTAGGAGAAGATTTAAAAATAATACATTTGTAAAAAATAAAAATATGTACGGCAAAATACAACAACACTTACAAAACGAATTACAAACAATTCAAGACAACGGGTTGTTTAAAAAAGAACGAATTATTACATCTCCACAAGGTGCGGAAATCACCATTTCAACTGGAGAAACAGTTTTAAATTTTTGTGCTAACAATTATTTAGGACTTTCTTCACATCCAGAAGTAGTTCAAGCTGCTAAAGATGCTTTAGATACTCATGGCTTTGGAATGTCTTCGGTTCGTTTTATTTGTGGAACTCAAGATATTCACAAAGAATTAGAGCAAAAAATTGCTAATTTCTACGGAACTGAAGATACTATTTTATACGCTGCAGCTTTTGATGCCAATGGTGGAGTTTTCGAACCTTTATTAGGAGAAGAAGATTGTATTATTTCGGATAGTTTAAATCATGCTTCTATTATAGATGGAGTAAGATTGTGTAAAGCAGCTCGTTATCGCTATGAAAATAGTAACATGCAAGATTTGGAAGCTCAATTGATAAAAGCAACTGAAGAAGGTAGAAGATTTAAATTAATTGTAACCGATGGTGTTTTTTCTATGGACGGATTAGTAGCTCCTTTAGATAAAATCTGTGATTTAGCTGATAAATATGATGCTATGGTTATGGTTGATGAATGTCACGCTGCAGGATTTATTGGTGCAAAAGGAATAGGAACTCTAGAAGCAAAAAATGTCTTAGGAAGAGTAGATATCATTACAGGAACTCTTGGTAAAGCACTTGGAGGAGCAATGGGTGGTTACACAACTGCAAAAAAAGAAATTATTGAAATTTTGCGTCAGCGTTCACGTCCTTATTTATTTTCAAATTCTTTAGCTCCAGCAATTGTAGGAGCTTCAATAAAGGTCTTTGAATTGTTGGAAAAAGATACTTCATTAAGAGATAAATTAGAGTGGAATACCAATTATTTTAAAGAAGGTATGAGAAAAGCTGGTTTCGACTTCATTGACGGTGATTCTGCAATTGTTCCAGTTATGTTATATGACGCAAAATTATCACAAGTTATGGCAGATGAATTGCTTAAAAAAGGAATTTATGTTATTGGATTTTTCTTTCCAGTTGTACCAAGAGATAAAGCAAGAATTAGAGTTCAACTTTCAGCAGCACATACAAAAGAACACTTAGATAAGGCAATAAATGCATTTACTGAAGTAGGTAAAGCATTGAATGTTGTAGAATAACGGCAAAATGTTACATAATACCCATAAAAAGGCTTGTTTTTAAGTTTTTTTTGTGAATAAAATTTGCAGATATAAATAATCGTGTTAAATTTGTCTAAATTATATCAGTTGTAATTAAATAAAAATTAAAAAAAAGTATGAAACATCTTAACAAATTATTTGCTGTGGCTTTAATGTTTGCTGGTATTGCAACTCAAGCTCAAGACAGCAACAATCCATGGGCAGTGTCTTTTGGTGCTAACGCTGTTGACACAAAATTCAGTGCATCAGAGTCTTTTGAGCACCAAATTGCTGAATATTTCAATGTACAAGATCACTGGAACATTATTCCATCGGTTTCTTATGTTGGAGTTTCTAGAAGTGTAGGTAACAATTTCTCTATTGGTTTAACAGGGTCTGTTAACAAAATTGATAAATTCGTTTCTAAAGTTCCAGGTACAATTAACTCTCATGTTGTTACAAATCCTGGAGACTTATCATATTATGCTGGAGATTTAGCTATTAAATATAGCTTCATGGAAATGATTAAATCTAAAGTAATTGAGCCAGTTTTACATGTTGGTGGAGGTTACACTTGGATGGGTGATGCATCTGCAGGTACAGTTAACGGAGGTTTAGGATTAAACTTTTGGTTTACTGAAAACGTAGGTTTATCATTACAATCTACTTACAAACATTCATTTGATGACACAAGAACTCCAGATGTTGATGTTGCTTCTCACATGCAACACTTTGCAGGTCTTACTTTCAAATTTGGAGGTAAAGATACTGACGGTGATGGAATCTATGATAAAGATGACGCTTGTCCAGAAGTTCCTGGTTTAAAAGAGTTCAATGGATGCCCTGATACTGACGGAGATGGAATTATGGATTCAGCTGATGCTTGTCCAGAAGTTCCTGGTTTAAAAGAATTAAACGGATGTCCAGATAGAGATGGAGATGGAATCATTGATTCAGAAGATGCTTGTCCAGACGTTAAAGGTTCAAAAATGATGAAAGGTTGTCCTGATACAGACGGAGATGGTGTTGCAGACAATGTTGACAAATGTCCAGAAGTTAAAGGTCCTAAAGAAAATGCAGGATGCCCATGGCCAGATACTGACGGTGACGGTGTAGCTGATAAAGATGACAAATGTCCTACTGTTAAAGGAACTATTGCTAACAATGGTTGTCCAGAAGTTTCTGAAGAAACTATGAAAAAATTAAATGAGTATGCTAAAACTATCTTATTTGATTCAGGTAAAGCTTCTTTCCAAAAACAAACTTACCCAGTTTTACAAGCTATTACTGCAATCTTAAAAGAATACCCAGAATCAAGATTCAGTCTTGAAGGTCACACTGATAGTGATGGTAGCGATGCTTTAAACCAAAAATTATCAGAAGATAGAGCTGCTGCTGTTAAAGATTATTTAATCGAAAACGGTATCAACTTCGAAAGATTATCTTCTAAAGGTTTTGGTGAGTCTATGCCAATTGACACAAACAAAACTAAAGCTGGTAAAGCTAACAACAGAAGAGTTGAAGTTAAATTAATCAAATAATTTAATTCCAAAATATTTCAAGAAAACGCCTCGTTTATTCGAGGCGTTTTTTTATTTTTATACCTATGAGTAACCCAACATTCCTAAGTAAACTAACCGATGAATTAATCAGTATTTATTCTGATAATTTATCTGACATTACTATAGTTCTTCCTAGTAAAAGAGCCAGAGTTTTTTTAATTGATACTATTCAATCAAAATTATCTAAACCAATTTTTACACCAAATATATTAAGTATTGAAGAATTCATACAAGATATTTCTGGTCTTAGAACTATTGACTCTATGGAAGTGCTCTTTGAATTCTATTATGTATATTCAGATATTACAGATAAAAAAGATGTTCAAGACTTTGAAACATTTTCTTATTGGGCAAAAACTGTTATTCAAGACTTTAACGAAATTGACAGATATTTACTAGATCAAAAACACGTTTTTTCTTACTTAAGAGATGTGGAAGCTTTAAAAAGATGGAATTTAGAACTCAATCAAACCACAAAATTAATCGATTCTACTTTAGAATTTTGGGACAAATTGCCTTTATATTATGAATTATTTTACAAATATCTTTTAGATAAAGGAATAGGCTATCAAGGATTATTGTATCGCGAATCAATCCATAATTTAGAATCATTTACTGAAAACATTTCACCATTAAACCAAATTATATTTGCAGGTTTCAATGCTTTAAATCAAGCTGAAGAAAAGATTTTTCAACATTTAATGCATCATCAAAAAGCATTAGTTTATTGGGATGTTGATTATACTATTTTGCAAGACCCATTTCATGATGCAGGATTATTCATCAGAAAATATAAAAAAGAATGGAAACAATATGCCAATCAATCGTTCAAATGGATTGAAACTCATTTTGATAAACCAAAAAATATCCAAATTATTGGAACACCAAAAACGGTTGGTCAAACTAAAATTGTTGGGAATCTAATTGAAGAAATTCAAAAAGAAAATCCAGATTTACAAAATACAGCTGTTGTTTTAGGCGATGAAAATTTGTTGCTTCCAACATTATACAATTTACCTGAAACCGTTGAAAGCTTAAACATCACAATGGGTTATCCAAGTAAAAATAACCCAGCACAATTATTGATTGCTAAAATTTTTAAACTGCATACTAATGCAAAACAAAGAAATGAGAAACAATATACGCTTTACTATAAAGAAGTTTTAGATATTTTAAATCATGCTTTAATTGAACCTTATATTGATGCAAAAAAAGTAGAGAACGTTATTAAATTCAACAATTTTACTTTCTTTTCAAACGATAAATTGTTTCAATTGTATGAAGAACATAAAACTAATGAATCTAATCCTTTATTCCAATTGATTTTTTCAAAATGGAATGATGATGCTAGTGAAATTATGTCCAAATTATCGCAAATTCTACTTGTAATAAAATCTCATTTAACTAACGAGAATCAAGAAGATATCATTGCAAAAGCTTTTTTACATTCTATTCATCAGGTTTTAAATCGAATTTCGACTTTCATTGAAAAGTACCAAAGTATTACTTCACTTTCGAGTTTGTATGCTATTTATAAACAGGTAGTTGATTTAGCCGAAGTTTCTTTTGAAGGAAAACCATTGTCAGGTTTACAAGTTATGGGAGTTTTGGAAAGTCGTGTTTTAGATTTTGAAAATGTTATTATAACTTCAGTGAATGAAGGAAAATTTCCTTCAGGAAAAAGTACAAATTCATTTATTCCTTATGATATTAAACGCGAGTTAGGTTTGCCAACTTTCAGAGAAAAAGATGCGATTTATAGTTATCACTTTTATCATTTGTTATATCGAGCTAAAAATATTTACTTGCTTTACAATTCTGAAAACTCGGACGGAATTGACGCTGGAGAAAAAAGTCGTTTTTTAACCCAATTAGAAATCGATTTCCCGCAACATATTACAAAAAACACAATATATAATGCTCATTTGCCAAGTTTAGCTTATGAGCCTATTAAAATTAAAAAAACGCAATCGATTTTAGAAAGATTAAAAGAAATTGCAACCGAAAAAGGATTTTCTCCATCTTCTTTAACGAGTTATATTCGGAATCCAATTCAGTTTTATACACAACGAATATTGCGAATTAGAGAAATTGATGAAGTTGAAGAAAATATTGCAGTTAATACTTTAGGAACAGTTATTCATGAAACCTTAAAATATTTGTATCAACCTTATATTAATAAATTTTTATCAATAAATGATGTAGATTCAATGTTGCAATTGGTTGAACAAGAAACAATTAAGCAATTCAAAGAAATTTACAAAGAAGGTGAAATTAAAAAAGGAAAAAATCTTTTAGCATTTGAAGTGGCCAAACAAAATGTGGAACAATTTCTAAAAATGGAAAAGAAAGATGTTGAAGCTGGAATAGGTATTAAAATTCTATTTCTGGAACATACTTTAGAAGGAAAAATTGCAGATAAAAGTTTGCCTTATGAAATAAAAATCGCAGGAAACGTTGACCGAATAGAATTAAGAGACAACAAAATCCGAATCATAGATTACAAAACAGGAAAAGTCGAAGCCAGAACTTTAAAAGTGGATGATTTTAGCCAATTAACCTCTGATATTAAATACGAAAAAATTATTCAATTGCTTTGTTATGCTTTGATGTTTGAAAATAATTTGGAATATAAAGATTATCCAGTAGAAGCTGGAATTATTTCGTTCAAAAATATGAAAGTAGGTTTTATGCCTTTTGGATTAGGAAAAAGAAATTCCATTCATGAAATCACTAAAGAAACAATTATAGATTTTAAACAATCGATGTTAGCTTTGATTCTAGAGATTTTAAATCCTGAAATTCCTTTTGAGGAGAAGATATAATTAGGATTTATCGATTTTTTTTCGTATATTAAGAGTATAATCAAAAAAATTACTATATGAAAAAAATGTTACTTTTATGTACAATGGTGATATTGTCATCATGTGCTTCGAAATTAGTTTTCCCAGTTTCAAATGTTGCTCCAGCTGCAGAAATTTCAGTTAAAATCAAAAAGGACGATAATGGGAATAGAGAAATTAATATAGAATCAAAGTATTTGTCATCTCCTGAACGTTTGTCACCAAAAAGAGAATTTTACTTAGTTTGGATGCAAACGGAAGATAATGGTCTTATCAATTTAGGTCAATTAGAAACAGATGCTTCTGACAAAGGAAGTTTTACAGCTATAACAGCTTATGAACCTAAAGAGATTTTTATTACTGCTGAAAATGATGTAGCAATTACTTATCCAACTGGACAAGAAATTTCGAGAGTAAAGATTTAAGAATTGAATGATTAGATTTAAAAACTGAAGTCAATTGATTTCAGTTTTTTTATGTCTTTTTTAAAAATCCCAAGAATACTGTAGATAATTCTTCACGATTCTCAACATGACTCATATGTCCATCCTCAAAAGTCACTAATTCAACTTTGGTGTTTTCAATTTGAGTTTTGTTTTCCTCGTAATTCAAAACAGGATCTTTTTTGCCCAAAATCAAAATCATTGGATAAGTTGCAAAATGCAAAATAACTTCTCTGTCTTTTCGTACTTTCATACCTTCTAAAGCAGCCACAATGCCTTGTAAAGGAGTTTTTAGAGCTTCATTTCTGACTAATTCAATTTCTTCAGTTAAACGTTCTCTGTTTTCTTCACTAAATAAATTGGCAATAGACATTCTAATAAATGAAGTATAATTTTGTTTAACCGCTTTTATAGCTCTATCGCGATTGGTTTTTCGTTCTTCAGAATCAGCTCTTGAAGTAGAATTCATCAACAGCAAACCTTTTACCATTTCTGGGTACAATTCAGCAAAAGCCAAAGCCACATAACCACCCATCGAATGTCCAATTAAAACAGCTTTCCTGATTTTTAATTCATGCAAAACATGATAAACAACATCCGCTTGATCTTCCATCGAATGTACATAACCCAAACAATCGGTTTGACCATGACCCAACAAATCAATGCAAACCACACGGTTGCGTTTAGCCAAAACTTCAATATGAGTATCCCACATCGTAGAATTTTCTAAAAAACCATGTAATAAAACTATAGTGGTACCTTTTCCAGTTTCAGAATAAGCAATTTTTGTGTTTTTGTATAAAGTGAATTTCATAGATGCAAAAATAGAATTTAGTGCCTAATCAAAGAAGTAATTTCATTTAAATAGTTAATTTTGATGAAAAGATATTTTTTATGCTTGACGAATCACCAAAACGTTTTGATAGAATTGTGGCTATTCTTATTCAATTGCAATCTAAGCGAATTGTAAAAGCACAAGAATTAGCTGATCGTTTTGAGGTAAGTTTACGAACAATTTATCGTGATATACGTTCACTCGAAGCTTCTGGAGTTCCTATTTATAGTGAAGCAGGAATTGGTTATTCTTTAGTGGATGGGTATCGTTTGCCACCTGTAATGTTTACTCGTGAAGAAGCCAGTAGTTTTATTGCCTCTGAGAAATTAATGCAAACATTTATTGATAAAGAATTAGGAAAGCATTATGCTTCTGCAATGTTTAAAATTAAATCTGTTTTAAAAAATACAGATAAAGATTGGCTATCATCTATTGAATCTAAAATAATCATTCAACAACCTTCAGAAAATTTATTCAACGAAAAAGTGCCCGATGCAATGAGTATTCTTTTTAAAAGTATAGCCGATAAAACGCAAGTAAAATTATGCTACAAAGCATTTGATGCTGAAGAAGTTTTGGAAAGAATTATAGAACCTGTTGGTGTTTTTCATGATAATAATAATTGGTATATTTTTGGATTTTGTCATTTGAGAAATGATTATAGACAATTTAGAGCTGATAGAATTCAAGGGATTAATAGTACAAATTTTCCTTTTTTAAAGAAGCATGATGAATTATCGACTTACTTAAATAAAGGATATGAATGTGCAACGATTAAGGTAGTTTTATTGATAGATAAAAAAATTTCTAAATATCTTTCACATGAGAAAAAATATCATGGATTTGTATCTCAAAAGAATATTGGTGATAAAATTGAAATGACCTTCTTGAGCAGAGATATTGAAAATGGATTACCAAGATGGATATTGATGTTTGCAGACTATGTCAAAATAATAGAACCACAACGTTTAAAAGATAGGGTTTTTGAGCTTATAGAATCTTACAAAGTCAATCTTTCAAAATAAAAACTCCGAAAATAAATTAATGTTTTCGGAGTTTTTATTTTATGCTCTAGCCCAAAAGAAAGGAGGTTCAATTCCTAAAGCACGTAAATATACATAACCTTGTCCACGATGATGAATTTCATTATCAATAAAATAGAAAATATTCTCAATAATAGGAAATTCATATTGGCCAAAAAGATTAAAACTTTTTTCAAAATCTTCAATAGGAATTTGATTCCAATAGGTATTAATTTCTTCGGTAGCTTCATCCCATTTTTGTAAAAATTGCGCTTTAGTGGTTAGCGTTTCTGTACCTTCTTCAGAATAAGGTTTCTCAACGCGATTCACAATTCCTTTTAAAGCAGGAGCAGCTATTGACAATAATTCGGCTGTTAACATAGCAAATGGTCGCATGCCTCCAATAGAAAATTCAAAAAAATCTTTCTCAGGAAAAGCTTCAATTACATGACGAGTTAAAGCGCGATGACCTTGCCAATGTTTCAATAGATGGGCTGGACTAATTACTTGAGGTGATGTTGTTGTACTCATAATGATAATGTTTTAATGATTATGACACAAAAGTAAAAGCACATTGTGACAACAGTTTGTCAGTAGGTTTTTAAAATTTAATTTTATAAAGAAATAATCTATCTTTTTATAAAATAATTATATTTGATTTAATAAAATAATATACTTATCATGTTTACAATTAATCAAATCAAAGAAGCCCATTCCAAAGTAAAAACTGGAGCTGATTTTCCAAAATATATGCAAGATATCATCGCACTTGGTGTAACTTCATTTGAAACGTTTGTTTTTGACAATCACACCAATTATTACGGAAAAGATAATTATCAAATTGCCTCAGAAGGATTTTCTGATACACTAGCAATTGCCAATGAAAGCAATATAGAACAATTCAAATCAGATTTAAAAACACATCAACAAGGCAAAACGGATTACATGACATTCTTAAACGATTGTGCCAAATCTGGTGTTGAAAAATGGATAGTTGTTATGGATAAAATGACTTGTTCATACTACGATAAATCAGGAAATGAAATGCTTGTTGAAACAATACCTTCAGTATAACATAAGCATAATTTTTTAACCGCAAAGAGGCAAAGTTTTTACGCAAGGTTCACAAAGTTTTTCCTCAATCTTGTCATTCTGAACTTGTTTCAGAATCTCTTTTTCATACATTCAATTTTATAAAGAAATAACTTATCTTTGAGAAAAGCATTTTTAGATTTATGAATAGATTAGTTATTATTGGAAACGGTTTTGATTTGGCTCATGGTTTACCAACGAGTTATAAAGATTTTATTGATGATTACTGGTCGTCCATAAAGGATTTAACTCATAATGATATTTTTATTTCATTTGAAGGATTAAAAATTAGTGTTGATTTTGAAATAGCTTCTAATTTACAAGATATTGCTAATAGTTTAATTGCTTTAGATGAAAAAGTAAAATTTTCAGATGCGGAAATTTATACAGAACATGGAAATAATTTATCGGGTTCATATCCAAGAAATCATATTCTAATATACAAAAATCAGTTTTTTAAATTAATTAATAATAGAAATTCAGAAAATTGGGTGGATGTTGAGAATTTATATTATTCAGAATTAAAGAAAATTACTAAGTCAAAATGTTTGGATACAAGAAAGAGTGATGATTATTGGATAAAAGAGCAAAACAAAGCAGTACAAAAACTTAATGATGAATTTGAAGATGTTAAGAATCTATTAGAAAAATATTTAATAGAGAAAGTAAATGATAGGTATGAATTCAATCATTATTCAGGTGAAAACTTAGACTGGAGTTTAATGTCAAAAAATCTTCTACCAATCTCACTTTTTTCAAATGAAGAAACTATTTTGAAGCAGTTTTCTAAAAAAGAAGACATAGAAGAAATTAAAAAATATTTTGAAAATGAAAAAAAAGAAGAATTAATTAGCAATTTATATTTTTTGACTTTTAACTATACATTTACAGTAAAAAAATATGCTAAAATTATAAAAAGTGATAGGATAGAAACAATTGTTAATTTTATTCATGGTGAAATTGGAAACAAAACAGAGAATAAAATTAATTTTGGTTTTGGAGATGAAATGGATGAAGATTATAAATTAATAGAGAATATTAACGAAAATGAATATTTACAAAACTTCAAATCTTTCCAATATTTACAAAATTCTAATTATAGTAACTTATTAAGCTATATTGATAGTGAAAAATATCAAGTTCTTATAGTTGGACATTCTTGTGGGTTATCTGATAGAACAATGTTAAATACTATATTTGAACATGAAAATTGTCGATCAATAAAAGTTTTTTACTATGAACGTAAAGATGAGAATCATAAAGTTATTGGAGATAATTATACTGAATTAGTTCAAAATATTTCAAGACATTTTAACAAGAAAAAGTTAATGAGAGAAAAAATTGTAAATAAAACGCTTTGTCAACCTTTACCGCAAATTAAACTATCTAAAAAAGAATAAATTTCTCAAATCTTTATTTATAAAAAACACACACTGAATCAATTTCATCTAAACAAAATTAAAAACAAAAAAAACGGCTCACTTTCGCAAACCGTCTATTATCTATATTCTATTATCTTTTTTCTAACTACGAATTCATAATCGATTCAATCTCATCAATCTCAATAGGAATATTTCGCATTAAATTAAAAGGTTCACCACTATTTTGAATCACCACATCATCTTCTAAACGAATGCCAAAGCCTTCTTTTGGAATGTAAATTCCTGGTTCAACCGTGAAAACCATATTCGCTTGCATGGGTTCGTGTAATAAACCATAATCATGTGTGTCTAATCCCATGTGGTGACTTGTTCCGTGCATGAAATATTTCTTATAAGCTGGCCAATCTGGATTTTCATTTTGCACATCAGCTTTGTCTAACAAACCTAAACCTAATAATTCAGAAGTCATTAATTTTCCAACTTCTACATGATATTGTTTCCACAAAGTTCCTGGAACCAACATTTTTGTCGCTTCATTTTTTACTCTTAAAACAGCATTGTAAACGGCAGCTTGTCTCTCTGTAAATTTTCCTGAAACTGGAATTGTTCTACTCATATCACTAGAATAATTAGCATATTCTGCCCCAACATCTAACAAAATCAAATCACCAGCTTTACATTGTTGGTTGTTTTCAATATAGTGTAACACATTGGCATTATGTCCAGAAGCAATAATTGGTGTATAAGCAAAACCTTTAGAACGATTTCTTAAGAATTCATGGGCAAATTCAGCTTCAATTTCATATTCCATTACGTTAGGTTTCACAAAATTTAAAATTCTTCGGAATCCTTTTTCAGTAATATCACAAGCTTGTTGAATCAAATCTAATTCTTCACTTTCCTTTACAGAACGAATACGTTGCAATATAGGATTCGATTTCTCTACTTTATGAGCTGGATAATTTTCTTTCCATTTTTTAATGAATCTTGCTTCACGAGTTTCCGTTTCAATCGTGGCTCTGTAATGTTCATTGGTGTTGATGTACATTGTGTCAGCATAAGTCATTAATTCTTTTAATGTCTTATCAAAATCTTGCAACCAAATCACATTTTTAACTCCAGAAACTTCAAATGCACGCTCTTTAGTCAGTTTTTCACCTTCCCAAACAGCAATATGATCATTCGTTTCTTTTAAAAATAAAATTTCACGTTGATTTTCATAAGGAGCATCAGGAAAAAGCACCAAAATACTTTCTTCTTGATCTACACCACTTAAATAAAAAATATCTCTATGTTGTGCAAATGGTAGAGTAGAATCAGCAGAAACAGGATAAATGTCGTTAGAATTAAAAACGGCAATTCCGTTAGGTTTCATTTGTGAAGTAAACTTTTTACGGTTTTTTATGAATAAATCGCGGTCTATTTGATGGTATTTCATGTCTTAAGTTTTAATATGCATCAAATTTAAAAAGATAAAATCCAAATCTTGTTAAAAGGAATTAAAAATTTCAATTATCTTTAACATATTACTTACTTTTAGGTCAAATTTTAAAAAAATGAAAAAAATACTACTCTTATTTTTATTTGTTCAAAGCTTTTCTTTTTCACAAACCAACTTATTTGAAGAAGTTAAATTCCAAAGCATTGGTCCAACCATCATGAGTGGAAGAATTGTAGATTTAGCAGTAAATCCAGAAAATCCAACCGAATTTTATGCTGCTTATGCTTCTGGTGGATTGTGGTATACCAATAATAATGGAACCAGTTTTTCTCCGGTTATGGATTCAGCTCCAACATTAAATTGTGGTTCAGTAACTGTTGATTGGAAATCTGGAACTATTTGGGTGGGAACTGGTGAAGTCAATGCTTCTCGTTCTTCTTATGCAGGAATCGGAATTTTAAAATCGGCAGACAAAGGTAAAACTTGGGAAAATATTGGTTTACCTGAAAGTCATCACATTAGTAGAATTTTGGTTAACCCAAAAAATATAAACGAAATCACTGTTGGAGTAGTAGGTCATTTATACACAAGAAATCAAGATAGAGGAATTTACAAAACGCTTGATGGTGGAAAAACATGGAAGAAAACTCTTTTTATAAATGATGAAACTGGAATAATCGATGTTGTGGTTAGCCCAACAAATTTCAATATTCAATATGCAGCAGCTTGGCAAAAAGACAGAAAAGCTTGGGATTTTAAAGGGAATGGAGCCGCTTCTGGAATTTATAAAAGTACAGATGCAGGAAATTCATGGAGTTTAGTTTCAACAGAAATGAGTGGTTTTCCAAACAATGAAGGTGTTGGTCGAATTGGTCTAGCGATTTTTAATGAAAATACAATTTACGCTGTTTTAGACAATCAAAATAACAGACCTTCTTCTGAAAAAAGTAAAGGAAGTTTACCAACAATGATGAGTTCTCCTGGTGAAGATTTTGCAAATATTCCAAATAAAGAATTGAATAATGCTTTAAAAAAGTATGGTTTAAAAGAAAAATACAAAGCCGAAAACATCAAAAATTTTGTGGAATCTTCTAAATTAGAACCTAAAGAAGCTTTCAAAGTCATACAAGATGCCAATAAAGCTCTTTTTGAAACAGAAGTCATTGGTTGTGAAGTTTACAAATCCATTGATGGTGGAAAATCATGGAGTAAAATGAATCAAAAATTCATTGATGATTTTTATTACACTTATGGATATTATTTTGGAAATATTAGTGTAGATCCAAATGATGAAAACCGAATTTACATTGGAGCAGTTCCTTTGTTGTTTTCAAAAGATGGCGGAAAGACTTTTGAAGTGATAAGCAAAGAAAATGTACATGCAGATCATCATGTTACTTGGGTTAATCCAAAAAATCCAAATCATATCATTAATGGAAATGATGGTGGTGTGAATATTTCATACGATAATGGAGCCCATTGGATAAAATGCAACAATCAAGCGGTTGGTCAGTTTTATGCGGTTCAAGTTGATAACGAAGAGAATTACAATGTTTATGGTGGTTTACAAGATAACGGAGTTTGGTTTGGACCTAATAATTATTCACATGATGTTTCTTGGCAACAAGAAGGGAAATATCCATACCAAAGCATTATGGGTGGCGATGGCATGCAAGTTCAGGTAGATAATCGCAATTCAAACATAGTTTATACAGGTTTTCAATTTGGAAATTACTACAGAATTGACAAAAAAACAGACAAATCAGAATCCATAACACCTAGTTCAGAAAAAGACGAAAAACCATTAAGATTTAATTGGCAAACACCTATTTTACTATCATCTCATAATCAGGATATCATTTATTTTGGTTCCAATTTCTTGCACCGTTCGATGAATCAAGGAAAAGATTGGGAAAAAATTTCAGAAGATGTTACTAAAGGTTTCAAAGAAGGAAATGTAGCTTATGGAACAATCACAACTATTTCAGAAAGTCCTTTTCAGTTTGGTTTAATATATGTTGGTTCAGATGATGGTTTGATGCATGTTTCAAAAGACGGTGGAGCAAGTTGGACAAAAATTGAAATTCCAGAAAATGCCTCAAAAACAGATGATTTATGGGTTTCACGAATTGTAGCTTCTCAACACAAAAAAGAACGAGTTTATGCAACTTTAAATGGTTACAGAAATGATGATTTTACCAGTTATGTTTATGTTTCAGAAGATTTTGGAGCAACTTGGACAAACATTTCAAAAGGCTTAACCAATGCAGTCAACGTGATTATTGAAGATTCAGAGAAAGAAAACATTTTATATGTTGGAACAGACAATGGTTTGTTTATTTCAATGGATAAAGGAGATTCTTGGCAAGATTTTTCAAGTGATTTACCAAATGTTGCTGTTCACGATTTGAAAATTCAAGCTAAAGCCAAAGATTTAATTGTGGGAACTCATGGACGTTCGATTTATAAAGTTAATTTAGAAAAAGTTCAAGCTTTAACAGATGAAATCTTAGCTAAAAACCTATATTTATTTCCTGTTGAGAAAATGCAAAAATCAAGACGATGGGGAAATTCTTGGAGTTCTTGGTCAGAAGCTTATGAGCCAAAAGCAGAAATTTGGATTTATTCAAATCAAGAAAAAGAAAGTGTTTTAAATGTTGTAAATAAAGACAAAGTCAATGTTTATTCAGAGAAAATTCAGCTTAAAAAAGGGTTGAATAAGATAGAATACGTTTTGTCAATAGATGCAAAAACATCTCAAAAAATCACAAAAAAAGATAAGAAAGCAGAAATTAAACCTGCAAAAAACGAAAAATTATATTTACCTATTGGAAATTATACTATTTCAATAGAAAATGAATCTACTACTTTAGAAATCTTTGAATCAAAATAATATGAAAAAATTAATAGTACTACTTATTGCATTTGTTTCTTCCTTTGGAGTCGCTCAAGACAAAAAATCGTATCAATTGTTTGATAAAAATGGTAAAAAAACAACTTATAAAAAGTTGGTTGCTTCTTCTTTAAATAGTGATGTTGTTTTATTTGGAGAATACCACAATAATTCAGTTGTGCATTGGTTGCAATTAGAATTGACAAAAGATTTAGCCGAAAAAACCGATTTAGTTTTAGGTGCTGAAATGTTGGAAGCCGATAATCAAATCCAATTAAATCAATATTTAAAAGGAGAAATAAATCAAAAGGCATTAGACACATTAGCCAGATTATGGAACAATTATAAAACGGACTATAAACCTTTAGTTGATCTTGCCAAAGAAAAAAAGTTTGATTTTATCGCAACAAATATTCCAAGACGATATGCAAGTATGGTTTTTAGAAAAGATTTGGTGGCTTTAGATTCGCTCTCAACTGAAGAAAAGTCTTGGATTGCTCCATTACCCATTGAATTCGATGTCAATTTACCGGGTTATCAAGCCATGATGGGAATGCAAGGTGGTCATGCTGGTGATAAAATGCCAAAAGCACAAGCCATTAAAGATGCAACTATGGCTTATTTCATTCATAAAAATTTAAAAGAAAGCAGCGTTTTTGTGCACTATAATGGTACTTACCACTCTGATAATTTTGAAGGAATTAATTGGTATTTGAAGAAATACAATCCTAAAGTAAAAATAGTTACTATTGCAACTATTGAACAAAGAGACATTACAAAATTAGAAAAAGAACATTACAATAAAGCAGACTTTATTCTCGTTATAGATGAAGATGTAACAAAAACGTATTAAAATCGTCTTATATTAAATTGGTATGATGAGAGCAAAATTTTTATTTTTCGGTTTAATAATTGCTTTGAGTTTCTTCTCATGCCAAAAAGACGATGTTACATCTGAACCTAATTTAATCATTAAATTTAAATTTGATCCCAATCAAGTTCGATTGAATAATTTAGGACAACCATCAACAATTCCTTCTGGGAATGCAGCTCAAACTCCAAATTTTAATTCTATTTCTGCTCATTATTTTGAATTAGCACCAAATGCTTACACACAATTAGGGCAAGGAACAGTTTTGTATCACGCTCCAGAAACTATGGCTGGTGGAGACAATGCAATTGATTTTGATCAGTCAAAAATTGTAGCTGAAGATGAAGTCTTTTTATCTATTCCTTTAAGTCAAGTAACACAAGGAAGTTATGAATGGGTTAGAGTGTCACTTTCGTACCAAAACTTTGATGTTTCCATTAGAAATGCAGGAAATGATTACACTGGAACTTTTGCAAGCTTCGTAGGGTTTAATACTTACTTATCAACTCACAATATTGGAAACAACTCATTTCCCGTAAATGGAAATCGTGCACAAGGTTATTGGGCTTTTGCATTAAATGATTTTCCTTTTGCAACTTCTGGTCAAGCACCTGCTGGTTCAACAACAGTTCCAAATCCATTAGCAACGACTTCTCCAATTCCAGCAGGTTCTTGTGTGGTGACTGGAAAATTTCCTAATAATTTAGTTATTAATGGTAGTGAAACGAAAGATGTTGTAGTAACACTTTCATTATCAATCAATAACAGTATTGAATGGACTGAAGTAAACGCTGACGGAAAATATGAACCTTCAGCCGGAGAAAATATTGTGGATATGGGTTTAAGAGGACTCATTCCTTCATTTTCGAAATAATTTATTAAACGTTAGTTAAACTCATTTTAAATTGATTATAAATTAGCTCGAAAAGGTTGTAGTTAATTTATTTTAGCCTTATTTTTGTTTGATTTTTTAATATTATACTATACAATCAAATAAAATTATGGCAAAATCTGCACTTTTAAAGTCATCTATCGCAAAAAAATACTGGATGGCTCTTACGGGTTTATTTTTATGCTTGTTTTTGGCAGGTCACTTAGCAGGAAATTTACAATTATTAGTTCCTGATAATGCATCAGCGTTTAATCAATACGCTTTGTTTATGACTACAAATCCAGCAGTTAAAGTATTATCTTACCTAACTTACATTTCAATTATATTCCATGCTGTTGATGGAATAATGTTGGCAATTCAAAACAAAAAAGCAAGACCAATTGCTTATGCTAAAAACGATCCTTCTGCTAATAGTAGTTTTGCTTCAAGAAACATGGCAGTTTTAGGGACAGTTATTTTAGTTTTTATTGTAACGCACATGATTACTTTTTGGGCAAAAATGCATTTTGATAAAAATATGCCATTGCAAACTTTATCAGTTACAGATGAAGCTTCTGGAATGAAACAAGATTTTTATATCACCTCTAGTTCTGGTCAAGATAAATTTTTACCAGTAAATCAAGTAGATGGTGAAAACATGGTTATTGAAGGAAATAAGTTTTTTATCACTAAGCCAATTAAAGTTGAATTTGCTCAAGGATACAAAGATTTGTATAAAATTACTTTAGATTTTTTTAGAGATGCAAAATATGGATTAGTGTATACATTACTTTATGTTTTAGCCATGCTGGCTTTAGGTTTTCACTTATGGCATGGTTTTGCAAGTGCATTTCAATCTTTAGGATTAAATAATCCAAAATTTAATGCAGGAATAAAATTCTTTGGAAGAGCATTCTCGGTACTTGTACCTTTATTATTTGCTATTATTCCTTTATACATTCACTTTACTAAATAATCAACATCACTATATTATGAAGTTAGATTCTAAAATACCACAAGGTCCTTTATCAGACAAATGGACCAATTACAAAGACCATTTAAAATTAGTTGCTCCAAATAATAGACCGAAAATTGATATTATTGTTGTTGGAACTGGTTTAGCAGGAGCTTCGGCAGCTGCTTCTCTTGGAGAAATGGGTTATAACGTAAAAGCTTTCTGCTTTCAAGATTCACCAAGAAGAGCTCACTCAATTGCAGCTCAAGGAGGAATTAATGCAGCTAAAAATTATCAAAATGATGGTGATAGTATTTACCGTTTATTTTATGATACTATAAAAGGAGGTGATTATCGTGCTCGTGAAGCAAATGTACATCGTTTAGCTGAAGTTTCAGGAAATATTATTGACCAATGTGTAGCTCAAGGCGTTCCTTTTGCTAGAGAATATGGTGGAATGTTAGATAACCGTTCATTTGGTGGTGTACAAGTACAACGTACATTTTATGCAGCTGGACAAACAGGACAACAATTATTATTAGGAGCTTATTCAGCTTTATCAAGACAAATTGGTTTAGGACGTGTAAAAATGTTTAACCGTCACGAAATGCTTGATTTAGTTAAAATAGATGGAAAAGCAAGAGGAATTATCGCTCGTAACTTAGTAACAGGTGAATTAGAAAGACATTCTGCTCATGCTGTTGTTATTGCTTCTGGTGGTTATGGAAATGTTTATTTCTTATCAACTAATGCAATGGGAAGTAACGTTACAGCTTCATGGAAAATACACAAACAAGGTGCTGCTTTTTCAAATCCTTGTTATGTTCAAATTCACCCAACTTGTATTCCAGTTCATGGAACAAATCAATCTAAATTAACGTTAATGTCTGAATCATTACGTAATTCTGGTCGTATTTGGGTTCCTAAAAGGAAAGAAGATGCTGAAGCCATTCGTGCAGGAAAATTAAAACCAACACAAATCGCTGAAGAAGATAGAGATTATTACTTAGAGAGAAGATATCCTGCTTTTGGAAACTTAGTACCTCGTGATGTGGCTTCAAGAGCAGCAAAAGAACGTTGCGATGAAGGGTTTGGAATTGAGGCTAATGACACCAACGAAGGAGTTTATTTAGACTTTTCTTCAGAAGTTAAGAGTAAAGGAAAAGAAGTAGCTTATGCACATGGAAATCATAACCCTTCTGAAGAAGAAATTATCAAATTAGGAAAACAATGGATTGAAGAGAAATATGGTAATTTATTCGAAATGTATGAAAAAATTACAGACGAAAACCCATATGAAACTCCAATGAAAATTTATCCAGCAGTTCACTATACTATGGGTGGAGTTTGGGTTGACTATAATTTACAATCTACAATTCCTGGGTGTTTCGTAGCTGGTGAAGCAAACTTCTCAGACCACGGAGCAAATAGGTTAGGAGCTTCTGCTTTAATGCAAGGTTTAGCGGATGGATATTTCGTATTACCATATACAGTTTCAAATTATTTAGCAGACGAAATTAGAACTGGAAAAATCGCTACTGATTCACCTGAATTCGAACAAGCAGAAAACAACGTTAAAGAAACAATCAACAAATTCTTAAACAACAACGGAAGTAAATCTGTGGATCATTTCCATAAGCGTTTAGGTCATGTAATGTGGAATAAAGTTGGAATGGCTCGTAACGAAAAAGGACTAAAAGAAGCAATTGAAGAAATTGGTCAAATCCGTGATGAATTTTATAAAGATGTTTATGTTCCAGGAAGTGCAGACGAATTAAATCCTGAATTAGAAAAAGCATTAAGAGTAGCTGATTTCTTAGAATTAGGTCAATTAATGGCAATGGATGCTTTACAAAGAAAAGAATCTTGTGGAGGTCACTTTAGAGATGAATATCAAGATGCTGAAGGTGAAACACTTCGTGACGATGAAAACTTCTCTTTTGTAAGTGCTTGGGAATACAAAGGTCAAGATACAACGCAAGCTGTACTTCACAAGGAAGAATTAAAATATGAATTCATTAAAATTGCAGCTAGAAACTATAAATAAAATACTATGAGTGCAGCTAAAAATATAAATATAACCTTAAAAATTTGGCGTCAAAAAAATGCTAGTTCTAAAGGTAACATCGAAACATACAAATTAGATAATGTTTCAACAGCTAGTTCGTTTTTGGAAATGTTAGACCAATTAAATGAACAATTAGTAAACGAAAGAAAAGAACCTGTAGCATTCGATCACGATTGTCGTGAAGGAATTTGTGGAATGTGTTCACTTTACATTAATGGTAGAGCTCACGGACCAGAAACAGGAACAACTACTTGTCAGTTACACATGAGAAAGTTCAACGATGGTGATACAATTTACATTGAACCATTTAGAAGTAAAGCTTTTCCAGTAATTAAAGATTTAGTAGTTGATAGAGAAGCTTTTGATAGAATTCAACAAGCTGGTGGATTCGTTTCAGTAAACACTTCAGGAAATACTATTGATGCTAATTCAATTCCAGTTCCTAAGGATGATGCTGACAAAGCGTTTGAAGCAGCTGCATGTATTGGATGTGGTGCTTGTGTAGCAAGTTGTAAAAACGGTTCAGCTATGTTGTTTGTTGGAGCAAAAGTTTCTCAATATGCTTTATTACCTCAAGGTAAAGTGGAAGCAACACAACGAGTTCAAAACATGGTTCGTCAAATGGATGAAGAAGGTTTTGGAAACTGTACAAACACTGGAGCATGTGAAATTGAATGTCCAAAAGGAATTTCATTAGAAAACATTGCTCGTATGAACAGAGAATATTTAAAATCTAGTTTCTAAAAGTTAGATTTTATTAAATATAAAAACGCATTCGTTATTGGATGCGTTTTTTTGTATTTTTAAATCAAATTATCAAAAATGAAAATCGCTTTATTCCAAACCAGTTTAGCATGGGAAAATCCGCAATCAAATCGAACATTCATAAAAGAATATTTTATGAGTGAGGAGGAATCGTTTGATTTATTTGTACTTCCAGAAATGTTTTCATCAGGTTTTACTATGCATCCAGAAAATGTAGCTGAAACTATGAGTGGAGAAACTGTTTCTTGGATGAAAGCATTAGCTCTAAAAAAAGATTGCGCTGTTTGTGGTAGTTTGGTTATTTCAGAGAACAATAGCTTTTACAATCGCTTTATATTTGTTCATCCTGATGGAAAAATTGATTTTTATAACAAACGACATTTGTTTTCTTTAGTAGGTGAAGAAAAGGTTTATACCAAAGGAACTTCAAAAATAATAATCGATTATAAAGGTTGGAAAATTTGCCCTCAAATTTGCTATGATTTACGTTTTCCAGCTTTTGTTAGAAATCATGAAGAATATGATTTACTGATTTATGTTGCCAATTGGCCAAAAGTTAGAACTCATGCATGGAATTCACTTTTAAAAGCTAGAGCTATTGAGAATTTATGCTACGTTGCTGGTGTAAATAGAATCGGTTTTGATGATAATAACCATCAATACGAAGGAAGTTCTCAAATAATTGATGAATTGGGAAATATTATTTTAAATGCAGAAGACAATTTAGGTGTTTTCATCATGGAGTTAGATAAAAATAAAATGTTAGAAACCAGAAAAAAACTAAATTTTTTAAATGATAAAGATGATTTTGAAATAATAAACTAATATTTCAAATCAAATTCTTGTTCCACATCCCAATTGGCTCTTACATCAATTTCTTTTGGAAAGTAAATAATTTCTTCAGCTTGTTTTTTTTCTAAAAAATTTCCTGTGTCCCATTCACCATTTCCGTTATCATCATAAATAACTCTAATAGTATATAATAACGGGTCAACCAAGTCAAAATTTAGTACAGTCTCTTTTTCTGAAGTTTGAGAAGCTAATACTTTACCTTTATTATTCAATAACTCAACAATTATTGGGAAACGGTTTACATTCTTTAAATTCACTCTTAAATTTCCGTAATCAGCATAAGTTTTCGTTCCAAATTTCTGAGTTATGGTATCATTTGTTTCTCCATAAAAATCAGTTATTGCACCAGGTAAAAGTTCTAAAATGTACTTTTCATCTTCTTCTTTTTTGAAATTAAAGACAAGTTCCTGCTCAAATTCTATGTATTCAGTCGTAAAATCAAGAGCAATTGAATCTTTATTTATTAATTTCATTTTAGAATTATCAAAGCTTGATAAAGGAGTTGTTGATTTTAAAACCAAATTATCTACAAAACGTAATGCTCCTGTTTGCTTTGTTGTTATAGACAATGTATCAGTCTCTTTTAGTTCCTTGTATTTTGAAACAAATGATTTTGAATAGCCTTCATTTTCAACAAAAAACTGAATGGAATCTGACTCTATTTTTGGAACAAATAATTGAACAGAATCTTTTCCAACTGTTGGGAATTTGGTTACTTTAACATCAATATCTTGTGAACCTGTTTTTGCTGTTACTTTTAAGTTTTTTGTATTTCCACTATAAGCCATAAAATACTTATTGGTAGTTTGCTGAATAGGTTTTTCAGCTTTAAATACTGGTTTTTCAGCAAATAATTCTAATTGATAAGCTATTTCTGAAGGAGTTTTAATGGGTTCTTTTAAAAATCCTATTTTGTCAGTTTTAGGGTCATATTTGTTATTGCCGTTTTTATCTTTCATAGCAACAATGTAATATTCTCCTTCTTTCAAATTTTCTAAGGCAAATACTTTTAAACTGTCTAAAGTATTCGTAACATATAAAGGAGTTTCTTTATAAACAGTTGAATCTTTAAACGTTTGTGCATCATATAACATTACTGAAACAAAATTATCAGGCTTTTGATTGTAAGCATCTTTAATTTTTCCAACAACTGTTAATGAATCTATATAGGAACCTGTTGAAAACACATATTTGAATTGAGAATAAGGATTTCCTTCATTATTATCCGTTATACTTTGACCAAAATTGAAACTATAAGTAGTATTTTCTTGTAAAGTATCTTGAATTTTAATAGAAATGAATTTACTAGCACTTCCTTGCGGAACAATAATAGGTGCCGTTTTCATTGGTGGAGAAATAATCAATTGTTTGCTTATGTCTTTCACCTTAATTAATTCATCAAAAACAATTTTAATCTCTTTTCCTGTAAAATTAGTTTTATAATTTTCGGGTGAACTTCCAATTATTTTAGGTGCTATAGTATCTTTTAAACCTCCAGAAATTGTACCTCTTTTAGCACAACCTGAAATGGTTACTAATAAACTTAAAATCACAAAAAGAATTATAAAATATATTTTTCGCATAACTACATAAAATTCAAACACAAAATAACAACTATATTTAAAGCTAACATACTTTTTTCACTATTTTTTATGATTGTGTGTAAGCAATTGATAGCAAACTTATTTTCGAGTTTGGAATTTCTAAGAGTGTCTTTGCGCAAGCTTCAATTGTTGCTCCACTTGTAATTACATCGTCAACCAATAGGTAATGTTTGCCTTCATGATGGTCTTTGTATCTAATTTCAAAGTCATTGGACTTCATTTCAGCTCTTTTTTCTTTTGATTTTTTTGTTTGTGTTTTGGAGTGTTTAATTCTAAATAGAACTTCATTATCAACAGGAATTTGTAATTCTTTGGACAAAGCTTCACAAAATGTTGTTACTTGATTATAACCTCTTTCTTGTAGTCTTTTTTTATGAATAGGTGTTGGAATAATGAAATCAATTTTAGCTAACTTTCCGGATTCTTTTAACTCATTACCATATAATGTTCCTAAAATGGTTCCAATTTCTTGTTGTTTTCTATATTTTAAATTGTGAATTAATTCTTGAGCCATTCCTTTAGAATGAAAATATACCATTGCAGCTGTAAATTCCACATCAAGCAAACCATAAAATTTTGACATGATTTCATTGTTTTCTATCTTATGATGATAGGTTAAAGGCAGGTTGTGTCTGCATTTTACACAAATAGTATCTTCATTGTTCAATAACAACGAATTACACCCATTGCATAGTTTTGGAAAAAATAAATTTACTAAAGATTTGAGCATGCTAAAAATTTAAATTAAAGATAAAAAATCTTATTTATTATTCTATATAATTTTTACTTTTGCATCATGGCAAAACAAGAAGATTTATTTAAGAACGTAGTTTCGCATGCAAAAGAGTACGGATATATTTTTCCGTCGAGCGAAATTTATGATGGTTTGAGTGCAGTTTATGACTATGCTCAAAATGGGGTTGAATTAAAAAAGAATATTAGAGAATATTGGTGGAAAGCCATGGTGCAAATGCATGAAAATATTGTAGGTATTGATGCTGCAATTTTTATGCATCCAACAACATGGAAAGCATCTGGTCACGTTGATGCGTTTTCGGATCCATTAATTGATAACAAAGACTCTAAAAAAAGATATCGTGCTGATGTTTTGATTGAAGATTATGCTGAAAAAATCAACATCAAAGCTCAAAAAGAAATTGAAAAAGCAAAGGCTCGTTTTGGAGATGCTTTTAACGAAGAAGAATTTGTTACTGCAAACGAACGTGTTAAAGGTTATTTAGAACAAAAAAATACGATTTTACAACGATTAGCAAGATCTCTTGAAAATGATAACTTAGCTGATGTTAAAGCTTTGATTGAAGAATTAGGAATTGCTTGTCCAGATTCTGGTTCAAAAAATTGGACAGAAGTTCGTCAGTTTAATTTAATGTTTGCCACTAAGATTGGAGCTTCTGCTGATACTGCAATGGATTTATATCTACGTCCAGAAACAGCTCAAGGTATATTTGTAAATTTCTTAAATGTGCAAAAAACAGGTCGAATGAAAATTCCTTTTGGAATTGCACAAACAGGTAAAGCTTTTAGAAATGAAATTGTTGCAAGACAATTTATTTTTAGAATGCGTGAATTTGAACAAATGGAAATGCAATTTTTTGTAAAACCAGGAGAAGAAATGCAATATTATGACTATTGGAAAGAAACACGTTTAAAATGGCATTTATCATTAGGTTTAGGAAAAGAAAATTACCGTTTTCATGATCATGAAAAATTAGCTCATTATGCAAATGCTGCAGCTGATATCGAGTTTAATTTTCCATTTGGATTCAAAGAACTAGAAGGAATTCACTCAAGAACTGATTTTGATTTGAAAGCTCATGAAGAACATTCAGGTAAAAAACTACAGTTTTTTGATAACGACACCAATTCTAGCTATGTACCTTATGTAGTTGAAACTTCTGTTGGTTTAGATAGAATGTTTTTAGCTGTTTTCTCAAAAGCTTTACAAGAAGAAACTTTGGAAGACGGTTCAACTAGAACTGTTTTACGTTTGCCTTCAGTTTTAGCTCCAACTAAAGCAGCTGTTCTACCTTTAGTAAAGAAAGATGGTTTGCCTGAAATTGCTAAAGAAATTATCGAAGATTTAAAATGGGATTTCAATGTAGCTTATGATGAAAAGGATGCTGTTGGTAGACGTTATCGTCGTCAAGATGCACTTGGTACTCCATTTTGTATTACAGTTGATCATCAAACCATAGAAGATAAAACCGTAACGATTCGTCATAGAGATACCATGAAACAAGAACGAGTTACTATTTCTGATTTAAGAAAAATTATTTCAGATGAGGTTTCAATGCGAAATTGGTTAATGAAAATGTAACTATTGGGTAACAATATATTTTGTAAGACTCGCTATTTTGCGAGTCTTTTTTTTAGTTATTAACATTAAGGTTTTTCTAGTCTATACAAAAGATTAATTTTTGTTTTCAATACGCTTGCTTTAGAATAGAAGCACTTTTAACTTTAAACGAATGTTAAGCGTCAAAAAAATGAGTTTTATATTTAAAAATAGATAAAATTAAAATGTATTTCAACCTATTTTAAATGTAAATTAACAGGTTTTCAACACAAACAGTTACTTGTTAACATTTTTTTGTTTGAAAAAACAAATTACGGTTTTCCCTTTTTTTGAGCAAAATAAACTTTCTTTGTTAAACGTAAAACCCCAATTTTACCCTTCAAACTACTGATTCTAAATAATCATTAAGGTTATTAGATTTCAAAATATGACGTATAAATATATTATAATTGACGGTAACAGTCAAAGTAGCATGAGTTTGCAAACTCATGTTTCTACTTTGGGTGACTTTTATTTCTCTGGTTATGTAAATAATGCAGCTCAAGGATTGAATCTTATTTTAGAAGAAAGTCCAGATGTAGTTTTTTTAGGAACAAACCTAACTGATTCGAATACTGAGAGTAATTTTACTTTAGTAAACGAATTGTATAAATATATGGTTGTCTTGCCTAAAATAATTATTATTTCTAATACAAAAGAAGTTGCTTATGAAGCAATGAAATATGATGTATATGATTTTCTGCTAAAACCCTTTCAAAGAATTGATATCATAAAGACTTTGTTAAAATTTAAAAAGGAAAAAAGTTTCTCTTCTTTATTAAATCAAGTAAATTTTTCTCAAGCTGAAAATAGTCAACCTTTTCTAAACAATACAAAGATATCAAACTCTATTCCGCTTGTGGAAGAAAAAAAACACAACTTTATCGAAAATGGTATTGAAAATGAAGTTACAAAAGTTGATTTTCAATTTGATACACAAGAGATAAAAAATGAATTAATAGATATTGTTAAACAAAGTTTAGATTCAAAACCGATTTTAGTGCAACCTGAACAAATTATCGAACAAAAAAACAACATTCTTTGCGTAAAGTCATATGGTGATTATAGGTTTATTGAATTTGATGACATAGTTTATTTAAAAGCAGACAATAATTCAACAGATGTAATGTTAAGTTCTGGAGACAGTATAACAGCTTTTAAAACATTAAAATATTTTGAGAGTTCGTTGCCTAATGATTTTGTTAGGATTCACAACAGTCATATTATAAATATTAAATATGTTTCTAGAATCCATTTAGGAAATTCTGACTGTTATTTGAATAAAGGAAAGATAAAACTTCCTTTTTCTAAATCATATAAAGACAATATTAATACTATTATTGAATTATACGCATCTAATGATGCAAAAGAAGATTAGATAATTCAATATTACAATTCAAAACATGTATTTAACTCATGTTTGTAGTAATATTACAAACAAGAGTTAAATATAAGTGTCTATATTTAAAATCTTATCTATTTTTGCTTTGTTCCTAAAAGAAAAACAAATCTAAAACCTTTTTTTATTTAGAGAGCTACGTTCTTACCGATTAATTTTTATTAATATTTATATATGTCTTTAAAAAGGTTACTTGAAATTTTCAAGTAACCTTTTTAATTTTTTAAGAGTTTAATTTACACTTATACGAGATAAAATTAACCTTATGTAGATACTATTCACAACTTTATATATATTAGCAAAAAATCTTATTACCCTAAAAAAGTGAAAAAACAAATCTTCTGGCTTCTTGTATCAATAGCATTGCATTTTGTTTCTTGTGAAAAACCTAACGATATAAACAAGCAATCAGCTTTGATAGATAGTATTGTTTATTATAATCAGGAAATAAGAACATCTAATTATCCAGATTCAGTCAAAAAAATATTAAATGATAAAGTTTTAAGACTCAATGGCTTCAATAAAAATGATTCAATAAGAATAAAAAATAATGATACAATTGCTTATAATTATTATAAATTAGATTTCTTTAATGAATATAAAGATGTTGCAAAACGAAATTTAATTGAGTCTATAAAGACGAAAGATACTTCAAGAATAATAAAAAGCACTATAAATTATGGGCACTATTTTTTAAGAAATAACATTAAAGATAGTGCATATTTTTATTTTGATAAAGCTCAACAACTTTATGTTCTTAACAATCAAATATTTGAATCAAATGATTTGTCAGTTCAAAAAGCTTCAATACAGTATTATAATGGAGATTATTTAGGTAGTGAAACAACTATTTTAAAATCACTATCCTTTCTAAAGAAAAAAAATGATGTAATTAAATTGAATGTTGCTTATTCCATAGTTGGTTTATGTAAAATAGAATTAAAAGATTTTGATGAAGCAATTTATTATTTAAAATTAGCACTTGAATTAGCAAATAATATTGATGATGATGACATATCCATAAGTATTGCATTAAATAATCTAGGTTTAGTGTATTTTAAAAAAGAGGATTATTCTAAAGCTATAGAGTATTATGCTAAAGCTATTAAAATAAAAGATTTCAAAAAAAATAATTTTCAAATTTATACCTATGCAAAGCAAAATCTTATACTTTCAAGATTTTATAATGGAGGACAAAATAACGTTGAAGAAGAGTTTAATGAAATTATTGAAAATTATAATGAATTAAATCTTTCATTGGCATTACCTAAAATTCAATTATCTGAATATTTTTTTAGACAAAACCAATTAAAAAAATCTCAAGAAAGTGCACTTGAAGCATATAATATTTCAGTCAATAAAAATGCATTTAGAGATAAGTTGATATCATTGAAACAATTAACAAATGTTTTTCCTGAGAAAGCGAAGTACTATTCCAATGAATATATAAAGCTTTCGGATAGTATTGCTGCTGTTGATAAAAAAATTCAAAATACGTTTGCTCGAATTGAGTATAGAGTAGATGAATTAAACAATGAAAATGAAGTGTTAGCCCAACAAAACAAACAAATCATTTATTATGCTCTCATAGGTATATTATTGTTTACGCTTGGATTTGTATATTTTTGGCAAAAACAAAAGCAGAAACAATTGCTTTTTGAAAATAACCAACAAAAAAGCAATGAACAAATATACCAGTTGATGCTTGACCAACAAGTAAAGTATGAGGAAGGCAGAACCATTGAAAAACAAAGAATAGCCAAAGAACTTCATGATGGTGTGATGAATAAATTAGCAGCCATCAGGTTCAATTTGTATGCCTTAAAAAGAGATAGAACAGATAAAACTATCGTGAACTGTTTAACATACGTTGATGAAATACAAACCGTAGAAAAAGAAATACGAACCCTTTCACACGATTTATCCAAAGAAGTTTTTGAAAAAAGTAATAATTTTGAAGCCATAATTCAAGCCATTTATTGGAATAATGACGAGGATACGACCAAAATTTCGTATCATTTTGACCCCAAAATAAAATGGGAAACCTTCTCAGCTGAAGCTAAACTAAATTGCTATAGAATCATCCAAGAAAGTATTATCAATTGTCTCAAATATGCTCAAGCCAAAAATTGTAGTGTCAGTTTAACGCTTGAGGATACTGTTTTAGTAATTAAAATTTCAGATGATGGAATAGGTTTAGATACCCAAAAAGTAAAAAGTGGCATAGGACTAAAAAACATTAAAGAACGAGCGACATTTTTGAAAGGGAAATTTAAAATATTTTCTACAACCAATCAAGGAACTACTCTTTTCATCAACATTCCTATAAACAAAATAACCGTTTAATTATGCTAAAAAATATTTTAATCATAGACGATCATCTTACAATGATTGAAGGCTACAGAAGTATATTGTCCTTCAACCCTCATGGTTATATTTTTAATATCCAAACTGCAAATTCTTGTCAAGAAGCCTATGAAGTATTACATTTTCCAGTAAATGCTAATAAGTTTGATGCCGTGGTTATAGATTTGACAATACCTGCTAGTCAAACATTGAATTTAGTGTCTGGAGGTGATTTAATTCCACTAGTGAGAACAACAAATTTAGCAGCCAAAACTATAGTTATTACTTCACACGCTGAGCATTTTTTATTGTATCAATTGTATGTCAACCAGAATCCTGATGCTATTTTAATCAAAAGTGATATTACTTCTAACGAATTAAACGAAGCTTTTAAAACAGTTTTCGAAGGCAAGAAGTATTACAGTTTAACCATGTTAGAAGCTCAAAAACGATTGACCGATAGTAATTTTTTCTTGGATGAAATTGATATTCAAATAATTACGTTACTTGCTGATGGTGTAAAAAACAAGAGCTTGGTGGACTATTTACCGTTAACCATAAGTGCAATAGATAAACGAAAAGTAAAAATCAAAAGTTTTTTCAATATAGAAAAAGGAAATGACGAAGATATCATCAGAGAAGCCAAAGTTCAAAAATTTATATAAGTTAAAGTTTTAATCTATAAAACATTCTTTCATTTTTTCTATATAAATTTTCTCATCTTTCAACCTCATTATTACTCCAAAACTAGAATTTTATAGTTTTTCTGTAAAATCCATCAAAAAAAGCTCAAATACAATTTGATTTTTACAGTTTTTCTGTATTTTTATTTAAATTTTGTATGATAAGTTTACAATATCAAAAAATGATTTTTGATATAATTTATTAGTTGTAGGCAACATTTTAAAAAAATTGCCTAAAAATAAATATTTACTAATAACGTTTAGCTTATGAGAAAAAAACAAAATTTTAAAATTTTATTATTCCTTCTTTTGGGTATAATTATTGTTTCTTGTCAGTATGAAGATGACAAAACACAAGAAAATCAAGCACATGACCATGTTCATGCAAAAGTTACTGAAATGAAATACAATGACTTATTCAAAACAAACAATTTTAACAAAGCCGTAAAAAAAATACCAAAATATAAAGTAAGAAAAACAGATGCTTTTGGTAGAAGTGTTATGGAAGATACATATGGATTTACAATTTATGATGCTCCAGTTAAAGTTACAGAAACGGTTGATAAAATTGCTTATAGTATATTAATTAAAAGTGATACAATTGTTGATGGTGTCTATTTTGAAAATCTAGTTATTAATATAGATAAAGAAACATTTTTAACTGATATTGCAAAAATTAAATATAATCTAACTTCTGATATTATACCAACAAGTGATGATTCTTTTTCATTTTCATCTGATAATGAAATAAAATATTTAGTCGATGACAATATAGATGTTTCAAACAAGGAAGCATTAAACGGAGGACCTTGCCCTCCTGTTTCTTTTCTATTTTGTAATTGGAATTATAATAATGGAACTCCTATTCATTCAGCGGGTCCAAATTGTCACAATACTTTTGTTGTCACAATAAACCCTTGTACTGGGGTAGTTACTACAAGTGGTGGTACAAACACAACAGCGGGTAATAATACAGGAACTACAAGTAATACAAACACAAATAACACTTCTACGAGTGGAGATAGTGGTTCTGGAACTGGTACTGGGTTTACTTATGGATATGATTATACAACAAGTAATACTAACAATAATACTTATACAGGTGTTGGACAAACTTATGGAACTGGTGGCTCTACTACAAGTAGTACTGATTTAGGCAATCCTATAATTATTAACGTTGTACCTCCTTGTCCAACTTGCCCAGAGTTGGAAGAAGAATTAATTCAAGAAACTCCTTGCGAAGAGTTAAATGATTTAAAAAACAAACCTAATATTCAAAGTGCTTTGTATGAATTAGAAGATGAAATAGCAAATACTGCTATGGGTAATGTTTCTGATGAAGCTTCTTTTGTGCTAGACATAGCGCCTAATGACAGTGTAGTACTTAGAAAAGCTTATGGTTCTCAAGGAATGGTTAAAGTTAAAGTTAGACCAAAAAGTTTTGGAGCACTCCATGTTCACAATTTAGGTATTGATCCAATG
>NZ_JBHSGW010000029.1:0-896 GCF_042652765.1 Flavobacterium ponti
TCCGTCTGAGGCAAAGTATAATTCGTTTTCGTCACTCATAAATGGAAATGTTTCTCTAGCTTCTGTGTTGAAAACTGGTCCTAAATTTTCTGGTTCTCCATAGCTTTCTCCATTGATTGATACTTTATATAAGTCAGACATTCCAAGTGTTCCTGGCATATCTGAAGCAAAGTATAAGGTTTTATCATCTGGTGAAAGTGCTGGATGTGCTGTGCTATATTCATTGCTATTAAAAGGTAATTCAACAACATTTTCCCATTTGTCATCTACCAAAGTAGCTTTTAGGATTTTTAAGAGTATTACTTTTTCACCACTTTTTCCTTTTTTCCCATCTACATAGTTGTTTCGGGTAAAGTACATTGTTTTTCCATCTTTTGTAAAAACAGGTGTAGATTCATGGAACTTTGAATTGGTTGACTTTGAGAATTTTTCGGCTTCTTCTAAATTTCCATCACCATTTACTTTTGATTGATACAAATTGGTAAACGATTGATTGGTCCATTTGTGTTTTCTTTTAAAAATTCCTCCAGTATCTCTCGCTGAAGCGAAAATTAATTCTTCACCCAAAAAAGCTGAACCATAATCAGAATATTTTGAATTGATAGCTCCTGCGTTTTCAACAGCATATCGACCTGAATTTTCTTCAATGATTTCTAGATAATTTTTCGTTGCTTCGTATTTTTGAGCACGAGAATCATCTGCTTTTGCTTGGTTGAATTTTTCTAACATTTCGTTAGCTTTTGTATATTCTCCTAACGATTTTAAGGATTGTGAATATCTAAAATAATATTCAGGCTCCACTTCTTGATTTAAGTCCATTAGTTTTCCATACCACTGAGCTGCTTTGTCTAATTCTGCATTGAAGTAATAAGCATTACCTAATTTCTTAAACATAT